>CAMCYI010000003.1 GCA_945883845.1 Bacteriovorax stolpii | reverse complement strand
GCCATTCATATCCGTCTTCCTCACGCTCCGGAAAATCCGGACATGACCGACTGGAACGAGTTTGTGAACACGACCAAGAACCTGCAGCTTTCAGAATTTCTGGAATCCTACGGTCGGGAAAAGCGACTCGATTTCTGGATCAACGAACTCTTGCGCTGGGAGTCTCAACAGAAACAGGATTTGCGTCCCAAGGCCGCCCTTCAGGACTGGCTGAAGACGCTCCAAGAAATGGATGATTTTAATCAGCCAGCTGCGACAAAATGGACGCTGTTTCATTCGTATCTCAAAGAGCATGTTTATCACCGCTTAAGTCGTTGACATACCACCCTATCAAAACCAAGATAGTAGAATGACTACTGAGCATATCGCAGAAGAGGAAAAACTCCCTTCAGCGGAATCTATAGAAGGCGAAGATCAATCTTCAACTTCATACGGAGACGACGAGTCTTCAGAAAATAGAGATCAAAAAGAAGATTCCCGTTTTAAGGAAGGCCAGATCCTGCGCTTTGTGCGCGTTCGTTTTCCTGGTAACTCCCGTTCATTTTCTTTCCTCGTTGGCAAACGTCACATTGATTATGGCGAAAAAGTAGTCGCGATGTCCGACCGCGGAATGGCCGTGGGATACGTGAACTCGTTTCCTTACGATGTACCGTTTAACAAAAGCATGCTCCCTGTCCGCAGCATCTCAAAAGTTGCCAACGACGATGACATTAAGGAAGACAAAGACGCCTACCATCAGCAGAAGCGTGCTGAAAATACCTGTAACGACCTGATCGAATATTACAAACTCGACATGCACCTGACTCATGTTGAGTTCACGTCTTTCGGCAAGAAAGCTGTGTTCTACTTCATTGCTCCGTCACGGGTTGATTTTCGCGACATGGTGAAGGATCTCGTCGGCAAACTCAAAATGCGTATCGAGCTTCGCCAGATTTCTGTCCGTGACCGTTCTGCGGCCATTGGTGGGATCGGTCCTTGTGGCCGTGAACTTTGCTGCTCATCATTTCTCACGAAATATGGAAATGTCGGGATCAAGATGGCGAAGAACCAGGATCTCACTCTTAACTTTTCAAAACTCAATGGTGTCTGCGGCCAGCTGAAGTGCTGCCTGCAATATGAAGATGAAGTTTATCGCGAGAAACGTTCGCGCCTTCCCAAAGAGGGAGATTTCGTTTCCACTCACACCGGTGAAATGGGACGAGTCGATCGCCTGCACCTTCTCTCTGAGCAATTTGTGATGATGACCAATCGTGGGATACGCAAGCGGTACACGGTGAATCTCTACAAAGACACACTCACAAAAGAAGAAGCAAATTTCCCGAATGAGTTCGAGTTCGTGACTGATGAGACAACTAAGATCATTGGTCTCGACGAATCGAAAGCTCAGAAGATCAAGGCATTCGAAGCTGAAGTTCTTTCATACAAAGAGCCTTCAAAAGATTATGCGACTTCAATTTTCGAATCTCTCTTCGGTGAAAAATCTCTGGGCCTACAGATGCCTGAGCTCTTAGAGCCGGAAACCGATAAGCCACGGAAAGTGAAATCATTCGATGACGAAGAAGAGCTTCAGTACACCATGACTGAAGACGAAGTTCTTCCTGATGATGATGATTCTCTCGATAACCATAACTACGATATGGAAGTTCGCTCGAACGTTGCTCAGGATCGCGGCGAAAATCAAAATCGTCAGCACTCTCACCAGGGTCGCGATAACAATAACCGTCCGAACAACAACAATAATGGTCCCCGCCCTCCGCAAAATCGCGGCCAGAATCCGAATCAAAACCGGAGCGAAGGCAACAGAAACGAGGGCAACCGTAATCAAGGTAATCGCAATGCTGGTGGAAGACCTCAAGGTCAAAACCAGAATCAAAATCGCGGTCCTCGTCCGGAAGGCCAGGGCCAGAATCATAACCCGAATCCAAATCAGGCCCTGAATCCTAATAATCCCAACCGTGGCAACCGCCAGGGACGATAGTCCATGCGGATTCTCCATACCTCTGACTGGCATTTAGGAAAAAGACTTTTCAAACTGGACCGTGCTCCGGAGCATCAGCAATTTCTCGACTGGCTCATCAATACGCTCATCAATAAAGAAATTGATCTCCTCCTGATCTCGGGTGATATCTTCGATTCACCGACACCACCGCACTCAGCACTGGAAATGTTTTATCACTTCCTTCACAGGGTTTCGGTGGAAACAAAGACCGAAACATTTATCATCGCCGGAAATCACGACTCTGGGCTTTTATTGGAAGCACCGTCAAAGCTACTTGCTCCTCACAGAGTAAAAGTCTGGGGAAAACTTTCTGAAAACGTAAATGATCATTGGTGTGAAATCAAAAGAGGTGATGAAACTCTTGAGATCTGTGCCCTTCCCTTTTTCCGCTCTTACGAACTCCTTCCTCATGGTGAAGGAGACGCGCTGGTTGCTTTGAGAAAATATCTCGAAAGACCAAGATCTTCAGCGAGACTTCTTATGCTCCATCATCTTGCCGGGATGTTTGAAGCTGCCGGTTCAGAGCAGGTCATCTCACTCTCAGGAGTAGACTCGATACCTGTCGATGTCCTTCGCGGATTTGATTATGTGGCCTTAGGGCACATTCATAAGCCACAAAAAGTGAGCAGCAACAGCTTTTACTCCGGCTCACCGATACCTCTGCGTTTTTCTGAGACTCTTGGCAAAAGTGTTGTCCTCATTGACCAGAAAAAAGATGTCCTGACTTTTGAAACTCATCCCATTCCGGTCTTTCGTGCCCTGGCGATTCTAAAAGTGGATGAAAGTAACTGGCGCGAAAAACTCTCTCAGCTCGAGCTCGCTTCAGATTTAACTCCTATGGTAGAAGTACAGATGTCTCTTAAAGCACCTGTCGTGGGTCTCATTGAAGAAATGAAGAAAGTTCTGGAAGAAAAAAAATATGAACTTTTAAGCTACCTGCCTACCTACGGTGGAGTAGAGAAAAAAGATAAACGTCACGAGAAGCTTTTTGAACTTCCGCCAGAAAATCTATTTCAGGAATTCTACGCCCACAAGTTTCCGGCAGCACCCACAGTTCCAGATGAACTCATGAAAGACTTTAAGGAACTCCTGGAGAAAAGCATTCATGCGCCTCCTCGAGCTTAAGATCAAAAACATAGCTTCGCTTAAAGGCGAGCACTCTGTCAGCTTCCGGGACATCGTGGCCCAGAGTCCGTTATTTGCTATCACTGGTGAAACCGGGTCGGGAAAGTCATCCATTCTCAATTCAATCGGCCTCGTACTCTACGGTGATATCTTCAAGAAAAGTGTTCAGCAGAACGACGTTGTTACTCTTGGTGAAAAAGAGGGACAAATCGAGCTCTTGTTCCAGGTGCGGGAGAAGACATATTTTTCTACCTGGCGCGCCCGGGTCCTGAAGCAGAACGGAGAGCCCTACTCGACTCCACAGTCCCCAGTTCGCGAGTTGTATGAAGTTGATGGCAGCGATTTCAACAGTCCGAAAACCATCGTCACAAAATCCATCGAAGAAATCCTTCAGCTCGACTTTGATCAGTTCTGCAAGTGTATCATTCTAAACCAGGGCGAATTCGCGAAGTTCCTCGGCAGTACATTCTCAGACCGCAAGGCCATTCTGGAAAAACTGTATCCAGGGGACGTCCTTGAAGGTCTTTCGGCTCGCCTGCGTCTGGATCTTGAAGAAGCACGAGAAGGAAGAAAGCAACTCGATGTGGAGATGCAGACACTAAAAGACTCGGGTGCCAGTGGCGAAGATCTTAAAAAGAAAAAAACACAACTTGATGGCCTTCTCCGTGAGAGTGAATCTTCTTTTCGTCTGCTCGATGCTTTCGATCAGCAGTATCGCACTCTTCATCACTACTTTGAAGAAAATCAAAAAAATCAGAAAAAGATTGAATCGACCCGGGGGGATATTGCAGATCTAACCCGCACGCAGAATGAAAACTTAGCTGAATCCGGCCGTGCCCAGGAAGCTTTTGAGTCGGCCCGTAAAGTTCAGGCGAAAGAACAGCCCAGGCTTCAGGAACTTCTGAAGCTTGAAGAAAAAGAATCGGCCATCGCCATTCAGAAGAATAGCCTCACTGCAAAAGTCGCGAAATTTAAGCTTGAAGCTGAAGTGATCTCGAAAAAACTTCTGTCTGCACGGGAACAAGAAGTAACCATCGAAAAAGATAAAACTCTCCTCGAGCAAAAGCTGACTTTGCCGGCATCTGATCTTCGCATCCATCAGAAGAATCTTGAGTCCCTGTTTGATCTTCATCACGAGATGAATCTGCTTAAGGAATCTGAAAAAAACGCTAAAAAACGTCTCGATGAATACGAAGAATTTGGAAAAGAGAGATCCCGGGAGCTGAAGGAAATTCAGGCAAAGAAAGAAGCTTTGCCAAAGAATTTTACAGAAGAATTGGCGCGGGTGATAGCAGAGCGTGAAAAGTTGAAAGCTGACCGGGAAAAAAAGCATCGAGCAGAAGTCCTGACGCTGGAATTGACCAAAACCATCATGGCCCTGGATATTGATTTTGATAGTGAATCGACTCACCTGAAAAAAATAATGTTGAAGGTTGCTGAAAATGAGAAGGAAACTCTTCCTCTCAGGACCACAAAGAAGCTCAGCGGACTTTTAAGTGCTGTGTCCCTTTGCCGGACCCATGAAACCACAATTGAAAATGAATCTTGTCCTGTTTGTGAGACAAAAGTTCCCAAAGCACGCTGGAAAGAACTCCAGACAACACTCGCAGCAGATGATCTTAAACTACAGCTCGAACGACTTGAAGTCCTCGAAGGCGAGATGATCCGCCTGTCTGAAGAAAAAAAGTCCTTCGAAAAATCACTTAAATCGATTAATGAATCACTGACTTTGAAGAAGTCTGAGATGAGTGGTCTAGAAGAGACCATCAAGCTCACACTTCTCGAACCAGAAGTACTCGAGCAGAAACTTGCGCTCCTGAACCAACAGAAGTGGGAACTCGATCAAATGACGGGTGAAGAAAACAAGCTGCTGGAGATTCTCAAGAAGACTCGCGAAGATTTTTCAAAGTCCAGAACCGAGTTACTGGAAAGATCCTCTCTCCTCGAAAAAAAGAACCAGGATCTGAGTAGTCTCCGGACAATTCTGGGATCTTTAATTCCGCAGGAACTCACAGGGGCAGTACTCACAGGTCTCAAATCAACACTTTCAGTATTTAAAGATTTTCGCGACAGGGAAACTCAATATGAGCATGCCCGCAAAGATCGCCAGTATCTGGATGAATCGATGACGAAAGCAAAAACTGATCTTGCCTCAGTAGAATCTGAACTCGAAGAAACAATCAAGACTCACACTGCCCTCCTGACTGAACTTAAAAAAGAGCTGGGATCTGATAAGGCCTCAGATAAAATCAAAGCACTCGAAGCAACAGTGCGCTTTCTCGAGGAAGAATTTAAGAAACGAGACTCACACTACCGGCGGCATGATCAGCTATTGAAAGAAGCCTCCGGCCGCCTGATCCAGATTCTTGAACTTGTAAAAGAAATTGAACTGCATTTCTTTCGCGCTCGTGACGAAATTCGCGTGAGTGCAGCTGCTAGTCTTGTCGTGGAACGTGAATCTCTCAGACAGCTCATCAGTTCATTGAAAAGCTTTGATCTCGATCTCTCGAGCATCCCTGATCTTTATATTCCTGTTAAAGAACTGGTCCTATCAGAAAAAGAATTCTTCGCAGCAAAAGTTGCCACCGAAAAAGAAGGCCTCGCAGCAACAGTCGCTCGCCTTGCTGACTGGGAAAAACGCCAGGATCGTATCACGCTTCTTGAATTGAAGAGTAAGGACATCACCGGGCGCCTCCAGAGACTCGAGCGTCTTTACACGATTCTGGGCAAAGACGATCTCAGAACGTTTGTTCTCTCGCTGGTGGAAGAAAATCTCATCGCTCAGACCAACGAAGAACTCCAGAAACTTTGCCAGGGCCGTTATGAAATCGTTCATCAGTCCAAAACCGGGAAAATCACTCCTGAGTTCTATGTCCTGGATAAGTTCCGGGATGGAGGCTTCCGGAAAGTCGGGACCCTTTCAGGTGGTGAGACCTTCATGGTTTCCCTTGCCATGGCCCTCGCATTGGCGGAAATGACCCGGGGGCAAGCGGAAATTGATTCCCTGTTCATCGATGAGGGTTTCGGAACACTTGACCAGGATTCTCTGGAAGACGTTCTCGATATGCTTAACCAGATTCAGACCCGAGGTCTGATGGTAGGAGTGATTTCTCACATCAAGGCCCTGACAAATTCCCTGCCGGTCAATCTCATGCTAAACAAGCGCCATGACGGAACGTCCACTCTCTCACTGCAGTATAATTAACAGAAAAAAAATCTCTCTTTTCTCTTTGAGCTATTTTAGTCAAACACGATAATAGAGAGATGAAATCAATTTATGAATGTGGTTTCGGCAAAACCGAAATGACATGTTTTATTCCCGGAATCGGAATGATGGGATATGGCCAGTTTCACAACGTCGTCAAAGAAGTTGCAACTCCGCTTATGGCGCGTGCGATGGTCCTGCAGGAAGTGGGAAAGTCGCCGGTGGTGACAATCCATCTTGAACAGGCCTTCGTGACGATTGCTCTAAAACAGGAAATTCTCAATCGTCTTGAACAACACGGATGGAATCTCACGCACGCAGATCTTCTCGTGACAGCACAACACACCCACTCTGCTCCCGGTGGTTACAGTCACTATCCTTTTTATAATTTCACTATCCCCGGATTTCAGACGAGAGTTTTTGATCGTGTCGCTGGTGCCGCTGTTCAGGCAGTGGAACTTGCGCGCAAAGATCTCGCTCCGTCCCTGCTCACTTGGGGCGAAGTCGAAATCAGTCTCGATAAAGAAGTCGCTTTTAACCGTTCAATGACAGCATTCAAGAACAATGCTGATGTTGAAGATATTAAGCTCGGTGAAAAAGAGAAGGCCGTCTCGCGCACGATGGAAGGAATTCTCATTAAGTCGCCTGAAGGACAGTTGCGGGGCATGCTCAACTTTTTCGGTGTCCACTGCACCAGTATCTCCAGTTACAATAAACGCATCCATCACGATAACAAAGGTGTAGCAGCTGCACTTTTTGAAAGTAAAAATCCAGGAACGACCGCCTTCTTCATGCAGAGTTCGGCCGGTGACGTCTCTCCGAATTTTTACTGGGACAAGAAAACAAAACTCATGCGCGGAAAATTCGCGGATCAGTACGAGAGTGCAGAGTTCAATGGTGAGATCCAGTTCCGGGAGTCACAAAGAATTCAAGGCCAGCAGGAAATTAACGGAGAAATTCGTTCTGCCCATACATTCGTAAATATGGCCCAGCGTCTTGCTCCTCCCGCACATGGCGTGAGTTTTTTTATGGGAACTCTCGAAGGTCCGGGCGCCCCACTCGCACTCAAGCCGCTCTTAAGAATAGTCAGTAAGATCCATAAGACTGTCAGGCTCATCAGGCATCCGGAAGATCAAAGCTTCTTTAATGCTCATGGAAGAAAAGACGTTATGCTGGATCACCGCACAGGTTCATTTGCAGGGATTCCGTTAAGTTTGTGGGAGAAGCTTCCGCCACTTCCGGATAAAACTGTCGAGTCAGTGAGAGTTACAGCAAAGGCAGGTGCACTTAAAACGCTTCCGTGGGTTCCTGGAACAATTCCATTTCAATTAATCGCTTTAGGAAATGTTTTGATAGTCGCCGTTCCCGGCGAGATAACGACCGTGTCGGCCCGGCGTTTGCGCCAGGAAATCTCCCGGCGCTCCTTCCATAATGGATTTAAAAAAGTCATCATTACTTCCTACGCAAACTGCTACATGGGATACATCACAACCCCGGAAGAGTACGACATGCAATGTTATGAAGGCGGACACAACGTTCACGGCAGGAACACGCACACCGAAATGGTGAACGCGATCATTGAATTATTTGAACAACTCAATATTAATATTAAAGAAAGCGGAGAAAGGCCTGTGCCATTCCCCGCTGATGAACTTGCACGGAGAACGGTATGAAAATGATTTTCATCCTGATTAGCTTATTTTCTTTTTCAGTCTGGTCAGCTGAGGCACCAGTGACGCTTAAGCTCCTGACCTGGAACGTGTACATGCTTCCGAAGCCCGTGAAATTTTCTGTGCAAGGTGATCGCACGCAACTCATCATCAATGAACTTTTAAAAGTTGACCACGATGTTATCGTCCTTCAGGAAGCTTTCATGAAATGCTTTCGCAGGAAGGTCGGTGAAGCTCTGAAATCAAAATACCCCTATCAGGTTGATCTAGGCCGCAGCGGTCGCTGGAAACACGTGATGACTTCAGGACTCTTCGCTCTCAGCCGATATCCGATGAGTTCAATTGATTACAACTACTATAATCAGTGTACGGGAGCCGATTGTTTCGCGGCTAAAGGCGTACTCCTCCTTAACCTCGAACTCCCTTCCGGAAGAAACGTTCATCTCTCAACGACACATCTGAATGCTGGAGACGAAGAACACAATCGCAGGGCGCGCTGGTCACAGGTTGAAGAGATACATGATTTCTACAGTCGCGGTGTTTCTGCAAGATCTGAATCAATCCCTCTCATCCTGGCGGGGGATCTTAACATCGATGTCAAGGAAGACGATTTTCATAAAACACTTTCTTTGCTGAATATGGAAACACCTCAAGTCGAAAACCCTGATGTCCCATCCAGCTCCTACGATATTCCTTGCTATAAAAGTGTTAAATACCCGGCCAAGCAAATGGTAGATAACGTCCTCCTGAATCCGCGCAAAGCACGGGCAGTTATTCAACATAAACGCATTCGCCCGTTCTTTGGAAAAATCAAAGGAGTCGAGTGTCCGCTTTCCGATCACCAGGCCATTGAAGCGCAGATCCGGATTCTATGAGCTCACTTTACTCACAGTATGTAGAGGCCCTGAAGGACTCTCCTTCGCCTGCTCTCTATCTTGACCTCAATGCATTTGAAAAAAATATTTCATGGGCAAAAGAGAATGCGGGTGGAAAAAAAATCCGCGTCGCCACCAAGTCCATTCGTTCAGTGGAGCTGATTAAAAAAGTTCTTGCTTCAAATTCTGTCTTTCAGGGTCTGATGACTTTTACTCTCGCTGAGTCACTCTGGCTGAGAGATCTGGGCTTCAAGGATATTCTGATTGGTTATCCGACGGTCGATAGAAAATCCCTTGAGATCCTGGCCAGGAATCCGCAAGAGATAACACTCATGGTGGATCTTCCTGAGCACATCGAACTACTCGCAAAGTACAATGCCCCTTTCCGCATCTGTCTTGATCTCGATCTTTCCATGGACCTGCCGTTTGTCCGGTTCGGAGTCTATCGATCGGCACTACAGAAATTGGAAACACTTCAGGCCCTTCTAAGTGTGATTAAGAAGTATCCGCAGATTCGTCTCGTGGGTGCCATGGGATATGAAGCTCAGATTGCTGGAGTGATGGATAAAGAATCCTGGCTCATGCGATTCCTGAAAAAACTTTCCATCAAGCAACTCCGCAAGCGTCGTGCCCTCATGGTAGAAGAAATTCAGAAAGCAGGTTTCAAGCTTGAGTTTGTGAACGGTGGAGGAACCGGAAGTATCCAGTCCACGCGCGAAGAGAAAGTCGTGACAGAAATCACTGTCGGTTCAGGGTTCTTTGCGCCGGTCCTCTTTGATCATTATCAGGATTTCACTCTCACTCCTGCCATGGGTTTCACTCTTCCGGTCGTACGTAAACCACTTCCAGGTCTTATCACATGTCTTGGTGGCGGATATATTGCCTCAGGTGAAAATGTCGCTTTAAAGACACCTACACCTTATTTACCGCATGGATTGAAGCTCCTCGCTAATGAGGGGGCCGGTGAAGTGCAGACTCCGATGTCATGTCCGCAAAATATTTCACTTAACATTGGTGATGTTGTTTTCATGAGACATGCCAAGGCCGGTGAGGCCTGCGAGCGATTCAGTCATATTCATCTTATTCGCGGAAGTCAGCTTGAAGGTGTGGTTGCTACGTATCGTGGCGACGGACAGACAATCCTTTAACGTTCGAGAAAAATCTGAGTCCAGTAGAGAGTTCCATTAATACCACGGACGACGCCGATGCCAGTGTGTGTGTATCTTGATTCCAGCATGACCTTACGATGTCCCAAAGAATTCTTCCAGGCCTTGAGAACTGCCGCAGGTGTTGCTTGTCCCTGAGCTACGATTTCACCACAAAGATTTCCTCCACCCATTGCTTTCTGAACGTACGAGCATCTTTTTGAAGAGCCGAGGTGTCCGAATGGGATAAGCTTGCGGCCCATGTTCTTGCTGTGCTTGATCGCAGCCGACGACATATATGTGTTCGGAGTTAACGGACGAAGACCCTGGGACTGACGAAAATTATTCATCAGGAGGAGATATTCTTCAGCAAGAGTTGGCTTGGCAAAAACAGGAGTTGCGAAAATCAGCAGCACGAAAAAAGAGGATAAATATTTCATTTTCTCATTGTGCCCTAACTCGCAGTTAAGAGTCAAAACTGAGCTATTTTTGCCTTGTTTAGAACGACAATTCAGCCACAAAGGCGAGAGCAAGTCTTGCAAAAGGTACAGCATGGTCAGCACTTCCGCCTGCATTCTCAAGAGTGTCGTTTTCAGAATGGATGTGAGGATTATGATCATCAAATGTAGACTCAAATGGAAAAGATGCCGGATACCCTTGAGCAGTCCACGAAGCATGATCTGAGCAACCGTAACCGCACTCAGAATAACCCCATGGAACTTTCACGTACTGATCAATAAGCTTGCCGAGAAATTCATTCTGCTTACGATTCGTATAATCACTGATGAGAAGAATGTCTTTATCTTGAGTGCCTTTGAATAACGTCATATCGAGTTGAAGCACACCGACGACATTTTTTTTGTCTTTTTTAAATTGTTTCGCAATTTCCTGAGATCCCAAAAGACCGACCTCTTCGGCAGCGTAGGCTATAAGCTTAATTGTCCTGGCCGGTTGCAGGTCATGAGCAACGAGCAAGCGCAGTACTTCAGTAACCGAGGCCACACCAGAAGCATTATCATCAGCACCGGGAGCAATGCGGCCGCTTGAAATACTATCAGCGTGAGCTCCTAAAATAACAATCTCTTCTTTCGCTGTTGATCCTTCAATCGTGAGGATCAAAGAGGGTTGCGGAAAATCTTTATGCTTAAAACTTTCGATGGAAATATCTGAGCGCCCCTGAGAAAGTTCAGCCCATTTGTCCTTAATCGACTGGGTCGACTCCACACCTGATGCTGACTTGTGGCCTCGGTTTTTAAAACTCGAGAGAGACAGGATCATGGCACGGATCTCGTCTTCAGAAACATCATCGATCATGGGCTGAGTGATGTCGTGCTTATCTACTTCATAGCTTGAAAACTCAAGATTCTTACGCCGGTTCCAGAAAGCAAACTTACTAAGACCATCTTTTCCATCAGCGAAATTCGAATGGGCAGAAAACCCACCACAACGCTTGAGTTTTTGATGAATCGTCCCGGAAATTTTCGAAACATCTGCGTCCTGAACCTGAATCAGACTTGTATTGTCTTTGTGTTCGAGAACCAAAGCATTTTTTGGCAGCGTACTTTGAATTCCACTCAAAACCGCACTACTCATCGTGAGCCAGACCGGGCCTGCGTACGCATTCAGTGAAAGAGTCAGGGCCGCAAAAACTGTGAGTGATGAATTGGTTTTCATCTCACAAAAATATCATACCCCGAGGCCCTGAAAACAACCCGGGCACAGTTTACAGATATCTGTCTAAAGGTTGGGCATGAAATGTCAGTTTGCTGCCTGTCATTTCAATAACTTTGGTGTCGAAAAGGCCCCGATATTTTCAACTGAAAAGCTTTCACTCCCCTGTACGTGCTCTCACGGAATTTGTATAGTCCGGGAGATTTTCACCTCAAGGAGCACTATGAAGACTCTCAATCTCGGCCTCGTTCTTTTAATGACGACTCCCGTTTTTGCGGCCCCGGCCCATAAACCACATCTTGATCCGGAAGCGACGTCCGCCGAATATCGTGCGTATCTTGCTCATGGGAAAAGTGCGAATAAAAATAAACTCAACGTTGAAGTTGATCTTGATCCGGAAATTGAAAAATCCATCAAGCTCGGTGAGCGTCTTGCTCAATGGGTAAACCAGATCAATGCCACAAGAACTCCGGAGACAGCCATTCGCCTGACATCTCCCGAAACTCGCATTAGCTACCCGATCGATAAACCAAACAAATACAATCCTGCGATCCTTGCTGCTGAAGCAAATGCTCTCGAAGCATCAATGCCGAAAGAAATGGTCACTGTGATTTTCGGTACCGAAGAAATTCCTTCTGACACTCAAGGTGTTGATGACAAGACTTTCGCGACTGAAGGAAGAAAACTCGACCGCAACTATCAGGGAGCTGCCCGTTACAAGTCTCTCAATCCATGGAGAGAAGAATACAAGTGGGCCGCTGCTGCAGACGTACGCGGTTATTACTTCCTCACAAAAAACAATATCACTGCAGCTGACCTTAAAGATGTAGCAACTATCGAACCTTCAAAGCTAGAGCTTATTAAAGAAGCTCTATACCGCACTTGCCGTAACTATGAAGGGTCTAAAGAAACTCAGTGTCAGGAAGTTGTGGATCAGTCGACAAAAGAAAATGAACTTGCCGATCTGTATGAGTTCACATTTCCTGCAGCGAAAGCAAACTGGGATTCTTTTTTCAAAATCCCGGAAGACGCCAGAAGAAAAGACGTAATCTGGCTCAACGACATCATGACCGTTCCGTTCAACACTCCGTCGATTGCTAAATTTATCCCTTATCTTCAGGATAATATCGAAGACGAATTCCGTTTCGGGACATGGGGAATGAAACTTATCTTCGGAACCTTTGCTGATGGTCCGAAACTTGTGTTCAAGGCAGGCGAAGTTCCGCACGTAAATGGTCTTGGTGGGAATGAAATTACAATGGATTCTAACCAACCGATCGAAGAGTATGAATCACGCTGGACTATCCGTCACGAATTCGGTCACGTCATTGGTCTACCTGACTGTTACCATGAATTCTTTGACACAAAACTCGACGCTTACGTGAATTACCAGCTCGATGTGACAGATATCATGTGCTCTCGCGCAGGAAACATGAAAGAGCGCATCTTTGATGAACTTAAAGAAGCTTACGCACCAAAAGCGGAACAGGAATAATATGAAACTTAAATCTGCACTTCTCCTTCTCGCACTCCCACTCGCCGCACTTGCTCACGATGGAATGGACTGGAATGACGATACAATGGGCTTTCTCTCTTATGAGTACCCGACGGCTGTAACAAACAAAAGAATGTCTCTTCCCCGGGACTTCAGCGCGCGCCTTGATATGGAATTTTTCCGCGCAAAACTCGCGACTCTCACTGGTGTCACACCGGTTGTGATTAATGGCCGTGAAGTTAAAATCGCGGAAAGAAAATCAACTCAAGGTCTCGATGCGACTCGCGAATTCCTCAAGCAGGAATACGAAAAACTTGGCTTCAAAGTTTCGTACGCTCCGTTTGGTGGCGGTTCAAACTTTATTGCGGAGAAAGCTGGGACTACCAATCCTGAGAAAGTTTTGATCCTCTCTTCTCACATCGATTCAGTCGGTAACGCCGGCGCCAACGATGATGGTTCAGGAACAATTGGTCTCCTCACAGTTGCAAAAATTCTCTCCACAAAGAACTACGCTAAATCCATCCGCGTCCTCGGTTTTGATCGCGAAGAAGTTGGTCTCAAGGGCTCTGACGCTTACGTGGCCACCCTCCCGAACAAATCTGACATAGTAGGCGACATTCACTTTGAGATGATGGGCTATAACGGCAGAAAAGATGGCGCCTTCCATGTGATCGACTGTAATTCGGGCATCCTCGGCGGAAATAAACCAATCGAAAACTCACTCTTTCTTTCAAAAGAAATGAAGGACAGCATTTCAAGCCTCGGCCTTAATCTCACCGTGACAAAGGCCTGCACGGACAGATCAGACCATGCGTCTTTCTGGAAGAACAAAATTCCGGCGATCGTGATTTCTGAAAACTTCTTTGGCGGAGACGGCGACCCTTGCTACCACGCTAAATGTGACATCCAGGACGAGCGCCTGGATTACGATTACATGGGAAATATCCTGGAAGCATTACTTGATACGACTGAGAAAATCGCAAAATAAAAAAAGGGCCCGAAAGGGCCCTTTTTTTTGCTTTAAATTATAAACATTAAGGGCGACAGCTTCCGTATGCTGAACAGAAGTTTGAGCAGCATTGAGAATGTTGAATACACGGCTCATCTAAACGCAGGCATTGAAGTTGTGAAGGCATGCATTCCATTGTTGTTGGTGAGCCTACTCGTGAGCAGCAGTCATCTGGTGAAGCTCCGTATTTCCTTCCGTTCGGCACACACTCGCGCTTACCATCGGCCACACACTTGCCATAACTCGAGCAAAGATTCGAGCAGCACTCATTATCATTCATACATCGGCCGTTCTGAGCACGACAGGTGACACCCGGAGAAGCGCAGACTTTTCTGCTGCCTCCTTGCTTCACACAAATATTAGAACGACATTCAGCGGGACCTCCGCATCGGACACCGTCAGGCCGACGGATATCAACGGGTACTATGATGGCCGAAGAAGAAGACTCTGAATTGCGACGGGGGCGACTTACAGATTCAAGCTGAGAAGATCCGGCGGCCGGAGCTGGAGAGGGAGAAGGATCAACATACTCGACTCCGACTTCGTGAAAGGTATTAAACTCACCTTTGACCTGAGTCGACTGGGCAAAGCTGACACTGCAAAAAAGTGAGACGGAGATGGACAGTATTTTAAAATTCATCTGAGTCCTTTTGCAATCATCAGTTAGGGACCATCTTCCTGGAAGAGAATGAAATCTGTTCCGAAACTACGTGGGATACATTGCCCATATGAACCACAGGTTTTTGAACAACACTGAGTATCTTTTGAACATGGAGCATCGAGGCCCTGGCAAGAATAAGGAGATGGAATACATTTCATCGTAGATGCTGAACCTTCTTTCGAGCAGCATTCATCGGGAGTTCTATTGTAGCGTGAACCGTTGGGAGTACATTCAGCTTTTCCATCAGAGACGCAGGTCGATGCTGACGAACAAATATTAGAACAGCAGTCACAGTCATTCATGCATCGACCGCCCTGAGAGCGGCAGTACATATCCGGCGTTCCACACACTTTTCCATTGAGACCTTGAGACATGCAGAAATTGGAAAGACATTCACTTGGTCCGTTACAGGGAAAGCCATCCGGAGATCGCCAGGCACTATAGACTCTTTCACGAGGCTGAAAATCTTCACTTCTGACCGAGCCAGGGACTACAGATATCGGACTTCCATGTATCGCTGCAGATGTTTGATAGTCGACACCGATTTGATGAAAGGTATTGAACGGACCTGTTGGCGCAGTCGTCTGTGGATCAACCGCCATCGCCAGATTCATTCCCAAAATGAGCGCTAAGAATAAAGATTTCAAAATCATCTTGAAACTCCTGCCGCCGCATTTCGCGCTCTCGTGCGGGCCTCATCAGGATCAAAGCGGTTACATAATTCAGCTACTGTTCTTCGGTTTTGAAGAGCAGATGTCAGATTATTACGGTATTGATCAAAATTCTGAAACGAATTACATTGCCACTGATTGTACTGGTCGGCCACGGGGGCAGGATTGATTGTGAAGCGGCCATTATCGATCGAAGGAGAATATTCCTCGTTTCGGAGAAAGTAATCACAGTTGCGACCCCAGTCGCGTGCTTCATTAGAAGTAAATTCCGGACTATTTCCTCTGCGATAGAGATACACTCCTGCGTTCAAAAGACATGAACCATGAAGCTCGTTCGCCTTCTGAGAAATCAGGGCCGTCTCCGGGCTCGCCGATCGGCAGTCATTTCTCAGATCGGTAACGAGCTGTTCGATTCGTGGAGTGAGGTTCATACGAGTACCGTTGTCCTGAGTCCAGGCAGCACGGTAATTATTAAAGAGTGAAGTTCCAGCGTCGTTCTGAAGAACGCGTCTGCCATCAGACGTCGCCAGTCTCAGATCTGCATCAGGATCACCCATGGCGCGAATCTCGCCTTCGAGTGCGGCCATATCGAAGAGTGCCTGACCACGAGCTGGAGCAGGCTGAAATTCTCTGACACAATTATTCTGGATCACGGAGGCCTGCTGTGGATTCGCAGAAAGCTGTGAAACCACGTTGTTCATTCTGAAGCTCAACGGACGTCCGCCGCTCAGAAAGACAGTGCGAAGCTGATCCATAAGATTCGGATCGTCTGGATTGGTTCTCAGATTGCGACACATCGACCCCAGCGTATCGAGCATCGGACGAAGGCCTGCAACTGAACCCATGAGTTGAGCTCCGTTCGGTGCTTCGTATTTTTGACAGACGTTATCGACGAGTGGAAGGACATCGGCAAGATCGGCCTGTGGAGGAACAGAAGGCTGGCCTCCAGGCAAGACAATCGTCACTGGAGCAACAGCTCCAGGCGCGCCACCAGGAGCAGCAACTCCGGGACGTCTGATAGCATTCTCAACGTCAGTCAGTCCCCACTCAGCAAGAGCTGCGCGGATGCTGTCACGACTGATTAGCTGATTCGCACGGGTCACGCACATATTCCAGTCATCAGAAGATCTTTCGACCCGGTAAGCATTCTGATAGGCACCTTGAATTTGTGCGAGACGATCAATCTTTGTCTGTTTCGCACGAGTGGCTGCCTGGAGCTGGTCAATTCGTGTAGCATTCGTATCACAGCCAATGCGCTCCTTGTGGAGGGCCACGAAGAGACACTGAGTCTGACGACGTGTAATGTCCCATTGGTTCGCAGCAAGAGCTGTTTCAGCGCGACGGGTGTTACCCCCGAAAATTCCGTTAAATAGTCTCTGCCCAATGCCTGCCATAAGACTGACAAGTGGTGAAACTGGAGTCATAGAAAGAACTGACACACCAAGGTTCATTGCAGAAATCGCAGCACGAGGACCAGCCGGACAGTTTGGATTGCCTTCGACGATGCTAAAAACAGTTTCAATGGCAGTCGCAACAGCTGAACCTACTTCAGCAGGAATTCCTGTACGAGCACCACAGCGGTTACTTCCAATGTTCTGAGCACTAGAAGAGGCACTCGCTGAGCCGCTGGTTGCGCGATAAAGTTCGACGTCATCAACTGCTGTGAGACAGTTCATGTTCACGTATTGAGTGGTGCCTTCGAAGATGGCACAAGATCTGTATTCGTCGGAAAGTTCTGCTGCTTGAGTCGGGAGATTGAAAGATTTCCAGCTGCCATCTGAGGCCAACGGATGGTTAGAAAGAGCGTCTACTGCAGACGGATCTTCGACAGTGGCCGGTGAACGAATGGCCATGAGGCCTTCGAGACGTTGTCTGCGCTGGGAAATTGTTTGTTCAGTCGTCAGACACGGACTCGTCGGAAGACTCGCTGTGCGAAGATTCGCGATAGCGTTATCGATTCGTGAACCTGACCCCGAAGATGGTTGCGGGCCCGCTGCTGCCTCAAGTTCCTGGGCACACTGTCGGGCAGCTGCTTGCAGGTTCGTAAGAGAAGAAATGGCCGTTTCTCTGAGCTCATTCAGACTTTCTGTCGGCTGGTTGAGAGCACATGAGAGTCCGGAGGCACTTGGGTTCATAGGGCGATCGGAAAAACTATCTCTATCTATCGGTTGTCGGGAAAATCGGGCAGAATCACCAGTGCCGGTTTGTTCATCGGACATTTGGGTGTCACCAGCATCAGCGGCACTATCCAGCGACCGTGTTGGATCAGGAGGAGCTAAAACTACTGGGCGGCCTCCACCTTTGATGGGCTGTGGAAAAGCAGACAGAGAGAAAAAAAATGCCACTGCAATGAACGAAATCTTTTTGAATGTAGTACTCATAGAGCACCTACTTGTTGAGCAATCTTAAGGGCAAGAGGATGAATACCTTTTGGTTTAAGCTGACGATCGAGAACGATCTCAGCTGACTCTACCTTGTACGCACTAGATCCTTTCATTGAGCTACGATAGACCGTGAACAGGTGAGACTCTTTTGTATCACCTTCAAGAACAGGTTTTTTAATCCAGCAAACAGATTTCTCAGATGACTTGTCATACTTAAAAACAGTTTTAGAACCTTCGTAATGTTTTTCAGTCTGAAGGCATTCATACTTACCAACATATTCAATCGTATGAGCAGATTTATGAGAGGCAATCCCACGACCTTTCACAACAACTGTATAGGGTGCTGTGAACTTCACGTTCTCAAGAACCAGCATAGCAGGACCAGTACCGACCCCTTTCTCAGATTTCCACCAGCCATTACTCTTGAGAACTTTCTCAAGAGTTACAGCTTTCTTCTCCCACTTCATGGCCTCAAGGACGAGAGGATCAATCGATATTTTCTTCTGTTTAGCGGCGAACACGCTGCAAGCATGTACCACCAGAACGGCAGAGAGGATTCGGGATAGATATGTCATAGAGGCTCCTTCTGAGTTCGTATCGACAGAGTTGAATGGGGACTTAACTTTCATAGACCCAAGTATAAAGAAGTTCTTTAAGGACACCTAATCAAGTGGGTTTTTGAAAAGTGCGGGCTGAAAATGGCATATATTAATGGCATCAGTGATGGAAGTATTGAGAAACGAAAGGATCCCTTCAGTATCGGGAACATTGACTATAAATGATCAAAAGGCACGGAGATCACGTGCCTTTTAAGTCACTATCTTTACTTTTTTTTGATTACTTGTCTTTCCCCGAAAACTTCACATAACTACTACGATACTTGCTTCCGTTTGGTGAAGGAGAAAAACTCGGGATTTCAAGATCGAGTTTGAAACTTTCATCCTGATCAATTTTTTTGTTAACGAGTGCTAGCTTCTCAGCGGCCTGAGGATCATCAGCAACAATCTTGACGTAGAAGTACGAGTCCGGTGCCGAGCGAATGCGAAGTTTAAGAACGGTCTCGTCCTTTTTTTCAACTGACTCAATCAGAACAACATCTTCGATCTTCGCAGCTGACACTTGCGCAGTGGAGAGGCAGAAGAGAAGGACAGCAAAAATTGTTTTCATAAAATGTTCCCTTTCAGTTTCTTAGCGTGCTGTCGCACCTGTATCACGATTTCTATTTTTGTTTGCGGAGTTCTGGTTCTGATTCGCCGGAGCTCTGGCCGCAGGCACTTTTACGCGTTCAGAATTATCTTCTGCAACCGACGCTGGCCCTCTTGGTCTTGCAAGTTCGATGGCGAGTGCCGGCAAGTCATCGACTTCGGTAAATCTGCAGGTGTTGGGGGCCGGACATCTTGCCGGAAACGTGTACTGGTTATCGTACGGATAGATAAACTCATCATAGTTGAAGTCCGCGATGTCGCGGCTCATGGCCATGACGTTGTAGTCGTTCTCCAGAGCTCCAGAAATACTTTGCTCAACACAGGCACCACCGTTAGCTCCAGCGATGACCAGGTTTCCGATTTTTTTTTCCTGGAGATACCCTGTCAGCTGACCCACGTGAGTGTTCCAGGATTCGAACATCCCGTCTGTCGTCTTAGGGAACGTTCTCGTATGGGCGTAGCCATTGACGGCTGCCGTGAGGAGAGGATTTGTCGGTCCGTATCCCTCGTATTCCATGAAGACAATGGGCTGGTTCAGGGCCTTGGCGTTTGCAATAAGGCCCAGCTGTTCCTGAACAAGTTCATTCACCTTGCGGATGTTCTCAGGTGTATTCTGTGTTTCACCACGATCAATGAAGTACTGTTGCATATCAATAATGATAAGAGCTGTATTATCCCCGTTGCGTGCAGGTTGAGCGTACGCGAGGGAAAGAAAGAGAAATAAAAAGAGAGGCGAGAGGGCACGGAAAATTCGCATATCGATAACTCCGGTAATGATTTTTTATCGGAGTCGAGTGGACGGAAATGTAGGGAATTAAGTCCGACTAGATTACTTGTCTTTCCCGGAGAATTTTACGTCCCGGCCCATATACTTACTGCCATTTGGACGTGGGGAGAAACTGGGGATCTCAAGGTTGAGCGTGTATCCCTCGTCACTCTCAATTTTCTTTTTGATTATCGCCATTTTTTCAGCGGCCTTGGGATCATCAGAAACCATCTTCACATAAAAAAATGAATCCGGAAGTGAGCGCACCCGGAGCTTAAGGATGGTTTCATCTTTCTTTTGTACGCTTTCAATGAGGACGACATCTTCAAGCATAGCACCCCAGACCGTAGTTGAAAAAAAACAGAGAAATAAAAAAGCAAAAAATGAGTTCATAGGTTTAAAACTCTGCGTTCTTCGGAGTTCTTGGGAACGGGATCACATCACGGATGTTGGTCATGCCAGAAATGTACATCACAGCTCTTTCAAACCCGAGTCCAAAGCCCGCATGAGGAACTGATCCATATTTTCTGAGATCCAGATACCACCAGTAATTTTGGGTATCCATTTTCATTTCTTCCATGCGACTCAGAAGCTTCTGGTAATTGTCTTCACGCTGAGATCCACCAATGAGTTCACCAACACCCGGAACAAGAACGTCCATGGCACGGACAGTTTTCCCATCATCATTCTGTTTCATATAGAAAGCTTTGATCTGTTTAGGATAGTCCGTCACAATCGTAGGCCTCTTGAAATATTGTTCAGCGAGGAAGCGCTCATGCTCAGTCTGAAGATCAATTCCCCAAGTGACCGGGTAATCAAATTTATGACCTTTTGAAATTTCCTGCTGGAGAATTTCGATGGCCTTCGTGTACGTCACCGTCTCAAACGGTGAGTTCAGAACGTGTTCCAGAGTTTTCAAATTATCCGGAGCATATCTTGAAGCAAGGAATTCAAGTTCATCCCCGCACAGCTCTATCGATTTTTTGATCAAATGTTTAACGTATCCAGTGGCAAGAGCAGCGTTATCTTCAAGTGTATTGAAAGCGGCCTCCGGCTCGACCATCCAGAATTCTGAAAGGTGGCGGGCGGTGTTCGAGTTTTCCGAGCGGAAAGTTGGTCCGAAAGTATAAACGCGACCAAGTCCACCTATAGCAAATGTCTCAGCTTCAAGCTGTCCTGAAACTGAAAGGAAAGTCTCGCGGCCGAAATAATCTTCCTTGAAATTGACCTTACCTTTGTCATCGCGCGGAAGTTTATCAAGATTCAGTGTTGAAAGGCGGAACATCTCCCCTGCACCTTCAGCATCAGATGCTGTGATGATGGGAGTATGAAGGTAAGCGAAGGATTCGTTGGTAAAATACTCATGAGTGGCCTGTGCCAGAACGTGGCGAAGGCGGAAGACGGCAGAGAAGGTATTCGTACGCGAACGAAGGTGAGCAATCTCTCTTAAGTACTCAAGGGAAGTTTCTTTTTTCTGGAGTGGATAATCTTCTGTGTTCGCGCAATAAACGTGAACGCGCTTGGCCTGCATTTCCACCGGTTGCTTACCCTGAGCGGCCACGAGAAGACCCTCAACTTCAACAGAGGAACCGAGGAGAAGTTTTGTCACTTCATCATAGTTCGGCAACGTCATATCCACGATGATCTGGAGATCTTTCATCGTCGTCCCATCATTGACCACCATGAATGAAAACTTCTTGCTCTGGCGAAGTGACTTGATCCATCCCTTCACGACAACCGTCTCGTTCACAGGTTTTTGGTCGAAGATTTTTTTAATGAGAAGATATTGAGACATAAGAGTTCCTTTTTATTTCCCGTAAACTTGTTGTCTGATCGTGAGGGCCTGATCAGGCCGAAGACGCGGGCCGAATTGCGACACGACTTTACTGGCGGCCATACTGGCAAGTTTCCCGGCACCCGCAAGAGTTTGACCTTGGGTGATGCCGTAAAGGAATGCACCAGCGTACATATCCCCTGCTCCGTTTGAATCCACTGCCTTCACCTGATATGGTTCGATATCAATAAAAGTTGTTCCATCCCAAATGATGGCACCGTTTTCACCAAGAGTGATCACGAAATTCTTTGCAATTTTCTTCAGGGCTTCACGGGCATCATTGATTGCTGCTGTCTCAGTATACGCAAGAGCTTCAGCTTCGTTACAGAAGAGAAGATCAACACCTTTCGGTCCCATCATCTCGACCAGGCCATCCTTGAAAAACTTCACCATGTTCACGTCTGAGAATGTAAGAGCTGTCTTCACATTATTCAGCTCGGCAACTTCACGGGCGTGAATAGCAGCGGCCTTGCCTGTCGGAGAAGTGACGAGATAGCCTTCCATATAAACATAACTGGATTTTTTAATGGCATCAGCAGCTACTTCTTCTTTTGAAAGAGTCTGGGTAATGCCGAGAAATGTATTCATTGTTCTTTCGGCATCCGGCGTGATCATCACAAGGCATTTACCCGTGATTCCATCCTGACGCTTTTGGGACTGAAGATTGGTATCCACTCCCGCATCGACGAGATCCTTGAAATAGAAATCTCCCAGCTCATCACTGGAAACTTTGCAGGAATAAAATCCCTTCGCACCAAATTGAGAAACTGCGATGATAGTGTTAGCAGCTGAGCCACCACACTGACGATTTTTAATTTTTGTATGGAGTGCGGACATGAGGGAATTCTGACGATCTTCATCAACGAGGGTCATAAGACCTTTGTCGATGGAGTGATCTTTAAAAAAAGAGTCGTGAACTTCGAATTCCATATCAACGAGGGCGTTGCCGATAGCGTAGACGTCATATTGCGGGGCCATGATTACTCCTAGTATTGAGAGCCTAAGAGTAAAAAATTTTGCCGAAAGTGGCCATGAGTTTTACGTGAGTCCGAGATAAACGTCATAGCGAGTGGATTTTCCTTCATAAACCAAAGGTTTTTCGTCGCCGATGGACTGGGAAAGCCGAGGTCTTTTAACCACAAATCTTCGTACACCCTTTTTCTTCGCAGCGGCGAACACCAGGTCAGTGTCCGGGTCACTTCCTACCAGGGTGCGGAAAAGGCGCATTTCCTTCTGGGGCGAAGTCCTCCGGTTGGGGTCTTCATACATAGGATCGTAATAAATGACGTCCACATCCGGTGCGTGAGTCAGAAATTCCAACGCATCTGCCGGGGTGAAATGGAGCCTGGCCGCCAAAGGGTGACGGGCATTTTGGAGGGCACTTTCAATCAGGAGTGAGACCATGGGGTGACGTTCAACGGCATGCACCTCACAGCCAAAACTCAGGAAGAGAATTGTGTCGCCCAGGAGGCCAGCTGAGAGATCTAAGACGCGGGGCCGGTAAGGGCCTTTGATCCCGATCGATTTAGCGAGAAGTTCTTTTTGCAAAGAACTTTTTTTAAAATATTCCAGGTGTCGTTCAATTTCGGAATCTATGTGAATAGTGAAAGGATTTTCGTTTGGCCTGTCAGAGTGGATCCAGTACTGTCCATTAATCCATTCCAGAGTGCAATTAAGGCCGGTTTTCTCGCAAAAATCCTGCAGTTTACTCTCAGACGGCGATTGCGGGGAGATCACCGCTCCCTCTTTAACTAATTTCAGACCCATGGACGCATCTTATCAGATCAAGCAAGGTGAGTGACAACAAAAATCTTTTAGGCCGTCTAAAAGTTGACCAAGCGCATTTCACTCTTATTTCTTAACAAAGCATAGCGAGTTTCTTACCATGTGATGACACCAAAATTTTGTCTTTTATCTTCAAGGAAATTTCCATGAAAAATTCCCATACTCCGCTTAACTACCATCCTGAAAAACTGAAAAGAGAGCTCCTGCCTTTCTATATCGGTGCGAATGATCAGGACATCAGGGAGATGCTGACAGAACTTGGACTGACCTCTCTGGACGATCTCTATGCACATATTCCTCATGACGTGAAAATGGATTCTGTTCCGATGGGTCGCCATATGAGCTACGAGGAACTGATCGGCCATGTTAACGAAGTCGCCAACAAAAACAACGTGAAATTATCTTTCGTTGGTGATGGTCTTCAGCAGTTTAAAGTCACAGATGTTGTTGGCCCTATTTGCGGAATCCGAGGCCTCACGACGGCCTACACTCCTTATCAACCTGAGCGTTCACAGGGAACACTTCAGACACTCTGGATTTATCAGTCTCTGATGTCCCAGCTCACAGGTTTTGAGGCGATCAATGCTTCTCTTTATGATCGTTCAACTTGTCTCTACGAAGCGATGAACTGTGCTCTTCGTCTGGTTAAAGATTCAACAACTATCATCGTTGCCAATACTCTTTATCCGGGGGATCTTGAAGTTCTTGAAACTCACGCCCTTGAAACAGGAATGAAAATCATCAAAGCGCCGGTAAGTTCGCAGACCGGTAAGCTTGATGTAGAGGCACTCAAGAAATTACTTAACACAACTCCACTCGTCGCAGCTGTCGCTTTCCCTCAAGTCAATAACCTTGGAAATATCGAATCAGTTGATGAGATCGTCGATCTCTGTTCATCAAACAATATTAAATCAATCGCTGTTGTCGATCCGATGCTTCTTGGTTCCGGTGGGCTCAAAGCTCCTGTGAAATTTGGAACGAGAGCTCAAGGCGCGGACATGGTTGTCGCTGAAGGACAGCATCTTGCTATCGGGCCCAACTTCGGCGGCCCGGGACTCGGAATTTTCGGCATCCGCTACAATGATCAGGATAAACTTTCCATCCGCTCAACTGCCGGCCGCTATGTCGGAAAAACAAAAGACCTCAAAGGTCGCGAGTGTAAAGCTCTGATCCTTTCAACTCGCGAACAACATATCCGCCGTGAGAAAGCGACATCGAACATCTGCTCGAACCAGTCATTCGTCGCCACTATCGCAGGTGCATCCATTCTTGCCCGTGGTGATGAAGGATTCGAGGCCAGTCTTAAAACAGCGCGCACTCTTGCCAGCTCAGCGGCAGAAGGCCTCTCTCAATACGAAGGCGTGGAACTTAAATTCCGTGCGACAGCTTTTTTCAACGAATTCACACTTCAGCTTCCGGTTAAAACTTCTGAGTTTATTCACAGAGCTTCAAAGGCCGGCATTCAGGTTGGTGTCGATGTCTCGAATCGCCACTCTGAACTTCAGGGTGAAAATCTTCTCCTCATGAGTTTCTCTGATATTCATTCTGAAAAAGATGTAGAGCGACTTATCGCATTTTTTGGGACTGAATTCACGAGAACACGTGATGCCTTCCCTGCTCCGAAAATTCAGTCTGTGATGATGCGTACAGATGCACCACTGATTCCAAAACTTTCATCGAAAGATATCATCGAGTATTACGAAAGACTCGGTAAGCAGAATCTCTCGCCAGACGATGGGATCTACCCGCTTGGCTCGTGCACGATGAAATACAACCCACACATCAATGACTATGCGGCCTCTCTGCCCGGCTTTACAAACATTCATCCGGAAGCTCCGGTTGAAGACATCCAGGGCTGCCTTGAAATTCTTCATGAAATTCAGGAGCAGTTCAAGGCCATCACGGGCCTTCCCGGTGTCACGACTCAGCCAGTGGCCGGTGCTCAGGGCGAACTCGTCGGACTGAAAATGTTCCAGGCCTACCACCGTGACCGCGGCGAAGGTGAAACTCGTAACGTCATTATCATTCCCCGTTCTGCCCACGGAACAAATCCTGCAAGTGCGACAATGGCAGGATACGAATCAAAAGTTCTCGATGGAAAAACTTACGGGATCTATACCGTTGAAGCGACAGCATCAGGTGAAATGAATCTCGGTCAGATTAAAGAGTTTCTCAAAACTGACGGCCATCGTGTTGCCGGTGTGATGGTGACAAATCCCAACACCGCTGGAATTTTCGAATCACAATTCAAAGAAATGAGCACACTCATTCATGCAGTCGGCGGACTCGTTTACATGGATGGTGCCAACATGAATGCCATTGCCGGTATTCTTGATCTCAATAAACTCGGCGTGGATGCTGTTCACAATAATCTTCACAAGACATGGACGATTCCTCACGGCGGCGGCGGACCAGGGGACGCCATCGTAGCTGTTTCTCATCGTCTTACTGATTTCCTTCCGGGAATTCAGGTTGTGAAAAAGAATGGCCAGTATGAAACTGTAAAAGCTTCTAAATCTGTCGGATCATTTCACCGCCACTATGGAAACTTTGCTCACAAAGTCCGTGCTTATACTTACATCAAGGCCCTTGGTGGTGATGGTGTGAGAAAGATGAGTCAGGTAGCAGTTCTCTCGGCCCGCTACCTCCACAAAAAGCTCATGGACACCTATCCAACTTTACCGGTTGGCGCGGATCATACGCCACGTATGCACGAGTTCATCCTTACTCTATCACCGGAAATTTTTAAAAAGATCGAAGCAGGCGGAACGCCAAAAGCAAACTCTATTGCGCGCATTGGTAAACTCTTTCTTGATTTCGGATTTCACGCTCCGACGGTGGCATTTCCGGAACAGTTTGGGCTCATGATTGAGCCCACTGAAACGTACTCGAAAAAAGAGCTCGATCAGTTTGCGGAAGTTGTGAAGATGATCTTAAAACTTGTGACTGAATCCCCGGAAGTACTTAAAACAGTTCCTCATTTTACGCCGATTGATCGTGTAGATGAGGTTCTCGCAAACAAGGCCCCAGTACTCTCTGAGAAAATCACCTCTCATCTGCCGGATATTATCCCAGATCGCGTCGACGTGGATAAACTGAGAAAGTCCACCCCCGGAGATCTTTGTCATCTCATCCTTCGCACTCACCAGCAATCTCACTAAGTTTTCACCACCTCTCTTATGCTGAAACATAAGAGAGGCCAAAGTTTTAAAAACCATCTTTTCTCTGTGGGTTAAACTGATATATTGCCGTTATCAAAGGTGACTTCATGTTTACATTCGAATGGCCTGCCACGTGAAAGAAATATCACACTTAAAACTCAAGTGCCTTATCGTCGATGAACTTCAAGAGAACAGACTCGCTCTTCAGAGCTTACTCCATGATGAGCACGTTGAGGTTATTCATGCTCGATCCGTATTAGAAGCTCTCGATACTCTTCTTCAGCATGACTTCGCTCTCGCTCTCATCGATGTCCAGATGCCAGGCATGGACGGATTTGAACTCGCAGAAATCATGCGCTCAACAGATCGCACTCGCGGAATTCCCTTGATCTTTGTTACCGCTGCCGGGAATGAAGCTCAGAGAATATTTCAAGGTTATGAAAAAGGTGCTGTTGATTTCCTTCAGCAACCACTCTCCGGACAAATCGTTATCAGCAAAGTGAAAGTTTTTCTCGAACTTCATACTCAACGCATGCTCCTCGAGCAAAAACTCCAGAAGATCAAGGAAACAGAAAGCTATCTTCAAAAGGCCCTGAAGACCCGCGATGAATTTCTTTCGATCTGCTCTCACGAATTAAAAACTCCGTTGACGTCACTTAAAATGCAGATACAGATCACGAACCGCCTCAAGGAAAAAAAAGGCGCTGAAGTTGCCTTCTCTGAAGAGAATATGGATAAGTTTCTTCTTCAGGCCGACCGCTCTGTCGAGCGTATTATTCACCTTGTAAATGACATGCTCGACATTTCCCGTGTGGCCTCAGGACGACTTTCACTGAATCTCGAAAAAATCGATCTCGGCAAATTGACTGCAGATGTAATTGAGCGTCTGCAATCATTCATGGAAATCGTTAACTCTCCTGTCAAAACTGAAATTAAATCAGATGTGACTGGGCTTTGGGATCGTTTCCGCCTCGAGCAAGTTCTGACAAACCTTCTCACCAACGCTGCCAAGTATGCTCCGGAATCAGAGGTAGATGTCCATGTTTATAAATTAGAAGGAATGGGAATTCTCAAAGTCACCGATCATGGGAAAGGGATTTCAGAAGAAGATCAAAAAAGAATTTTTGAAAGATTCGAGCGTGCTGTTTCTTCCCATTCAGTCAGTGGTTTAGGATTGGGCCTTTATATCTCCCGGGAGATCATCAAACTTCATCACGGAATCATCAGCGTGGAAAGTGTGCTCGGTCAGGGAACGACGTTCACGGTGCGATTACCACTTATCTAGTGATAACTTTCAACACCCCAGTCTTTTTCCGGTTTAAGCGGAAGCTCGAAACAAAATGTGGTATGTGCTGAATTGGGAATATAGTTCAGCTTTCCACCATGTTGTTCAATAATACGACGTGCGATAGCTAGCCCCAGACCAGTCCCTTTGCGGAGTTCCTTTGTCGAAAAGAAAGGTTCCATGATTCTTTCAGCAATCTCTGGTGGAATTCCAGCTCCTGAATCCTTGAAAAAAATCTTAACTTTACCCTCAAGAGCTTCAACCGATAATTCAATCCATTTGTCTGGCAGGAATTCAATCGCATCGAAAGAGTTATTGATCAGATTCAATAGCACCTGTTCAAGCTGTATCTTATTTCCTAAAACAGTAAAATTTTCGAGTCCATAAAAGCGCAGATTAATACCGTGATTTTTTAATCTCTGGCCACAAAAGACAAGGACATCATCAACCAGATCTTTCAGTCCGACTTCCTGATAAGCGGCGTTGTCATCCTGGTGAACGAACTCACGCACACCCTGAATTGTGCGATTGATTCTCTCACTCGTGTATAGGATCTGGTGAAGTCCCTCACCAAGTTCTTCAATCTTCTCGGGCATGCGATAAAGACGCAAGAGTTGTGTCGTCCGCGCTTGTATGACCGCAAGTGGATTATTGATCTCGTGGGCAATCCCCGCTGACATCATTCCGAGTTCAGAGTATTTCGACTGACTGTAAAGTTTTTGGTTACGTTCTTTGACCATGGTTGCGAGTTCGACGTCGTGTTCTTTTTTCATTAACTCCAGCACAAGTGCAATCGTTGTCCCGGCAAAAGTCATATAGAGAACCAGATCGAGTGATAAACTTACCAATCCGAAATTTTCATTCAGTCTCCACCAAGGGAAGGCCACTTTCTCAGCAAAAAAGATTGCTGTTGCGAGGAGCAAGACCCACGTAATGCCTGATCTCACGTCCATTTGCCGTCGGCTTTCGTTAACAATGAAGAGACCTGTTCCGGCGACTGCAAGTGAAAGTGGTAAAGAATAAATGGAAAATGGCTGGCCAAAAGTTGCCAGTGCCACAGATAAAAATCCGCCGATACTTAGCGCGATAAAAGGAATCTTCATGGCAAAAGTTTTTCCGGATATTTTCTGGAGATACTGTCTGAAGGCCCTTAAAGGCCATAACCACCCGACCATTGCCAGGGCCATGAACTGATCAGCTGCTTCGTAGAAAATGGCACTCAGGATGATATTCAAGGCAAGAGATCCCCAAAGTTCTGTCAGCATCAAAAAGCAGGCTTCTTTATGTTGGCGGTAAGACACAAAAGAGAGTCCCGCCATCATGAGGGAGGTAAAGAGTGTGAATGAGAAAAGGAGTGTTGTGTTACTCATCATGATTAAATGGTAGCGGACAATTTTCTTACATCGAGGTCAATTTATCCTTAAGAGTGAGAGACCCTTTTTGTATACATTTCTTACAGCAAATGATATGTAGGGCTTACGCGACACAAAACTAATTCAGGACACTAAATGAGTTTCAAACCTCGGTGCACTTTCGCCATTATCTCACACCCGGATGCGGGTAAAACAACCATGACTGAAAAGCTCCTGTGGTTCGGTGGAGTCGTGCGTGAAGCGGGAATGGTGAAATCAAAGTCCGGAGATTACGCAAAGTCTGACTGGATGGAACTTGAAAAGCAACGCGGAATTTCGATTACGTCATCTGTGATGAGTTTTGAATACAACGACCGCGCTCTTCATCTCCTCGATACTCCGGGACACAAAGATTTCTCCGAAGATACTTACCGTACACTCACCGCCGTTGAATCCGTGCTCATGATGATCGACTCTGCCAAAGGGGTGGAGGCCCAGACGATCAAGCTCATGGAAGTTTGTCGTATGCGCGACACTCCGATCTTCACATTCATGAACAAGTATGACCGTGAGGCGATGGATCCGTTTGCTCTTCTCGACAATATTGAATCCATTCTTAAAGTTCAGTGTGTGCCGATGACCTGGCCTGTTGGGAACGGCATCGACTTCAAAGGTGTTTACGATTTTAAGACGAAAAACATTCTGAGCTTTAAGGATTCAAAAGATCCATTCGCTCCTACGCACATAGATGCCTCAGATCTCAATTCAAAAGCACTCGAAGATGCGATAGGCCTTCCACAGCTTGAAAAACTCAGAGAAGATCTTGAGATGGTGGCGACACTCATTCCGGAATTTTCGATGGATGAGTACCTCGCAGGAATTCAGACACCGGTATTTTTCGGGTCCGCTCTCAAGAACTTCGGTGTGAAAGAAACACTTGATCTCATTACGCAAATTGCGCCGACTCCGCGCTCGCGTGAGGCAGTTCTCGCCCCATATGATTCTTCGGCGGCGAAAATCACAATCGAGCCGGAAGACAAAGAGTTCACCGGTTTTATTTTCAAGATCCAGGCGAACATGGATCCCAAGCACCGCGACCGGATTTCCTTCATGCGCGTATGCTCGGGCCGCTTCGCCCGAAACGATAAAATTTATCACGTGAGATCGGGCAAAGAGATCCGCATCGCCACTCCCCTCATCTTTCAGGCACGTGATCGCGACATTGCTGAAGAAGCTCTCGCCGGCGACATCATCGGTCTCTACGACACCGGCAAGTACCAGATCGGTGACACGTTCTCGATGGGAAAAAAACTCATTCGTTATACAGGCATCCCAAGCTTCGCCCCTGAGCTTTTCATGAGAGTGACAGCAAAGGATCCAATGAAGGCCAAACACCTCGAGAAGGGCCTTTCTCAGCTCTCTGAAGAGGGTGCCACTCAGCTCTTCTTAAAGCGAAACTCATCAGAAAAAATGCTCGGTGCTGTTGGTGCCCTTCAATTTGAAGTCGTGAAGTTTCGTCTCGAAGACGAGTACGGAGTGGATGCCATGTACGAATCCATTCAGTGTGCAGGTGTTCGCTGGCTGAAATTCCCGGATAAGAAAAAAGAAGAGAAATTCTGCCAGGACTATTCGAGTTACATTCTCGAGGATAAGGAGAAGCGCTTGTGCTTTTCTGTTCGCACCGAGTGGGATTTGAAACTGGCGCAGGAGAAGAATCCTGACGTGCAGTTCTTTAAGAACTCGGATTACATCGAGTAGTTTTCGGGAACGAAAAAAATCTTACATTTTTTATTCTTCGCAAGGCAGATAGATACCCTGGTGGTACTTCGCCTGAATGAATTTAAAACACCTGACAGATGATTGCTTGCTCAAAGACACTATTGCATTGGTTAAGCGGGAGAGGGCCATTACAACAGAACTTCTTCACCATCTGAAAGAAATTGAGAGTCGTAAGTTATTTTGTGATCTCAGGTGTTCTTCTCTTTTCGATTATTGCACCAGAATTCTTGGTTATTCCGGATCCAGCGCGCATCGAAGAATCATGGCTGCGCGACTCATCGCAGACCTGCCTGAAATTGAACATAAAATTGAATCGGGCAAACTGAACCTCATCACGATCGCATCAGCTTCAGTCTTTTTCAAACAAGAAAACATTCAAACACCACAGGCCAGACGTGATGTTCTTCATCAATTAGAAAATCTCAACAAGAATGACTGTGAGAAAAAGCTTTTTGAAATTTCCGGAAAAACTATCTCCGTTCGTGAGGAGAAAAAGCGCATTTCCGTTGATAAAGTCAAAGTTTCAATGGTTCTCTCAGATGAAACCGTAGATAAACTCTATAAGATTCAGTGCCTACTCCCCAGAAAATATTCTAATGAGGCACTCGTAAATCTCATGGCCGATATCGTGATCAAAGTATTGCTCAAAAAGAAATTTAAACTCCTGAACTGACTACCACCAGGTGGTAGTGAATCTCCGAACCTACACGATTTTAGACATTTAAAACTTCTTAAAACATTCAGTTGCCGATGCTTTACGCAGGTCATAGATTCCCCCTCTCTAAACTCTCAAAAGGATGTTCATGAAAACTCTCGTAGGTTTTATCGCTCTTATCGTGTCTTCAGCTGCCCTCGCCTGCTCATGTGGCTCATGGCCTGATGGTAAGTTCATGGTGACTGGCTCGAAAGCAGCTTTCATCGGTTTCCCAAGCACAGACTCATTAGCTTCAGGTGTACTCGCCGGCGAAGCTGTCCAGAAGACGACATTTGTTGTTCTCCGTAACTTCAAAAGCATCCGTTACAGTCGCACACTCAATGTATACACGACGAAAAATACCGGTGGAAACTGTGGTGTAGATTTCACAGCGATGACTGGCGTTTATCTGATCTTCGCTGACCTCGTTGAAGGCAAGCTTGTGACAAGTGAATGTGGTATGGGCAATGTTGATGACAATCGCGCGATCAAAGCGCTGAACGAAATTACTCTCTAAGAATTTTCGATTTTTTTAAAAACAAAAGGCTCCGCAAGGGGCCTTTCTTATTTACCTTGAAACCAGATAAGCCCTGCCACAAACATCGCCAGAAGACCCAGCACACCCACAATGATAAACACCATGAGTTTCTTCCGGCCCAGATCAGAAGAAAGCTCTTCTTTGGTCACACCGGCCGAGAACGGCTTCACCGGAACGTAGATAAACTTTGCGTCCCCGATACTAATGATGTCAGAAGGCTTGAGCGGATAGGGTTCGGTTCCGATAGAAGCACCGTTCACCTGAGTACCGTTGGTACTACCGAGATCTTTCACCAGTAATTCCTGGTTACCCGGAATGAACTCACAATGGTTCACGCTGCTCTTAGGATCAGTCAGGATAATGTCAGCTCTCTTGCGGCCCGCTACCATGGTCTTGATAATTTCAATCGTGTCCTTGCTATCAAGGTTACGGATAAAATGACTGGTCTTAAATAGTGGTGAAGAATCTGACATGCTTCCATGATAGTCGAATTTAGAAAAAAAAGAAGCCGCCATCATCGGCGGCTTCTTAAGATACTTTGAGACTTCTCTACGCTTTAGGCCTAAACCAACACAAAGGTCTTAACCCGACTGTGTGGCCCGTCTTTCCATGACATGCCCCTTTCAGCTCATCTGAGTCTGAAACATCTTCATTGAAACTTTTCTCGCAGAGAGATCCTTGAAAAAAAGTATCCAGACGGCACTGATCGCTGCCGTAACTCATGTTTGTTCTTGCGGCGACTGATCTATCGGGCGTTTCAAATTTTGGATTGGCACTCGGTTGCGGAATCAAAGCAAAGAACTGGCCCAGAACCTGTGAGGCAGCATTCGTGCGGATACAGATGGCGCGGTCATTGAGATCTTTGTGAGCACTGGCACAGGCCACCTGGACGACTGGCGGGACCTTGATCGACTTCACAATTTTCTGGTTATTATCATGGAGGAAAATCCTGCGGGCACATTTCAGAGTCGCGAAATAATCTGCACCCTCTTCAGCTGTAAGCCAGTCGGTTCTGATGAGAGGAAAACCTCCAATGTGATGGCCTACTTCGTGGCAAAGCACGAGAGCGAAAGCATCTTCAGTCATCAGGGTATGTCTCGCAAGGCCCCCGGTCATCATGATGACCCTGTCAGACTTTCGCTCACCCATGCTGGCAAAAGCATTGACCTCAGCATCCGCCCAGTCTTTATCAACTGAGAGGGAGAGACCTTTGTTTTTAAAAATCGGTGCATATTCAGTTTCAATTTTTTCAATCACGCCAAAGAACTGCTCTTCTGAGAGTCCGCCGAACATCTTGGCCGCGAACGCTGGAATTCTCAAATCGTTCTTCGGAAGAAATCCACTAAGGCCATCTGTTGAACATGCAAATGAATAAGGTGAAAGAAGAATGAGAGAGATAAGGGCGATAGTGAGAAAAAGAATTTTTGTCATTGAAGACCTCCGGAATGAGGTTATAGAGAACTATTCTCCGTGGAGGTACTTACATCATCTCGCATGACGTGAATGACAGAAGAAAAAAGAAGGCCGGGTTGCCCCGGCCTCCAGAAGTAACAGAATGTAAAAAAGGACTACTGAACGAGAGGCTTGAACCAACAAACTGGGCGCATGCCGACCGACTGGCCAGTTGTACCGTGGCAAGAACCAGCGACTTCAGAGTCACGTGTGAAGTCTTCAGAGAAAGCTTTCTCACAAAGAGCACCCTGGAAGTATGTATCAAGGCGACACTGGAATGCAGGGTGACCTTCATACGTGCGTTTTACAACAGCAGCATCTGGAGTCTCAAATTTCCCTGGTGGCTGCTTTCTGAGAGCTGCGAAGAGTTTAGAAACTGAATCGCCGGCCATAGCTCCACGAAGACAGATGTTGTAATCGTTAGCGTCTGACCATGCAGTTGCACATGAATCTTTTACGACTTGTGGGATCTCCATAGCAGCTGCGATCGTAGCGTTGTCTTCAGACAACCATGCACGACGGAGACATTTAGTTGTTGAGAAATAGTCAGACTGACCTTCAGTAGCTGCCCATCCTGCATTCACAGAATCTTTCCAGCTGTAAAGTGGAGCTCCACCAATGTGGTGACCGATTTCGTGACAAACAACGAGTGCAAAACCATCTTCAGTGATTGTTTCATGGCGAGCGAGACCGCCGAACATAGAAACTTTCCAGATTTTGCCTGATTGCTCAGCGTAGGCGTTAACAGTGGCATCAGTCCACTTGCGAACAACCTGAAGTGTTCCACCGTATGTACCTACGATAGGCATATAGAGAGTTTCTACTTTATCGATCGTCTTATTAAATTGTTCTTCAGAGATCCCGCCAAATCTTTTAGCGTTAACTTCGATTTTCATGTCGTTCTCAGGAAGAATTCCTTCGAGACCGTCAATTGTACATGTAAATGCTGATGTCGTGATAAGGGCAGTGGCCAACAATCCGTGTTTTAAAATCTTCATCATAAATCCTTTTATGAGTTGTTCTTGTAAAGATTGTGACATGAATTTAAAAAGTTTGCGGGTATGTGAGCAGATGTAAGAAAAATCTCAAGGCAAAAAAAGGCCGGAAAGAATTCCGGCCTCATGATAAGAATTTTTTAAAAGATCTTTTTACTTCGCTGGCTTGAACCAACAGAGTGGACGAGTTCCTACAGTTTGCCCTGTGAAACTGTGACAAGTTCCTTTCACTTCATCTGATTGAGAAACATCTTCAGTGTGTGCTTTTTCGCACATCGCACCTTGGAAATATGTGTCAAGACGACACTGTGTGGCAGGGTGAGAATGATTCGTTTTAGTCACTTTTGTTGTAACCGGTGTTTCAAATTTAGAAGGATTCTCTTTGCGAGCAGCAGCGAAGAAGCCAGCGACTGAAGCTCCTGCCATACCGCCGCGAACACAGATCGCAGCTTCATCTTTATTCGGGTGAGCTTTTGCACAACCAGCAACGAGAGAAGCTGGAGCATTAAGCGATTTTACGATTTGTTGGTTGTTATCATTCCAGAAGAGAGTGCGAAGACATTTTGTTGTTGCCCAGTAATCAGATTGACCTTCGTTAGAGGCCCATTTCATCAGACCAAGCATAGCGTTTGTTTTAGGAGCTCCACCCATCTGGTGACCGATCTCGTGACAAAGAACGAGAGAGAAACCATCAGCAGTCATAGCAGCGTGACGAGCAAGTCCACCGTACATATTTACAGTCCAGGCACTTCCCATACGAGTAGCATTGGCGTTTGCAGTTTCATTTGTCCAGAGACGGTTGATCGTCAGAGTTCCGCCCATTTTTTTTGCAACAGGAACGTAGATCACTTCGAGGTCGTTGATCACTTTATTGAATTCAGCTTCAGAAATTCCACCCGCAAATTTTGCGCCGACTGGAATACGAATCGAATTCTCTTCGATAATGCCAGTTGAGCCGTCTTCAGAGCATGCAAATGCTGATGAAGAAAGTGTAAGCGTGAGTGCAAGAACGAGGGATAAGAATTTCATTTCAGTTTACTCCTTAAGATCTAAATCAATCTCTGGGAAGAATTCTGGCCCGAGGTAAAGTTATCCGTCTAGAAAAGTCGGACTCATTCATTTGAAAGTAAGTTTTTGTTATTTGAGACAAAAAAAAGGGCCTCCGAAGAGACCCTTTTGAGGTGAAATCTTAAAGAATCTTACTGCACAGATGGCTTAAACCAGCATAAAGGACGCATACCTAGCTTGTGACCAAGTGAGCCATGGCATGTTCCTGTCACTTCAGAAGTGTTCTCTACGGCATCGTTATAACCAATTTCGCAAAGTGAACCCTGGAAGTAGGTATCAAGACGACATTGAGTCGCTGGATGCGAATCATTTGTTTTTGTCACAACCTTCGCATCAGGAGTGCTGAACTCAGAAGCCTTAGGATCTTTTGAAAGGGCCTGGAAGAGTTTCGCTACAGAGTCACCCGCCATTGAAGTGCGGATACAAAGAGCGCGGTCAGCATTCCAGAGATGCTGTTGGCCACAAGCTGCTTCGAGTGCTGCCGGGATCGTCATCCCTTTGATGATCTCTTCGTTGTTATCATTCAACCAGGTACGGCGAAGACATTTAAGAGTTGCCCAGTAATCGGCTTGACCTTCGTTTGATGCCCAAGGATTAGACCATGCTGAAGTTTTCTTTGGAGCTCCACCAATGTGGTGACCGATTTCATGACAAACAACGAGTGCAAAACCATCTTCTGTGATTGTTTCGTGACGAGCGAGACCGCCGAACATCGACACCATCCATGTGCTGCCTGAACGTTGAGCGTAAGCGTTGACTGTAGCATCAGTCCATTTACGATCGACTTTGAGTGTTCCGCCAAGCTCAGCAACGATCGGAGCGTAGATGTGTTCTACAGAATCAATCGTTTTATTAAATTGTTCTTCTGTCATTCCACCAAAACGTTTTGCATTGACCGAAATTTTCAAATCGTTTTCTGGTACGAAACCTTCAACCCCGTCCTGGGTACAAGCAAAGGCAGGTGCTGCCAATACGAGTGATAATGTAAGCAATCCTTGCTGAAACAATTTCATGGGAACTCCCTGTAATTGGAAATGAGTCAATTCATCTCTTTGTTCTTCACACAATTCTGACAAACAGAAATCGCATTTCCCATGACGAATATCGGAAGTAAGTTTTTGTTGGTTGGAGTGCGTCGGTCGGATATTAACGGAGACACCTTGTTAAAGATGTCTCCGCCTATGTGACTTAGAGAACGGAAGGTTTAAACCAACAGAGAGGACGCAGACCCATTTTATTTCCGAGAGAGCCGTGACATGTACCAGTTACTTCAGAGTCTTCAGCAACATCTTCAGTAAAAGCTTTTTCGCAGAGTGCCCCCTGAAAATATGTATCAAGGCGGCATTGAGTTGCAGGGTGGCGATCGTCAGTTGCTGTCACAACTTTAAGATCAGGAGTTTCAAACTTAGCTGGTTTTGCCCATGAAAGAGCAGAGAAAAGTTTTGCGACTGAATCCCCTGCCATTCCTGAACGGATACAAACTGCGCGATCTTTTGAATCTGCCCACTGAGCGGCACATCCATCCTTGAGTGATTTTGGAGCATCAAGAGCTGCAGAGATTGTTTCGTTATCATCCGAGTTCCAGACGTTACGGAGACATTTCAACGTCGCGAAATAATCAGATTGACCTTCGTTTGAGGCCCACTTTTCGTCAGAATATTTCGGGGCACCTCCGATATGGTGACCAAGCTCGTGACAGAGAACGAGAGCAAACCCATCTGGAGTAATTGTCTTGTGCCTGGCGAGACCACCAAACATCTGGACTGACCATTCAGTACCGGTCTGTTCAGCGTAGGCGTTGACTGTTCCGTCTTTCCAGTTACGAACAACTTTCAAATTCCCGCCGTGAGACGAGATGACCGGAGCGTACATAGGTTCAATTTTATCGATAACAGCGTTGAACTGCTCTTCAGAAATGCCACCGGCAGCTTTATCGCCAACCATGATCTTGAGATTGTTTTCAGGAAGAAAACCCTCTAAAGCATCAGGTGTACATGCTAGTGCAGGGATTGAAAGTGCGAGGGCGGACAAGAGAAGTCCCGCTTTCAGATTGTTCATAATTCCTCCTTGAATTGATGAGACTGTGAAAGATAATCCCTTTCATCCTGACATGGAATTCTTCAGATCGAAGAAAAGTAAGAAGATGTTGGGTCGTTATGAAGAATGTTTAATTTTTCGGATGGAACCAGCAGAGAGGACGGTTTCCGGTCACGTCGCCATTCTTGGGATGACACGCACCGACTGTCTCATCATCTTTCCCGAAATCAATGTCGTATGGCACCGGACAGATTGAGGCCTGAAAATAGGTATCAAGTCGGCATTGCGCTTTCGGGTGAGTGAACTGAGTGGAAGAGACCACTTTTGTATCAGGCGTCTCAAACTTCGGAAGTCGTCCGAAAGTAACAAGGGATCCAAAAAGATTTCCGATGGATTCAGAGGCAAGGGCGATGCGAAGACAGAGATTTTTTTCTGCTTCAGTCTTCCACTGCTCGGAACATGTTTTTGTGACAACAGATGGAATCGTTTTACCACTGATGGCAGCTGCGTTGTCCGCTTTTTCCCAGAGGCGTCTCATGCATTTGCTGACGGAGAAGGTATCTGCCTGCCCTTCATTGCTCGCCCATGACGTCTGGCCGTCATAAGTGGGTGTGCCGCCGAAATGGTGACCGAGTTCGTGACAGACAATGAGTGTAAATCCATCTCGCGTAACATGTTTATGGCGGGCGAGACCACCGAGAAAAATCACACGCCAGTCATCGAACGGAGCATGCTCTTCCCCGTCTTCATCTTCAACACCGAAACGTTGAGCGTAGGCATTGACCGTATTGCTTTTCCATTCGCTTTTAAAAGTCAGAGTTCCGCCCTGGGCAGCGGCCATCGGGACGTAGATCACTTTTAACTCTTCCTGAACGGCGTTGAAGTCGGCTTCTGAAATCCCCGTCGGTGCCAGCGGATTGATGCCAATTTTCAGGTTGTTCTCAGGCAGAAAACTTTCTTTGTGAGCAAGCGAAGAAAGAGAAATGAAAAGACTCAAAATCGTAAATAAAATTTTCATAGAAAAAGCTTAAAGAACAAAATACCAAATGCCCAGAGTAATAAACGACAACGGGATTCCCACCCCTACCATCATGCTGGCGAGTCTTGGCTCGAGTCCATGTGTCGCTGCCAGGATTGATGAAGTAATCATCGGCGCCATGGCAGATTCCATCACCGCAATATCAAAAACGCGGGGAGGCAAAGGAATCATCCGGTACAAGAGAAAAATGATCAGGGGTGAAGCGATGAGTTTAAAGCTCAACCCCAGCAGAAGATTTTTTCTTTCAATCCACACATCACTCCAGCTCAGCTGTAGGCCCACGGAGATGAGGGCCAATGGAGTGAGAAGAGAGGAAAGTCGCTCGAGTAACTCTTTCAGATGCCCTTCAGGCCTCCAGCCAAAAGATGAAAGGATCAAGGCCAGGAAGAAAGCGATGAAAAATGGAAACGTGACGACTTTTTTAATCAGGACACTCATAGGCATGCGTCCTGACGAAAAATGGCTCGCGAGATACACACCTAAAGTTGAACAAAGGAGAAAAGTCCCAGGCTGATCAATCAGGATAGCATAGGGCAGTCCATCAGTCCCATAAATGGCCTCGATAATGGGAAAGCCAACGAAAGATGTATTACTAAAACCAGCGGTAAGAATCAGGCAACCGATCAGAGAACGGGACCAGCCGAATTTTTTACCAAGGGTTGTGAACAGAACAAAGGCCACGCAGAAAAGAATCCAGGCAATGAGGCATAAAGAAATGAGACTCAGGTTCCAGTCGATGAAGGGAATATTGAGAAGGGCCATGGCCGGTAACGGAACGTAGAGAATGACCTGATTAAGAGTGAGGTGCGCTTCTTTGGGAAACGCGCGAAGACTCCGGAGAAAGATTCCAATGCCCAGGCAAGTAAAGATAAGAACAATATTATTCACAGCTTTATCTTAAACCCGGGCCATGAAATCCGTCTCGAAATCTAAAATTTATTTTTTAATGCTTTTCGTGTCGATGACCTGCTCAAGAATGATTCTTGGCATGATGATCGCCCCGCGAGTTCCTTCGAGATCAATCGTCAGGCGCGTTCTGCGGACGACTGTCACGAGTCCACGAGCAACGTTATGGCCGGCACGACAAACAGTCGGCTGAATATCCGTATTAACAATCTCAGAAGTTGTCGCATTCAAATAGCTGAAAGGCTGGGTGCCCTGAGTAGCAGCTGTAATGGCAAATTGTGTCGGAGTACAAGACTCAGGAGAAACGAGTGTCACGAGGTAACGACCTGGACGGTCGAGATCGAGAGTTAATGTATCACCGGCAAATGTGTTGAGTGAAAGCAACGTAAGAACTGTAGCTAAAGCAAAACGCATGACGATCCCCTTTCGTTAAAAAGAAAATCATAGGATAAAGATTCGAAGAGGAAAGCATAAGAAACATGACATTCTCTATCTCCGCGGCAATTCAGTACTGCGAAAGATGCTTCTCTCCTGACTCAAGCACGTTATAATGAAAACCATGATCGTATTATTTTTGCTTCTGGGTTTCACCTCTGCCTTCGCCGCTGACATCAAGTTTGGTGCTTTCATCGATACTTACTATGCCTACGACTCAAATCTCCCGCGGAACAATGAGCGAGCTTTTATCACGCAGCCAGAACGCCACAACGAACCAGGCTTCAATCTCGTACATGGTGACGTCCAGTACTCGGGCGAGAAAGTTCACGGCCGCCTCGCCGTTCAGGGTGGGAACTCTGTGGAAAAAAATACCAAGGGAGGACCGGATGAGAGGAACTTCGCACGCTACGTCCAGGAAAGTTACGTCGGTGTGAAACTGGGTGACGGAACATGGATCGATGCGGGTATTTTTCTGGGTAACATCGGTATGGAGAGCTGGATTTCTAAAGACAACTGGACCTACACACGATCGCTGTTTCTTGATTACGTTCCTTACTACTCGTCTGGAGTGCGACTCTCGCACCAGCTTTCTACTTCCGAAAGTTTTCAACTCCAGGTCCTTAACGGATGGCAGAATATTAACGAAACCAATGATTCAAAAGCTATCGGCTTGCAGTATCAAAGGCCACTCTCGGAAAAAGTGACCTTCACTTACAATAACTTCTTAGGTGATGAAAGGATTGTGAGCAAGAGTGACCGATTCCGTGGATATCACAATTTCATTCTTAAATGGCTAAGTTCGGAGAGCTGGAACTTCCTTGGAGGGATTGATTTCGGCCATCAGGCACAGCAGAAAAATTCCGGCATAGATGCCTGGGCAGCGACATCCTTGACGGCCCGGCAGATCTTGTCATCTGTTCAGTCACTCGCCTATCGTCTCGAATACTACCTTGATCCACATCAATCCAACATTGTGACGGGAACTAAAAACGGATTTAATGTGGTGAGTGCTTCGATGAACTATGATCAACAGGTGCTGAAGAATTTGTTGTGGCGGACAGAAGTCAGAGGCTTTTTTTCGAAAGATGAAATTTATCCGGACGGTGAGCGTTCAAAAAACAGATGGGACGGACTTTTCGTCACGTCCCTGTCATGGTGGATATAATTCTTAAAATTTACAAGACCAGCGGTGCATGAGCTGCTGGACTTCTCCGCTGGCTGACGTCTTGATTGTAACGACTGAAAGCTGGGCCGTATGGTCCGAGCCGCGAATCGTGAGTTCTCTCTGAACCGATTCCTGAGTTTTTGCTTCCCCCTCTTTACGAAGCGGACGGAAGATTTTTGCCGAATGACCAAAGAACTGGGAGCTGCCACTTCTCTGCAAGGATACACCACTCGTTTCACCGTAAAGCGGGAACTTCGTGAGATTCTTTCCGTTGATCAAAAACTGCGTATCACGGTCTTTATCCAGAACTTCTACTGAGGCCTTAAAGTTTTTTTCAATACGTTTATTTGAGAGAACGAGCTCAGTACAATCGGCCACGTTAACGTTGACCATGGCGAAGGCAAAAGATGGAGCAGCAACCAGGAGAGCAAGCAATAGTTTTGTCATACAACCTCATTGGAGTGAATCGTGGATAAGGTTATTTTAGATGGTAGCTGCGAAGGTTGGAATCGGGATGGAAAAACTTAGCAGGGGTGATATTTTTTAGACAGTTTTAAGCAGGATTTATTTAAGGGTCCGGGGACGAAGGTTCGTCCCCGGCGATAGTTTACCAGCCGCCAGACTCGTTCATATTACGAAGAGTGCACTCGTAAGATTCGACCTTGTTATTGAACGGCACATTCTCATACTTCGGGTTGGAAATGGTCCCGACATTCTTATTCTTGTAGCCACGGTTCGTTTTAGTGAAAATGACTTTCGTCACGTCCTGTTCGTCGCTGCTCAGAACATAGGTGTACTCATAGTGATTATAGAAGGCACTCACCGAGTCCGAGTATGTGAAGAGGATCTTCATTTCAGAATTACTCTCATCCAGTGACACCTTATAGGCAGTCGCAGTCGTCACGTTAATGAAGCCTGAGATGGCATTTGTTTTAGTGAGCGTGGTCGTTCCGAGCGTGGCCCCACACTCAACGGCCGTGCTTTCACGGAGCGCGTCCGCGAGGGCCTGTTTGATTATCGCTGCGTTCGGAGCTTCCTCTACACCAGCGGCGTAGCTAAGAGAGCTAAAGAAGAGCATAGAAAGAACGAAAAATTTCATAAGAAGCACCCTTGATAAATTAATTTATTGTTGAACCTTGCACCGAAGGTCGAAAGTGTTCACTTTTTCAGTGACGTTTTCATACTGAGGATTGAGAAGATTTCCAAATCGCTTACGAACAGTTGTTTTAGCATCGACAGTGACATCAAAGCTTTCAATCAGCATGAGGTCACTCGAGAGCTGGATTTTCAATTTAAGATCGCTTGTTTCATTCTCAGGGAATTGAACAATGACCTGCCCACTCTGTTCGTTGATAACGATTTGAGTGGAAACATTCTCTAAGAATGAATTGAAATTGAGTTTCCCGTCGACTGAATACCCGGCAGTGTTGCGGACAGATTCACAGGTCACATTTCGAGTAGCCAATTCTTCTTTGAGACTCGCTCTCACGACGTTGTCATTTTCAGACAAAGCTGCGAGTGAAAGCTGACTGAAAGCAAGAAGAGCAAAGACTGTTGCAAATTTCATAGGTAACTCCTGGTTTGCAGAAAGGCTAACATCACTTAAGGCCAGAAACCCCAACTCTGGAAAAACCTTCAATGGGTGTCAAAAATTTCGACAGCAAATCAAGTTCCTCTCATGTTCTGCCGTTAAGAGAACCTGAGCTCAAAAGGAAGGTTCTCCATGAAGTTACTTGCTGTGATGATAATGACAGTATCTCTCTCTGCAATGGCCGCAATGCCTGAGCCGTTAGTCTTAGGAGACGGAGAAGAAATCATCTTTGATGGCGGAGCTGGAGACGTCCTTGAATGTGCGAACAAGCGCTACGATGCCCAGGTCTTCAACATCAAGGTCACAAAAAACGATAAGATGTGTGACGAAGACGGTAACGTCCTGAAAAAAATCTATATTGATGGCGTCCTGACAGATGTGTGTTCTGAAAACATCAAAACGACCCTCCGAAGTCTCGATGGTCTCTTTACTGACTTCGAAGACCTTCTTGAACTTCCGGATGAAGAATTCAAAAAGTTTATTAATGCGACTCCTGTCGGCAGTTGTGCCTACAACCCTCCTACATCCGTACGTTCAACAAACTACAGTGGCTCTGCCAGGATGGAAGAATCTTTTCGCACGTACCGTGCTGAAACGCAGATTGAAATGAGACAAAGTACACCGAATGAAGCGACAACGATTAAGGCCTTCCGAGACTTTATTAAAGACGGCCTTTGCGGTAACTACTCTGCCTCCCGTCTCGAGGCGAATAAAGAAAAATCATTAAAAATGTTTGGTAGTGCTGACGTCGGTTTCGATTTCTTCGTTGGGAAGGGCAAAACAGACGACGAACTCGTCTCCATGGGATACCCGGTTAAAAGACTGAGAGAGAAAGGTGTGAGCATTGATAAGCTCGTTGCGGCCGGAAGATCGCCGCGTGACCTTGTAGATGGTGGATTCACTGTCCCACAACTCATTGGTAAATTTTCTCTTCGTAAACTCGTTGAAGCAAATCTTCTGCGCGAACTCAAAGCAAGTGGATATAAAGCGGACGAACTGAAGAGCAATGGTGCCGGTCTCCAGGCCCTCGAGCAAGCGGGCTTCAGTCTTGTTCGTGATCTCAAACCTATCTTCTCTCTCGCCGAATTCATGGCCGTGAAAGACTGGAACAACAACCGCGTTTATTCAAACAGACAGCTTCGTGAAACTCTTGGTTACAGTGCTACTGAAATGAAAGGTCAGGGTCTCGGTATCCAGGATCTTCAGGGTGCGGGCTATAATCTCGTAAATGATATCAGACCACTGTTCACGCTGAAAAATTTCATGGACCAGAAAGACTGGAACAACAACCGCATTTTCTCAAACACTGTTCTTCGTACAACTCTTGGCTTCACGGCCCCTGAACTCAAAGCTCAGGGCGTGGGTATCCAGGATCTCCAGTCTGCAGGTTACAACATCAAGACTGAGATTCAGCCTCTCTTCTCACTTACGGAATTTATGGCGGTGAAGGACTGGAATAACAATCGCGTTTATTCGAATACATTTCTCAGACAGACGCTGAACTACACGGCCCGGGATCTGAAAGATAAAGGTATTGGCATCCAGGATCTGCAGTCGGCCGGATACGACATGAAAAATGAAATCAAGCCACTGTTCACGCTTCAGAACTTCATTGACCTGAAAGATTGGAACAATAATCGCCTCTATCCGAATTCTTTTTTGAGACAGACACTTGGTTACAGTGCCTCTGAACTACGCGATAGAAATATCGGCATTCAGGATCTTCAGTCTGCTGGTTACGACATGCGCTCTGAGATCAAGCCACTCTTCTCAGTCCAGAACTTCATTGCTGTGAAAGACTGGAACAACAACCGCGTTTACAGCAACAGCTTCCTTCGTCAGAACCTTGGTTACAATGCTTCGGAATTAAAAGCTGCGGGTGTGGGAATCCAGGATCTTCAAAGTGCAGGCTTTGACTTGAAAAACGATGTGAAACCGTTGTTCGCGATTGAAGATTTCATCCGCGTAAAAGACTGGAACAATAACCGGGTTTATTCAAACTCTGCTCTTCGCTCGACTCTGCAGTTTTCTGCCACTGAGATGAGAAACGCGGGGCTTGGTCTCCAGGAACTTTTCAGTGCCGGATACAGCAAGCCCCAGTTGATTGAGGCTGGATTCAACGCAACGGCGGTCAACGCCCTCTAGGCGTTGCGGTTGATGTTGTTGAGATCTTCGAACGCACCTTTCAGGCGCTTGATGAAGTTCTCTTCTCCTTTGCGGAGCCAGACTCTCGGATCGTAGTATTTTTTGTTTGGTGCCTCAGGTCCTTCCGGATTTCCGAGCTGGGCCTGCAGATACGCCTCTTTCTCCGTGTAGAAGTTCTTCACTCCTTCCCAGAACGCCCACTGCATGTCCGTATCGATGTTCATCTTGATCACACCGTAATCAATGGCCTCGCGGATTTCTGATTGCAGGGATCCAGAGCCACCGTGGAATACAAAGTTCACAGGCTTAGTCGACGTCTTATATTTCTTCTGAACAAACTCCTGAGAATTATGGAGGATGATCGGAGTGAGCTTCACATTCCCCGGCTTATAAACTCCGTGAACGTTACCAAATGATGCCGCGACCGTGAAGTTCGGGCCCACTTCACGAAGATGCTCATAAGCGTAACCAACGTCTTCCGGTTGCGTGAAGAGCTTTGAGTTATCAATGTTAGAATTATCCACACCGTCCTCTTCCCCACCCGTCACACCGAGTTCGATCTCGATGCCTGTTTCCATCGCATTCATGCGCTTGAAGTACTTGTAAGAAATTTCGATGTTCTCTTCAAGGGACTCTTCGGAAAGATCCAGCATGTGGGAAGAGAACAAAGGCTTCTTGAATGTCTTATAATTTTCTTCACCGGCCGCAAGCATGTGATCGATCCACGGGAGAAGTTTCTTGGCCGCGTGATCGGTGTGAATCACGACCGGCACTCCATAATGTTCTGCCATCATCTGAATGTGGCGTGCACCGGAAATAGAACCAAGAGCGGCCGCCTTATCGTTTTCGAGCTTGAGACTCTTACCTGCATAGAACTGGCCACCACCGTTACTGAACTGAATAATCACCGGTGAGTTCACGGCCTTCGCTGTTTCAAGAACAGCGTTTACAGAATTTGTTCCTGTGACGTTCACCGCCGGCAGGGCATATTTATTTTCTTTGGCGTGCTGGTACAAGTCCTGAAGGGCCGATCCAAACACAATTCCTGGCTTAAATTTCATACGTTCATCCTTTGTTACCTACGAGGAATTGTATTAAACTGAGAGGAAATTGAAAAGGAATGGCCATGAGCGTAGAACGGAATCAACTCCAGGAATACTTCGATCACCTCCTCAATCCGTCTGTCTTTGAGGATTACGCTCCCAATGGGCTTCAGGTTGAAGGGAAAACCACTCTCAAAAAAGTTGCTTTTGCGGTTTCTGCGACGAAAAACTCTCTGCAGGAATCCATCAGCTGGGGAGCCGATGCTCTTGTTGTGCATCACGGGGTTTTCTGGAAGTATCAGGGCCCACGCACCGTCACCGGTCCATGGGGAGAGAGAATCAAGCTGGCCGTCAAAAACGATCTCAATCTATTTGCCTACCACTTGCCCCTCGATTCACACGCAGAGATCGGAAACGCAGTCTCCCTTGCTAAAAAACTTGGGCTCACGAACCTTCAGCCATTCGCCCTTCATAAGAAACAGCCCATGGGCACTAAAGGAACTTTCTTTCCGCCTATAGCTGCTTCTGAGTTAAAAAAGAAATGCGAAATCATACTTTCGCATCAGGTCCTCCTCGCCTCTCACGATGAAAAAGAATTGGTGAACTCTATGGGGATCATCACAGGTGGTGCGAACAATGACTGGGTGAAAGCGATGGAAGATGGACTTGATGCTTATCTGACAGGAGAAATCTCTGAGTACAACTGGCACGATTCCATTGAGGCCAACATTCACTACTTCGCCGGAGGCCATCACGCAACCGAGAGATTCGGCATTCAGGCCCTGATGGAAAAAGTTTCCACGGACCTGAAGCTAGAAGTTAAATTCTTTGATTCGGAAAACCCTGCTTAGAAAAATTCTCAAGCTAAAAGCTATGCGCCTGCTTCTTCATAACCTTTGCCATCAGGACAAATCCACCTGCAACAAATGCCAGCGAGAGCCACTGGCCCATGTTGATGGCTTCAGTGAACACCATCTGAGATTGTTCATCTTTCAGGTACTCGATGAAGAAGCGGAAAGTGAAACTTAGAATAATGGCAATCACGAGGTTGATTCCCCGAGGCCAGGAAAGAAACTTGTACCTCGCTACGGCCATCAGGATAAAGGCGATCGTGAAATAACCCATCGACTCATAAAGCTGAACGGCATGACGTGGGATTTGATCCACTCTCGTAAAAATCACACCAAGAGGGCCACTAGTCGGGTCTCCCAGGATTTCGGAGTTAAAGAAGTTCCCCAGACGAATGAGGCCACCGACAAACAGACACGGGCCTGCGATCAGGTCCATGATCCAGAGAAACGTCAGGTCCTTGTGCTTTCTCAGATAAACCCAGACCGCAACCATCACCCCAACGTAACCGCCGTGACTGGCAAGTCCACCTTCCCAGACTTTCAGAATTTCGATGGGGTTACTGAGGTAATAATCGGGTTCGTAGAAAAGGCAGTGGGCAAGGCGTGAGCCGACCAGCATGCCGAGAACTAAGTGAGTAGTGAGAGATGAAACGAGCTCAGGATCTTTTCCATGTTGCTTGAAGAGACCTTTCACATAAAGGTCCATGGAGAAGAAGCCCACCACGAACATAAGACTGTAATAGCGCAGCTCAAATGGCCCGAGGTGAAGAAGTACCGGATCGACATCCCAAATCATGACTTACTTTTTGATGAGGAAGAACTGCTCACCAACTTCATCTGTGTTGTACGCCTGAAGTTCTGCCATATGTCCGTATCCTGCATAGAGGTCGCAACGTGCGTTACCACGAATAGATCCACCAGTGTCCTGACCGAGGAAGAAGCGGGCAAATGGAACCTTCGTGATTTTTCCGTCATCTGTGAGAACAGGTTTAACAGTCTTTACGAAGTTGATGATACCAGTGCTTTTGTAAATGCGGACATCGAGAGCAAGAGAGCGGCCTTCCGTCAGAGGAATGTTATCCAGTCCAACTGGCTCATCTTCAGTGATTTTGAAATACACATAAGACGGACAAATGTTAAAGATTTCTTCGTGCTTCTCAGGATGGTCCTCAAGGAATTTTCTCTGAGCTGGGATCGAAGCATCCCCTTTCAGGTAGCCTTTCGAGATCATATATCTGTAGATCATCTGGAAAGCGCGGTCGTTTTTACCGGCGTAGCTCAAATATCTAAAATTGAAAGTTCCGTCTTCGTTATAAACCTTGATCCGACCGCCGCCCTGAACGTGGAGGAGATAAAGGTCATAAAAGGAATCTTCTACCCAGAAAAGCTCATAGCCCTTTCCGTCGAAAGCACCTTTGTAGTCAATCTGCACGCGGGTCATGTTGCGGTCAGTGGCGTTGTCAGGAAGTTTGTAGATCGGGCGCTTGAATCTTTCTGTCCTGACTGTTGAACCCGTCAGGTCCGGAGAATAGTAAGATGTAAAATGAGTTCCGGCGCGGCGGTATCCTCTTTCGCCTTTTGCAGCAACTGGACGGTAGATCGTGAACGCAGCATTGAGGGTTGCATTCAGGTCAGTCATACATTTTTCACGTGTGTTCGTTTTGAAACACTCTTTCGAGTTCACGGCGATTTCTCTCAAGGCAACCAAAGAATCTTTGAGAATAGATTTAGGATAAACTTTCGTACCGAACTTAATCGTTCCCGAGAGTCCTTCAGCATCATAAGCAACAATCTGACGGCCAATTGCCAGTTCAAGATTATTCATGTCCATGTCGTCACTGAAAGTCACAGAGGCCGGAACCTTGACGGTGGGAGTGACTTCGTTCAGAGCGGCAGATACATGAAACGAAATGAGAAAGCTGAGTGCTAAGAATGTCTTCATGACAAAACCTCTTTATAAATCCATTTGTTCAATTCAGGTTAAAATCCACTGACTAAGACTGTCAAAGGATTTCCTTACAGAGATTTTCCTATCATCAACAATTCGGATCCGTTGAAACTACGCTCAGCTTCAAAGTTGTAGCCATTCTTTCGATAAAATTCACGATTTCGCGATGATGGAGAAGTTATAAGGTGAACGCCAGTTACATTCTTTTGTTTTAATTTATTCTCAAAATCTATCAAAAGCTTACTTCCCAAACCCAGACCACGCGCCTCGTGGTGCATGTTGATATGCAGGTGCGCCGGGTAACGGAAAAAATATTCTTCAAAAATTTTCATGTGAGGCTGGAGCTGAAGAAGCTTTTCATCTGAACTCTGAGACAAACCTGTGATGTATCCCAGAATTTTCTCATCCCAGGCAACCAGGGTGAGCTCAGGTGCGGCCTTAAGGTAGCAACCCAGATACTTCATAAAGAATTGATCGCGCTCTTCCTGACTGGCGAATGTCTTGCGTGCAGAACTTTCAAAAAAAATCGCTGAAAGCTCATTGAATTTATCCGGAAGCGTACAGGCCTCAAGTGTCGTGATCACAATCTCTGACATAAATTCCAAAGCTGATAATGAGAGCGATCCGGAGGAACAATGTGCCCCAGGTCTTTGACCGGTTCAAATTTGTAGAGATGAGTCCAGTCCGGGAGCATGGACTCCATGAGTTTCATCAAAGGCAGCCCTGGATTTTTGACGAGAAGCTGTTTCGTCGTGAAATACCACACATGCAAAAGATCAAAATTCGGGAGGCCTTTGATCTTATCAAACTCGCCCTGGAATTCTTCAGGGTGAATCTTTTCAAACTGACGACAACTGCGCGCCCATCTTGAAAGTTTTCTCAGACTCTCACTGCCGACATTAAAAAACTTCTGCCAGGGTTCCGAGTCAATGTGACAAAGTTCCAGGGCAAGAACCCAGTTCTCGTGCTGGCCCGGATCCAGGAGGATTTTTTTAATTTGAGGGAAATAAGGAAGTGCTTCTTCTGTGAGAGGTAACGAAAGCTTGCGTCCGGAAAGAAGGATCGATTCGAAAAATTCCAGAGGATGCCGGGATTTTTTCATCTCCTCCCAGAAATAATGTGCGGACACGGTTTCCAAAGGCATCGTCTCCAGCAAACTCTGAAGATTTTGTGAAAATACAAATCCAAGTTTCAATTTAAACCGGTAGGCACGAAGAAAACGAATCGGATCCTTTTCAAAATCTTTTCCTGCAGGATGGAGAACTTTATCCTGAAGATGGCGGATTCCGTTCAACGGATCAACCAGGACCGGATCACCATCTTTAGGTAACTTCACTCCGATGGCATTGATCGTAAAATCCCTGCGTGAAACGGCTGCCCCAGGATCAAGTTTGTAATTTAATTCAACGGTAAAGTTTTTATGGCCATGATCTTTCCAGTCCTGAAAAAAAACTTCCTGCCGTGGTGGAGAAAACTCAAAGTGCATGCCTTTGCACTCAAGGCGGATGATCTCAAAAGGAAGATAATTAATTTTACCGAAGCGAGAGAGTTTATTTCCCAGATCTTTCCAGTAACCTTTTTCAAAAACAATTGTCGGGTGAGAAAGTTCAACGTCCCAGTCATGTCCGGAAACTCCTGTGAGGAGATAGTCCCGTACGACACCACCGATAACCGTCGGGACAAAACCAAACGCCCAGACCTCTCTGAGAATCTCAGAAAAGACTGGCGGCAATATTTTTTCAAAGGCCCGGGGATCAAACATCATGCAGTCATTATTTAATAACTTTAAAATCTTTGCCTACCGAATTAAGCTGAAAGGAAATTTTTATCTTCATCGGACAGTCAATGCAAGGCATTACCATTTTTCTGCTTCTTCTCTCGACAACACTTTTTGCGGAAACCTTTCCCGCAAAACTCAAACCTCTCGTTTTTGACGAAGTCGCCCTGAAAGTGGATCTGGAAAAAATTCTCAGTGATGGAAAGTTACCGATCGAGATGATCAAAGTCCGTTTTAAAAATGCTCTTTCTAACACGGCCACTATTTCCTGTGTTAGAGACGAATGGCATATCGAGGTCGAGGCCAATCCTTCTGAGAAAGGAGCGACATTCTACAAGGCCTTGCGAGAGATGGGATTTTTATTTCCCCATCCGATGAAACAAATCACTCCTGCACCTGAGCAGATGAAGAAGGCCTGCGGCCAGACCTATATCTGGAGACCAACTCTCAAAATCCGCGGCTTCCATCTCCACACTCTTCACCCTTCTGAATGGACGCATGGTTTTCTCATGGGAAGACCTGCGATCGCCATGGCCACCATCCGATGGGTGGCACGGAACGGACAGAATGCCATGGACATTATTCTTCTCCGGCAAGAATGGGACGGTATTGAAAAAGCACTCTCACCTCTTTTTCTTTTTGCTCAGTCGATGGGAATTTACACCGGTATCTCCATTGGGATTGTGACTCAGCAGCAGAAGACCTATCGCCTCTTAAGTCTCTGGGAATCTTTGTGGGATTCTTCCATTGAATTGGTTTCGCAAAGACTTGATAAAATCTTAAAGGACTTACCTCTTTCTTATGTCGTTCTTGAGGCCGGTAGTTCCGAGTTCACTCCGACAAATTATGAGCGCACGATTAAATGGCTGAATGCTGCGGGTGCCACTGCTGAAAAAAACACTGTCGCACTCTTCACGAAAGTTCACGTGTCGAGTAACCAGCAGGATAAAAAATACGGTAACTTTAATTTCCTGCCTCAGTATGCAAGTCCAAGTGTAGGAGTTTTTCCCCACACTGTTTTTAATTACGGACTTCTGGATAAAGCTGCCCCTATTTACGGCAACAAGGACTTTTCTCACATGCGCGAGTTCATGGAGAAAGAGAAATCGAAGCGAGCAACATGGTATTACCCTGAAACGGGTTACTGGATCGGCATGGATCAGGATATTCCTCTTCTTCTTACAGATTATCTCCGGACCAGATCAGAAGATGTGGCGTGGCTGAATCAGGAACAATTCGAAGGTCAGGTAAACTTTGCCACAGGACACGCCATGGGAGGCTGGCTCTACGACTGGAACCTCGCTCTCATTGCAGATGGTGACTACAACTTCAGCCCACTCATCGCCCCACTTCTCTTGGGCGAAGATGTGAACTTGTGGCGCTCACACATGAACTTTCAAAAACTGTGGTTCAAGGAAAACCAGCTTATTCCTCTGCTTTCTTCCGCCAATCTCCAGGACGAACTTTCTTCTCATCGAATTCATGACCGCTATGTCATGCGGGAACTTTCAGGCAATCACGAGCAGGTAAAAAAAGAAATTGATCTTCTCGAACAATCCTGGAAACAATGGCCCTCAATTGAGGGCATCCGCGATCCCGAACTTAAAACTCTTCTTACGATAACAAAGATGCGGCACGAACACGCTCTTCGCCTGAGAAAATCATTCTTAGGAGAAAAGGATAAGAATCTCGCCAGGGCAAAGCAACTACGTGAAGAAGCCAAAGTCCTCATCGCAGGCCTGCGCAAACTTCCGACAAACTATCCTTTGCTGCCGGAAATTTTTGAAAAACACACGAACCCGACAAGCTACCAGTTCGGTTACGTTTATCTTGCGGCTTCTCTTTATTTCTGGGAACGGGAAGAAACACAAGTACGGGAGGATTCACTCCTCACCTACTGGCCTTTCACAGGGAACATCATCGATGTGTGGGAAATTCTTTTCTAGAGCTCTTTGGCCGCTTCCAGAAGGAATTTGTAGAGCTCTTTAATCTTATAGCTGTTTGCTTCGTCAGGATGATACGCAAACGAGACTTTATTACTGAAAACTTCAAAGTCTTTTCCAACTGTCTTGAGCTTCTGCTTGAAGTGCGATCTTTTCAAAACGTGTGTCGGCACAACAGCAATCCCTAAGCCTTCATTCACCGCCTGAAGCATTTGCCCGAATGAATTTACCACAAGACGTGGCTTCACATTTCTGGGTACGACTCCAAATTTACCCTTACACCAGCGATAAAAATTCGGATCATTCTGCTCATAGAAAACAACCGGCATGCTGAGGAGCTCTTTAAGGTCAGTGTCTTTGGTGATTTTAAATTTATCGGAAAACACGAGAGTCGTGAATTCAGAGTGAAGATCTTTTTTATCAGCAAACGCAGGCACAAGATGCTCCGGCATAATGAGACAATCAATTTCATTCTGCTCAAACTTCTTGATGACTGTTTCCGGAAAATCCATAGAAAGACGAACTTCAATATCCGGATACGTCGAAAGAAAATCCAGCATCCGCGAAGAGAGCCATGTTTTCCCAAGACCATAAAGCGAGCCCACGTGAAGTTTTCCTTTGATCTCATTATTCTCAAGATGAATCTGCTCAATGGTTTCTTCAATCCGCTTGAAGTACTGCTTGGCCACTTTAGCGAGACGCTGCCCATTCTCCGTCAGCGAAACTGATTTCCCATGACGTGCGAGAAGTGGAAACCCGACCTTGCTCTCAAGGTTTTTGAGCGCCTGAGAGACCGCACTTTGCGTGACGTTGAGCTCTTCGGCCGCTTTCGAGATGTTCGTATTATGTGAGAGGGCCACGAGGACCTGAAGCATGGAGGTTTCGATCATAGAGTTCGCTTTGTGTTATGTATTAGGAAAACTAATATGTCTTTTGGAAGATTTGGGCAAGAGGGGTAGGGAATTTTTATTTTCCGTAGCATCAAAAAAGCTGAAATTTCAGGCTCTTGAAAATCTAAAACTTGTCACGGCATTTTGCTTACAAGGGCCCAAGGAAGAAGAGGTTCACCACGTTTCAACTGCCGAACCTCTTCTGGGCCTTAGGGTCCCGAAAGCTATGAATGTAGCTTTCGTCCTTACATATTAGCAGAAATGGGAGTTGTTCAAAGGTCGAAATGGGTGCGGGTTAGGATGTCATGCTCTTGGAGGGCCTGCCATTTCGAGTCAGGGAGTAGATTGAAATCGTTAGGTTGATGAGCATAAGTTAAGTGATTGATTGGGACTTCTTCCATACAAAATTCAGTGTGGCTATTGCACGTTATTTCATATGGATCCTAAGCCGCTTGCCACAAGTTTTTTCCACTCAATTACATAAGGCCCATTTTATCTTGTATAATTCTCACCGTTAGCAGATTTTCGATTGACTGTCTTACGCGCAGCGGGAATCATTTTGTTTTGAAGAGTTTTGAGCGTTAGGAGTATCAAATAGATGAGTACGAAAAATCACAATAGTAGGCCAACAGATCTCAGTTCCGTACTCGAAATGCTCACTGATTTTCAGGCCGGCAATTTTTCAAAAAAACTTCCACAAAATGACGATTCAAATCTAAAGCCGCTCATTGACAAGATGAACGAAACAGCCAAATTTTTTGAAGCCCAAGCGCTAGCCCAAGTCCAAGCTGGAGATGAACTTGCCTCACTCATATTGCGCAAGGCGGAATTACGGACGATTTTTGAAACAATGAGTGACGGACTCTTGATTCAAGACTCGACGGGAAAAATTATACGGTTTAACCAAGCTGCTCTTTCATTGCTCGGCCAAACCGAAGATCAGCTACTGGGCCGAACATCGATGGACCCTGGATGGAAAGCCATTCGGGAAGATGGAACGGACTTTCCTGGATTGGAAGGTCTGGCCATGGTTGCCCTTCGCACCGGGGAAAAAGTAATGGGCGTCGTGATGGGCATTCAACTTCCATCCGGTGTTCAGAACTGGTTTCGCATAAATACCACTCCCTATGAGAGCAAAGGCGACCCTATCCATAATCAGGCAGCAGGGCGACACGTCCTCACTACATTTACAAATATCACCGAGAGAAAACAAGCCGAGGAGGCGCTGCACCAGAGCAAGGCGGAAGTGCGCACGCAATTGCGCGAGATCGAACAAATCTACAACTACACGCCCATTGGGCTATTAATCTTAGATCGTGAGTATCGTTTCCAGCGCATCAACGAGCGCATGGCGGAGATCAACGGCTTTTCCATAGCACATCACTTTGGCAAATCTATCGACGAGATCGCGCCCGACCTCGCCGGGTTCTTGAAAGAAACTTTTCGCCCGATCTTTGAGCGCGGCGAGCCTGTGCTGAATGTCGAGATTCATGGCAAGACACGCAGAGACTCTGACCATCAGCGCGATTGGATCGGCAACTATTTTCCGCTCAAATCCGAAACCGGCGAAGTGATCGGTCTGATAGGTGCCGTACTGGAAATTACTGAACGCAAAAATGCCGAAGCAGAATTAGTCAGGGCCAAACAAAGAGCAGAAGAAAGTGAAGCCAGACTTATCACTGCTCAGGGCGTGGCAAAAGTAGGAAGCTGGGAGCTTGATTTAAAAACCAATGAGGTGATCTGGACAGAGGAACTTTACAAAATGTATGGCTTTGACCCTACACTGCCTGTCCCGCCTTATACAGAACACTTTAAGTTATTCACTCCAGAAAGTTGGGAACAATTATCCGCCTCGTTGAGCCTTACCAGAGATCAAGGCATTCCTTATGAATTAGAACTTACAACCATTCGCAAAGATGGAAATCACGGATGGATGTTGGTGCGTGGAGAGGCCGTATTTGATGAAAAAAAGAATATCATTGGCTTAATGGGAGTGGTGCAAGATATCACCGAGAAAAAAATACTTGAACGGGAAAAAGAAAGAATACTAAAACATTTGAATTATGCTTTGGACGCTTCGGGTGATGGGATTTGGGATTGGACTCCTGCGGATGGCAAAACGGTATATTCTAAGGCATGGATAGAAATGTTGGGCTACAAGGTGGGCGAGCTTGCCTCCTTAGCAAGTGAATGGTCGGACAGATTACACCCCGATGATGTTGAATGGGTTTTTGCAGCAATCAATAAAGTAACCCAAACGCCTGAAAATGGCGACACACTCAAACACGAATACCGATTTAGAAACAAAGCGGGCGACTATTTGTGGATACTGAACAAAGCAAAAGTTGTTGAGCGAAATAAAAAAGGAGAAGCAAGCAGAGTTATAGGTACACATACCAATATTACCGCGCTTGTTGTCGCCAAAGAAGAAAATCGTTTAATTTTGGATACTGTAGGATTTGGAGTTTGGAAATTCAATCCCGTCACTCAGGATCTCGTATGGGACAAGTCGATGTACAATTTATTCGGGATTTCTCCTGAAGAATTTAATGGCCACTATCAAGCATGGGAAAGTTCATTGACCCCTGAGGCTAAAGCTGAAGCGGTGAAGGAACTGGATCTCGCTCTAAAAGGTGAAAAAGAATTTAATCATACGTTTGCAATTAATTATAAGGATACTGGGAAAAGATATATTGGTGGTAAAGGCCAGGTCATCAGAAATAAAAATGGCTCTCCTGCTATGATGTATGGAGTTAATTGGGACAGAACCAAGGAAGTAGAGCTTCAGAAAAATCTAGAAGAAGAAAAGATGCGATCTTTTCATAATTCAAAACTTGCGGCCGTTGGCCGGTTATCAGCAGGGATTGGACATGAAATCAATAACCCTCTTGCCATCATCTCCGGGCAGATCTCAATAGTAGGAGATATTTTAAAGGGATCTGAAAATGTGTCAGCAGAAGTAGTTGAACGCTTAAATAAGATGGAACGTGCTGTCAGTCGTATTGGCAACATTGTTAAAACTTTACGAACTTTTGCTAGATCTGATGAAGCCCTTTCTGATTTTGATCCCTTTGAGCTAGTTTTTGAAACCGTAAATATTTTTAAAGATCTTTACCTCAAAGACGAAGTAGCACTCACTTTGACTGGTAATACTAAAGCTTCCTTTATCCATGGGGACAGGGGGCGAGTTCAGCAAGTGCTCGTTAATCTCATTTCGAATGCAAAAGATGCAACAGTAGGAGTGCCAAATAGAAAGATTGATGTCAGTGTTTCATATGAAGAGGGCCATATTAAATTGGGCATAACGGATAATGGATGTGGTATTCCGGATGAAATAAAAGAGAAGATTTTTGAACCTTTTTTCACGACGAAAGAAATAAATAACGGGACAGGCATTGGTTTATCCCTCGTAAGTACCATTATTAAAGAGCATGAAGGGAAACTAGAACTGAATTCGAAAATCGGGGCCGGTTCTACCTTTACAATCTTTTTCCCCGTTACGTTTGGCCAATCAGTAATGTTAGTGGATGCGCAAAACGGTTCGAGGGCAGCTATTCAAGAAAAAACTCACTGCAATGTTTTAATTGTTGATGATGAAGAGGACTTACGAGACATTTTCCAGTTTATGCTCTCTAAAATTTGCAGTAATGTGGTGGTCGCAGAGAGTGCCAAAGCAGGATACGATATTGTTGCTCAAGGAAAAATTGATATTGTTTTTTCTGACATCAAGATGCCCGTGCACGATGGTTTTGATTTCTTTCGTATGATTCGCCAGAATAAGAAGATCATTCAACCCAAGTTTGTATTTTTAACAGGTGGGGTCCAGATGAGCGAGGAAGAACTACAGATCATTAAATTTCAAACTGATGGTCTTTTAACTAAGCCGTTAGTCAGAGATGATGTTTCGAAGAAAATAAGGGAGCTTTTTCCAGAGAGAGTCTCTTAAAATTAATCTGTCACTTTAAGAAGAAGATTCAGTTGGCGCCAGTTGCACAACTATATAAAAAGTTGATCCGTCTAAAGACTGACTTAATACACAGGTCTTGAATATAAATCCACTCAATGGGATAGTTTTACGAAACTTCCCCTGGAGATCTTATGAAAGCTCTTTTCGCCACCTTCGTGCTCGCCCTCTCATTCAGTGCCAGTGCCAGCTTTGTTTGCATGAGTGCTTCGAAAATCGCACTCGGACAAGGACGCCTTATCTCTAAAGGCTACGAGAGAGAAGTGAAATACAGTGTCGCGAGTGTAATCATCCAGCAAGAAAAACTCACCATTGAGGCCGTGAAGAAGAGTTGTCCTGAGGCCACCGAAGGTAAAGAAGATTTCTGCGCTGACTTGCCTGCTATCATCCTTGCACGCAATCCATTCATTCAAGAAAATCTGCAAGGCCGTCTCTCAGAGGTCTACGCCATCATGTCTAAGAATTCTGAACTCGCAGAGATGATAGAAGATTTTTGTCTTTAAGTACTAGTCAAAAAAAAGGCCCGGGTTTCCCCAGGCCTTCTCTTGAAAATAAATTTCTTTTTTACTAGTCCGCTCTCTCAGCAAGTTTTTCCTTACGAGCAACGATAACTTTTTCCTGAACATGTGACGGACACTGCTCATACTTCGCGAACTCCATCGAGTAACCAGCTTTACCAGCTGTACCTGAACGAAGAACCGTAGCGTATCCGAACATCTCAGAAAGAGGAACGTGAGCGTTGATTACCGCGTCCCCTGTGTCTGTAGATTCAGAACCAAGAATCACACCACGACGAGAAGAAAGATCTCCGATAACAAAACCTTGATAGTCTTGTGGAGTTTCAACTTCTACTTTCATGATTGGCTCAAGGAGAACTGGATTTGCGTTTTTGATCGCATCTCTCAGTGCCATACGGGCAGCAATACGGAACGCGAGATCCGATGAATCCACGTCATGGTACTGACCGTCTTGAAGGAATACTTCGATGTCGATCACAGGGAACGCTGCGAGAGGTCCCTTGTTCATAACGTCGTTGAAGCCTTTTTCACATGAAGGGATGAATTCGTTTGGAATCACACCACCCTTAATTTCGTTAACAAAACGGAAGACCTGATCTTCGCGCTCTTTACGATCCGGAGCGAGCTGACGCATTTTCCCGGCAACTTTTGCAAATTGACCAGAACCACCCGTTTGCTTCTTGTGTGTGTACTCGAGGCGAGCTTCACCGCGGATTGTTTCGCGGTAGTTAACCTGAGGAGCACCAACTTCAACTTCAGCTTTATATTCACGCTTCAAACGCTCAACATAAATCTCAAGGTGGAGCTCTCCCATTCCAGCGATACGTGTTTCACCAGACTCTTCGTCTGTGAAAAGGTGGAATGTAGGATCTTCTTTGATGAATCGCTGTAGTCCTTTAGACATACGCGCTTGCATTTCTTTATCTTTCGCTTTGATGGAGAGCTCGATAACCGGAATCGGCACGTGCATTCCTTCACAAGAAAGGAATTCGACGTTTCCTTCTTCAGCTACGAACGTATCCCCGGAAGCACAGTCAACACCGATCATCGCGATGATGTCCCCTGCTCCTGCCCAGTCAATGTTGGCACGGTCATTCGAGTTCATACGAACGATACGGCCGATACGAACGCGTTTCTTCGTACGTGTATTGAGAAGAGTGTCACCCTTTGTGAGTTTACCCTGATAGATACGCGTATAAGTGAGCTGTCCGAATTGCTCATCAGTGATTTTGAATGCCATACAAACGAGTGGCAAATCCTGATCTGGCTGAAGGTCAATTTTTGTATTTGTTCTTGAATCGATCGCTTTCGGCTTCTCAGAAGTTACCGGAGAAGGGAGGTAGCGGGCAACAGCATTAAGAAGGAGCTGAACACCCTTGTTCTTAAACGCAGAACCGAGGAACACAGGAGTGAACTTGAGTGAGTTTACACCAGTGTGAATCGCGCGGTGAATAGCTTCCTCAGATACTTCGCGACCTTCGATAATGTCTTCCATCATCGCATCGTCGAAAGCTGAAATCACATCGAGCATTTCTTCACGGGCCTTCACTGACTGATCCATGAGTTCCGCTGGAATTGCTTCTTCACGAACCGTTTCACCGTTATCGCCGTCGAAGAAATAAGCCTTCATCACGATAAGATCGATACAGCCTTTGAAGTTCTCTTCAGCGCCGATAGGCAATTGCATGAGGACAGCATTGTGGTTAAGTTTTTCACGGAGAGCTTTTACTCCGTTATAAGGGTTCGCACCCATTCGGTCCATCTTGTTAAGGAAGGCCATACGTGGAACGCGGTAACGCTTCATCTGTCTATCGACTGTGATTGACTGAGATTGAACACCAGCAACTGAGCAGATAACGAGGATCGCTCCATCGAGAACGCGCAGAGATCGCTCAACTTCAACGGTAAAGTCCACGTGTCCCGGAGTATCGATCAGGTTGATCTTGATTTCTTTCTGGTCGCCTTCAGCGAACGTGATGCCTTTAGCATCTACGCCATGCCATTCAACAGTTGTAGCTGCTGAAGTGATCGTGATCCCTTTTTCTTTCTCGAGTTCCATGTGATCCATGGAAGCTCCGGCCCCGCCGCCTTTTACTTCTTCAATTTTGTGAATTTTGTCGCAGTAGAACAGAATACGCTCAGAGAGTGTTGTTTTACCGGAATCGATGTGCGCCGAAATCCCAATGTTCCTGGTTTTTGGCAAGTTCTTGTCAATCATTTGAGCTCCAAAACGGTTGAAGGTGTCTATAAACGAACTGAATTTTTTAGACTGCATCATATTGGAGAGCGTCGGCTCCGTCAATTTCTTTCCCCTCGAAAGAAGCCTTTTTTGCTAGTTGCCAAAATCAGATTTTTAGTCGAAATTTTCCGGATGAGTTTGAAGAAAGATCTCGAAAAAACGGACCTGTACGAAGCAGTAAAGGCGCTGGTGGAAAATCCCGCCAAGCACGTTCACTTGGACCAACAGAAGCTGTTCACTCTGTTCAGCATCGCATTTCAGTATATTTTGTTCCGTTCGACGAAGAATCCTGGCCACTACATCATCCGGATTGAGGACTCTCTTCTGGCAGAAAAACTGGCGAGAAAGGCCAAAGACGAGACGACGCGGAAGTTTATGTCCCGACTCCTGGTTCCCCGCCGACTGGCCTATGGAAACTCGACTTTCCACCTCGATTATTTCCCTCTTGCGACCTGGGGTATGACGAAGGATCTTCCGAAAGAGCGGATTCAGGGTGCCATCATTGTCAAAAACACATCTCATAATCCCCTGATTGAAGAGACCGACTTCCGCGCTATCAGTTTCGATCAGCAGGCCGTGGATCTTTTCGGCGCTCACTACTACCTGACTTCGCTTCAGGATATTTGTCCGAAAACGATCACGATTGCTTTCAATGAAACTTTTGAAGGATGCGAGTGTATTGAATTTGATTTTATCGAAGAGAGCACAGAAAGATCAATTGATGGTGTGAGAATTTCAGGCGACGTTCAGTTCGAAGAAGAATAAATCAGCTTTTTACACCCTGATTGTAAACCACATCCTGCATTTCACCGTTCCGATCCCACTCTTTCCAGTGTCCGTGCTTTTCGTCTGAGACGTACTTGCCCTGAGCTTTTACTTTTCCGCTGGAATAATTGAAGGTCCACTCACCGACTTTCAATCCATCGTAGTAATCACCGTATGCAAGAATTTGACCGGTTTCATAGTAGTGTTGCCACTGGCCCATTCGTCTTCCGCCTTCAATCATCCCGTTAGCGGCCACCGTACCAGACTCATAAAACATTTCAGCAAGGCCAGGTTTGAATGTGCGGGGATAATAGACATCCATCGGAGGAAGGTCCCAGCGGAAACCAATGATCAGATCTTCACCCATGAGCTTACGGGTTGCCTTGACCATGAAGTATTTTGCTCCTTCTTTTTCAGCTGGAGTCACACTTTGTAGGTAAGAGAGTTCGTCTCTGAGTTGAGACATGTATTTCGGAATGATGCTTTCCATGGCCGTGACTTTTTCCTCGCCCTCACCCCAGATACACTTTGCAAAAACGTTGATGACTCTGTCCTGCGATGCCATCACGGAGCTGATATCACCGCTCCCGAGGTGGATAAAGTCGTCGTAAGTTTTTAGATTCTTCATGACCCATGAAATGTAGAGAGGATCTTCCAGGACACCCGTTGTAAAGATCTGATGTTTTACTGTTCCTGCGGTGATTTCAAGATTCTGAACGAAGTCTTTGAAGCCATCAATCTGCTTGCGTTTAATTCTCTCTAACATTCCCATGTAAACATTATATGGAGAAGCTCGTGAAAAAAAAGGGAGAACACAAAAAATCAAACCTGAGTGGAAAACTTACTTTTTAATTTTTTCGAGAATGACCCGGAGTTTCTGCTGGATGTTGAGAAATTCCTGATCCGTCAGGCAGAAAGGAAGAGAAAGTCGCAGGCCATTGCGCGCTACAGAGGAAAGTCCCATGTGCTCAAGGATGACACTCGCTTTGGCAGTACCGCTACTGCACGCAGATCCAGAAGAGATCATGATCCCGTTCAGATCAAACAACGCAAGGGCAATATCCGAGCTCAGATTTTTTAGATAAAAATAGATTGTATTGCTGTTTGTCGGTTGGGCATCAATCACAGTTCCACAATCGCCGAGTTCCGTTTTCATAAACTCAAGAAGTAATTTTTTTTTCTCGGCCATAGAATTCACGCTGATCTTTTTCAGGTCCTGCAAGGCGAGGGCGACGGTATGTACTGTGACTGGATTTTCAGTTCCCGAGCGAAGATTCTGCTGTTGACCTCCTCCGACCAGCATCGGGAAGAAAGGCATACCAAGTGGCATGAAACTGAATCCGACACCCTTGAATGCACCAAACTTGTGAGCAGAAAAACTGAAAATATCCCGGTCATTAATCTGCTGCCAGTCCGGGATTTTTCCCGGTGCCTGAACAGCATCAACATGAATAAATAAATCCGGAATTTCTCTCAATTGATTGAGTTCATTCAAAGGGGAAATGAGTCCTGTTTCGTTGTGAACCCAGAGGTGATGGTAAAGAATCACGAGGTCCGGATTCGTTTTCTTTAGGCCCTTTAGCTTTTGAAGATTTTCACTATGGAGGTAGTGCAGACTCTTATCTCTGGCGAGCTCCAGTGTGGTTACATGCGGTCCCAGGAATGTATCCGCGAGAGATGTCACTGCAGGATGATCCACTGAACTCAGGGCGATAAGGAGGTCTCTTCCTTCCCGTCTGGTCCACTCTGCAAAAGAGCGTGCGTACGTATTCATGGCCTCCGTAGCGCCGGAATGAAAGAACAAGGACGTCTTTTTTTCGTCGAGGTGAAATGTATCGTAAATTTCTTTGCGGGATTCGTTGATCAGCTTGCGGGAAGACTTGCCTGAGCTATGCTGGCTGGAAGGATTGGCAAAAATGACTTCGCCGCTCTTGATCCAGCTTTTAACTGATTCAGAAAGCGGCGAAGTTGCATTGTAATCTAAGTAGATTCGATCAGAAGACACAAAACCTTATTGGTTCATTTCTCCAACATTTGAACGAATGGCAGATGCATTGTTTGCACTTGCTTCGCCGAATGCTCCAGCACCTTTGCGAGAAAGATCACCGAGAGAAGTTGTAGCAAGGTAGTCTTGCATAATTGTACCGAGGTTCTCGAAATAACCTTTTGTGAGGTTAAATTCTTTTGTATCAACAATAGCGTTGATCTCGTTACCTTGCTCATCTTTCATGATTTCGATACCAGAAGATGGGATCCCGAGAATGTCACGAGCTGGGTTGATGTTCTCACCAACACAGTCAAGAACGTCTTTCACAGTGATTTCATCCATAGAACGAGCGAGAACGTATCCTCCGCCCGGACCGCGAACTGACTTCACTACTTTACCAGTGCGAAGCTTTCTGAAAAGCTGCTCAAGATAATGTAAGCTGATTGATTGACGAGTTGAAATTTCCTGCAAGCGAACTGGATTTCCATTTGAGTGGAAAGTCAGATCCAGCATAGCGCGAACAGCGTAACGGCCTTTAGAAGTAAGTCTCATTGTTTTCCTCCATGATTCAAAAGTTGGTAGATTTGATCGGGTTCCTTTTCCGTGTTACCCGAGAGATTCTTAATCCGGATGTCGCTCACCGCAATCCAGACTAATTATCTCCTAAATAGTATGACCTTTTTTATTTTGTCAGGTCAACTTATAAAAGTAACGGTTAAGATTATTTTTGATAGGGGCAAGTAATCCCCTCGAAAAAGGGAATAGAATCATGGACTTAACATGGTCGTTTTTTGTCCTCAGTTTCACTTTGTCTCTGGGCAAAAAATTCCGACCAACTTAGTTAGTCTTCGTGAAGGGAGTACAAAATGAAGTCCCGGGATGGTCCTTCGGGTGATTCTGCTCCCCCTTGATGAATGCGAATCTCGAGTACGTAAGGAGTAAAAGTCTCCGGCAGTTCTCTCATTAATCGTGGAGCGAACTTCATTCCCCACTCAACAAAGAAGTATTGTTTGTCTTCAAGGTAGTTCCCGAGTTCAAGCTGGAGGATCTCCTCATTCTTTTCTATCCGGTACAAATCAGCGTGAAGAAAGTTTTTTGTTTCAGAGAGAATTGAATACGTCGGACTCAGAATATCTTTTTCACCAACGAATGCCTGAGTGAAAGTAGTTTTACCTGCGCCGAGATCTCCATCGAGAATAACCATCGCAGGAACTTTTGCCAGATCCTTCAGTTCATACACAATATAAGCAAGGTCAGAGCGAAATACTTTTTTCCATTCCCGGATTGGTTTTTTATTCATGATCAATCCTTCAGAAACTCTTCGAGTTCTTTAAAGGCTTCCGGAAATGCTTCTATCAGGCTCGTGGCAGTCATTGGTCTTACACCAAGTTTTTCGGCCGCAAATTTTCCGGCCCATGTGTGAATGAGAACACCCAGGAGAATCGTGCCATTGAGATTTTCATAAAGGTTATAAAGAGAATCTCTTTTCTTCAGATTCGCTTCCTGTCCGATGAGACCACCAAGGATACCTGCAAGAACATCCCCTACTCCGCCCGTGGCCATGCCATCATTCGGAGAGAAGTTAAAGAAAGTTTTTCCATTAGGAAAACCAAGATAGGTACAAGGTCCCTTCAGAATGACGGTGCAATTAATGTGTTCGATAACTTCTTTCAGGTGAAGGTAAGGCTCGCGGATGACTTCTTCCAGTGGAACACCGGCAAAGCGTGCGAGCTCTCCGAAGTGCGGAGTGAGAAGTGTAGGAGCATTTCTCAGCCGGAAAATTTCTGCATCAGCCTTCAGATTGAGAACGTTAATGGCATCTGCATCGAGCACGAGGGGCCCAGAGAAGTTATTCATGATTTCAAGCACGAGCATACGAGCGCGGTTAGAGCGCGCGAGTCCCGGGCCGATGACTATAGAGTCATATTTATCGAGATCTTTTAACAAGCGAGTCCACTTGCCCTGATCAGCTGGGATGTAGCCTGTCATGATCTCAGGAATAAGACGGGAGATGAATTCCTGATATTGTGGCTCCCACGTACTGGCGGTCACAAGACCTGCGCCAACTTTCAGTGCAGCCGAAGAAGACATAACCAGAGCACCGGTGAGCCCATGAGAGCCTCCGATGACAAGTGTGTGGCCAAAAAGTTTTTTATCACCGAATTTATTTCTTTCCTTAGGAAGCTCATCTTTGAGATCTTCATCCATAAGAAATTTATCACCGCCCTTCATCACGAGATCGAAAGGAATTCCCATAGGAAGGACAACCACTTCTCCTACCATGCGGGGACCGTCGGCCTGATAGTAGCCGAGCTTTGGAAATCCTACGGCCAGTGTGAGGTCGGCTTCAATGGCATTCCCCTGCGTTCTTCCTGAATCCCCTTCTACACCTGTTGGTATATCGAGAGAAATTGTATAGGCCTTATGGGAATTGATGAAATGGATGACATCGTAGATAAAATTTGAAAGAGGAAGGCGAACACCAGTTCCGAAGATCGCATCAATGATGATCTTAGGAGAAGAATTTTGCTCAAAATAAGCTTCAAGCGCTGAAAGTTCGTCAATCACAGTGGTCCGTACGCCGTAAGAGCGTGCAATTTGTAATTGTTCTTTCACTTCATTGGACCAGGAATTCTCATCCGAAAGAAGGAAGGCGCGCGCCTCCAGACCCATGCTCGACAAATGCCGGGCAATAGCAAGGCCGGTGCCTCCGTTGTTGCCTTTACCTATGAGGAAAATGATTTCGCCGATGTTAATTTCTTCGCCGAGTTTTTCAACGATAGTGCGGGCACCTACCATCGCTACGTTCTCAATAATCAATTTTTCCGGAAAATGGAACTTCGTCTGCGCCATCTTCTCGAGTTCTTTCATTTCAGCTTGTGTGACGATTCTCATATTATCCTTTCAACGGATGCTGCTGCATGAGTGTTAGCATTTCTTTGATCACATGACCGAGGCCGATAAAAACGGACTCTGCAATAATCCAGTGCCCGATATTATATTCTTCGAAGAGACCTTGCTTCAGTAATGGTGTGACAGATTCAAATGTAAGCCCGTGACCTGCATGGTAGCCCCGTCCCGCATTCTTCATAATCTGATGTCCTTGCTGGTAGCGCGCCAGATGGGCCGAGATATCTTTACCCTCGAGAAAATCTTTGGCGTAATCACCAGTGTGGATTTCCACTGCGTCGGCTTTTATCTTCAGGCAATTCTCAAGAACAAAAGGAGTCGCCTCAACAAAGAGAGAGATTTTTGTATCTGGGATAGCAGATTTTATTTTTGCGCATGTTTCCTGGACACGTTTCAGGTTGGCAGGATCAATGACATTGAGCCCACCTTCAGTCGTACGTTCCTGTCTTTTTTCCGGAACAAGACAGATCCATTCCGGTCTTTCATGAATCGCAATCTTGATCATCTCGTCGCTCGTTCCCATTTCAAGGTTCAAAGGACGATTCATCTTTCTGCACATGTCATGAGTTGTGGGTACGTCATGGTCTTGAATGTGACGGCGGTCTTCTCTTAAATGAATGGTGATCTGATGCGCACCTGTGGCAAGAGAAACTTCCGCTGCGCGAAGGACTTCAGGATAAAATTCACCGCGCTGCTGGCGAAGAGTTGCGACGTGATCAATGTTGACGCCAAGTCGAGGGAAGGTCATGAGAGAGCTTTTGTAACGGTGGCGGCAAGCTCAGAACAAAGCGTTTCCACCAGTTTCTGATCTCTGCCTTCAACCATCACACGGGCGAGTGGCTCTGTGCCTGAAAAGCGAAGGAGGATACGACCTTCCTTGCCAAGTTTCGCTTCAGCACTATCCATTGCTTTCTTGATTTCAGGAACGTCTTCGAAAGGTGTTCGCTTGGCGACTTTTACGTTTTCCATCTTCTGAGGGAAAAGTTCGATCCCTTCAGAAAGCTCTGCGAGATCACGGTCGTAAAACTTCATGCTCTCAATAACTTTCAAGGCAGCAAGAATCCCATCACCAGTTGTTGAATATTTTTTAAAGATAAGATGGCCTGAAGGTTCTCCACCGAAGAGGGCCCCACTCTGCTTCATGTGCTCAACGATATAGCGGTCACCTACCTGAGTACGGATGAAATTTAATCCCTGTTCTTTCAGGTAAAACTCTACGCCAAAGTTACTCATCACTGTTCCGACAACTTCTTTAGTAGGCCCTATTTCCTGATTGTCTTTGAGGAATTTTCCGCAAAGACCAATCAGGCGATCTCCGTGGATGACCTGGCCTTTGTGATCTACGATTGTCAGACGGTCGCCGTCACCATCAAGGCATACGCCAAGATCTGCGCGGTACTTCTGCACGGTCTCGGCACAGAGTGCGGGATGAAGTGCACCGCAGGCTTTGTTAATATTGACGCCATTGGGAGTATTACCAAGAGGAATAACTTCAGCGCCAAGTTCTTCGAAAACAATCGGAGCAAGTTTATAACCAGCACCGTTGGCACCATCAACAACAATACGAAGACCCTCAAGAGAGTACTGAGGTGACAGAGAAGCTTTCGTATGAACGATATAGCGGCCGATAACCTCGTCGAGGCGACGGGCATTTCCGAGCTGATCACCAGAGCGGACCGGAATGAGGCCGGGATTCTCCAGCATCTTCTCCAGTTCAAGCTCAATCTCGTCAGGAAGTTTATGTCCTGTGCGATCAAAAATTTTAATTCCGTTATCTTCAAATGAATTGTGAGAAGCAGAGATCATGACACCCACATCAGCACGCATACTTTGCGTGACGAAAGCTACACCCGGAGTCGGCAGTGGCCCTGTGAGAATCGCGCGACCACCCTGAGAGCACACACCAGCAGAGAATGCTTGCTCGAGCATGTAACACGAAAGTCGTGTGTCCTTGCCGATGATGATCAAAGGTTTCTTGCTGAAATTTTGCTGAAAGTAACTTGTGACTGCACGGCCAAGAACAAAAGCCACTTCACCCGTCATGGGATATATGTTGGCGCGGCCACGAATACCGTCCGTACCGAAAAATTTACGAGTCGACATAGGCCCTCTTTGAGAGTTGTTTCAACACTTTAAGAATACACTTCTTACTGGATGTTCACAACAATGGTCTTAGGAGAGATCTCAAGAAGGTGCATACTCGGTGGAAGCACTACGCGCAGAGGAACTTCCATTCTGCCGATAGCGTCAGGAGGAATGTCGGCCCATACCTGGATAGAGGACGATACATTTGATCGGTTTTTCATAACTTTTTCGGGAACCAGAAGTCTCAAACGAGCGACTTTTGTAACTGACGTCATTTGTTTTGAATGTGTCATGAGACGGATGGGGATATTTTCCAGAGTGAGATTGGCGCTGGCGGCCTTTAATTCGTAACGCAGTTTCAGATCATATCCACTAGTCAAAATCAGGCGATCATCAGTCAGCATGACCTCAACAGGAATCTCGTCTTCACCCGAAAGCGACTCCAACTCGATAGGCTTTGTTGTGAGTTCTTTGATCTGAGAGATGAGTGTTCGCGGTCCATAAATCTCAACTTCTGTGGCCGAAAGTTCCGCCTTGCTTAACGTCAGTTTATCGGGAAGCTGACCAGTGAAATAAGGTTTAAGTGGAACAATGCGACTCGCCTTTTTTTCCAGACGAACAGGAATTTTTCTCGGCAGCACACGCTCGACCTGCATCCCGAAAGGAAGATTGAGCTGAGAAGGATTTATATCCACAGAAAAATTCAACTGACGCCGGTGGTTGGCACGATTGAGGTCTATTACGAGACGGTCTTCGCGTTCGGCAACTGTTCTTACAAATGCACGTGGTCCTTCAATCAGGAAAATGACCTCTTGTATTGGTTTTTCAGCAAAGATCATGTCCGGAGGAAGGATATATTCAAGTGTCACTGTTTTTTCAAACTTAACTTTCTCCGAGTTAAGAACGTAGATCCAGAGGAAGAGAGAAAGGAAAATGGAGATGAATTTAAGCGAATGCTTTTTCATCCGGTTCTTTATCTTCATGGAACCTTCCCGGCAGCATCAGACGGGCCTATACGATCAATCTCGAGAAGATACTTGCGCAGATATTTCCGCAAATTTTCTTCGTTTTCCATGTAATAGAAAACGCCGTTGTAACAGATATTGATACGACCTGTTTCTTCAGAAACAGTGACAACGACAGCATCTGAGATTTCAGTGATCCCAAGTGCGGCCCTGTGACGGGTTCCGTAATGGCGGTCAATTTCAACGTTTTTTGAGAGTGGAAGGAAACAACCTGCGGCCTGGATAATACCGTTGTAAATAATGATGGCACCATCATGCAGAGGAGATTTTGTCTGGAAGATGGAATAAATGATATCGGAATGAATGCGTGAATCAAGACGAGTACCACTTGAAGAATAGTTCAGGAGTCCGTGATTTTTTTCAAAGACAATCAGGGCACCCGTGCGCTCACGTGAAAGTGCGGATGCAGCTGCCACAACTTCTTCGATCTGCTGATCAAACTTGCTCCGCCCGGTTTTACCGATGAATTTTGTACTCGTAATGGACACGAGTGCTGAACGAATCTGATCCTGGAAAAGAACAATGAGAATAATGAAAAGGTAATCAAAAAAGTTCTGGAGAATCCAACTGAGAGAATAAAGTTCGTAATACTGACTCACCCACCAGAGCATAGCGAGGGCCACGATCCCAAAGAGCATCTGATACGCACGCGTTCCCTGCACGATGAACAGGAACCGATAAATAATCAACGACACGGCCGCCATGTCCATGAGATCGATAAACCGGAAATTAGCAAGGATGATACCCAGCTGCTGCAATGAAACCTCTTTTTTTTTAACTTATCGGTGCCTTCATCGGGAAATGAAGGTCTTAGACGAGAAAACCCCGGGAAAAGATTCCGCCCGGGGTTTTCTGATTGAAGTCGAAATTTTTTCCTGCTTAAGCAGCTTCTGAATCGTCTTTCTCGATCTTGACCGGGAGAGCGATAACGTTGTCCGCAGTCTTCGCTGCTGCTGCTGGATTCTTAAGTCCATCAACGATGTCATCGGACATGAGCATCTTCTTACGAAGGGCCTCACGTGAAATTCCCATGGTGGTTGCGGCCTTAGACTTGTTCCCACGGTGACGCTTGATCTCAGCGATGATCATCTCACGCTCAACCAGGGCCACACGGTCTTTCAGAGGAATATGGAAGTCGTCGGCATGTGGAATTCCTTCCAGCATGCAGTTCGATGTTTTTGTGATGTCCACAATCGGAGCGGCCTTAGAGCCCAGGTCAGTTATGACGTGAGCTTTCGGATTATACAAGACAGATTTTTCAACAGCTTTTTCAAGTTCGCTCACGTTTTGAGGCCAGCCGTAACTGCGAAGCTGATCTTTCACACTTTCAGAGAACTCTTTGAGAAGAAGACCCTGCTTGCGGCACTCGCGCTTGAGGTTGAATGTCAAAAGATCATCAATGTCCTGTGAGCGTTTTCTCAGAGGCTCGATATTGACTTCTGAAGCACTCATGTATGAAAGGAAATCCGGATTAAAAGATCCTTCTTCCTCCACCATGGCCTTGAGGTTTCTGCTGGAAGTGAAGATCGTTCTCACGTCGAGTGAAATATTCGAACCCGGAATACGGCGCTCTTTAAGAACGTTACAAAGCTTGATCTGCATCGCAAGTGGCATAAAGCCAATTTCATCGATACATATTGTTCCGTTGATACATTCTTCGAATTTACTTTTTTGTGTTTCACTTCCAAAGAGAGCCGTTTGAAGAGAAGCTTCATCGACGCCTTTGCACGAGATCGTTGCAAAGGGAGCGAGTCCTCTCTTGCCTTCATTGTGAACAATGTGGGCAAAAAGTTTTTTACCAACACCGACTTCACCCATGACGAGCATTGGTGAATCGATGTCCTTGAGGCGAACGATGGACTTTCTGATCTCAGATGTCTGAGGTGAACGGCCAATCCATGCGAACTCACGGTCATATGGAGTCGAGAATCTGCGGATGAGAGTTTTTTCAGAGAGTGGATTGTACTGGTGAAACACTGAAGAAAGGATAAGACCCAGAACTTTCATGGTCTTCTCATCTTCAACAGTAAAACGGTCTTCGTTACGCTTATTGAGAATCTCGATCACACCAATGATTTTATCTTCACGGTTCGTGATCGGGCTGCAGATAATTGAACGTGTATCAAAACCTGTGACCTGGTCCATTTCTTCAGAGAAGCGAACCTTGTCTGTTTTCGTGTCAATGTTCAGAGACACACCCGTGGTGAACACCGAACCAGCGATACCCTTACGATAATCGAATTTGAGAAGTTCTTTATCAATCCCGAGAGCTGCAACAGCTTCGAGTTCATTTGTTTCTGTATTAATGAGGAAGATCGAAGCGCGCTGACCATTGAGAATGCGCACGATTTCTTCCAGCAAGCTCTCAACGAATTTTTCCTTGTTCCCAAACTGCGTGATGTCTTTAAAAAGTGACAAAAGCAGAGAGAACATTTCAAAGCCCTCTTTTTCAGAGGCATAGCTCTGAGTGAGAGCGAGTTTTGTGAGTGATTCTTTCAGTCTTTCTGGCGGCAGACTTTGAATATACTGTTCAATGAAACGCTTCATGTTGCCATGATCTTCAGCGTCCATTTCGGCACCATAGTTCATCGGCTCGCCGTCCTGTTCTTCTCCGGCCTTGCTGGTCTCTTTAAAGACGCGGACAATGGAGGCACCAAAGTCAAAACGCAGTCTCTTGAACTGAAGTGAACAGCGGAGGATCGTTCCAACGGGCATAGGAAAAGTTGTTACAAAACCAAGTCCGGACATACTGACGTCCATGAGTTTAGTTTTTTCGACGAAAGAAAATTTACCGTGTTCGTTTTCGTATTCCACTAAAAACTGAACGTCGTCGCAGGATTCAACCGGAACGCGAAACGACTGGTAGTATTTGAATTCGGAAAAACTGGTCAGCATATGGACTCCTTAAAAGGTACCTAATCCATAGCCCTATCGGCTTTTTGATGAATACCTTTAAGGGAAATGCCTTTTAAACTTGGCACTCACTCCCTAACCTGAAGACCATTTCCTAATAAAATCGCAGGATTTCCCGGATGATAGAGCGGCCACTCAAGGCCTCAACCTGTTCAATTCCAGGAACCACATTGAGTTCTAAAACGTAGAAACCGTGTCGATTGATCAGGAGGTCGATGGCGCCATACCAGGCCCCCGAGAGCTTGATGAGGCTTTCCATCTCGATCATCACTTCAGAAGGTAGTGAGCTTTTCTTCGCTTCCCCACCGGTGCGAAGGTTGGCCGTAATTCCGGACTGATTGGTTCTTTCCATCTTAAACCGAAACTCTCCGGCGAAAAAAATCCGATACTCAATGGCCTCTTCCGCAAATGGCTGAACCAGGTAATCGATGTCACCAACAGCTACCTGACTCTCCCACCAAAGACGAAATTCCTGATGAGATAATTTTCTCACTCCCCATCCACCGAAGCCCCTCCGGGGTTTCACCAGAAGATTTCCGGGAAAAAGATTTTCAGGCAACTTCCCCTCAGAAAGATCAAACCACGGCAAGTGGGGAACGCGATGAGTTTCAAAAAAGCTGTACTGTGAATTCTTGGAACGAAAAATTTCCAGAGTCACAGTTGGATTAATGATCTTCACAGACGCAGGACATCGTTTGATAAAATTCAGGTCCTGATCATCTCTGCTATATCCGGAAGTGCGCACCAGAAGATGGGTACACTCCGGGGGGAACTCGTCATGAGGATGCAGAACGAAAGTCGCATCCCCGACCTCTTCCATCAACCTTCTCATGAAGGCAGTCTTAATATTTGTGCTCAGGACACCCAACTTATTCATAAAGACAGTCTAGCGATTCTTCATTAAAATGTTACCTATGTATTTGTTTTCCTCGCTCTTCATTCTCCTTGGTCTCATGGGCACTTCACTTGCTGAGGACGCACCTGTGCCTCCGGCATCAACTGCTCCTGCGGTGACAGTCTCTGAACTCACAAAGCCCGTCGCAGCTCTCACCAAACGCATCTCTGACATGTTCGAGCTCTATAAGTGGGATATACCAGAATATACCAAATATAAATGGAACCATGTTCGTAACTCCGACATCGGAACTCCCCTGATCTGGACGACTTTTGGCCAGGAAACTTCTACCAGCACGGAGAATACGACACTCGTCCTTTGCGGGGTTCACGGAGATGAGATCACGCCGGTCAAATTTTGTTTTGATCTTATGAAGAACATCGATGATCAGAAACTCCTGAACAACTTCGTCGTCGTAGCACCCTTGGTTGCACCCGATTCGTTTCTCAAGATCCCTCCGACTCGCACCAATGGCCGTGGGGTGGACGTGAACCGGAATTTTCCAACGAAAGACTGGAAGAGCGAAGCGATCCGCCGCTGGAAGATCAGTTACAAAAGTGACAAGCGAAAGTTTCCCGGACACAAAGCAGCTTCTGAGCAGGAAACGATTTTTCAGATGAATCTGATTAAACGCTATAAACCGAATAAGATTATCACTGTTCACGCTCCCCTTACGCTCCTCGACTATGACGGCCCGTCCCTGACTGCTGAAGCAGGGAGGTCTGCGGAATCTCTTCTCAAGCTCATGAGCGAAAAATCCTCCGGCTACAAGATTTCAAACTATCCTGTGTTCCCTGGTAGCCTGGGTAACTGGGCCGGAAAAGAGGCCAAGATCCCCGTTTACACTCTCGAGCTCCCGAACACCAACGCAGATGAGACTGACAAGTTCTGGACGACTTTCAAAGATGCGATGTGGTTTGCGATCAATCACCGGATGAAGCCGCCAGTCGACTAAACACTGGAATTTTTACTCAAGAATGTGGGCCGTCTGTTAAGACTGTCACCTTCAGGTTAAGTCCGTTTCCACCTCTGGATATCCACGAAAAACTATTCTACAACCCGCTCACCAAGTAATAAAAAAGCTTAAAGGAGCAAAAGATGAAACTCTCTTCAATCGTTCTCGGATCTCTTCTCTCAATCTCAGCATTCGCTGCTGAAGTAAAAATCATGACCATCGACAACAGTGCAAACTTCCAGTCGAACATCACTTCAGAATACAAGCTTAACAAAGATCTGGGTCGGGCCTGGGTTGAAACAACTATTGATAACCGTACAAGTTCTGACGATTCAATAGGCCAGGACACATACCGTGGTAAAGCGGCAGAACTTTCTTTTGATCAGAATACTTCTGAAGTCGTCCTCGATGTTGAAGGCGCTCGTGTTGTATGCGCTACCGTACGAACTGCAGGTCGCAGTATTTTTCGCCACGACGTAATCAGATCTACTGGAAACTGTTCTTTCGTTCATAAGAAAGTGAAGCTTGTTATTGATAACGGATATGAGACTTATACAAAAAATCAGACTGAAGTTTCGATCGTAACGAAATAGTTTTTAGACAAAAAAAAGGGCCCCGAAAGGGGCCCTTATAGATTTACGCCATACCAATTAATTAATCAGGTTAAAATTTCATCAGAAGCAACAGGATTGCTATCAGTCGTCGTCTTAGGAATGGGCGGAAGAATTTTTGTTACCAACGCAGGCAGAATAATAAGAACAGCTCCGATGATGTACGCATTCATTGAACCATATTTCCAGTAAACAAGAGATGCGTAAATAGGGCCCACGACTCTCCCAAGAGCACCAAGAGAACGGAAAATACCATGACTCTGGCCCTGCATGTGTTTCGGCGAATAAAAAGAAATCAGAGTTGTGAGACACGGGATAGCCATGGCCGACCCGACAGCGAGAAAAAAGAGCCCCGCATAAAGCATGAATGCTGATTGAGCGAAGGCCAGGAGGACGAGTCCGGGAATAACCGTAAGAAGTCCCTGGAAGCCCATCTTAATCTCACCTACCTCGTGAGCTTTTCTTCTGACATATCCACCTTGAACCATTCCAATCACAAAACCGATGAAGATAAACATGTAAGCGTTGTCCATCGAGGTGTAACCAAGTCGTTCAACGGCAAGAAAAGTCAGTGTGAATTCCATGCCGGAAAAAGCGGTGATAAAAAGAAAGTAAGCAAGATTCGTGAGATTCACACCTCTGATAGGAACTGGCTTGAAAAGTTTAAACGGGTTGTTACTTCTTGTGGTGAGGTGAGATCTATCTCCCTTCTTGAGCGTTTCAGGAAACAAGCGAAGGATCGAAAAGAAATTGATAAAACATAAGACCGCAGCGAGAAGTGCCGGTGTTGAGAAAGGATTAATCCCATATACTTCCCACTCAGGATGATGAGCAATGGGATTATACATAGAGAGGATTCCACCGAGTGCAGGACCAAAAATAAATCCGAAAGCAAATGCAATCCCTACAATGGCCATGCCTTTAGAGCGGTTTTTCTCGTCAGTGACATCACTTACTACGGCCGTGGCAATAGAGAGATTTCCCGACATGAATCCGCCTAGTAAACGGGCCACGATCAGAAGAGTAAATGATCCGGAAAAAATCCAGATGAGATAGCTGATGAAAAGTCCGAAAACTGAAATGAGAAGCACTGGCCTTCTTCCTATGCGGTCTGAAAGACCACCCCATAAAGGAGCGGCAACGAATTGAAGTAAAGAATAGAGCGCACCGAGAAGTCCTCCGAAGAGAACGATCGTGCTCATCTGTGGTGTACCATCAGTTGTCGTAGAGAGAGATTGAATGCTGCCGATGAGATTCATCATCCCACTAAGAAAGAAGTTATCCTTATCAACACTCAGGTAGTATTTCGCCATCGCGGGAAACATCGGAAAAATAATCGAGAAGCCAACCAGGTCGAGAAACATCGTAAGAAAAACAAGCTTCAAAACTTTTTTTGCTTCTTCCGGCATTTTTGACGGAGCGTGCTTGTGTTGTTCCTGGATCATGGCCTCGTACCTTTTTTTGATATCGATAGGGTAAAAAAGATTTTCACGATCCGCTTCGTTTCCGTTGGCGTACGTATTAATGAACCCCGCATAATCGCGGATCCATTCTGGATTTGTATTGAGACAAGGAATGTGAGTGAGCTCACCTCCGAGTTCTTTAACGGCGTGACCTAGTTCGGTCCCGATCTCATCAGTTGTCTCCAGACAGTCCACAACAAAACTCGGGCAATAGACGGCTATTTTCTTAGAACCTTTATTGACCTTATTTCTGATGGTCTCATCAGTGTAAGGGCCGAGCCAGACTTCGCGACCGAAACGTGACTGAAAAGTCATCGATACGGGAATTGAAGTCTTCAATCTTTCTTTGATCAACTCGTAAGTTTCCAGACAGTGCTGGAGATAGAGATCTTTCTTTTCCAGAACTCTACGTAAAGGAATGCCGTGAAAAGAAATCACGACTTCATCGAGATCTTTTTTTTCGGCCAATGTTTTTTCAATCATTTTGACTGAGTTATCAATGAACGCGCGAGAGCGGTGGTAAGAAGAAAGAACGGTGAACGTAGGAAGATTCACTCTCTTTCCAAGTTCCCCGCCGAGAACATCGACAACAGCACCAATGGTACTTTCGGCATACTGGGGGAACTGCGGAAGAACCAGAACTTTACTGGCCCTCGTAAAGGGATCTTCTTTTTCCCACTCCGTCAGAACATCGCCAATGCGTGGATCACTCAGGAGGAAGGCATGATTGATTTCAAGATTCGGGTCCAGAAGAGGACGTAAAGAATTTGCCACTTCGATCGTATTGGTAACCAGAGGGAATCCATCAGGCCCTGCAATTCGGCTATAGGCCTCAGCCGATTTTCTGGGACGAAAAGGAAGAACGAACAGGTTCAGGATGATTTTCCAGACCCACGGATTAATGTCTACTACACGCGGGTCACCCAGAAATTCTCTAAGATAGTGCCGGACATCTGAGACTTTGGTTGATTTAGGCGAACCAAGTTGTCCTAAGATGACTTTAGTTTTAGTCGTCATAAGGGTATAATCACCTTAGTAGTTGTAAGAGTTGTCGAGAATGTCATATAGAAAGCTAAATGACTAGAATCAAAGCATGAACAAGGGTTGAATCCATGGCGAAAAAAGCGAAATCCGAAGGCCGGAAAGCTCCAGAACTCAAAGGGGTTACCCTCTTGGGCAACACGAAAACTGATTATCCTGAAACCTACTCTCCGAAGGTTCTGGAAAAGTTCCCGAACAAGAACCCCGATAACGACGCCTGGACGACCTTCATTTGTACGGAGTTCACATCCCTCTGTCCGAAAACGGGCCAGCCGGACTTTGCTAAAATTTTTATTAACTACATTGCCGATAAAGAGATGGTGGAGTCTAAATCTTTGAAGATCTACCTTTTCAGCTTCAGGAACCATGGCGATTTCCATGAGGATTGTGTTCAGAAGATCTGCAAGGACCTCTTTAAGCTGATGAAGCCTAAGTACATTGAAGTCATGGGTGATTTCACTCCCCGCGGAGGAATCGCCATTTTCCCCTACGCTTCTATGAGTAATGGATCAAAGCAGTACGAAGAGATGAAGAACGTTAGAATGGCGAACTATTCCCCTGGTAAGTACGGAATGGAACTCTCGCGACTTTACTAGTAGAATGGACTGAGAATTTGAAACAAGGATTTGCATATGATGGGTCTGGGTATGAGCGAACTGCTGGTCATTTTATTGATAGTGGTTCTTTTCTTCGGCGGAAAAAAACTTCCGCAACTTGGCAGTGCTCTTGGTGAATCCATCAAGAATTTCAAAAAAGGCGTGAAAGAGGGCGAAGACAAAGACGACTCTAAAAAGAGCTAGAGTTTTTCGAGAACTCTCAGAACCACTGGCTCATCTTCGTTCACGATTTCTATTTCTTCGAAAATCTTTTCCACCACAGTTTCATAAGTTGCAGACTTACCTGCCTGCTTCGCGAGTTGCTGAATGTAGCGAGCAGCGCGGTCGATGAGTTTGTTATTCGAAGGTCTTACCCAAGTCATCACATTCCCCTGATAACGTCCCAGAAGTCCCATAATGAGAGTCGAGTGAGCATTCAGAAGCATTTTCACCATCAGGTGATTAAAAAGCGGATCACTTCCCCATTTCAGATTCAGTTCATGGCCCTGGAATTTGAAAGTCACTGTATCTTTCTGATAAAAAACTGAAAAAGACTTCGTAGGAATAATCTTCGAACGATGAACTTCCCCCTGACCGGAGATATCAAAACCGAGAACCCTTTCATGACTGATCTTTCCATCGAGTTCATCCCAGTGAAGCGGCCGCGGTTTTCTCCAGAGAAGCTCAGTCCATGCGTGCTCAGAAGTTTCAGCTTCCGGTAGAAACAGGTAGCAGAGTCCATGCTCATGATTTGGATCAAGACGATTTTCAAATGCGCGTAATGAAAACGTCGGAGATCTTTCTGTCGTATCAGTCAGAATACTTATACCGAGGAAGGGATCTGTCACATAGTTCACATAGGTTTTCTTCCGATAGACTTCGGCTTCTGCTGATGTAAACGGGGCCATTTGCGAGTAATCAGTTTCCATTAAACGTGAAAGATAATTCTGATAAAAAGTGCCGAACTCAATCTCATTCCGATGCCGATGTAGAAGTCCTACACCGATAGCGAGCATGAGGACAGTTGAGGCCTGCATGCGGGTTGATCCAGAAATCGACATCGCTCCGACCGTCAGATTAATTTTATGAATGTTTTTATTCTGAATCACTTCGCGGGACCGATGAATCGGTTCCAGGACATTATCAGGATTACAGTATAGGAAAAATGGTTTGTTCTCTGAAACAAAGGCAGCCTTATTGGCCGCACCGATAACAAATGGAGTTTCCCCTCCCTCAGTAGAGGCAAGGAGTAAATCTCCATTACGAAAGCCCAGTTCCATCAACTGTTTTTCACCGTACTCAGTTCTGTCTTCAAAGCTTTCGACAGATTTAATCAAAGCAAAATCACCGCCTGCCATGAAAGAAAAAACCCGGTCCTCGCCCGAATGAAGCTGTCGATAAAGAGTTTCGAGAACCAGCGACAAGCGACCAGTGGCCCCGCAACCACACATATAGATACGGTGACCATTTGATAATGTTTGTTTTATCGCTTCGGCCAGCGCCCACAGATCTCCCTCTTTGGAACGCATGATGGTGAGGGCATCGCGATCTACTTCTTGAAGAAGTGCATGAGCGGCTTCAACACTTTCCTCAGCGATAAACGAGAGTCTCGTCGTTTTCGGATGAAAACTTTCCGTGACGAGATGTCCGAGTTTGAATTGGGGAGCGATTTTAAGAAATTCTTTTGCTTTTTCTGATGGGACCATAATTACCTTGAATGTATATCAAAGTATTATGGCCCAAGATTATTTTAAAAGCCTACTGCAAAATAGGAGAAACAAAGACATCGCTTGATGATTCTGTACTGTCACCTAGCTGACCATCTGTACCAAGTCCAGCACAGCTCATAAGACCGAATCTTGTAAAACAAACGTGTTCTGCACCTGAAGAAATTCCGCTCACTCCACGTTGAGTCACAGTCGTAGGGGCTAAAATATCAACCGTCGTACCATTTCCGAATTTACCATACTGATTTGAGCCCCAGCATTTCATCGAATTGTTGAAGAGTGCACAGGTATGCTCCTCTCCAATTACGACATCAAATATATCAAAGTAAAGGACCGCTTCAAAATTTAAAACATTTGGAGTGTCTGATGGATCACCGAAACCGATCTGGCCTTTGTTATTTTTTCCAGCACAGTGAAGCCAGCGTTGGTTTTCAAGGAGGTCACCTGCAATAACGCAAGTGTGAGTCCGGCCAGCTGTCACTTTCTGCACAGGCTGATCCAAGACGTTGACGAGCACTGGAGAAGTGCTCGAATTTGTCGTCGAGTTTCCAAACTGCCCCTCATCATTATTTCCCCAGCAGCGGAGTTTTTTCAAAATAACGGCACAGGTGTGATTTCCGCCAGCACTGACTTGAGTTCCCCCGGCGACAAAAGCTCGAACCGGAATCAGGCTGTCAACAGTAGAAGAATTTCCAAGCTGGCCGTCATCATTATTTCCCCAACACTTAACTTCACCCTTTGCAAAAACAGCACACGAATGAGTTGCTCCAGCAGAGATATCTGTTACCCCAGCAGCAACAATGGTCTTCGGTAAAAGTTGAGAGGTCGTTGAATTATCTCCAAGTTGCCCATCATCATTTTTACCCCAACACTTAAGCATGCCTCCAGTAAGTGTGGCGCAAGTATGTTTCTCACCCAATGATACTTTTAATACACCTTTTTCAATAACCAAGACGGGCACTTTTTCGCTAAGAGTACTTCCCGTCCCTAGCTGACCTTCGTCATTTAGACCCCAACAAAGAAGTGCGCCGGTTTCAACTATGCACGTATGCTTGGCCATAGATCCGGATTGCGGAACAGGAACAGCAAAAACGAAAGTAGAAACGAATAAAGAGAATGCGAGTAAAAGAGATTTCATTGCTTAGCCTTTTTAAACAGAAGGACTTCGACAAATTCAGAGCTATCGGTGACAGATCCATCGCCCAGTTGACCATGATCATTTTTCCCCGTGCAATACTGGATAAAATTTTTCACAGAACAAGTGTGGTCCTTCCCCGCTCCAACTGCTGAGACATTTAATCCTACGATGACAGACGGACTCAGAATATCAGTCGTATCCCCATTGCCAAGCTGACCGTAAGTATTGTCGCCCCAACAACGAAGAGACCCGTAGCGAATGGCACAAGTATGATTTGCACCTAGTTCAACTGAAGTGACACCAGCCGAAATCACCTCCACAGGGATGCTTGATGCTGTGGTATCTCCTGTACCTAGCTGACCGTGGTCGTTATTGCCCATACAAAACAGAGCCCCTGTCTTTACGTAGCAGGTATGCTTTTCACCTAAACGCACCTGAGTCACTCCCGTGGTGATCGTCGTACTTGGTGCATTGATGCTCGTATTGGTGTTGATGCCAAGTTGGCCATCTTCATTATTTCCCCAACACTTCAAAGCGCCAGCGGCGATAATCGCACAAGTGTGGTTGGCCCCTGCCTTCACTTGGACAACGCCCGCAGTGATTGCTACACGAGGTGTGTTTGACTCGGTATTACTGGAATCTCCAAGCTGCCCAAAAGTGTTTCGTCCCCAGCAATAAAGTTTAGCGTTCATGACACCACAAGAGTGAGCATCACCAGTCGATATTAAGGTTCCTTTGAGGGCTCCATCTAAAACTTCCCATGGTCCAGATTGGCCATTCTCGTCCGTGTAGTTGATCTGTCCTTCTTCATTGGTGCCCCAACACTTGACCTTGCTTTCGTGTAAACCGCAGGTGTGTTCGCTTCCCATTGATACACCTCCAACCGCTTTGGGGATGACGGTTTGAGGGAAATGAACATCGGTAACCGTTGAGTCTCCGATTTGTCCGCGGGTATTGGATCCCCAACAGACAAGTTCGGTTCCAATCAGCGTGCAACTATGGTTCGACATGGCCCCGGATTGAGGGATCACAGGAAGTGGTGCCGCTAAAGCACTAGCTAGGGTCATAAAACCCAATAAGAAAATGAATAGTTTATTCATCTTGGAGATTCCTTTTGCGAAGCCGTTATTTAATTCCCATGATTATATAAAGATGAATTCGACTACTTCAACTAAAGACGTGTCTCTGTGTCGACCGACCATTTCAGTCAGGCAACCATGCTTACATTCCTCCGCACTTCATTTATGCTGGATTCGTAAAATAAAAAGTATCAAAAAGTATCAAAGAACCTAGAAAAGCTAGATGAGTTAAATCCTGAGGAGCTTCGATACAATGAAAGATTTGTGAGTGAAAACTGAAAAAATTAGATAGAATTTCACGTGAGGGAAATAAAAAAGGGAGCCCCTGCTTGGCTCCCTTCTTTTCGGCATCGTGCCTTTGAGAGTGACATCCTGTCACATCTTACTTTCATTATACCCAATCTTTTTTTAGGACAAAGAAAAATATAGGTGGGAAACTTTTTCCAAGTGATCTTATTTAAAATGGAGAAGAAGCCACTCAACAATTTGAGTGAGCTCTGGTTTAATAATTTCCTCATCTCATCTCAACATGTGGAAACCAAACGTTTTGTGGAGCTGCACTCATGAATAACAGACCAAGAAGCTCATCGAAGAAGGGCCTCCCACTTCAGACCTTCACCTACTATATACCTGCCCCTCCTCATCGGAATACAGGCTACCGTGAAAGAGAATTTGATAAAATCATGGCCGGAATTTCTAATAGTGGTTTTGAAATCATCGATGTGAGTACACAAAGTGTGTCAACAAACGAGCATGGAGGATTGTTTATCGTAGCTCTTCTGCGTCCGTTGAATAAAAAAGCTAAACTCATGGACCAGGGCCAGGACATTCACGAAAGGTTCAAGCTCGCTCATAACCATTCATCACCGGACATTGTTCTAGATGAAGATGAATAAGATTTTATCATTCTTTTTCTCTTTGTTTTTTTTCGTCCTGACGGGATGTTCATATTTTATTGCTAAAATTGATACGCCTCTCGTCAGCGATTCATACCGAAAGAATACGTCAAAAATTCCAACTTATTGTAACGACGATAAGCCGGCCCTACAGCAATTGATCGGCACGAACGGCGAAACTCAAAAAGCTTTCCAGAAGATGCTTCAAAAGCTTAATAGGAATCTGGATATTATCGATCACTTTGCGCTATGGAGTCTTGTTCAGATCTACTCGCGCCCGGATCAGTCGGCCCCTACCGCTCGTCTTCAGATCCTCATCAATGTTGAAGGAAATACCGGCTACTTTGATTTCTTCTCAGAGTCTCACGAAGAGCAATATCCCTACTTCTTTGGAGTTGAATGGGTTCTGAAAAAGTACGGGAAAAAGACGAGCCTTGAATCCTACGTCCAGATGCTCGAGAAAAATCTGTCTAAAAAACTTATTCTCGGAAAAGAATTTTCAACAATCATTTCCCTGAAAAAAGAAAAAATTAAAGATGATCCCCTGTTGGCCGCACATTACATCCGTGGTTCAGAAATCCTCAGGGAAGGAGAAACTCTTCCTTTCTTTAACCTGGCGGATCTCGTCCGCCACTATCGAAAATTCCAGAAGGACCAGAAGGTCATAGTAAACACTTCACTCACTCCTTATAATACCGGCAGCAAAGACCATCTCGCTGACTGTAACTACGATTTTAACCTTTACGACAATTCCATCTTCCTTATAGATAAGGTGATTCCGAATTCGAATATCTTCGGACTGACTAACAAAAAATCTGCATTCCTCGCTGTGTCTTCGCAGAAAGTCCTCCCCCTTGCTTCCCTGCTTGGAACACCCTTATTCAAAGGTGACTCGAAAGTTCGAAGTTCCGCAGTCTGCATCATGGAAAATTCAGAGAAGAAAATCTGGGCGTTTTCAAATCAAAGCAGGGATCCAGGCCAGCACCTTTTCCATCTCATCCGGTACGGTCTGCCAAAAGGCAACACGACGCCCGAAGTGGACAAACTTCTCAAACACTCCCGCCACCTCTTTCTCTCGGAACCAGTCAGGCTTATTATCGAATCCAATCGGAGTCGGTCTGATCAGATTGAAAATCTTCTAAAGCTCAACCTTCCTATCTACAATGCTGAAAAACTTGGAAACATCTGGGCGTACACCTACTTCCAAGGCCAGTCCAACTTCATCATTGATGACCGTAACAACGGAAACCTGACGTGCAGATAAAAGTCAAAGGCCTGGCGAGCGGACGTGTCTATCCGGTCGAGGCCTTGGAGGGTGACTATCCTAAAAATTTGCTGGACTGGTTGAGAGAGAAAAAATTTACGATTGCGTCTTCGTGTGGTGGAGAAGGTGTGTGCAAAAAATGTTCAATTCAAAATGACTGGCTGACCTGTGAACTGACTCTCAAGGAATTTCTTGAGAGGCAGCCCGACGGGATTATAGAAGTCGCTTATTTATAGGCCTTGAATCCGCCTCTTCCTGTAATGAAGAAGGTGTCTACTTTCGTTACTGCATTCATCACTGAGCTTACGTTGTGCTCAAGAAGAAGAGTTGCTCCGGCAATCGGATTCGCTTTTGTTCCATTGTTCTGGATTCCACCAAGCTTCATGGTCGCACTGAAATCAAAACCAAAGAGCGTCTTCACCGACTCAGGAACGATCTGAGCACCTGTAATGTAGGCACCAGTTCCGTTGAACGTTCCACCGTATGAATAGATAACGCTGTAACGGAACTTCACGACGTTCATGTTGTAGAGGTTATAGTAGTTCATTTCGTAAGTGTACTTCACAGGGACTCTGAAATTCTCAAGGTCAAATGGATCAGCAGCTACACCGTTAACTTTCGGAACAATGCTCAAAGGAGCATACGATGTCGTGTTCGTCGGCTTCCCTTTGATCACAAGACGGTAAATGTCTTCACCGAGGGCCACGACATCTCTGGCAATTGAAACCACTCTTCCTGGATCAACCTGATTCAGGTCAACCATCTTGGAATGAAGATTCGTTTCTTCCATCATTGTCTTGCCACCGACCTGCTTGACCTCTACACGGGCAATCGTGAGCTGGTTCTGCTCTTCTTCAGTAAGTATTTCTGCTTGTACCTGGGCACTCGTTACGATGAGGACCAGACCCAGAAGTGCGATGTTTCTAAACATGTAATCCCCTTATTTATGCGTTCACAGAGCGTTAAAAACCATTGTTCGACCCTTAAAGTCAACGGCTGGCAGGGGTGATGGAAATTTGACACGTTAACGCATGTAGCCATTACCGCATTCTTAACATAAATTCACGTGTTTTTACTTGTCAACCTAATGGCCTGCTCAGTAAAGTCAGGACGAAAAAACATAAGACTAACTAATAGAAGTTATAACTTCCGCTAATACAAAGGAACCCATGAAAAAGCTCCTCACTCTGGCCCTCTTCTGTCTTTCTCTCGGCGCGTACGCCAGCTTTACCATTGGTACCTATAACATCAGAAACTTTGATTATGATGAAAGAGCTCGTATCCACACGAATAAGAGCGAACTTGGAAAACTTCTGACAAGTTTGAAAACAGATGTATTGAGCGTAGAAGAAATCAATAACACAGCAGAGTTTGAAAGATTCGTAGCTGCGACTCTTCCTGGATACGACACTGAACTCAGTCGTTGTGGTGGCGAGCACGGACAAAAACTCGGGTTTATGTTTAATAAGAATACTGTCGAACTCATTTCTTTCCATGAAGAGATGAGCATTGCTGAGCCGGGAACTCCAGGTGGTTGTAACTCTGGTTCACGTCCAGCTGCTATCGCCCTCTTTAAAATCCGAGCCACAGGTCAGAAGTTTTTCGGCGTAACGGTTCATTTAAAGTCAGGATCTGATTCACAATCCCTCACTAAGAGAACGAAGCAATTTCAAATCATGAAAGACATCATCACAAACTACAAAGCAAAATTCGGCATCCAGGATTTCTACATCGCTGGTGATATGAATACGACTGAGTACCTCTCTCGTGGGAGTGACTACAAGCTCATGACAACTCTGGTTTCAAGCGTCGGCGGAATCGATGCAGCTTCGAACCTGAAATGCTCTGCTTACTGGTGGGGTGGTTCTGATGATGGAATTGAAACACCATCACTTCTTGACCACATCGTAATGTCCCCGGGGCTTAATAAGACACGTGCCAATACCGTTATCCACGGTCATTGTCAGAAAGTTTCCTGCCGTGAATCTTCTGTAAAAGACCTCGGCATCATCTATGGCCAGGTTTCTGACCATTGCCCTATGACAGCGACGGTTCAATAGTTCTTTTCAATTGCCCTATCAATAGTGGGCCCCTAGAATAAACGAGAAGGGGCCCACTATGAAATATCTCAGCATCGACATTGAAGCGACCGGACTGGCAGAGAACTGCCAGATCATCGAATTCGCCATGATTCCTTTTGATACTCAGTTCAAGCGACTCGAAGAATCTCTGGCCCGCACCACTTACGTCCACTGCCCTTCTTTTGAAGATCTCAGAGATTCACTGGATCCCTGGGTCCGCGATCACAACGAAAAAATTATCCGAAAAGCAAACTCCGAAGGCATCACGATGTCGGAGTTCAAAGAGTACCTAAAAAAATATCTCGAGAGCCCGGAAGTGAAAGCGTATTTCAGCTCCGGAAAGATCGTCCTTTTTGGAAAATCCATGACGGCGATCGACCTGCCCTTCATGACCCGAGATTTGGGCTGGGATTTCATGAGAAAGTATTTTCACCACCGTAACCTCGATCTTTCAGGAGTTGGTTACAGCCTCATAGATCTCGGGATGCTCCCGATGGGTATGGATTCAGGTTCAAATCTGATGAATCATCTGGGAATGGGTGCAGTAGCTCATACAGCACTTGAGGACGCGAGGAATACTGCGATCATGTATCTCAAGCTCCTTGAGAAGTACGAGAAAAAGAAAGAAGCTTAGTTTTCAGTTTGAGATTACTGCTTTTTAGACAAATACTGAGCGGGATTTCTCACAAGATTCTTTACCCGGATTTCAAAGTGCAGGTGCGGCCCCGTTGATCTTCCGGTGTTACCGATCAACCCGATCACTTCACCCTTCTTGACCTTGTCACCCTTATCAACCTTGTTCTTCGAGTTGTGTGCGTACACTGTAAAGATGTCGTCGCCGTGAGAAACAACAATCATGTTACCGTACCCGCGAATTCCATTATCAGAATAAATTACGACACCAGCATCAACAGAAATGATCGGAGTCCCTTTCGGAGCCGGAATATCGATTCCGTCATGGTGCTTGCGACCGCGCTGGCCGAAACTTGAAGAAACTTTGTAAAAGTTCGGAACTGGCCAGAGGAAGCGGCCACTACCAAGGCTTGAGTAATCTTCAATGACGTAAGTGTTATTGAAGAGCATGTGAGCGAAGCCCACTTTACTCGGAATGAAGATCCACTGTTTTTCAAAAGATTTTGAGGGATTTGCGTTTTTAAGTTCTTGTTCGGTCACGCCGTAGCGTTTGGCAATTTTTTTGGCGTGGGTCGGCGTTTCAACGTAGATATACTGCCCGCTCTTCATACTGGAGCATGAAAAGCTGAGCATTCCGAGAATCAAAAAATTAAGAAACAAATTTCGCATTCAATTTCCTCACGACATCTTCCAGGGAAGATGGATCGAGTGAAAGACCATCAATTAACTTATGTTGTGTGATGGCCACATATCCTTCATGGACAGCGTGACAGTCGGAATCCGGACGAGGGTCATACCCTTCGTAAAGTCCTGCGATCCAATAATAATCTCTGCCTCTCGTATCAATTCTAGCATGGATCTCTTCAGAATATCGACGAAAACCTGTCTGAGTTAATTTGCAACCCTTGATGTTTTTCATCTCAAGATTTGGAACATTGATATTCAACAATGTCATCGGTGGACAGTGTTTATGAAGTTCGACATCCAGACACCATTTGATAAAAGTTGCGGCGGATTGATAGTGCTGTTCATCTTGAACATGACTAAGAACCAGGCTTACAGCGAGTGCGGGCACACGATGAAAAGCTGCTTCTCTCGCAGCGGCGACTGTGCCTGAGTAGTAGAGATCCTGTCCCAAATTTGCTCCACGGTTGATACCTGAAACAACGACATCTGGTCTCGCATTTTTCAAAACGTGACCAAGTCCCACAAGAACACAGTCTCCTGGAAACCCTGAACAACCATAGATGTTATCCGAAAATTTTTCCAGACGCAGAGGCTTGTCGAGACTCAAGCTATGTCCTGTAGTAGAACGCTCCTCTAATGGTGCGATAAGGGTTGTCTGATGAAAAGAGTGAATTTCGTTATAGAGAGTTCGGATGCCAGGAGCGTGAACACCGTCGTCATTTGAAAGTAGAACATTCATCAAAAGATCTCCAAAATTTCTCTGCGAAGACGATTCTGGTCTACGCGACGAAAACCGATCTCTATTTCTCGGTTGAGATCGAGACTCACTTGAAGATTCGGATCTTTTTGAAGTTTCAAGGCTTCCTTAAAATTTACAGCATGGATATAAACGTCGAGATTTCTTCTTTCGATTGTCTCCCAGAAATATTTATCGGACTGATAAATATCCTGATGCTCAAGCGGAAGTATGACTCCCTTAAGATTGGGGCCCTGAAAAATTTCTTTCCAGTTTCCTTGCGGATTGAAATACCAATAATAAGGAACGTTCAAAGATTCATAAGAGGATGAAAGCTGAACATCTCTGAATTCGAGAGAGATTTGCGACTTAAAATCAGAAAGGAGATTGAGAAATGATAGGACAGTAGAAGGTTTATCATTCCCAAAAATAAGATGAATCTTTTCGCCTGTCATGTCTTTGAGAAATTCTTTAAGTTGATGATAAGGAATGAGATTAGGGCTTCGCCCACGGAGATCAAAACCAAACTGACGAATGCCTATTTCTTTAAGGTTCCGAAGTGTGTCGGCATCATAACACCCATGGACCATGGGACCTTTCATCCCCTCAGTATACCTAAACCTCGAGGAGAGGACGGAAAAACGCCTGACGGAAAGTTGTGCCCATCGATTCCGGATGAAATTGGTATGTTAATACATGCTCTCCCCTCGTCATAATAATCTCCTCATCCTGAATGAAGTTCTTGAATTCAGGATTTCTTAGTTGGGCCTGAGCTGGGACGCAAAGTGAATTGTACCGTTGAACCGAAACCGGAGACGCCAGCTTGAGCCACTCAGACCAGTCTGCATCAAGACGAAGTTCTACTTTCTGGCCGTGTAAAGGAACCTGGGCCCGCACGACATTTTCACCTAAAAGTCGCCAGAAAATCTGGTGACCGAGGCAAACGCCGAAGAAAGGATTTTTCTTTTTTAGCCATTCTACAAGCAGGGGAAAAATTCTTTGATAGTCATCAGGATGACCGGGACCAGGTCCTAGAACAAGAATTCCATTATCCGGAAGGATATCAAAATCTTTCCAGTTCATCATTTGCACTTCGAGTCCGAGATCAGTCAGTTCCTGGCAAACGTTGTAGGAAAAACTATCGTCGAACTCAATGAAGAGTACTTTTTTGTTCATAATCTTTTCACTGAAAAATAATCATCTCGGAATTTCGCAAAATTATCGTCTCCAAAATTCCAGATAACGTTGAAAGAATATCTGTTAACCGTTGTTGATTGGCGATAGTTCAGACTCAGAATCCAGCAGTTGTTATTGGGCATAATATCGAGAGAGTAAATTGTCCGGATGTCACGTTTCGCTTCGATATCCATATCTTTCGTAATCGCAAACCCCAGAACATCTGTTGGTCTGATCTGACCGCCCACTGAAAGTGAGTTCAACTGGTTTTTCCGTTGCTGCTCACCTGACTTCGGTGTCGGCGGAGGGAACGAGTTGTAGTTATAGGCCGAGAAGAGATTGATATATTCAAACTTTCTCGTCAAACTCCACTGAAAAATATTTTTACCATAATGGAAGTACGACTCAGTCACAGTCGTGGACCACTTGTCTGTGCTATATCCAGTTGTGAGCAGGAGACGAGTTAATTTATCACGGATATCTTTTTCTTCCGGCTGCTCATTGACGAGGAGACCCTGAGAAAGGGTGAAATATCCCGTTCGACTGTATGTAAAGTTATCACGCAGATACTTATCGTCATCAAGATAACTGAACGGCTTAGGTGTCTTTCTAATGAGCGTATTATTCCATTGAAATTCGACCGTGTTCTCCGGGGGAATGATTGTTCTGGTCGTATTCGCACCATAGCGAAACTCGTCTTTTCTTATCGCATCCTCAAAGTCAAACCATCCAGTCTGACCGGTATTGGGATCACTGATCTGTCGAAAAAATCTCTCATTCCCATACGTCGACTGGCCGGTGATAAAATGATGGATGAATTTAAATTCCTGCGAGTGACGATAACTCTTACGGACCTGGATAATGTTTTCTTTGGAAAGTTCTGACTCAAACGGAGGTAGCTCCCCGATCAACTTATTAACCTTTTCAGTTTTCTTTAATGGAGTAAGCCCCTGCTCATTTTTTTCACGTAGTTTCTTGAGATCTCTTTCTGAGATCATCTTCACCGGAACCTTTTCTTCAAAGGCGAGACCAAAAATTTTATCCATGGTGAACGAGGCTTCTGTTTGTAACAGACCAGCGTTTTTACCGAAACTTTCCTGACGATGATCATCAAACTGATAGTTCTGCTGATCATAAGTATAGCGGGCCTTGAATGCGACTGGCCCCCACGAAAAGAAGTTCCAAATGACATAAGGCCTGAAAGATTCTCGGTCTGCGTTCCGAAGATACTGCGCATCCTCCGCTCCAATCTGACGAAACCTGGTATACGAACCATCCATGCCCATGACGATATGCTGGAGCATCGGGTTTTTACTCTGAAGGATAGAAACTGGTGTGGTCGAAAAAGAAACCCGCGGAAGGACCTGAACATATGACTGATCAAATTTAGTAGGATCTTCATAAAGTTGATTTCGAAGATAGTCTGCTTCAGTACTGAGAGAATACCAGTCATCACGATAATCTAGATGGCCTTGCAACCCGTAATCTGATGAAAGAGTTCGTGGCTCGATAAAAATTGGATCTACACGAACCATATCCAGGTCTTTTACATCCGTATAGCGGACATGTGATTTCAAATTCGGCGACCACTGCTGATGAGACTCACCTTCCAGATAGTGTCGGAAAAAAATTTGGCCTGAAGGAGATACGTTATTCTCTTCTTTACCCGGTTCATAAATAGAATCGTTCAGCGTCCTTGCATTAAACTCGAGCCAGGAAAGTTCCCTGAACCGCTGACGATACTGAAAGTTCCCCCCGGATCCACGCTTTGCCCAGTACATCGGACTGACCGTCATGTCCTTTGACTCTCCCATCTCAACGAAGACCGGTTGCTCGAAAGAAATCCCTTCGGGAATACGGTTGGAAATTTCAGGAAAGAGTAATCCTGTTTTTCTTTTCACCATGATTGGAATGGAAATATACGGAAGATAAAGAACGTTCGAACCTTTGACTTTGGCGAGACCGTGCCTGATCTGGACACTGTCCCCCATCTTCATACGAATCGTTTTCCCGTAGATAGACCATGACTCCGCACAATCCTTACAGGTGGTAAACTCTGCTTCGATCGCCAGATATTCTTTTTCGTTGATCCGCAAAAGTTCAGTGGCCACGAGGTTAAAGTCAGATGTGAGAATACGTGCGTTCTTAATTTTGGCGGAGCCAGTTGTAAGGTTGTATTCAAGATGTGATCCATATAGGGTCATATCTTTTGTGATCACGCGGACGTTACCTTCAATTTTCACCAGCATTTTTTCCTGATCCATGCTGGCGAGCTCGCCGTAGATTGTATCTTTCTGGCTGATGATAACGACGTTACCAACGGCTTCAAAATACTTGCCCTTATTTTTTCTGTAAGCTTTGTCGGAGAAGATGGAAACTTTATCGCCCAGCTGAAGCTGAGGCTCGTCGGCGAAGACTTTGCTTGAATGATGCCATGAAATAATAAGAACCAGTAACCAGAATAATCTGATTGTTCTTTCCATGAACAATGGGATCCGTATTGAGAGCAAAATCGATTCCTTCCTGATCTGCAAGTTCCTTCGCCAGATTTTCTTCCAAGGCCTTCGCATGGCCGAAAGAAGTCAGCACAACTTTTCCAAGTCCCGCATGCTTCATCATCTTCAGCATGCTGGTCAAATCTTCGGACTTTCTTTTTGAAAGTCCCAGAATGACAAAGTCGTATGGCGGTCTGGGAAAAGTATACTTTCCGGAATGTAAAAATTGAATAAGTTTTCTCACTCCGTCAGGGTTGTGAGAGCCAAAAAAGAGATACGTGTTTTCGCTCTTAAGAACTTCTCCCCGATGCTCCAGCGGGACCTCGTCTCTGCGCCAATCAGATGCCCATTCTCTCCTTTCAAAATCTCCCATCAGATGAATAAATGCGGCATGCGCCAAGAACTCATTGCGTTGGGAAAATTCGAAATCCGGCAGTGGGAAAATCTCATCCATGTGAGATACTTGGGCAGAAATCTTTTCTGCCCATCTGGTAGCTCTTTCCCGGAGATAATTCAGGGATAGTGAAGTCAATAAAGTGGCCCCGGGACGAAGAACTCCCAGCTTCTCAGCAAGAATCAGGTCGTAGCGATTCCCGAGAATTTCCTGATGGTCTCTGGAAATTGAAGGCACAAGAACGAGACTCGCATCCAGAACGTTCACGGCATCCAGACGTCCGCCGAGACCGACTTCAAGAAGTAAAAAATCCGGTTTTCTCTCTGAGGCCCAGCTACAAAAAACAAAAAATAAAAACTCGTAATAGGAAAGCTCAAGCCCTCTCTCTCTCACCTGCGCATGACAATGGTCGATGAGAGAGAACAACTTTTCTTCAGAGATCTCCCCTCTCTCGTCACGAAATCTTTCAGTAATTCTTTCAATATGTGGAGAAGTCCAGACGAGATGAGATTTGTTTTTTAGTTTGTGAGAAAGGCGAAGTGTTGTCTCGCCTTTGCCATTAGTACCGGCAATCGTGATAATTTTACATTTTGAAAGTTCGGGGAGTATGGAAGCAAGGGCCTCACGCATACGGTTTAGACCGGGACGCATGACCTCACGGCCATAATGATTCAGTAACCAGGTAGTGAGATCTACTCTCATGCTCCCGGAGTGAACATTTTAATGAAGAAGCCCAGCTCAGTTTTTAGATCACGACGATGAATGATCCGGTCAATGAAGCCGTGCTCTTTCAGAAATTCTGAGCGCTGAAATCCGTCAGGCAAAGTCTGGCGGATCGATTGCTCAATCACACGCGGACCAGCGAAACCAATGAGTGCTTTTGGTTCAGCAATATTGATATCACCGAGCATGGCAAAGCTCGCTGCCACACCACCGGTGGTAGGATCTGTGAGCATAGAGATATAAGGAATGCCTGCGGACTTAAGTCTCGAACGTGATGCTGAAGTTTTCGCCATCTGCATGAGTGAAAGAATTCCTTCCTGCATGCGGGCACCACCAGAACAAGAAACAACGATCACAGGAATTTTCTTTTCGTAACCAATGTCCATCGCCAAAGCAACTTTCTCACCGGTCACAACACCCATAGATCCGCCCATGAATCTAAAATCCATGACGGCGAGTGCAACCTGTTTGCCTTGAATCGTTCCCGTACCACAAACTGTTGTGTCCTTGATTCCAGTTGCCTTGATCGCACTCTGAAGTCTTTGAACGTAAGGAAGCTTATCTTTGAAATCGAGAGGATTATTAGAAATCAAATCCGGACTGATCTCTTCAAAAGAGTTTTCATCCGTCATCACAGCAATTCTTTCGTAGGCCGAAATTCGATAGTGGTAGTCACACAAAGGACAGACATTAAGATTCTCTTCAAGCTTATCGGCCTGGAGAATTTCTCCGCACTGATTACATTTTTTCCAAAGGCCAACCGGCGTATTAGAAGCAAGTTTCTTTACGTTTTTAAGTTTAGGATTCTTGACCTGATGAAACCAACCCATCCATAACCTCACAAATTTTATGAACCCCCATAATAGAGTGCCGGATACGAAAATGCCACGTTAAGTTGGCTGGTAGCTGTTCAAAGGCACAACCAAGGCTCTAATATTGCGTCATTTTCAAAGCTCAATCTCCCATATTTCGTCCTATCCATGTCCTCAGGTATTATTAAAGGGACTGGCCTGTCTAACCGATATGATGGCTAAGGAACACTATGTCCAAGGTCCTGAGTTTCACATTGCTGACCCTTCTTTTTGCCGTGATGTTTACGTCTGTTCCTGCGCGCGCACTTGATCCGAACACATTCCATGCAGATTTCGTGCACATGACCCAGGATGAGCAGGATAAATTTATAGTTAAGCTTATGCAGCTGATGGTAGATCTCGAGGCCCAACACCAGAAACAAATTGTCAGCGGCGAAATTCACACAGAAAAATTTCGTGAATACACAAAAATTCTGAATCAACTTCGTTCTCTTCTCATTGCCGATGCTCATGCCGTAAATGGTGACTGGGAATCTTCAGCAGCTACTTTTGCCCGTCTTCTTAGCAGTCCTCCGGCCAATGGAAGTTGTATCTTTGCAGGACAACTTTCTCGACTTGGCCCAAATAACATGTGCCAAAGACCAAGTTCTCCAGGCTGCCCGGGATCACAGGTAGCTTGCAACCCGGTTATCTACGGATTTAAAGCAGCAGCAACCAATTCTCCTATTTGTGTTCGTACTGATGATGTGGCCAGAAACTCATCACTCGATTGTATGAAACTTGCACTCAGTCCTCCTGCAAACCAGGGATACGATTCTGCTGAACAGAGAAGAGAATTTCTGAAGCGTAAACTCAGCGTCCCAGCTAACGCTGCATTAGCAAATCAGGTATATCGTTTTGTTTATCAGACTTGTCTCTGCCCTACTGCTCCAACAGGAATGAACGAAAGTTACCAGGATCGCATTCAGCCTCACCGCACATGCTACGGCATGATGCAAATGATGAATAACCTTAAAACAAACTGCGAACTTCCCGTTGCAGGTGAAACCGCGCAAGCAAGAAGTTCACTGACAGCATCTTGGAATGGAATTAATTTTAACCAACTCCTTGATACGATCACTGTGAATTTCTCCGAAAGCAGAAGTCAGCAAGCTCGGTACGACAGTCTTTATGGAAATCGTCTGACAGAATGGCGAACGGCGAATGCCGCTGCTGTGACCGCGGCTTGTGGAGCGGGACCGCGGGAAGATGTAGAAGGAGGCAATGAATGTGTTGCCACATGTACTACAGCTCCAGGTGCGAATGGTGGAGCTGCAACTTCTAGTTGTAGTTCATATCGTGTCGGAGGTCAGTCTCTTAATCCTGCCACTCCACCCACAATTCCAGCTTCATTAACAGCTCAAACAAGTCTGTCTGTGACATTCCCTCCTGCTCAAGCTGGCGGTGCCGCGAGGGTTTTAAATTGTTCAGTCTCAATCAGTGGTGTAGCACCGACAGGAAACTGTACGGCTCAATGTACTCGCGTACCTGGAGCAAATGGAGCTGCAGGAACAGTCACTTGCTCAGGATATAAACGTGGTGAGGCGGGAGTTCCAGATCCAACGACTGCTCCTGTTATCCCAGGGGATATTGCAGATAACGGAAGCTTTCAGGCCATTATTCTAGGTTCACCGAATGCAGTCGCTTGTACAGCGCAGTTTCCTGCAGCGTCTGGAAAAAGTATCGAAGTTACGGTCGTAAGAACTTCTCAAACTAATACTCAAGCTACTTTCACTGCCACTGTGAAACTTAAAGACGGGACAACAGAAACACCAGTCACTGAGACGTCTCAAGTTGACTCTGTGGCCTGGACAAAACAAGTTCCTGATGCTGAGCCAACTATTAGCACGACAGTTCCGGGTGAAACAAGAGCCCCGACAGTCACTTCAACATCAGTCACTGGCTCGGGATTTATACTCGCAAATCAAAATCGTGAAAACGGACATGCAACAACGTTTTGTATTACTGTTACAAAAGCGGGCTATCCTGCTCATGATGCTGCTTGTGCAGATGCAGAAGCCATCAGCGCCGAAGACGCCGGCCGCGACAACGACGGCACTGGCCAGCAACAATCCGGCATGCCTCAACAGCAACCAATCCTCGGTCAACCAGGTACTTCACGCAACTCAGGAATGAGATAAGAATTTAAGCTGACTGCTCTTTGGCCGTAGAAAAATCAAAAATCACACCATCACGCTCAAGCACTCTGATACGAGGCTCGTTAAGCTCGGAGATTTCGCGCATGATTTCAGCGCGGAAACCGGGCTTCAAATGAGTCAGGATGATTGGAAGATCTTTCGGCATCTTCGGAATCTCCTGAGAAATACTGAGCGCTGTGTGGTGATCTGAAAGGGTCGCCACATTCTGGAGAGCGTTCGGGAAACTCACCTCAGTGAAAATGGCACGCAGGTTTTTAAACGTGTGAGCAATCTCCCAGATGCGTTCAGTGGGCCCAGTATCCACAGTAAAGAGAATCGCATCCCCGTCTTTCTCAATAATGTATCCCATTGCATCGAGCGGATGGTTCACACGAATCGGAGTGACGTAGTACTCCCCGATGTGAATGCGCTTTTCAGGAATCAGATCATTAAATCTGATGGTCGGATAACTGGCACTCGGCAGGACACTGAAGTCAGGCCAGAGCATGTCATTTAAGATGTGTGTTTTGATGAGTTTGTTCACTGTCATATGACTGTAAACTTCAAAAGGCTTCTGCTTCATACCAAAGCAGTTATCACAAAGGAACGCGATGTCTTTGGTGTGATCAAGATGACAGTGCGAGATGAGAATATTCTCAATCTTCGACTGCTCTTCAACAGTAAGTGCTGTGGTGACTGCACCACAGTCAAGCAAAAGTATTTGATCGATCAGAAACGAAGTTGTAGCGAAACCTTTCGCTTGCCCTCCGTGACCACCGAGTACGTGAACCTTCATCTCATCATTGTAAAGGAATTCTAAACAATTCTCAACCCGGTAAAATCTTAGCGCCTCTTTTTTTGCTCTAATTCAGTGTAAATTTCTTTAGACGGGCGATCGAGGATTTCACTCAAGAGTTTGGATATCGCCTTCGGAGTGGCCCCCTCTTTAAGGATTTCCTCACTGAGTTTTACGAGGGACGAGCTGCTGGATTTCTGAGATTCGCTCTGATGAAACATCAAGATGAATTCTCCTTTAACGGTGAGCTCGCTTTGATGCTCTTTCCACAAATCTGATTTAAATCTCATCACCTGTTCAAATTTTTTAGACAACTCACGCACAACACAAACCTCAACCTGTGGCAAAGTTTCGGCGAGAATATCGAGAGTCTCTTCGATCCTGGTTGGAGCTTCAAAAAAAATGTGCGTCCCGTATCCTGCATTTGCAAATGCATTAATTTTTTTAGCCGTTTCTCGAGGGAGAAATCCATGAAATTGAAACGGCAGCGGCGGCAATCCGGAAAGTTCAAGGGCCATCACAGGCGAAGAAACTCCAGAAAAAGATTCAATTTTGATCCCTCTTTTAATGGCCTCTTTAACAAGAGGATACGCAGGATCTGAGATGATCGGGCTGCCCGCTTCAGATGCCACATAAAGGTCTTGAGACTCGGCCAGCTCAATAAGTTTTTCAACTTCCTGAGTTGCCGATTGATCATGCAAAGACATGATTCGTTTTCCCTGGAGACTGATGCCCATGAGAGAAAGGAGATCCTTGAATACCCGAGTGTCTTCGACGGCGAATGTTGACCCGTTCGTCAAGGCGTCTAAAACCCGGGGTGTGAGGTCTCCCAGATTCCCGATCGGTGTGTTCAACAGAATGATTTTTCCCACTCTAACTCCTCAGGGCCTTCGATGATAACATCATGGGGAACGGGAACCGGTATAACAAGGAGTCCACCCCATGAGCATGAAGGCCAATATTCTACGTGACGCCAATGGAAACATTATCGTCCATATGCAGGGGGATTTGAACTATGACGTCTGTGCCCCACTTCGCACAGAACTTCAGACCATCGCCCGCGAAAATCCAAATGCAAAGATCTCGATTGATCTTGGTGCAATTGATTTCGTCGGTTCATCCGGCATCTGTCACTTCGTTGAGACAGTGAAATATCTCAAAGAAGGCCGCAAGTCTAACGTCAATCTTACGAACGTGAAGCCAGAGTTCCTTAAGATCTTCAAGCTCCTCTCTCTTAACGAAGCTGAATACGTTGCAGACCTCATGAACTTTGATGAGGACGACACAGAAAACCTGAACCAGCGTTTTGGTAACCGCACTCAGACTTTCGAAAACTAAAACTCGATTGAAACTAAGTTGATTTTCAAGGGAGGCAGACCGCCTCCCTTTTTATTGTTACCGAACTTCTGCTCGATCATGTTCATACGATTAAAGAAGCTTCCGCCGTCATCTTCTTCCTGTACTTCACCATCACCGCCTCCTTCATCATCCTGATAGCCTTCGCCATAGACATCGTTAGAGTCCTTGTAGGGCGAAGAATCGTCGTCGTAGTTGCCGGAACGCTTGTTATGGTGAGAAACCAGAACATAAGTTCCAAAAAGAATACCAGCGTAGAGACCGAGAGAGGCGCCTTGAGCAATCGCGCGTGTCGACTGACCAAATGCCAATGAAGCTGTACCAAGGAGCGCACCACTGGCCATACCGTAACCGACAATCGTCACAAAAGCGCGGGCCTTCGCAGGCATCGCCTCAGCACGCTGAGGTTTCATAAGAGTCAGACAAACGAAAGCAACAAGTGCAGCGGAAAAAATTCTTTTCATATGAATAGTTTATGGATTGTTCGAATCTTTTGCAAAGAAAAGAGTTACCCGACAATTTTTATAAGTCTTGCTGGGTAACCAAACAGACCGCTGAGAAAGATGAGAGAACCTCTGAGTCTCTGTTCTTGCCCCCACCCCATCATCGCCACTCCCGCCTGTGAACTCTTCACCTCACCGATTTCGATCACCCATTCACCCCTTTTTTTCAAGAGGCGGGCAAGATCGATCTGGCCCAGAATCCTGGAGCGCAAAAGTTGAGATGACACGAGAAGAGGAATTCCTTCCTGATGGAAGGTAAGAGATTCGGAAATTTCTTTACTGAGCCCCGACGAATTCTTTGACGCCACCGAAGGTTTTGCGATGGATGGGACAGGGGCCGTATTTCTCAATGGCCTTGCGATGCTCGGCCGTGCCGTAGCCAGCGTTGGTGTTGAATCCGTAATGGGGATATAGCTCATGCATCTCTCTCATGTGAGCATCGCGCTTTTCTTTGGCGATGATGGAAGCAAGACCGATCAGAACCGACTTTGAGTCGCCTTCGATGACTGTGATCTCTTCCCATTGAGGAGCTTCTGTAACCCAACGAAGCTTTTGATTTCCATCGATAAAGACTGTCGTTTCATTTTTTTCCGACTCTGAAAGAAAAAGAGCGGCTTCTTTCATTCCGCGCAAAGTTGCTGCAAGGATATTTTCACGATCAATTGTTTCGTGGCACATCTCCCACGTGACAAAGCTGATCTGCCAGTCTTTCAACGTTATCTGCCCCTTCATCTGGTGAGGGAGATTTTCAACATGAAGTTTCTGGATGAGATGCTGACGATCTTCAGCTTTGAGTTCTTTCGAATCCCGAACTCCCCGACTTCTTAGTGAACGGGTAAGGGCCGTGAGTTCAGCTTCGTTTTCAATACGAATTCTGACCCCACCAATAACGACCGGTCCGCCTAACGGGCCACGACCGACTTCATCGACGGCGATAATTTCACGGGGAAACGACTTAATGAATTTGCACTCGAACATGGATTCACTTTTCTAAAATGTATATCCGATGGTGAGCCCAAAAACGGCAAATGTCGGAATACGACTAAAATATTCTATGACATTTTTTACATCATCACTTTTCCCTTCGTCCGGGATATTTTTGATAATTCTCTGGTTGTACTCAGTTACCATCAACGGAATATTGAGGCGTAACCAATCGATTCCAAATGTGAAGCCATTCTCCCACTGCCAACGGTTCCCAAGACCCGTGGCCAAACCAATTCCTTTGACCCCAAAATCCGCAATCGTCGTGTCCTGGGCGACTCCCATTATTTTACCACCCGCACGGGCGTTGATGTCGTAATAGTAGGGACCGAAATCGAGATGGAATGAATTACCGAAATATCGTTTCGCAAGAAGGGTCGTGCGCTTTTCCGTCACCCTTCCGAGATCAATTCCCACAATGCCGGTACTGAGACTTCCGTAAGCATATTCAAGTTCAAAGCTCCACTGAGGATTATTGAAATAGGTGTACGAGATTTTTTTCTTCGAGGGAATCCAGGATGTGATGAGCTCGTATCCTACAGCGAGGGTGTGATGCTTTTCAATTCTCAGATCAGCACTCGTTTTATTTTTCTTCGCAGGAATGGGGATTTCAGACTGAGACTGCTTAACAGGCCTTGCTTCTTCGACGGCGTTTTCAAAATCGGATTCTTTTTTAGTGGGCGTCTCTCCCGGAAATTCCGTCTGCGCATAGAGAGTTGTCGTGAGCAATAAAGTGAGAAGGAAAATTCTCATCGTATCAATCCTTGATAGCGTAAAAATAAAAAAGGCCCGGTTTCCCGGGCCTTTAAGCATATCAGAATGAACCGATAATATCTTAGCGTGAGTAGTCGATTGCAACGCGAGCTGCTTTACCTGTGCGAGTGCGGAGGTAATTGTGCTTAGCGCGACGTGATTTACCTTTAGTGATGATGGTTACACCTTCAACTGCTGGTGAGTGGAAAGGGAAAACACGCTCTACACCAACGCCGTCAGAGATTTTGCGTACACGAAAGTGTCCGTTAACCTGACCACGGTGTTTCATAGCGATACAAGTACCCTGATAAACCTGAGTACGAGTCTTCTCACCCTCTTTGATCCGAACAGCAACTTCAATCAAGTCACCTGTTTTGAATTCCGGAAGTTTTGCAACATTCGGGTTCGCGTACTTTTTTTCAACGAGATCTACTAAATTCATAAAATCCTCTCATACGAGACTTCCTTAACATCAACTTATATCCTTTTCGGAATGTGAGCAGAGGGAAGGAAAATGGTTAAGGCATCAGAGGCTTCTCGCAAGACGGTCACAATAAATTGCGACTGCTGATCGAACAGACAAATGATTATATCCGTCATTTGCTATGCCAAATATTGGCTCTAGCCGAAAATCGGCTTGTTCAGTTACGGAAGCAGTTAATCCCCATCCTGTACCAAATAACAAGAACATAGGGGTATCGTCAAGCCGAATCTTTTCTATCAGCTCTTTTTCTTTTCCATCATATTTTTCAAAATTCGCACCTGTCACTACAACGCACGGTTTCTTACCCTCACGTTTTGTGATTTCTTCTACGGCCTGTTCTATCGTATCAAGCACTTCGGCTTCCGCGAGGGCATTTTTCCGATCCGGATTGTAGATAAGTCCGGAATCAGCTTCCCAAAAACCCAGTATTTTTTTAACCATCGCCTGCTGGTTTTTAATCGGGGTGATCAAAAAATAACGCTTGAATCCAAACGTACGTGCGGTCCGTGCGATGTCGTGAATGTCGAGATTGGTGACCGAAGTCGTGATCTCTTTTCCGTCTTTGGAACGAATAGGACCGTGGACGAGGCCGATATAAAAATTTGTTGGGAATGACATGTGAAATAGATAATGGATTTGAGCTTAACCCGCAACCATTTAGCCCTTTCTTCTGAAAAAGTCTTGGTGATAAAATAGTGAGGACAGAAAGGATGAATTCTCATCTCTTTCTGGGACCCGTGAAGGCCCGGAGAAGTTCAGCAGTGTGAAAATATTTGAACTTCTCCCCCTCGGGGTTCAGTCTTAAGCAAATCACTAACCAAACTCTAGAAACCGAAAAGTGCGAATCCATAGTAGTTTGGACTCGATGCTTGAGAAAAATTTCCGTCAATAGAGAGGAAAAAACTAAGTAAAGATGTGTCTAAGAAATGGTAAACCGAAACAAAACGGCGTTAGCATAAGTAGTTAATATCCCATTAACCCAGCTCCTCATCATTCCACTCTTTCCCTTCCCAAATTGCGGTGAATCAGATAAAGAAATGGAGTACAAATTTCGCCCATTTACAGAGAGAAAAGTAATGGAAAAAAATCCGCTGAATTTTCGACCAAATGAAGTTTTTTTGATCGTCGGTCCTTGTGCCGTTGAATCAGAAAATCAATTGCGACAAATTCTTGATCACGAAACGAGACCAACCCTCATCCGAGGCGGCATTCATAAAATGCGAACCAACGCTAAATCTTTTCAGGGCCTCGGGGATGAAGGTTTGGATGTTATTACAAAACTGAAAAAAGAACGTCCGTTTGATTTCATTACTGAAGTTACTGACATCCGACAGATTGAAAATTTGCTTCCTACGACTTCTGTTTTCCAGGTAGGTGCTCGCAATATGTATAACTACGAACTCCTTAAAGAGCTCTCACGCTACGGTCGCCCGGTGATTCTGAAGCGCGCATTTAGTGCGACCATTACAGAATGGCTTGGAGCCGCTGAATATCTTTTCAATCTCGGCGAAAAAAATATTATTTTGTGCGAACGAGGTGTTCGTTCATTTGACAATAAACTTCGCAATCTTCTCGATCTCGGCTCCGTCATATATCTCAAGAAAAATACTCCATTCAAAGTGATCGTCGATCCTTCTCACAGTATGGGTTACACCCAATATGTCGCTGATGCAGCTTATGCAGCTGTAGCGGCCGGAGCTGATGGACTGATTGTCGAAGTTCATCCTGAACCTGGAGTTGCTCTTTCTGACGGGCAACAGGCCTTGAATCTGGCCCAGCTCACTGAGATGGTTAAAACTTTAAAGAAACTCACAACGGTATTTGAAAAAGAATTGAGGATGTAATTATGTCGAAAGCAGAATTTGTTCGTGTGATGTTCAATGATATCTCTCACAAGTATGATCTTCTGAATGATGTTCTCTCCGTGGGCACTCATCGCCTCTGGAAAAAAAATTTCGTCTCGCTCATTTTAAAATCAAATCCTAAGAGTGCACTTGATTGCGCCTGCGGCACCGGTGACATTGCCTTTGAACTCAAGAAGAATATTTCCGGTGAAGTTGTCGGGATTGATTTCTCTGAAAGAATGATCGACTTTGCAAATGAGAGGAATGAAAAGTCTTCTGGTAAAGTTACCTTCCGAGTGGCCGATATCATGAAGCTACCTTTTGAAGATAAAACATTTGATATCGCAAGCATTTCATTTGGTATCCGTAACGTTGAAGATCTGGCCAAAGGACTTTCTGAACTCGGACGTGTGGCAAAAGCCGTTTACGTTCTTGAATTCGGTCAGCCTCGTAATCAACTTTATAAAAAATCTTATTTCGGCCTGCTGAAACTATATGTTCCAGTATTCGGACTGATTTCAAAACGTAAGGATGCCTACGAGTACCTTATTGCATCTTCAGAAAAATTTCCGAGTGATGAAAAATTCCTTGAGGTTTTCCGCGCCAACACAAACTTCAAACATTATAAATCCATTCCTGTCTTTGGCGGCATTGCATACATCTATGCCGGATCAAACGAGGCACTATGATTTCCCCTCTCTTTGACCCGAAAGAATGGAACGAAGTTCCTGATCTCAAATTCGAAGACATTACTTTTCACAAAGCAAAAGAAACTGGTGCTGTCCGGATTGCCTTCAATCGCCCGGAACTCCGGAATGCTTTTCGTCCGCAAACAGTAGACGAACTTCTGACGGCCCTGGAATGGTCACATCGTCAGAATGATGTTGGTGTCATTCTCCTTACAGGTAACGGTCCTTCGTCCAAGGATGGTGGCTGGGCCTTTTGTTCAGGCGGAGACCAGAATGTGAGAGGCAAGGCCGGCTACGAGTACAAAGATCAAAAACCTGGAATGCCTGTGGCCCACGGCCGCCTACATATTCTCGAAGTTCAGCGAATGATCAGGTTCATGCCGAAAGTCGTGATTGCTCTCGTCCCTGGTTGGGCCGTTGGTGGTGGACACTCACTTCATGTTGTCTGTGACTTGACGATTGCGAGCCTTGAGCACGCGGTCTTCATGCAATCAGATGCCAACGTCGCAAGCTTTGACGGCGGATTTGGTTCAGCGTACCTTGCCCGTCAGGTTGGTCAGAAACGTGCCCGCGAAGTTTTCTTCCTCGAACAACGATATTCAGCTGAAGAAGCTTTCCAGATGGGCATGGTAAACAAAGTTGTTCCGCATGCTGACCTTGAGAAAGCTGGCCTTGAATGGGCCGATATTATCTGCCAGAAATCTCCAACTGCGATCAAAATGCTCAAGTTCGGATTTAATCTTATTGATGACGGTCTTGTAGGCCAGCAGGTTTACGCCGGAGAGGCCACTCGCCTTGCCTACGGAACTGAAGAGGCCCAGGAAGGAAGAAACGCTTTCCTACAGAAGAGAAAACCTGAGTTCGATAAATTCCCCTGGGTCTACTGATGTCTATACCCGCGCATGTGAGAGATTTTCTCGATCACAAGTTCTTCGAGCGCGGGGCCTTCATGAAAGATTATGGCTCTGAATCGATTGTCCTCGGCAAAGGAGGCGAATTCAGAAAGCTGACGTCTGCTGACACACCTGAAACGTTTTTCTACCTCAAAGATTTTTATGAAGACACTTACCTCGCTTACTTTCCCTCTGAAACTCTCAGTCTCAAGGCAAGTGAACTGACCGACCTTGCGGACTCCTGGGACAAAAAAGTAAATTTTGTAACGGCCGTGGAGAACGAAGATTCATTATATGAAAACGATTTCTTCAGAGCGAAAGCCGCTTTTGGTGAGGACTTTCACAAAGTCGTTTTAGTTTCACGGGAAGAGTTTCAGCTCAATCTTGCAGCTGAAGGAAGAAAACATTTCTTCGTCCGCGCCTTGAATTTCGGAACAGGTCTTCCTTACGGAATCTGGTCAGAGGAATTCGGGTGTGTTGGAAGTACGCCGGAAATTCTTTTCTCACACAAAGATGATCAGCTTGCCACGTTTGCTCTGGCGGGGACGATGGCAAAAGGTCAGGAGAAAGAGCTACTCCAATCGGAGAAGAATCTCGAGGAGCACAGACTCGTGATCAAAGATCTTACTGAAAAGCTCTCCACTATCGGCAACGATATGAGCATAGGTGTTACAGGTCTTCTTCCCTATAAAAATATTGTGCATCTAAAAACAAATATCAAAATCAGAGTGCCTAAAGATCTTTCACCGCTCAAGATTACATCTTTACTGTCTCCGACAGCAGCACTGGGGGGATATCCTCAGACTAAAGCTCTTCAGTTTCTCACTGAAACTGACTATGGGAAGAGACATCCACAACGTTTTTTTGGGTCGGCATTTGGACTCAAGTCTCATGACATGAATCAGGCGCTGGTGACGATCCGGAACATTCAGTGGCACGGAAATACATTTGTTATTGAGAGTGGTGGCGGTGTTGTACCTGATTCAGATTTAGAAAAGGAACTGGAAGAAATCAAAATGAAGCGTGAAAGCATCAAAGGACACTACCTGTGAACTTTGATCTTAAATCTGCTGCACATATTTTCTTTTGTACGGGTGCACGCAACCACGAGCTTCTGAAAATTTTTGATCCAGCAAAAATAACTTTTGAGTACGATGAAAGAATGGCGAGCTTTAAGGCCTTGGGTCTTGCCCACATGACAGGCAAACCAGTGATCATTTGCTGCACGTCCGGAACAGCTGTTGCTGAATGTCTTCCTGCCCTGCTTGAGGCGCGATACTCAAATACTCCACTCGTTCTGATTTCTGGTGACCGTCCATTTAAAATGCACGGAACCGGTGCTCCTCAGACAATTAACCATCGTCATCTTACCGAAAAAGTCGTCGGCACATATCTTGAGCTGCCCCTTGAAAAATTCGCTGAAGTCGAACTCAACCCAGCGTATCCACTTCACCTCAACATTCTGGTTGATGATACGGTTCCTCATGATCTTGAAGTTCGCGAAGACTGCACCATAGGAGATTTCAGAACATTCATAACTCATAAAAGATCTCCGCTCTTTCTCTTTAGCCATGAAGCATCTTCGATGCGTGAATTGATTAAAAAATTCGCAGCAACAGAACATCTTTTTTATGCTGAAACTCTGAGTGGTGGCAGGGAATTCTCGCGCATCAGTTCAGAACGTGACCTGATCAGAATGCTGAAAGGAAATAAGTTCGATGCCGTCATCCGAATAGGACATACGCCCCTTTCAAAAATCTGGCGTCTTCTGGAAACCCAGCATCTGCCGGTTTTCAGTTTTGACGAACGCCATCTTCCAGGACTCTCTTATGGTATGGTCTCGGCCATGTCTTCACAGGATCTCATGGCGAGCTCTGAATGGTGGAACATCCTTGATGAACAAAAAACTCTTCCCGCCTTGGTTAAGGATTCAGACCTTGAGAAAACTTTAAACAAGTACCCCTTGTCAGAAATGAGTGTGATGAAACACTTGCAGGATCACCTACCAGAGAACGCACTCGTTTATCTCGGAAACTCGCTTGTTATCCGTTTCTTTGAGCTGGTTCAGAATAGGAACTTCAGGACTTTTGGTAACCGTGGCGTCAACGGCATTGATGGCCAGCTCGCAACGGCGGTCGGGATAGCACTCGGCACTCAGGAAAAAGTCACCTGTATCCTCGGCGATATAACAACTTTATATGATCTCTCCTCTTTGAGGGAAATGCCCCAGAATCTGAGACTTGTGATTATGAATAACGCCGGAGGAAGAATCTTCGATATGCTTGGGCTTGATCAGCGGATCATTATGGAGCACGAAGTGAATTTCAAATCCATCTGTCAGGGGTTCAAGCTGTCTTATGGACAGATCGATCTATCCCTACTGGATTCGGTTCAGGTTCTCGAGCTCTCTCCGGATCCCACCCAGACCAGAGCCTTTCTTAAGGACTGGAATGCATGATTCATATCTTTCATGGCTTTCTGGGTTCACCTGCTGATTTCTCTTTTCTTCATTCCGATGGGCCTATCTTCCTTCATGACGTCTATGAAACTGATCCCCTCACTCTTAAAATTGGCCAGGATGACACGCTCATTGGTTACTCTATGGGTGGACGGATTGCGATGGAGATTGCTCATAAGAACAAGTTCAATATTAAGAAACTAGTCATCATAAACTCTCATCCAGGATTACCTGAGTCAGAGAGGAAAGACCGCTCGCTGTGGGAAGACAGTGTCCTCAAACGGTTGATTGAAGCGACACCCGAAACATTCCTTGCTTACTGGAATTCGCTCCCGCTATTCTCTACAGACAGTCCACTGACAGAATTGAGTTTGGAGAAGTATGCCAAATCTGAGAAGATTTTCGACAAATACCGACTTTCCCGTCAGCGATGCTTTTTACCTGAACTCGAGGCGAACCGAGACAAGGTTCTCTGGATCGCAGGAACTCAAGACCGGAAGTACGCTGAGATTGCCCGAAGCCTTATTCTTCCCTTGAACATCCCCTGTATCTTCATGGAAGGCGGTCACCGGCTCTATCAGAAAAAAACAGAACTCCAGGCCCTTTTGCAGACAAGGAAAATCATTTGAAGAATTTTTTGATCGCGGCCCGGCCGAAAACACTTCCCGCCAGCGTGATTCCACCGCTTCTCTCTTATATCTATTTTTACTCACGTACTCACCGACATGAGTGGTTTTATCTCATTCTTTGTGTCGTTGGTTCTCTGGCCATACAGCTTGCGACCAATTTTTTCAATGATGTGATTGATTTTGAGAAAGGTGCAGATAAAAAACGCGTTGGACCGACAAGAGTTTCTGCCGCTGGTCTGGTCGATATTGAAAGGGTGAAAGTCTGGGCCAAGGCCATGCTCATGATCACTGTTCTCTGTGGCATACCGATCGTGATTCGCGGAGGGGTTTATTTTCTTCTTCTGGGATTTTTAAGTCTCTACCTCACTTACGGATACACTGGAGGAAGAATCTCTCTGGCCTATCACGGTCTGGGTGAACTTTTTGTTTTCGTATTCTTCGGTCTCTTTTCAACGATCGGTTCCTACTTCCTTTACGCGCAGACTCTTGCGCTTTCCGATAAGGCAGAGCTTTATTCGCTGGGCTCAATTTTCGGTTTTCTCACTATGGCCTTGATCATGGTGAACAACCTTCGTGACCGTGTCTTCGATGCCGAAGTTAACAAAAAGACCCTCGCGACACGTTTACCGGAGAAAGCTTATCGATACTTAAGTATCGCTGTGGTTTTTTTACCTTATACATTACTTGGGTTTTTTACTGAATATCGATTTTTTGCTATCATGATACTGGGATTACCGCCGGCATTTCAGCTGGCCAATATTCTTCTTAACAAGAAAGGAGCGGACCTCAACGACGGATTGAAATTTGCAGGGCTTCACCTGATTTTTTTCTCTCTCTTCCTGAGTTTTGTATTTATGAATGGATATACAATATAGTCTGTATAACCTGACTCCAAAGAAGCGTGCAAACCGATTGAGCTCCCTGGAGCCCAAGACGGGAGTTTACCTGCGTGCAAAAGTTGGCGAGGAATACGTCTTTGCTGATTATTTTCCATATTCTGTGTTCGGCGATAAGCCGATTGATCTTTTTCTTCAGACTTTTAAATACCAGGATGAAGTTTACGACAGGAAGGTGTTTCATCTTCTAAAGAAAGATGTCGAATACAAGAACACGCCATCAACTCCTTTCCGAAATCACCAGCTCTGGACAGGTATTGAGAGTCTGAAGTCTCCCATCATCAAATATAAAATTCTAGACCAGTACGACACACTCTTCCTGGAGCTTCTGAAAAAAGGACTCCGGATACGATTTGATGGAAATGCCTGCTTTACCCGTAAGACATACGAGGCGTTCGTAAAGCAGATTCCAAAAGAATATTTATCGCTCATCGATTACATGGAAGATCCGTTGAAGACAACTGACTGGAGTGGCCTGGAGTTCAAATCCGCGCGGGACTTCGTAAGCGGTGGCCCTTACGATTACTGGATCTATAAAGCGAACGCAGAATTCTTTCCTAAGGCCAGTGTGCCGATCATTTTCTCTGGTTATATCGGTAGTGAACTTGGATTCTGGCATGCCTACTCAGAACTCATTGAGCTTGGAAGCCTGAAGCTCACTCATGGTCTTATCATTGAAGACTTCTATGAAAACCAAAGACAATTATTCATCGGTGATTATCACCGGACTTTTGTTCCGGACATGAATGCAGTAAAAAACATGTATCAGGAACTCTATTTGAAAGAATGGAAAACGTTATGCTGGATTTAGATTCTAAATCTAACATCCGTATTTTGACGTCGCCAAGATTTGAAGATCAACAGAAATCAATTCTCAAAAATCTTGAGCCGAAGAATTTAACAGATCACTTCATCCTGCTTTCGTCTGGTACGACGTCGTCAGAGCTGAAAGGATTTGCACTTTCTCATCATGCTCTTATTACCAATGCAGAGGCCGTGAATTCACATTTTGCACTGACACCAAACGATGTGTGGGGCCTCTCCCTCCCGTCTTATCATGTCGGAGGACTCTCAGTTCTCATCAGAGCACATCTATTACAAAACAGAGTGGTTGAATTTCAGGACTGGGAGCCATTATCCTGGGTTCATACACTCGAAACTGAAAAAGTCACCATCACGACAGTCGTTCCGACTCAGGTTTACGATCTGGTTAAAATGAATCTGACGGCCCCTTCGCATCTTCGTTACCTGATCGTGGGCGGAGATTTCCTCAGTGATGCGCTCGAAGAAAAAGCTGTGGCACTAGGCTGGCCAGTCATTCGCACTTTTGGAATGACAGAGGTTTGCTCGCAACTAGCTTCGGCCAAGACCACCGGCCCGAAAAATCTGGATGTTCTTTCACCTCATCATGTGAAGACGGATAACAACCAGAGACTTTTAGTAAAATCAGAATGTCTTTTCACTCTCAAGTTTATACAGACAGATCGCTTCAAGATCATAGAGGCCGCAGAACTTTGCGACAAGGATGGGTATTTCCTCTCACACGATCGCGTCGAGCTCCACGGAAATACTGTTACCCCACTCGGAAGACTTGATGACATGATCAAGATCTCCGGAAGACTTATTAGTTTGCTGGAAATGAAAAATCTGATTGAGCGGGCCACTCTTGAACAAGGTATTTTTCAGAAAGCCGAAATCGCAATTGAGGAAGATGAACGAAAAGGCAAAAAGATTGTTCTCTACCATCTGCCGGAAGTTAATTCTCCCCAGCTTCTTGAGAAATATCTCTTACCGATCAAGATCGATGAATTCCGCGAGGTCACTTCACTTCAAAGAACTGATCTCGGCAAACTAAAAAAAAATCAATAATTATTTGAGAAGATCGGGACGGTGTTTTCTTGTGAGGCGGATTTTTTCCGACTTTTGCCACTCTTCAATTTTCTTGTGATGCCCATCCATCAGGACCTGCGGAACCTCAGTTCCTTCAAACTCACGGGGCTTTGTGTATTGAGGAAACTCAATCATGCCATCTTCAAATGAATCAGCTTCAGACGAGAGCTTATTCCCCAGGATACCCGGAACAAATCTCACGGCCGAATCAAGCATCACCATGACAGCGAGCTCTCCACCAGTGAGAACGAAATCCCCAATCGAATAAAATTCATCCACATAGTTTTCGAGAAACCGCTCGTCAATTCCCTCATACCGCCCGCAGATAAAGACAATGTCCCGCTGAGGATCAGAAAGAACATTCATTCCGAAATTGCGGGCAACAAGATTATCCCAGACAATGCCCCGGGGGGATGTATAGATCACACGCAGATCTTCTTTGGATTTATATCCACCCTGCTCGACCACACCTTTCATCAGCGCATCTCTCAGGATATCGGCGCGCATGACCATGCCCGGGCCGCCACCGAAAGGAGAGTCGTCGACGCTCTTGTATTTCGTCGTAGAGTAATCACGGATGTTGATGCAATGAACTTCAAATTTAAAGTTTTCATCTGAACGCTCTCCGCGAAGAGCAGAACCTGCGATCCCACATTTCAGGAGCGGTTCGAAGAACTCGGGAAAAAGAGTGAGTATCCAGATTTTTTTGATCATTCCGTGTACTCGGGGAGGATCATCGTGATCTGCTTTTTCTCCATGTCGATCTTCGGAAAAAAAGCATCGACGTACGGAAGTGTCATCAATGTACCTCCGCCTTCGTTGAGCCGTACGTTGAAAAGATACTGGTGCCCGTTATCGGAAAAACTCTCAAGCTTGCCAAGTTCATTTCCTTCAACGTCCACAACCTGCATATCGATCAGATCAACGAGATAAACTTCATCTCCGTCTGGTTCAGGAAAAGCATCACGTGCGACGAATAATTCGAAAGGAAGAATGGATTCAAGATGAGTCCTGTCCTTGATGCCACCGAGTTCGCAGATGATCTTGTTACCAAAGCGGACTTTTTTTATTTCCCACTCTTCGCCGTCTTTTTTGAGTTTTGATTTTTCATTGAAGGGAAAGAGCCAGACCTTCATCTCGTCGTCGAGGATGGAATCGTTGGGATCAGGGTTAATCAGGCGCAGTTCGACCTCGCCCTTGATTCCGTGAGGATGGGCGGCGAAGGCGATTTTGATGAGGTTATCGTTAACATTCATGAGGACTACCTAAAAAAGAAAACCCCAAACGAGTTGGGGTTTTCAGAGTTTTTTATTTTAAAAGCAAAAAACTATTCAATAATTTCGAGAACAGATCTTTTGCGAAGTTTCGTTGAAGCAGCGTTAAGAATTGTTCTTAGTGCGCGAGCTGTACGACCTTGCTTACCGATGACTTTACCTCTGTCAGAAACATCTACATCGAGTTCAATCACTGTAGTCTGTTCACCAACGATCTGGTTCACACGAACTTTATCCGGCATATCCACGAGGGCCTTTGCCATCAATTCAATTAGATCTTTAAGTTCAGTGCTCATCATGTGCTCCCGTCCTCATGGACAGATGTTTTCCCGGAGGGTGTCTCCGGGTTAGCAACATTATAACTTGATATTGTTGTTTTTGAGCAATGTTCTTACTGTATCGGAAAGCTGTGCCCCTTTAGAGAGCCACGTCTTGATGCCGTCAACATTGACCATCTTGAGAACTTCCTTTGATTTTGGATCGTACTGACCCAATTTTTCAAGGAATTGACCGTCACGTGGGCTGCGAGAATTAGTCGCAACAATTGTGTAAACAGGACGGTTTTTGCGACCACCACGGGCCATTCTGATCATTACCATTTGGATATCTCCTCTAAAGAACGAAAAAAAAAATTTAGAAATTTATATTTCATGTCTGAAACTAAGTCAAACGATGTGGATTAAGCCCTTAAAAATACTTCTTCCCGAACGGACTCTTCGGCTTGTCTTTTTTCGCCTCAGAACCCAAGGCCGGATTGTTTTGCGGGGCCTGACGGAACCCCTTAACAGGTCCCATTCCTGGAATATTCGGGAGTCCCCCTCCCTTCATCATTCCCATCATGCCCACCATCATTTGACGCATCTGCCCGAAGCGCTCGAGGAAAGTGTTCACGTCCTGAACTGTTCGCCCTGATCCTGCAGCAATGCGCTTACGACGGGAAGCATCGATCATTTCAACGTCTTCCCGCTCTTTTTTGGTCATGGAGTTGATGAGAACTTTCATATTCTTCATTTCAGTTTCAGCACCGGAAAGGTCACCCATCTGACGAAGAGCGCCCCCCATGCCCGGGATCATTTTAAGAATGGAACCGAAAGAACCCAGACGATTGATGGTCTCCATCTGTTTGACGAAATCATTGATGGTGAATTTCCCCTTCTCGAGGTTTTGCATCATCCCCATCGCCTCATCCTGATTGATGGCCTCTTCCGCTTTCTCTACGAGGGAGAGAACGTCTCCCATGTCGAGAATGCGTTTAGCGAGACGATCCGGATGGAAGGATTCAAGGTCTTTGAGTTTTTCACCAACAGAGATGAACTTTATCGGAACATTTGTGACGTAACGGATGGAAAGGGCCGCACCACCGCGGGCATCTGAATCCATCTTCGAGAGAACAACACCTGTGAGGCCCACTTTCTCGTGGAAAGTTTTGGCAACGTTCACAGCTTCTTGTCCCGTCATCGCATCTGCAACGATCAGTACTTCAGGATTATCGAGAGACTTGCGGACGTCCACAAGCTGGCCCATGAGTTCTTCATCAACCTGCAGGCGACCTGCTGTATCGATGATCGCGATTTCTTTGCGAAGTCGTTTTGCTTCTTCCATACCCGCGCGGACAATGTCGACAGGCTTCATCGTGAGATCGGAATCAAAGTAATCCACACCGAGAGATTTCGCGTGAAGGATCAACTGATCTTTAGCGGCCGGACGGAAGTTATCCGCCGGAATGAGATACACGTCTTTTTTATTTTTGTTACGAAGGAAGAGTGCCAGTTTCCCTGCGAAAGTTGTCTTACCGGCACCGTTGAGTCCTACAATCAGGATCGGCATGACAGGTGGACGATTGACGTTCAGGCCTTCATTCTCACCACCCATCAGGGCCGCGAGTTCATCGTGCATAATTTTTACAAACTGTTGACCTGGCTGAACTCCGCGAAGAACTTTTTCTCCGGTCGCTTCGGCCTTCACTTTTTCTATGAACTCTTTAACAACTTTAAAATTTACATCCGCTTCGAGGAGAGCGGTCTTCACCAGCTTTAAAGTATCTTCAATATTTTCAGCAGAGATTTTATTGGTTCCGCGAAGTGAGCGGAAAGCATCGGAGAATTTTTCACTCAAATTATCAAACATCAGTATCCTCCTCGAGATTAAGAGCGACTATCTTACTACACTCCAAGGGATGTGACACGATGAAATCGGCACCAGCGTCTAGCAGGACTCCGCTACGACTCCCGTCACACCAGACTGCACCAACAGCAAGAACACCGAAATTTTTTGCTCCAAGAATATCGCTGGTCGTATCTCCAATAACGCAGATAGAACCCCGGTTCGTCGTCCCGAGCATCATGGAGAGCCCAGCGATGTGGGGCTTGTTAGGAGCATCGTCGATCGTGCAAAACGCTTCGAAAAGATGGATCACACCCTGTTCTTCAAGAATGCGCAGTGTTGAAGAACGGCCCCGGGCCGTCCAGACGTAAAGGAGATTCTCCCGGGCGAGGTCGGTTAAGAGTTCCTTCATCCCTGGAAACAATTTATATTTGGGCCCGCTGGTATCAATCAGAGTGCCGTCACAGTCAAAAACGATGTGTTTCATACGATAAAGATTCTAATGAAGACGACGGTGTGTTTACAACAACAAAGGTTTTCAGATAAAGAAGAATTCATGAACACACCACGTCCTTTTAGTCCTGAGCTCACCAGAAAACTGGAAAGCTTTAAAGGCATGGCAAAGCCGATGAAACTCGGATCAATATCATTTGATTCGAAGCTTCTGCTGGCACCAATGGCGGGGATTTGTAACATACCCTATCGCCTTCTGATGGAAGACCTGGGTGCGGGTGGCACAGTCTCAGAACTTATTTCCTGTCACGGAATCAACTATGGAAATCAGCGCACGCTTGAAATGCTGAAAATTCATCCATTGGAAAGAAATGTCGGCATTCAGCTTTTTGGTGAAGATGCTGAGGCCATGTCCCGGGCCGCAGAAGTGACGGAAAGTTTCGGGCCTAAATTCATCGACATCAACATGGGTTGCCCGGTAACGAAAGTTGTGACGAAAGGTGGCGGATCCGCCTTGATGAAAGAAGTCACAGCTCTGGCACCACTCTTTGAAAAAATGCGCTCGAAAATGAAAGTCCCTCTCTCGATTAAAATCAGAACCGGCTGGGATTCCCAAAACAGAAATGCTTCAGAGATTCTTCACATCGCCAAGGAAAGCGGGATTGAGTGGGTAGCGATTCACGGTCGCACACGTACGCAACAGTATACGGGTCTTGCTGACTGGGATTTCATCGAGAATCTCAACGACACAAAAGAACTTCCGCTGATCGGAAATGGAGATCTCCATCATCCTTACGGAGTTTCTGAGAGATTACAAAAAACGAAATGTGATGCTTTGATGATTGCCCGTGGTGCCCTCAGAAATCCGTTTATCTTTGTTGAAAGTCTTGATCCAACATATGCTTCACAAAAAAGAAGTAAGTTCTCAGGAAGTGATTACTGGGAAGTTGTTCAGCGTCTCCACACTTACACGACAGAAACTTTCTCAGAAGAAAGAACGATCCTCGTTCAAATTCGTAAACTTGTTGTCTGGTTCGCAGCTGGCTTTCCTCATGCAGCAGCTTTCCGTTCGCAGATCTTCGCCTGCCAGAACCTGAATGATTGCCTAAAGATCACAGAGGACTATTTCCTCTCCATTGGTGAGTCTCAGAAGTTCATCAACTATGACGAGGTCTTTATGAGTTCCGGACACGGCTAACCCCTTAAAACCCCCGACAAACCCGATATAGTACTCAATCTTTTCACCCGATTGCCCGAAAAGTCATCTGTATGAAATGGACTCTATTGGCCCTCTTTATTCCTGTGCTCTCCCTGGCGGCGGAAATGACTTGTTCCGAGCTGGGTGTTGCCGTTGATGGGCTTCAGAACGAACTGATGCAAAAGTTCAGTGCTTCTGAATGTAGCGCTCCTCGCACCGACGCTTTAGATACGTTCAACTGTTCAAGTCTCTCCACGCTGGAATTAAAACTAAAAAAACTTCAAAATGAACGGGCACTTCTGGAAGGGATTCAAAAACTTAAAGAAAGGGTTCGGGAACGTCGCGCTCAGATTGTAACGAGCAGAGCGAACAGAGTTACACAAAGAGCTGCTTTAGGTTTTGCAGATGCGGTGGTGGTCGCACAGTCTCTTGAAGTTTTTGCGAATACACAGATTGGTGATCACAACATTCTTGCAGATTTAAAAACAGCAATGGCCGTGACACCGGCACCGGATTTCACGACTGCCAAAAACACCATTTGTGCGGAAAGACCTGAAGCGGAAAGAACTCAGGGAGCTTGTGGTCCGGAATTCCGTCCGAATGAGAATGCCATCACAGAAATCACAGCGATTCTTGCGGCAAATGAAATTACCCCGGCACTTCTTACTAACTGGCGGACTGCTATCAAGATTGCAGAAGTCTCAGTAGATGGCGCTGCTGCCAGAGACTACACGTTTACAGATATGCGGAGAGAAATATCAGATTCTCTTGGTAACATTCCCACATCTTTTTCCGTTCAACAGATCAAAGATCTTCAGGGCCTTCCGGATTTTCAAAATTTTCAGGGTAGCGATATTGTAGTCGATATCCGGAACGGAAAAGCTAATGCCATCACACGGGATCAGTTTAAATTTCTGACTGAAGATCTTACAGCCCGTTTGCATGCCGAAGTTAAAGCTCAGGTCTCTACAGTATATGCGGCCTACATGGCAGATCTGAACCCAGCTCCTGCTGGTGTAGATTGTCCTGCTGCTAAAACAGACTATGTCTCAGCTACTTCCTGTATTGCTGAACTTCGAGCTGGTATGGCAGGGATGACGAATCCTAATAAGAAAGCTGAGGTCGGAAGATTCATCGCATCTGCAGAAAACTCCAATCTCTATCTTACAAATATTTCTCAGAGTTCAGGTCGCTGCCTTCAGGCCATCGACGCTTCTTTTATCAGTACGACTGAATCAACAATCCCGGATTGTTCCGGCATGGTTACAAGAGAAGCAGCTGCCATTCAGGCAGACATTGATCGCGTGAACGCATTGAAGGCAAAAATCGAAGAAGAGAATGCAAATCTGATCGCCTTCAGGGATTATGCTGTTCAAAGATTATTGCAGGATCGCGGAACCAATAGCTGTCACTCTGTTACACAAACGATGACACTCGGTACCTGTGATGATCAATATTCTTCTACCCACATTCCGGCCGCAATTTCGAGTTTATCTTCAAACGTCATGAACATTTCCATGATACTGACTCAATTACCTGCCGCTGGTACAGCACCTGAGATGCCTGCATGTCCGGTCGCAACTCCGGCAAACCCTCAAGGTGTCAACAATCACATCGCCCGGCTTTGCGCTTCTCGCGAGGAAGAAGGTAGCGATGAACCTGTTGCGGTGACCCCTGAACCATCGCGAAGACAGTACAGAGAAGTCGAGGAAAGACATCCATTCTGGGAAGGTATCGCTGCTGGTGCTCCTTACCTTGCTAATACAATTGCTCAGGCGAACATGGCGAGGATGTACCCCCCGCAGAATCCCTATACTCTTTATCCATCACTCTATGGCGGATACGGTGGATTGAACTCGCTCAGCTATTCAAACAACCTTCTTTATCCTGGAATGGCGACTGGTGCATTCACTTATCAACCTACGATCGGTCTTCCACTTTATACGTCGATGATTCCGGGAATGACGAGTTATACTCCGGCCCCAGTAACGACGGGCTCGAGCAGCTATTTCAACTTCCAGTATTAAAACTGCAAAATAATTTGACATAATTCCCGATCAATTTATTTTTTATTACCGTTCTTTCCGGGCCTTACCCGACTCTGGAATATTTTTCCCCACCCTCCATTTCATCAAGCCAAAGACCTTAAACTCCGAAAAAAGGATAAGGAGATCAACTTCACATGGATGTAAGGTTAATCGCGCTATTATTCTTTCTGGTAGGCTGTATGCCCTCGGCGACTGTGAGCCGTGGCAACCTGACGGACGAAGCAACCACTACGGCAGGTAGTGGTGACGGTAGTGGTGAAGAACCTGCTACACTCACAGAGGTCAGTTGGAAATATCTCGGTTCAACCAATCTCTCGATCGCCATAGATGCTGCCAATCGTGATACTGCTTTCATCGTCGGTACTGAGGTCGACAACTTTCTCAAATCAACTGCAAACTTTTCGGACATCAACTACTGCGTATCTGCGAACTTCTCTCAAAGCAATGTGATCTACGATCTTCGAGCACGTGCAGTTCCCTATTCGTATTACGACTTCACCAAGAAAAAAACGATTCGTGTTCTGCGTGTCGATTTTCCGAATGCAGACAGTTCGAATGATCTTTGTTCAGGCACTCTCTTCGTGCCAGGTACAGATGGTGTTCTGGTCGCTGACTCAAGTTCAGCACTTGCTCCAGTTTTCGAACCCGTTAACCTCTGTCCGACATGCTCCTCATCACTTTCTTCTTCAAGAGTCAGACTTTTTAGACGTGATACGACTCTGACTCAGGTTCCTTCTTCAGGAATCAGCACCACTGGACTCGCTCTCGATGTGAATCCAAATAACACCAGCACGAACAATCCTGGATCTTGCACAACTTCAAGCTGTGCCGCCCGTGGATATGATTGTTGTCTTGAAAACCAATGTGTGAACGAAGGAAGCACACGTCCCACTGCTTTCACTCAATTTGAAGAGCTTCTGAGAATAGCGAACTTAGAAAGAGAAACTGATAGAATGTCTTACCTGAAATACCCACAACTCTATTACATTTGCGGAACAACACCCTCGACCACTTCAGGAAGCGACGGCGGTGGTGACGGAACTGAATACGATGCCGGTCTTTTGCAATTGAAAAAAGATTATGTTTGTCTCCAGAACCTCAAGGCCCAGGCCACAGTGAGTCCTTTTAATAAAGAATTTCTCACACGCACAAACTGGCTGGGATCAACTGACTGTCTGACGAATGCAACAACTCAATGGTCACTCCCTCAGTTTTATAGAACGGTTCTGAAACGCCTCTACGATAGCTGCGAATGTAATATGAATCTCACTCTCGATGAAAGGATCAGAACTTGTCCTGCTTACGAATACGAAGTCACTGAAGGGACTGAGGCACTTCCTCTCGAAATTACATGTAAAACTCCTGAGTCAGATGGAACAGCCCAATTGCCGACTCAGCTGACAGTCAACGTCAGTACTCGCGCTGCCCCTCACCGCTATTTTGATAAATCAGGTACTGAAAGATTTCTTCCGCTGACTGATTCTTCAGTCGAGCAGGAAGGCGACACTTTCGAATACGAAGACAGCGAAAACGTCTTTCCAAAACAATCTAACTTCAGCATGAACGCAGTTCTTGGCCAGATGAGCATCGCTCTCGATAAAACTCAGCCGGCCAAACAAATAGATGTCGCCATCGATCAGGTTTATTACATTGCTGCCCGTTCTGGAAACTACACTCCATGTCCTCAGTGTGGTGAAGACTCATGGCAGCTGGCCTTCAATGCTTATCCATCAACATCCAACGGAACGGGTCTTCAGGCCGCAGGTCATACGACTTCGCGTGATGAATTCTCTACCAATACCACTCGTGGAAATTACGAAGACACAATTTTTGGCCGCGCCTGCTGGATTCCACCAACGATGCTTCCGTTTTCTCAGTCTGTGAAAACGTCAGCAAGTACTCAGCGCGAGAATCGTCTCCGCACTCAGGCCGCACTTTTTGTGAATGGATATCAGCGCGACTGGTTTGGTTTTAATAAAGGTGCACTCATCGGTTCATTTGATGGTGTCTCATGGTTTGCGATCGGAAACGGCCGTATCGTAAAATCACGATCAAAAAAATTATTCCTGGCCATCAACGCTCCCTTTGCTGACGTCGCCAATAACAGCTCTCTCTCAGTCAACGTTCAGGCCTACGATGGGACAACTCAGGCAGCACAGGTTGATTACGATCCTCAATATCACCAGTATCACCCGCTTCAAAACCAGGGTGGTAACTGTCAGAGCTATCACATGTGCTCAACTGATTCTGACTGTGTAACAAAGCTTGGTTGGGAGTACGCCTGTGCAGATGTTAAATCGACAAAAACAAACTGGCCGGTATTTGATTCTGAGGCCACCGAGCAAGCCGCGAATATTTCACCAGCTCCATCAATCGTGGATGTCCTTGCTCAAAGAACTTATCCATCCTCTGCAACAAAAAGATGTGTATATCGCGGGGCCGGCTCTCTTTGTTTAAGAAGTGCTGGTGCCGTCACAGATCTCAATAAGAAAAAAGTCCTGACTTGTGCGCCTAACTTTTACTGCGCAAATCTCAGTACGACTCAGTTCAACAGCAAAGTGGCCCGTTATGCAGCTACACTTGATGACATTCCTGTAGGCCGCAATCACATCTTCGGAAAAGATGCCAACGTCCTTGGACGTCCGCTCAACTATATTCCGGGTTCAGATCCTGCGAACGCTTTAACGTCTGTCATTACATCAGCACTTCTTGAGAATATGGCCCTGAACCTTCCGGGACAAGAAGGTCTGGCAACTCTCTCTAACACCGGTCTTTGTCAGCCTGGTAAGATGCTCCCGACAACTGTTTCAGATCAAATCTCCATGGCCAATCCTTTCAATCAGCATCTTGCCGCAGATCCTTCGAAGCGCACCGATTACATCAGTCAGGTCGGAAGTTGTAACTCTGTCCTCTTCACCAGCTACCGTCACTCGAGCTGTCCGACACTCGGAACAGATGGAAACTATCAGATGTTCGCAGCGACAACTGTTGCCGATACACTTGCCTACAGCAAAGTTTCTTCGAACCAGAATGCCTGCGGTCTCGAAACACTTCTTACTGGCACTTCATTGAGTGGAACAGCTGATACCATCGCAACGAACGGTTCACCTTTTAAAACAATTGAAGGTAAGGTTCTGAGCAATCAGGTCATCGTTGAAGAAACTCTCGCCCGCGATGCTTGTCTTCGTCGCGCAAATGCTGTTTGCCATACTGATCTGGACTGTTCACCGAATAAATTTCATTCAGACCAGGAAGACAGTTATGGCGTAAATTATTTCGGTAACCTTGCTGAAAAAGAATACTACGATCAGTTTCTTATTTGCGGCCAGACAGATCCGAAGCCAAACATTAACGACACAAACTATGACACTTACGACATGACGAAGAACCGTTGTTGCCGTGAAGTGGGCTCGCCTCTCACAACTTACACTCCTTACACTCCGACATCGGTACAGATACTCAGTTATGATCCTGTCACTTTTGGACTTAAGAGTACGTTAACTCCTGGTGTTTCTCCTACGGATCCTAAGCGCTACTCACGCTTTGCAACCGTTGAAAATCTTAACACAACTGAGAGACCAGTTCTTTCGAGTTACCAGGAAAGAAATGCAACCACTGGCGTGATTGCTAACGATCCCTTCGGGAGCAATGTCTTGAAATCGAAACAGTGGAAGACACTTAACGAGACAAACTCAGAAACATGTTGTGGCGGTGGATGGATCAGAGAATTTGCCAGTGGCCAGTCATGGTCTGACCGCAATCTCCTGAGTATTGATGTGACAAATTTCCGTTGCCTCAACTCGAGAACTTCACTCATTACAAATCCAACAGACTTTGATGATATTAATCCGGATCCTCTGGTCGTAGATCCTCTTTACGGTGCTACGAACACAAGTTCATATGTTGATGCTGATTACGGCGATTACTGTAAAGACATCGTCGGAACAAAAGGAGCTTGTGCCCAGTGGACATTCAGAGACTCACTGACAGACACGGCTCCGGTTCTGAATGCTTACGATGCCACTGTGGTTCTCAATACCCTCTCTCCGTTCTTTGGTTCAGGAAATCTCGATAATTATTTTGCGCCAAGAAGTAATGATGCGAATTCAGCAATCTTTATCGACTATAGCAACGCTACAGGACGCAGGAACATCAACATCAAGATTCCTAGTTTTGTAACCAAGAGAGACTTTGACGATGTTTATTCTGTTGATCCAAACACTTTACCAATAGCGATGGTTTCAAGCACAGGCCTGCCAGTTATAGGAAGTTGCTCGTATGCTGACCTTTCTCTACTTTCAGGTCCGACTGATAACGGAAGTGCCCTTTGCGCCTCTGGTTGTTGTGTCGATTTCAACTTAACAACAAGAGTTCTTAAAGTTGTCTTCAACGATGCTGCTCTCATCACACAACAAGTGGGAATCGCAATTTCAGTTGCCTCTGCAGGTTCCCTTGCCGGCATCAACCGGACGATTCCTGGATTCAGTTCATACTACCTCAGACGCCTGGGCCGCCTTGAACTTTCTGGTGTTCCACAAATTGTTCATGAACCACTTTATTGTAATGATAATTCTGACCGTCTTGTTCCTGGGCTCTACAGTACATCAGTCAGCACGCGTGATGACTTCGAAGATCCTGCCTTCTCTTTCAACAATGGCACAAATTTCTATACAAGCTTCAAGGGACTTCAGACTCAACAAGTCTTCTCTCCGAGCGAATTCAAATGCTGCTCTCCTCTCGGAAAAACCGTGGGAGAAGCTTCGAAATGTTGCTCCGGTTTTGTCACAACATCCGGCACGACTAATACATGTTCTCTTCCTCCGGGAGCAGATCTCATGGTTTATTTCAACCGCTTCATCTCTAACGAAGGTGTAGGAACTGATAGGCCAGGCGGGGGTCTCGTTGAAACTGATTTCGACCAGACAACGGGTGAGCCTTTAATCACTGCTGCGATTAACAGCAAGATCACTGAGCTTGGTAAAGCTTACTGTTCATCGAAAAAAGTCAGACAAGGCGGAGCTTTCGGCGCATTCGAACCTCAGCCGCAGGGTAATGATACTGTTCTCTCGGCCCGCAACTACGGAATCGTGGATTCATCGAATGATAATGGCCAGGTATCAAGTGCAGGTGCTACGGTCTCAGTAGGTTCCACTGTCTTCGGGCCTGAGTTCGGATTCCGCTGGAACCATCACCTTTATTGTAATGACTAGGATCCTATGATTAAGAAACAAAAAACGATCACAGAAAGTAGTATTGAAATGAGAGAGATGGTGATGCCAAATCACACAAACTCTCACGGCACAGTTTTCGGTGGTACGGTCATGGGCTGGATTGATATTGCAGCTGCGATGGTAGCGGCCCGCCACTGCGGCCATCCGGTTGTCACTGCACACATTGATGACATCGACTTCATCGCCCCCATCAAGATGGGCTATCACGTTCTGATTCAAGCTTCCCTGAATTTCGTGGGCCGCACGTCGATGATTGTTGGCGTGAAAGTGACGTCTGAAAATCCAACGACTGGAGAGAGTCGCGTGACGACGAAAGCGTACCTCACCTTTGTTGCCCTGGATGATCTTGGTCGGCCGGTTCAGGTGCCTGAGCTCACTCCACAGAATGCTGAAGAAGTTCGTCGTTTTGAAAATGCGAAAAAACGAGTGGAAATGAAGAAGAAGATTCGCGAAGCGATGATGAAGAAATAAAAAAAAAATTGCTAACTAACCAGACGCCGCCTCCTTGGCATCCTGCCAATAAAAAAGCCTCCATTCGGAGGCTTTTATAGTGTGTGTGCAGGAATTAATGCTTCTCTTAAGCGCTAATGTATTCATTAAACCCGTCAAAAGCCCCACCCGTCAAATCAAAAACACTACATCTAGTATTTTATATTGTCAGAAAATTGACTGCTCATTAGTTATTCATGACTTTGCTTTCTGCACAAAAAAAAAGGCCTTCCGAAGAAGGCCTTGTAGAACCACTTATAGAACCATTATTTAAGAAGCTTGGCGTGACGTTTAGTCGCTTTCTTCTTTTTAGCGAGACGCTTGAGCTTCAAGCCGCTTTTTTTATTTTTCTTGGCTTTCTTCGCTGGACGCGATTTTTTTAACTTTTTCATTGGATCCTCCAAAATTTACAATTCAATGGAGCTTATAATAAAAGAAATCCTTTGAAAACGCAGGAACTCATCATGATGTATGTATTTTTGATCTTCTCATTGAATCTTTGGGCCCAGGGACCTACTCCGCAAAGAACAGATATCCTGCCAAACCCTCAGAAGGTTGATGACTTTGACCATCAGAACAAGGGATGCCCTGAAAACTCAGAGTGTGATGTGGCCATGGGGAAGATGCTTCAGCGCTGGAAGCTTCTGATTGAGAAACTCGCTGAGATCAAAGAAAAAGATAAGACCTCTCAGTATATCGAGGAATTTCGCCAGAAATATGGCCTTCCCGTTGAGTTCTACACCTATCAGAATTCGCAACTTGGCTTCAGGCCTGTACTCTTCAATTCTCCCTGCAAAGAGCATAATCCGAAAGATGCTTCTCAAAGAACTCTGAAGGGAATTGCCTTTTTGAAGGGTCTCACAAAAGACAAGGCCATCGTATGGCGTGAAGATGCCCAGATTGAAGTGCCTACAGCACAGTCACTTGTTGTTCCTCAGCCAGTGATGATTATGGATGGCCCCAACCCAACGACCTACTATCTTCCGATTGGTGATCAGCCATTATTGATCAAAGATAAAGGCTTGGTCGTTTTACGGGAAGATGAGGGAGTATTTTATGCCCTTCACACAAGTCTTAATGGCGACTGGAAAGTCATTCCGCTTGATCTGAAAAATCTGAGTACTTGGGAAGACAGAAGAGAGAATGTGAAGTGCCCGGTACTGGCCGTGGAGAAAAAAGCACCTCAGCCCAAAGAGTTTGCAGTCGAGTTCTGTAAAACTATCTGGGATGAGGATCTAAAAAAATCTGTGATCGTTAAAATGTTTCAGGGCTGTGCTATCTGAGGACAGTTTTGAAAACGCTGTCGCCTTCTTCACAACCAGTGGAAGAAGTTCTTTGTCTGGTCACATAGTAACCGCGATTCGTCACACCTGTGGTTTTAAATTTCATCACTTCAGTCGTGTGAGTTGTATAATTTGTGCCGTCCTGAGTTGTTCCGTATCTCACGGTAAGACACATGTGATCGTTATCCGGCTCGCACTCGTTTGAGCTTGTGAGGTAATACACAATCCCTTTCGTTCTGGCGGCATCAGTAAAAATGGGTCTCTGCGGTTCAGTTCCTGTGACTGTTTCACAGATCTTTTTCATGACTCCGGTGTCTGTTGTTTCGATTTCCTTAAACACGTAAGATTTTCCATCCTGTGGTTTGAAAGAATAAACACTATCTCCGGCAGAGTTACGACTTTCTTCAACATTCACCGTTATATTTGAAGAACGCGAAGGAGTATCTCCGCAAGGAGCTTCCGTATATTTAAAAACAAAATCGCGTGTTTCAGAATCAAGAATGGCCGTCTTTTGTCTGATCGCCATACAAATGGTTGCAACTTTCGCTTGTTCTTCACCCGTCAACGGCTGCTGGTCTCCTGTGAAAATTCCACCGTTCGTGACGGCCTTCGGCTGCTTGATATCACCGCATGAAGTAAGTGCACCGAGGGCCAGAATGATAAGGTATGTGGAAACGATAGCTCGCATGGTGGGCCTCCAACAATTTAAAGTTGATTAAATTGTTTCCCACTTCAATAGAGTCCGGCAACTAGTTTATTTTAAAGTTGCTCTCACTTCTGTGTAGTCTGTATTCGTACATGAAGTATTTGTGATGGCCTTTCTGAATATCCAGAAGCCGACATTTCCCTGATTGATGATAGTCTGAAACTGCATCCATTCCTGACTCACGATTTCGAATTTATTTCCCGAAGGACCAGACGGAATACCTTTCTTGATGATGATACATGGCTGGCCGTTGCTGCTGTTGCAGTCAGATGCACTGATATCAATCGTGGAGAACCAGATCGCCACACCTGACGCATTTTTGACAGGGCTGATAGGGTTGTCCGTTTCATCACAGATGGTTTTCATGATTCCTGAATCAGTTGCTTCGATATCAGGGAAAATAAAGTTTCCACCCGTATCAACTCTCTTGAATTTTGGGTAGTCGACATTGACTGCGACATTAGTCTCGCCGGAAAGGTCGGAACTGCAGCTCTTGTCCTGCACAGCGAATGTATAGACCGTCGAAGAGCTCGCTCCGAGGTTAGTTTCTTTCGTCTCAAGAGAACTACAGATTTTTCTCAGAAGTCTTGCGTCTTCCGTCGTCAGGGCCTCAGGCTGGAAGGCCACGACTGATCCCAGGATGCTGTTCTTTGTGGTGTCAATTTTTCCACAGGAACTTGCAAGGACGAACGTTGTGAGGAGAAGAATCTTTTTCATAAATTACCTGGTCACGAGTTTATTTTTAACAAATTGATCGCGTTGTTCATGAGCACGGACAACATACTGACCAAACCAATGAGTCTGGCTCAGACGGATGAAGCGCATTTCTTCCTCGTCACCCTGATGACCGGCACCAGCTTCGAGCATTTTCACTAAATAGTAATTAGCGAATACAGGAATTTTCAGGACAGAGGCCATGGCGTTTGGACGTGAATGAAAGGCTTTCTTGTCTGCGTAGTACGTTACAAGGTTGTCGAACTTGTAATAGTTATCACTGACACCCTCTTCGCAGAGAATATCAAGTTCCTGGCGGATATTTTGCTGATGATCTTCCAGAGAAAAGCCGCGATTAAAAGCAAGCTCAGGGAAATAATTTTTTCCTGCAGGATCAATGTGAGAGGCCTTGTAGAGGGCCACCTTCGGCAAAGCTCTGGAATCGGTTTCAACTTTATCATGATGAAAAGCAGGACAGCTTTGAATCGCACTCTCCTCGTGAAGATATGAAGAAAGAACAAGATACTGATAATAAAGTGAAGAGAAATAAACCCGACGCGGAGATTTTTCCTCGAGTGCTTCTGCTGTGAGCTGTGCGGGCACACGGTCCTGGGTCGATTTCTGAATCGTCTGCAGAAGTTCCGAAGAATATGGCAAGGCCACAGTCTTTTGATCGTGATTAAAGTGCGAGCAAGAGAAGAGCATCAGACTTGAAGAAACGATCAGGAAATTTTTCATGGGTACCTCACCTTCCACTCTGTTCGGAATGGAAAAAGGAAACTTGATTAACCGTGTCTTCTTGTCCAATATAGGGGAATGAATTACTGGCTGATGAAATCCGAACCGGACGTTTTCTCCTTCGGAGACCTTAAAAACAGGCCCAAAAAGACTGAACCCTGGACGGGGGTCCGGAACTATCAGGCCCGCAACTTCATGCGGGATGATATGAAACCAGGTGACCTCATCTTCTTTTACCATTCCAGCTGCGAGATCCCCGGGGTCGCCGGTATCGCTTCAGTCGCTTCGGCCCCGTATCCCGACCCCACTCAGTTTGATAAAAAATCTGAATACTTTGACCCGAAGGCCACCAAAGAAGTTCCGCGCTGGTTTATGGTGGATGTGAAATTCGAAGCTGATCTTAAAAAACTGGTTTCACTTGCTGAATTAAAAGAGAAGAAAGAACTTTCAAAAATGAGACTTCTTCAACCAGGTAACCGGCTGTCTATTTTGCCGGTCACCCAGGAAGAATTCGATTTCATAAAAAAACTTGGTCGATAACTATTTAAGAGAGATGTAGTTTCCGTTTCCACGGATGACTTCGTTTTCAACACTCACAGAGATCTTCTGAGATTTGCCATTCTTTTCATTCACCGTGAGTTCGTAAGTTCCTTCCGGAAGAACCTTGTAGAATTCGGAATTGTTGAATCCAAAACTTCCCATCTCGCGCGCTGACGGAGTCAGTTGTTTAACGATGACAGTCCCCTCCACATTGCTGCGGTCAAGTCTGAAACCGGCACCCTGATGAACTCGTTTCATGTACGCCACCATGGAATCTCGGTTACTCACGTAGAATCCAGGAATTTGCGAGTAGCTTGGGTATTTAGAATGCGAAACCTCGAGAGTGATCTGGAGGTCGTTGTACCAGATGTAACTCCAGTCCTGCATTCCACCTTTCACAATGTACCAGTCAGCACCATTTGTAATACCGCCGGAAAACTCTGAAGAGCTTCTCATCTCTGGATTGAGATCTGCATAAGCATGAGAAATATCCATCGCAAGATCATTCAAAGGGTGACGATCATAGCGGGAATCCCATGGATAGTTCGCAACAATTGTTCCGCCGTGAAAGTTAGCTGAAAGGGCAAATTGACGGGTGCCCTGGAACTTCATCACGTTCTGAACTTCAATCGGACGACCTTCAGGCTTGTTGGCATCGTTATCAACAAACTCCGGAAAGCTTCGGTTCAGGTCTATACCTTTAGCGTTCGCTCTTTGCTTGAGTTCTGAGCCGTCCGGATTCATCGACGGCATGATGTAGATTTCAGTGTTATTCATCAGGTCAGTGAGTTCAGAGTTCTTTCCGTAGTTATTGATCATTTCTTCAATCAATGACGTTGTGAGTTCGCGGCCTGTGATCTCATCACCGTGCATGCTCGAAATAAATTTGAACTCGGGTTCAACTTCATCCTTATCCACATTGTCTGAAATTTTCACCATCCACATGTCCCTGCCCTTAACCGTTTTTCCGATGGAAAAAAGTTTGATCAGGTCAGGACGTTTGGCCGCGATCGCCTGCATTCTCGCTGTGAACTCAATGTATGTCGGATACTCGGCCAGCATTTTATTTTTAACGGCCTTCATATCGAGAGTGACGATATTTCTGGAATCGAGAATCTGAGACAGGCCTTTAGCGCCGTAGATCTCAAACCCCTCAGAGGTGACGTGATCGATTTCAACATCACGGGAATCCACAAGGTCGCGCACGACTTCAGGTTTAAGGCCAACAACGTAGAGTTCTTCCTGGATAACGACAGCTGCAGTGGCATGGAGGCTTAAAGAAATAAGAACGAGGGGCAATATTTTTTTAATCACACAAATCCTTTTGTTGAATCTGTGTGATCGTATCTAAAGAATAGATGCCCAGGCAAAGCCTGAAACAGGAATGACAGGTAATTTCAGATGAAAAATCTTTTAACGGAAAACGTAGAGCCGGTTCCGGGAAGAATAAATCGCAAGGAATTCTTCATGGACGACGAGATCGGAAAAGATCGAAGAGTAGTTATAACCCAACGGAAATTCCTGAACAATTTTCATCGTCAGAGGATCAATCGCCCGTAAATACCCGTCAAAACTTGCGGCAATCAAAGTTTCTTTCCACCAGGCGACGGCACTGACCGGCTGGTCCGACACCTGAACGCGCTTCAGAATAGATCCATCCGCACCCATAATCAGGACTTCCCCGTCATTTGTACCGACGATCATCTGCTCGCCACGAATGAGTGGATGAGACATGACACTCACGCCGAAACTTCTGGCAACTGCTCCGTTATCCGGATTGATGGCCTTAAGCTCACCCGAAGGAGAACCTGTAATGATAAGTCCGCTGAGAATGACTGGATTTAAATCGACATCGATGAATTTTGACTGATCAACGATCTTCGTTTCCCAAAGAAGAAGTCCTTCTTCAAGAGAGAGAGCTCCGATGAATCCATCAGCAAACCCCACGATCACTTTGCTTCCCATGATGAGAGGCCTGGTTGTTCTCTGCAGAGTCGTCACAACCGGAACTGCGCGCTTGTAGGCCCACAGAACTTTTCCAGTTTCAGCGTCGAGATTAACGATCTGATGACCGCGAAGATAAACAATCAGGTGATCATTCTGAAAAACCGGCGCACTTTCAATTGGAGCGGACAGGTCAATAGCGTATTTAAGTTTTCCGGTCAAAGCATGACGGACAAAAAGTCTTCCGCTCAATCCTCCGTAGACAACATTGTCACCGAAGAATTCTACCGGTCCGCCAAGCGGAGTCTTGTCGTCACTTTGCCACATCACACGCCCTGACTCCAGGTCGTAAGCACTCATCACACCACTGATACTTCCCATGTAAACCATGTCCTGAAAGATCCGGGGAGCACCCGTTCCAATAGGAAGATTTCCAGTCTCGTAAGATGGATCAAGATTTTTCGCCCAGGCCACTTTCAAAGGCTGAGTGGTTTTCTGAGGAGCTTTCACGGTAAGAGAGCATCCCGCGAGAAACAGCAAAGAGAGAAATGTATAGATCATCGAGACATTTGACCCAAGTAGAGTTTCGCCATTTTAGCTTCACTGTCATTGGGATAAGTGCTGACGACATTTTCGAACTGAGACTGAGCTTTACCTTTGTCTCCTTTGAGGAGATAGAGGCGACCAAGCTCAACACCTACACGGGCAGGCATGAAAGTGTCTTTGCCCGAAATTTTTTCGAGTGAAGTGATGGCTTCATCAATCTTACCGAGTTTTTCCTGAACGACAGCGCGCTGGAGGTTGAGGAAGAAAGTAAGAGAGGTATCTTTGACATCAGAGCCGTAGGCCAGAACTGTGTCCGCATCAGCTGCGAGATCTTTTTCGTAAAGAAATTTTCCCATCTCGAGCATTGTCGGAACCATGGCCGCCGATGCCTGAACCTGGCCATCTAGACCTTTGAAAGCTGAAACGAGTTCAGTCGTTGATACTTTTCCTTCCTTAGCAGGAAGCCAGTATTTTTTTTGAAATTCAAAAACCTGGACGGAATTTTCAAGAGCTTTGGATTGAGTTGTTTGTTTCCAAAGGGTGTATCCAACTGCCCCTACGATCACGGCAATCAAAGCACCAAAAAATGCTTTTCTGTTTTCGTACAAAGTGTGGCCAAAATCAGTCTTATTGAGTGATTGTTCGAGAGTCTGAGTTTGAGATTGAGTCGCTTCGCTCATAAAAAATTCCTTTTTGTCTTAAATACCACAGAAGTTTAAAACCCAGCTGGAGTGTTGTCAAAGATAGAAACGTTTCTTAGACTTATGTTATGAAACAAAAATTTATCATGGCTTTTCTTGTTCTCATGACTTTTTCTGCCCACGCGGCCGATCTTCGCGGCCGGATGGGTGTCGGGGCCTCGAACCAGCTGGCCAACGGGCTTCCAGCTCTCTCCCTGAAGATCCAGCAGAGTAAAACCTTCGCCATGGGTGGAGTTCTGGGCGTGAAATCTGATCAGGACAACACGCTTTATGGTGCAGGCCTTAAGGTTTACCGCATCATTTTTGACGAGCCACAGCTAAATTTCTATATGTCAGGACTTGTGGCCACAGAAAATTACCTCGGCAAGAAAGACAAAGTAAAAACCGGTTACCAAATTGATGGGACCATGGGGACCGAATTTCATTTCACCGGTCTCGAGTCTATCGGCTTCAGCTTCGAGTTTGGCCTGTCCGTTCGAAATGTTGATGACAAGGCCGGCACAACTTTTCAAACCCTTGGTGACCAATTCGTCAAGGCCGCAGTTCATTTTTACCTCTAAGGCATGATGGGACATTTTCTTTTCATCTTCCTGATCATAGCTGGACTGACACATCCACTTCCAACTCTCGCTCAGTCCACTGATCAGATGATGTCGGAAATAGAAGACGATACAGCTGTCGGTTCAGATATTTTTTCTGATTTTAATGAAGACCTTGAAAGTGCTCAGGCCCTGGAAGACGAAAGATTCTATCGCTACGGTCGATTCTTCTCCGTAAATCTTGGTGCAGGGATCACAACTTTTACCGGCAACCGCGGCCGTGCTTACGATGATAACCACCCTACTTTTCACTTATCGACAAACTACTTCCTTGATTTTCAGAGGGTGATCTTTCTGGGCCTGGAATACTCAAAGCACACAGCGGTTCTGGATACAGTCGTCAACGCCTATCCAACAAACGGAAAACTCGGCGCCATTGTCTCAGATTATATCCGGACATTTGTCGGATACAAATACTACATCGACACCGCCGATCTCGGCACAGCGATCACCTACTCGAATCCTCATTTCATAGGGCGCCTTGAATACTGGAACCAGACCAACAAGTTCATCGATCAGAAAACTCTTCCCACTCAGAAAGGTGGAGGTATCGGAACCGGAGTCGGAATGGGTCTCGAGTTTCCGGTTGAGCTCAAGCACTCGTACATCAGTGTCGAGTTTCTTTATCACGTGGTTAACTTCTTCGATAAGTTTACGCAGGATTATCGCAGGTACGAGGATAATCCTGCCGTCACGACAGATGATGAAGCGGCGAAAAACAGTACTTTTGGATTTGATGATCTGACGGGTAACGTGATTTCGGTGATTGTGACTTACAACTTTACGTGGTGATGAAACGCTGCCCGGAGAATTCTCCGGACAGTGTTCAATATTTTTTTTTTACTTTCCAGCTCTCTTCTCTAACTTCTCAACTTTCTTCATTCTTCTTTCAATGTCCGATGACGTTCTGAAAATCAAGTGCACAGGTGTGTTCAGAAGATTGAATTCTTTTCTCAAACCATTCACCAGGTAACGGCGGTAGTTTTCAGGAATCCCCAGAGACTTGTTACTGAACAAGAGGAACGTAGGCGGAGATGACTTCAGCATAGATGCGTATTTAACCTTGAAACGCACACCATTGGTCTTTTTCACAAGAACAGGATTTGTATCTGTCAGTGTATAGAGACAACGGTTCAATGCACCAGTCGGGATCTTCCGGTTACGTGTCACGATTGTGCGCTTAAGAGCTTCACGGAGATAATTGATGTTACGGTTCTTATGAGCTGAAATGGTGATCAGCTGGCAGAAGCCGAGCCAAGGCACCTGGTCCTGAAGGTTCTGTATCCATTCTTTCTTTTTCTTCGGATCAGCAAATGTTTCTCTCAGGAGATCGATCTTATTGAGACAAACCACGAGAGACTTCCCTTTTTCCAGGGCGATATCAAGAAGACGTCTGTCCTGGTGAGTAATTCCAAGAGTTGAGTCGATCATGAAAAGAACAACGTCTGACTCTGAGATCGCACGAAGTGAGCGGTACACACTCTGAGTTTCAATAAATCCTTCAACGAGTTTTGACTTACGGATACCAGCTGTATCGACGAGTTTGATCGAGCGCCAGCGATGAACGTGTTCAACGTGCTCAAGGTCTGCAACTTCATCAGGCTTTCCGTCCCAGTTTTTTTCAATGGCACTCAGAATATCTTTTTGTGAGAAGTAGTTCGTGTCTTCAACCTTTGAAGTATCGAAAGAAAAATCAGAACTTTCCCCAACATCATCGATCATATCGTCGATCATCATATCGGGAGTTTTGCCGAAATCGAGATAAACCTTTTTCTCTTCTTCGGACATGTCTTCTTCGTCTTTTTCGTCTTCACTGATGAGGCCTGACTCTTGAAAGCGCTTCATTTCCTCAAAGATCTCGGTGTTCTCTTTACGGAAAGGATTCTCCTGTGGATGGAGCATCTCAACATCCGGACCGAAGTAAAGGTCAATATATCCTTCGATCGGATCAACCGTCGTACCTGCGATCTCTGAAACGAGAGCACGCTGAGCGCCTACCATACAATTCAGAAGAGTCGACTTCCCTGCGTTCGGTGCGCCGATAATGGCCACAGATGAAACCACGTCATTTCTTGGACGAACACCTTTCTGGAGAAATTCCTCGTCTTCTTTGTTTTTGTCATCAACGCGAAATTTGTGCGCGACTTTTGAAAGCCTTTCTCTCAAATCATGGAAGCCGCGATTATGCTCGGCAGATAGCTTGAGCATATTGTCGTCATCAAGACCCAGAGAATAGAAATCCATATGATCCCCGTCCTGTTTCTCAGTGTCGAACTTGTTCATCAAGAGCCAGACTGTCTTTTTTGTTGAACGGATATAATCACAGATCGTTTTGTCGAATGGGAGAAACCCTTCTCTCACGTCTACGACAAAGAGAACGAGATCTGACTCATCAATTGCCAGTTTCGCGTGATCTGCCATGATGTTGAAGAACGGATCAATATTGTTTTTCTTCTTCGGATCGACATCGATTTTTTCCGGATAGAATCCACCGGTATCAACGAGAATGATCTCTTCTGTTTCGGAATTTTCTTCCGTTTCATCAATATCCATAATCCCGTAGTGGCGATCGCGGGTAACTCCCGGCTGATCGTGGGTCATAGCGAGATATTGTTTTCTCATAAGTCGGTTGAAGATCGTGCTCTTCCCGACGTTTGGTCTCCCGATAAGGGAAACGACTAAAGATCTTTTATTCATTTTTTTCTCCAGACACGTGCAGAGTTCTGGGTTCGCGGAAGGCCGATTTCATCCAGGACAAAATTATTAGTGAACCACTTAGGTGAAACTTTAACGTGCAGATTGAGGTGAACTTTTCCGCCGGTCATTGCTTCGATTTTTCTCCGGGCATTGACGCCTATCTCTTTAATCACTGATCCACCACGGCCAACGACGATCGCTCTTTGCGACGGACGGTTCACGAGGATGGAAGCAGAGATGTGCGACTCAGCAGGGGCCTCGTCGCTTAGCTTACGGACATCTTTGTACTCGTCGATGACGACGGCGATTTCGTAGGGAAGCTCTTCTTTCAAAAGGCGAAACGCCTGCTCGCGGATGTATTCAGTCGCGAAGAAGCGCTCGCTCTTGTTGGATACGTCGCCCTTCGGATACAGGTGCGGCCCACTTTGTGAGGCATCCTGGACGGCACCGGTGAGCATGTGAATGTTATGTCCGTCCTTGCTCGAGATGATGAAATGTTTTTCGATGCTCGGTGTGAGAGCCTTCAGTTCGGCCATCAAAGAAGTCACGTCAAGAGTTTCCTTGTTTACGAGGTCAGCTTTCGTAAAGATGATCCACGTGCGGCTCAACGGGGCGTCGAAGTTCTTTAAAAACTCCTTATACTCTTTGTAGACTTCCGTCGTGAGATCCAGGAGAACAAAGTTAATGTCCACACCTTCAGAACCCATCTGTGCCTGGCCGTTCATGCGCTTGTTAATTTCCTGGGCAGTTGAATGAACACCCGGAGTGTCGACGAGAACCACTTCAGTGCGATCAATAGTGAAGGCACAGTGGAATTGATTTCTTGTTGTCTGAGGTTTTGAACTCACGATCGCGAGATCAAATCCTAAGAGATGATTGATGAAAGAACTTTTTCCGACGTTGGGCTTCCCGAGTACAGCAATCATGACAGATTTGTTGTGCGGGTGTTGGTCTTCGATCAGCATGTGGGCTCCTTAAATGATGCCTTTATCTAATACAATTTGTGCTAGTTCTTTTTCGCCATTTTTTCGCGAACTGAACACGCCGGCAGCAGCGAGTTCGTCATTGATCCAGATCTTGATTTCAAACTGCTCACCTCTGGCCTCCGACGTATAACGTGGAAGTTTCTTAAAGCGGGCGAGACTTTTTTCCTGAAGGCGTGACTTCACATCAAAACTCTCCAGGATCGTGAGATCAAAAGCTTCCGGAAGAAATTTTTCATACCACTTGAGAACAAGGTTCTTCGTAAAAAGAAGACCATGATGTTTGTAGACCTGACACAAGAGAGCTTCAAAGGTATCGGCCTGAACGGACTCAAGAGCGGTCATATTCTTTTTGAATTCGCCTTTGCCCGCAAGGATCAGATTCTCAATACCCAGAAGCCTTGAAAGGGTGCTCAATGTTTTTTCGTTCACGAGAGTGCTTCGCATTTTAGAAAGCTTCCCTTCATTCTCAGAAGGAAACCGGCGGCACAACTCTTCAGTGAGTATGAGTTGGAGAACTGAGTCCCCCAGAAATTCTGATTGTTCCTGGTCAGTGACTTCGTATTCGTGAGCAAAAGATGTGTGAATGAATGCAGTGACGAGATCGCGTCGGGCCAGAGTCAGGCCGTGAAGAGACATAAACTCTGTGTAGTCCGGGTGGTTAAGCAAAGAATCGAGGATTCTTTGATCTCTATTCTCGTGGAGATCCACGAGCATGGTATGCAAGCGAGGCTGTGACATAATCACCTTAAGGTCGTCTATCCAGCGTCCCTCGGGAACACTGGCAAAATTAATCAATGCCTCTATCTAAAGGTTTAGGCGCGATAAGGCAACACAGGGCCCTGGGAGTGAAAGATTTACTGACTCCATAAGAAAACTAACGCAAACCAGCAAATAGTGGCATTATGCGGCCCTTCTCGAATGGTTAAGGGGAAATATGAAGCTTATCTTGAAGATTTTCCAGGCCTTGTTTCTGACTGTCTGTGCTCTGGTAGTTCTTTTGAACTCAGAGCTGGCACAAGTCGAGAATCAGACGACGGCAAAGAGGTTGGATCTAGACCTTAATACGAGCGTTAGCTTTGCGAAGCCGCTCCGCTAAGGTCTTCACGAGGATCTCGAGCCACTTAGGCTGAGAGCCAAAAACCTTGTCCAGAGTTTCCTGAGGGATCTCGATCAAGTCACATTCGGTCATGGCCTTCACTGTGGCACTTCTCGCTTCTTTATCAAGAAAAGAAATTTCACCAACCAACTCGCCGCTAAAGATGTGTCCTAAGACAACTTCTTCGTTACCGCGTTTCTTAACGACAACTAGCTGACCCGTCTGAACCCAGTACATGCTGTTCGAATGCTCGCCTTCTTTGATGAGCACCTGATCAATCTCGAGTTTCATTTGAGTGGCCATTAATGGTCTCCGATCGTCGTAAGATATTCTGAATAGGTTCCTGGGTAAAATCTTACGCCGCCTTTATCAACTTCCGCAACCTGAGTTGTGATCTGTTTTAAGAAGTGGCGATCGTGGGAGACTATGAGCAGTGTACCTTCGAAGGCCTTCAGCGCTTCAGTAAGTACTTCCCGGGAACGAATATCAAGATGGTTGGTAGGCTCATCGAGAATGAGGAGATTAATGGGATTGCAGAGAAGAGTTGCCAGAATCAGTCGGGATTTCTCCCCTCCTGAAAGAATGGAAACCTTTTTGTCCACGTCATCCCCGCGAAACAGGAATGCGGCAAGAAGGTTTCTCATGTAGCCGTCAGACTTGTCTTTAACGCGATTTCTGACTTCTTCAAAAGCGGTGTTGTTGGGATTCAGAACATCCATCGAGTACTGACTGAAGTACCCCATGTTAATGTTAGCGCCGACTTCAGCTTTGCCCTCGGTTGCTTCCGTGAGATTGGCGATAATTTTCAAAAGGGTCGACTTCCCTGCACCGTTGACTCCGACGACGGCGACTTTCTCCTGTCTGCGGATGAGACCGGTGACGTTAGAGAAAACTTTTTTCTCTTTACCTTCCGGCGAGACAAATGTTTTGCCAAGATTCTCGAGTTTCACCACGTCGTTTCCTGAGCGCGGGGCCTTTGGGAATTCGAAGTTAATGGATTCGTCGTCGGCCATGACTTCAATGCGATCAATCTTATCGAGTTTTTTCACTCGGGACTGTACCTGAGCTGCATGGCTTGCACGGGCCGCGAACTTCGCGATAAATTCTTCTTCTTTTTTAAGCATGGCCTCCTGACGTTCAGAGCTCGCAATTAGCTGTTCGCGACGGATGCCTTTTTCTTTTTCGTAGTAATCGTAGTTACCGGAATACACCGTGATCTGCTTGTAGTTCACTTCGACAATTTTTTTCACAATGCCGTTCATGAAGTCACGATCGTGACTCGTCATCATGACTGCACCCTTGAAGTTTTTCAGCCAGGTTTCAAGCCAGACAATACTTTCGAGATCGAGATAGTTGGTCGGTTCATCCATGAGGATGAACTCTGGACGTTGAGCGAGAACCTTGGCCAGGGCCACGCGCATTTTCCATCCGCCAGAGAAACTTTCAACCGGACGCTGGTGATCTTCAGGCATGATCCCTAGACCAGTCAGAACTTCTGCTGCCTGATATTCGATATCGTAGCCGCCAAGTTTTTCGAACTCGGTCTGGTAATCGCCAAGTTTCTCGAGCAAATCGTCAGAGTATTCACCGTCTTCGAGGGTCTTTTCTATTTTTGATATTTCTGTTTTTAAAAAACCAAGCCGGATGTTTCCATGGATCACTTCTTCCAGTGCAGAGCGGCCTTTGAGTTCTCCGACGTTCTGGGAAAAATAACAAAGGCGAAGAGATTTAGCAAAATCGATAGAACCAGAATCAGCTCTTTCCTCACCTGTAATCAGGCGGAAGAGAGAAGTTTTCCCTGCACCGTTCGGCCCGACGAGACCAACTTTTTCACCAGGGCCAATAAAAAAAGATCCGTTCGAATAGAGAACTTGCCCACCATAAGTTTTGGTAAGATTAGCGACTGTGATCATGAATTCCTCCGAGGTCAGAAGAGTAGCGGATTTGCCTTTGCAAGTCCAACCGAATTTCGTAATATGCGAAGCATGGAATGGAATCTTTTAGACAAACAACAAGAATTTTTAAAACTCCTCCAGCATCAGGGGAAGAGTTTTAATACCGTTAAGAATTATAAAGCTGACCTTCAGTGCTTTAATAATTTTCTCGTCGATAAACAGAAGCATCTGAAAATGAAATCTTTCACCACGACTCAGGTTCAGGAATATTCACATTTCCTTGATCAGAAATATGGCTCACCTAATTCAGTCAGACGAAGAGTTCAGGCCCTTCGATTATTTTTTGATTTTTTAATGGGCCAGGATTTATTTCAGGAAAACCCTTTGAAAAAGATGACTGTCTCTCCCAAGGTCCTCGACAATCCTGAGCCGAGTCCATTTCCCGAAGTTATCAGAACCTGTGATATTCTTCGTGCGCGCGTAAAATCATCGCAAGGTCTTTCACAACTTGTGAATGCAAGAAACCTGATGATCTTTCACCTGATTTACGGTTCAGGTTTAAAAGTTTCAGACCTCGCGAAACTTTCACTCGCAGGAATTCTGAAAGACCAGAAAGGCTTTCGCGTTTTGGTTGATCACCCAAAAAGAGATCCTTACTCGATTCCATTGCCAGGCTGTTTTACCAAAGATTTTCTCTTCTACCGTCAGCTTTACAAAGACATTCTACGCGAACAGGATAAAGAAATTGACGAGCTTCTTTTTAATGCCAATCCTTATAAAATTCTCGCGGGTGGCCTTTCTCCCCGTGGGATTGAATTATTTTTTGAAGAACTACGTAAAGAAATGAAGTCACATATGACAGCGAAGTCACTCAGGCAATCCTGCATTTTCAAGTGGCTCAATCTCGGAATCAATCATGCAACGATTCGTGAATGGCTTGGCGTAACTCCCAGCTATTCACTTGAGCTTTACCTCGAAGAATTAAAGAAAGATCCTTCCGGTCTCGTCTTTCAGGACATGGAGGGACAAGGTGACCTTTGATGATTTCATCCGCCGGACGTTCACACTCGCAAGTAAGGCTCAGGGTTCAACCTGGCCGAATCCACTTGTTGGTGCAGTGATTGTTAAAAACGGAAAAATCATCGGTGAGGGTTTTCATCACAAGGCCGGTGAGGACCACGCTGAGGTCGACGCTTTCAAAAACTGCAAGGAGTCTCCGGAAGGTGCAACACTCTTTGTGAATCTCGAACCATGTTGCCACACGAATAAAACAACTCCGCCCTGTGCTCAGAGAGTAATCACAGAAAAAATAAAAAAAGTTGTGATCTGTAATCTCGATCCCAATCCTGAAGTGAATGGGAAGGGAGTTGAACTTCTTCGCCAGAATGGCATTGAAGTTGAGTATGGAATTCTTGCTGTAGAGGGTGAACTATTGAACGAAGCTTTCTTTCATGCGCAAAGAAAAAAAAGACCATTCGTTCATCTGAAGATGGCCACCAGTCTTGATGGCCGGATTGCCCTGCCTTCTGGGGAATCCCAGTGGATCACTAGCGAAGCGGCACGCAATCATGTTCATCTCCTGCGCTCGCAATATCAGGCCATTGCTGTAGGTGCTGAGACGGCCAGGAAAGATAATCCCAAACTTTCGGTAAGACTTGATGGATTTAAAAACGATCAACCCTGGCGGATCGTTTTCACCCGCTCAGGGAATTTACCTCCATTACTTTCACTTTTTACAGACGACTTGAAATCTAAAACTCTGGTCTACACACAGAAACCGGTAACTTTGGATTTTCCGCATGAGCAGGTAAAAATAGTCCAGAACCTCGATGAGGCCATGTACGATCTCTTTCAAAAAAAAATCATCACACTTTTTGTCGAAGGTGGATCTCTCCTGGCGGCAAGTCTTATGCAGGAAAAACTGGTGAACAGAATCAGCCTCTATCAGAATCCGAGTTTTCTCGGCGCGGGCCCCTCTGCCCTTTCTGATTTTGGACTGACGAAATTAAGCGAGAGACCTAAGCTTCAAAACATTCAATCTCAATGGATCGGTGAGGATTTTTATCTCACCGGCAAACTGACTCAGGAATAATTTATGTTCACCGGACTTATTCAGGAACTCGGCACACTTCAATCCATCACGACGAACACTGAAGGAAAAGAATTTGTCATCAAGGCACCAGGCCTGATCAAAGATATTCAGATTGATGATTCAGTTGCGACCAATGGTGTCTGTCTCACGGCCACGCAGATTTCAGGCGATACATTCCGCGTTCAGGCGATCCACATGACTCTCCAGAAGACGAGTCTCGGCACTCTGAGCGTGAACGATAAGGTCAATCTGGAACTCTCCCTGAGGCCGCAAGATCGCCTCGGCGGGCATTTCGTTCAGGGGCACGTGAACGCTCTGGGTAAAATTAAACAAATTACGACCACAGGTGAGAACTGGGAGATTGAAATTGGATTCAACCCGGAGATTCGTAAGTACATGATTTCCGAAGGCTCGATTGCCCTTGATGGCATCAGCCTCACCATAGCCAAACTGACAGACGAAACACTGACTGTAGCGATCATTCCTCACACTCTGGAAAAGACTTCATTATCTTCCAAAATTGTTGGTGATGTGCTTAATATCGAGGTAGATATGATCGCCAAATATATCGAGAACTTCCTGCGGTTTAATCAAGATTCTCGAAAGAACGAATGGGCCAAAAATTTTTCCTGATGTGAATTATGAAGATTGAAAATTCTGTGCTCGATACCATCGAAAGTGCCCTTGCTGATTTGAAGCAAGGTAAGATGATTATCGTTGTCGATGATGAGGATCGTGAAAACGAAGGCGACTTTCTCATGGCCGCCGACATGGTCACACCTGAGGCCATTAACTTCATGGCAACCATTGGCAGAGGCTTGATCTGCACTCCCCTTTCAGCTGAACTCGCGCGCAAGTTTGATCTTCCACTTCAGGTTGCCGCCAACACCGCTTCTTTAGGAACAGCTTTTACTGTCACCATTGATGCAAAAGAAAAAATCAGCACAGGTATTTCATCCGCTGATCGTTCTCACAGCATCAAGCTCCTTTCACTCAAAGATACAACAGCAGCCGACTTCGTTCGTCCCGGACATATTTTTCCACTGATCGCAAAAGATGGTGGTGTGCTCGAGCGCCCTGGTCACACAGAAGCTTCAGTGGACCTCTCGAAGATGTCAGGATTCTCTGCCGTCGGAGTGATCTGCGAAATCATGAATCCCGATGGAACGATGGCCCGTCTTCCTGAGCTCAGAGAAATTGCACGCACACACGATCTTAAAATAATCTCGATCGAAGATCTCATCAGCTATCGCAAGATGACTGAGAATCTTATTTCTTCAGTTGAGACTGTCGCCCTCCCGACAAAACACGGAGACTTCCAGATTTCTATTTTCCGCTCTGAGATCCTGAAACAGGAACACATTGCGGTTGTGAAAGGTGATCTTGCTTCACGTACAAACACTTCCACTCTGGTGAGAATTCATTCCGAGTGTTTTACCGGAGACATACTGGGAAGCTATCGCTGTGACTGTGGAGATCAACTTGAGCATTCGCTTGAGCTGATGGAAAAAGAAGGCGCGGGCCTGATGATTTATCTTCGTCAGGAAGGAAGAGGCATTGGTCTCTTCAACAAGATCCGTGCTTATCAGTTGCAGGATAAAGGCATGGACACTGTCGATGCCAACATTCACCTGGGACTTCCGGTGGACATGCGCGACTACACGATGGCAGGACAGATCATCCGTTACTACGGACTTCAAAGTATTCGTCTCCTGACAAACAATCCCAAGAAACTCGAAGGTCTGGATAAACTCGGCATAAAAAATGTTGAGCGCGCGGCCCTCGAAATAGTTGCCCACGATAAAAACGCTCAATACCTTCACACGAAGAAAACGCGTCTCGGGCACATTCTTGGCCAGACCAAATTTCAGCAATAGGAATGTTATGAAAATCGAAGGCTCACTCAACGGAACAAAACTTCGCGTCGCCATCGTGACTGCGAGATTCAATGACTTCATTACCAGTAAACTTCTCGAAGGTGCTGTGAGCTGTCTCGAGCGCCACGAAGTGAAACGCGAGAACATCGATGAAGTCTGGGTTCCTGGTGCCTTTGAACTTCCACTCGCTGCACTGGCACTCGCGGAAAGCGGTAAATATGATTCTGTGATCTGTCTTGGATGCGTGATTCGCGGGTCAACAACTCACTACGATTATGTTTGTAATGAAACGGCGAAAGGGATTGCTCAGGCCGGAATGAAAACAGGAGTTCCTGTGATCTTCGGAGTTGTGACTACTGAGACAATTGAGCAAGCTATCGAGCGCGCTGGTACGAAGGCCGGAAATAAAGGTTGGGACGCAGGGATGGCTGCCATTGAGATGGCTAACTTGATGCCGAAGCTTCAGGCCAAGACGACGTTTACTTCCGCCGGCGAAAGTAAATCTTCAGTCGCTCATTCTTAAAGTGGTTGTTCCGAACGAACCGGAGCTGCAGCACCTCTATGAACTTCATCCTGAACCATATCTGTGACAGATTTCTGATTCCCGAATACGTAGTATCCGAGTGCCAAAGCTAAGAGAAGTGAGATGGCCGTTACTGCTTTCATAGGAACTCCTGATATCTTCATTATATAGACAGTGCTATCTGGACCGTCATGACGCGACGAACCATAGCAAGCATAACTCCTTAATCTCTTGTCAATCGACCTGACCTTCTTTATGATGCCCGTTCTCAATTAATGTACGAGGAAGCGGGCTCTGCCTGAATTGATTCAATTATAAACAATTGTTTCCCGCTACCGCCAAAGGAGTTACTTATGGCAAAAATCAGCATGGGGCGTTCGCGCTTCAAAATTCAACGCCGTCTCGGTGTTGAACTTCCAGGACTCGGCAAGGCCGGCGCTCTTGAAAGAAAACCTTATGGTCCAGGTCAACATGGTATGGCCCGTAAGAAGCTCTCAGATTACACGGTTCGTTTGATCGAGAAGCAAAAAGTTATGTTCAACTACGGTCTGCGTGAGTCTCAACTCCGTAACTACGTAAAGAACGCTAAGAAAGTTAAGACACAATCATGGGTTGATACAATGATCATCAACCTTGAATCTCGTCTTGATAACGTTGTTTTCCGCGCTAACTGGGCCCCGTCGACTCCAGCTGCTCGTCAGATGGTTTCGCATAAGCACATTAAAGTTAACGGCAAAATCATCAACGTTCCTGCTTACATCGTTAAGCCGAACGACGTGATCGAAATCACTGATACAGGTGCTAAGTCTGGAAACTACCTCCAGGCAAAACAACGCCCTCGTATCTCAGCAGTTCCTGCTTTCATCATGAAAGAGCCGACTGGTGAGAAAGAGAAGTTGAAAATGGTTGCTAAGCCACTCGCTGAAGACATTCCGTTTGCATTCGAAAAACGTCTCGTGATCGAGTTTTACTGGAAAGTTAAGTAAGCAGTCTCAAGATTCATTTCAAATGAAGGCCCTCTTCGGAGGGCCTTTTTTAATTCCGACACATTTACTCAGACGAAATCTCATTTATCTTTCCTTAGCTATACCGATCAGAATGACATGAAGAAACTTCTTATCCTTTTTCTTTTCCTGTTACCCCTTTTGTCTTTCGCAGCTGGAGAACCTATGTCGATTGATGACCAGGTCGTTCGCATCGTTGATCGTGATTATGGACATGGTGTTGGACTCAAAAAACATTCTGCAATCTACAAACTTAAAAAATCAAATCCTAACTTCGAGTCACTCCTTCTTTCTTTGAAAGAGAGTCTCGAAACTAAATCTGCTCTGACGTTGAAGGTTGATCCCTTCACGATGGAGATTCAGGAACTGAGTAAAAAATGAAAAGAACCTTACTGTTCATTATTCTTCTCCTTCTCTCTTTATCTGCAGGTGCTCAGGATTTACGGCAAGCAGTCAGGGTGCTTTCAGACCCTCAGTCAATTACTTCTGCTCTTAACTGCGACCGTACGGTGGGAACTGCGACTCTCGTCGATGGTTCAACAAGCCTCGAACTCAGTCTCATCTCTGAGGAGTACGCAGTCGAGCTCTTCAACATGCTGGCCGCAAGGCCGGAGATTCCTTTCCTCTATCCGCAAGATGGGTGCTACGCCCGCGCTCACGCGATGTCGCGCATCCTCGAAGAGCTTGGCATCATCTCTGGAAAAGTTTTTGTTGAAGGCGATCTTCGTGTTGAAACGAATCGCTCTCCAGATGGATATGTTGAATGGTGGTATCACGTGGCACCAATTGTGATGGTCAGAAAAAATGGCCAGAACGTTCCCTTCGTCTTCGATCCTTCAATTTTCCAAAGACCTGTTCCTGTCGCTGAATGGACGGGAATTCAAACAAGACATCCGGGCGGCCGAGCTGACCGGACCTACGAAACGAGTCGCTACGAGTACACACCAGGCGGACAGTCCGGAAGAACAAGCTGGGGCCAGGGTGACCTTGATGGTGCAGCAAGAACGATGGAAGGCTATCTAGCTCAGCAAAGGGCATATACTCAGCGTCTGGCACGGGGCCAGATCGTTCCGAGAAATCCGGCACAGGCCAGTCAACAACAGGTCCCTTATCAGCAACTGCAGGCACCCCGTCAGGGAACTCCTTGGCCGCCAGCCCAAAAACTTCAGACATCACAACAGCAAAACCCTAAAAATTAAAAACGGAAATCAATATGAAAAAATTATTCTTCGCCCTCACTGCCATCCTCGCCCTCACTTCAGCCTACGCTGATGAAGTGAAGCCCCTTGAACTGAATGACAAGATTAGATCGATCCAGGAAGTGCGCTACGGTCAGCGTATTCTTTTCCAGAAGCACGCAGCGATCTACAAGCTCAAGACGACGTCACCGAACTACGATAAGATTCACGATGCTCTTCTTGAAGCGCAGGAAAAGAAAAAGTCCATCTCGCTTAAGACGGATCCGTACACGATGGAAATTCTCGAACTTAATTCAAAGTAATTATTTTTTCTTGAGAAGCTTTACGTCTTTGATTTCGTTCTCGTGAATCTCGAGATTGAATGAAGCGCCTTGCTCGAACTTAAAGTCCTTCGGGAACACGTGCCTTGGAAGCATGTAGATCTGTCCTTGGGAATCCTTCACCTTTACTTCTTTATCATCAAACTTATTACTGATCGTACCCCGGACCCAGACCAGGGGATCGATTCCGGCCTGTGCGAGTGAACTGAGAATCAGAAGTACTAAGAGATATTTTTTCATGTACCTGTCGCTCTTGGAGTAAGGTTTGCTTTGACTGGAGCTGTTACGCCTTCATCATCATTACTGCCGTCTGCTTCACGGGAGTAGCGGGTTCTGTCAGAAGTACAGCTTGCAGCGTTTGCAGTGCTACCCTGGCAGAAGCTAGCTCGACAAGAAGACATGCGTATAAATCGCGGACTATCTGCAGCTGAAGTAGTGGCGCAGGATACGTAGGCAACACAAGTGCGGACGTTCGATGGACGGCCACAACCTGGGACGTTAGCTGTTACAATACGAAGTGGGATTTCGTTAACGAAAGTACAAGTTGAGGCTACGTAACGAGTTCCGCTAGTGGTAGCACCTTCATCCGGAGTTCCCGGGGCATCAGAGCTAACAACAGGTGGAGTTTGTACACCGTCTCTCAACATGTTTCTTTGCTCAGCTGAGAACGGCAAAGCAGGATTTGCAGCATCGCGAAGAACACGTTTGGCAGAGTCATCTAGTTGCCCAAGCTGAGCGAGACTTAGTTGCTGGATGCGCTGGCCGAGCCCACGAATTTTTTCAAGAGGTGCAATAGAGAGTGCCTGAATCTGGGCCATTTCGAGGGCACCGAGCTGAGCATCTTCGAGCATCTGAAATTTGGTATTATCCATTGCCATGAGAGTAGCAGGCCGAATTCTATTTACTTTCGCCCCGATACCTCTGATTTGATCCTGGTTGAGCTGGTTGAGCTGTGGGTCTGTCACACCTATGATTGAGTCCGGAGTAAGGTTCGAGAAACGTGTAGCAGGAATGAGAGCAAATGATGCCGGAGAAAACTGACTAATCACTGCATTGCTGAGAGTTGCGGCCTGAGCTTCAGTTAATTGCGCCCAATCAAGAAGTTCGATTTCTCCAGTCGTGTCCGCAGCTGCGAGGTTAGCCTCAGTAATCGCCTGTCTCTGTGCAATTGCATGAAGAGAAAGAAGACTTAAAAGAGATGCGAGAAGAAGTTTCACCGAAGACTCCCTTTAAATGAATCAAGGTACATATCGGTAGTATAAACGGAATCAGTGAAATATTTCTTAAGTGAAACTATCAACATTCTAGACATTTAGGTCGTTGGCTTATCTTGTGACTTTTCCGAAGCGATTTGATTGTGAATGTGCTCGCGGAACGATTTAAGCGTATGGACGGACTTTTTTATATATTCATCAGCTTTGCGAATGCGCCCAATTTCGTCGGCAAGTTCGGGATGATTGCGGGTCAGGAGCTGGAGGGCCCGCATAATGGAAGCATCGATGATGGTGAAGTGGTTGGCGAGATCGTGAATGTATTTTCGAGTTTCATCGTGGGCCATGGGTTGATCTTAGAATGAAAGAGCGTGGCCCGACAAGAGCGACAAAGTGTTAGCAAGAAAAGTTATGTCGAAAATGTTGGATCTTACGCACAACAGAAAATTGCATCTAGGTGAAATACTTCATTCCATTTATGTGATTTCGATCATAAGATAATCGCATAAAAGGAAATTACGTATGTCACACGCTGCTAGCCATGATCATGGTCATCATGTTGAAGAAGTAAGAAACGATCCTCAGTTTGGTAATGCATCCATTGGCAAAATTGCTATGTGGATCTTCCTTGTGACGGATGCGATGTCGTTCTCAGGATTCCTGATTGCGTATGCTGTTCTTCGCTCGACAATGAACTGGCCTCATCCGGCGGATTACCTCGGGATTAATCTCTCAGGTTTTGCGACATTCATCCTTGTTTGTTCTTCGGTTTCAATGGTTCTCGCTATTGATTCTTGTAAACATAAAGACCGCAAAGGCATGCTCAACTGGTTGCTTGCAACCATCATTGGTGGCGTTTTCTTCCTCGGCATTCAGGTTTACGAGTACACTCACCTGATTCATCAGGGCATGACGCTTTCAAATTTCAATCACGGCACGAATCTCTTTGCATCGACATTCTATCTCGTGACTGGATTCCACGGTCTTCACGTTTTAACAGGTGTCATTTATCTCATCTGCGAATACAGAATGGCAGCCCGCGGAGATTACGATCAGGGTAACTACAACCGCCTCGAGATCCTCGGACTCTTCTGGCACTTTGTAGACTTAGTCTGGATTCTCGTGTTCACGTTCATCTACCTTCTCTGATGATTAAAAAGATTCTTCCTTTTGTTTTGATGTTGGTGACTGTTACGGCCTGGGCTTGCCCGGGCTGTGACTCAGCTGCCGGAGCAAAAAATCAGCCACCCTACACTCTGTATATTCTGGGCGGTTTCATTCTGTTTACCTACATTCCTTTCTACATTCTTTTCCGAGCAGCGAAGAAGTACGATCCAAAGCACCTTGATGGAAACGAGTAACCTTCCTGCCATAAATGCAGTTTTTAATTTTCTCTCAACAATTTGCCTGACTCTGGGCTTTTATTTCATCAAGAATAAGAAAGATGTTGAAACTCATAAGAAATTCATGTTCGCGGCCCTGTTTTTTTCTGCCATTTTCCTCTGCGGCTATCTCACTTATCACTATCACCACGGCTCAACTAAATTTCCTGACCTCGGATGGATAAAAACTCTCTACCTCACCATTCTGATTCCGCACATTATCCTCGCTGCCGTGATGGTTCCGATGATCCTCATCACCGTCTACCACGGCCTCAAAGACAATCGTGAAAAGCACCGCCGAATTGCACGCTGGACCTTCCCGATTTGGATGTATGTGTCAGTCACCGGAGTCGTCATTTATTTCATGCTTTATCAGATGTTTAATGTTTGAAATCTGAAGTCGTTCTTGTATGATTTTCATCATACTTGAGTGAGATTAAAATTATGACGACAACAACCGTTACATCGCTTCCTATGTCAGAGAAAAAGCACTCTGTCGCATTCGATTTGTTATCTCTCACGAAGCCTCGCCTTTCATCACTTGTGATCTTTACTTGTGCTCTGGGCCTCTTTCTTGCTCCTGGTGAAATTGATATGACGACGGCTATAATTGCCATCCTCGCGACCTCTGGTCTTGTCGGTGGCGGCTGCGCGATCAATTGCTACATGGAAAAAGACATCGATGCGATGATGGAAAGAACCAAGAACCGCGCTCTTCCAAGTGGCCGGCTTGCTCCGAAAACAGCACTCGTATTTGGTGTTTCATTAATCGTCCTTTGCATGAGTGCGCTTTATTTTGCCGTGAATCCGCTAACTGCAATTTTGGGTTTCACAGCGGCCATGATTTACCTGTTTCTCTACACTCCTATGAAGAAAATATCTTCGCTCGCTCTTTTTGCAGGTGCTATTCCTGGTGCGATTCCACCTCTCATGGGCTGGACATCAGTCACAAATTCATTTGGAACTCTCGCATGGGTTTTGTTTGCGATCCTTTTCATCTGGCAATTGCCTCACTTCCTCTCGATCTCTATTTATCACGCTCGCGATTACAATAATGCAGACCTCAAGGTCCTCCCGAGTAACATCGGCATCAAGCGCACTGTTCATCGCATCGCCATCTACACGTTCATCATGATGATGGTCTGTCTTCTTCCATACACCATCGGTGCAGCATCTGAAATTTATCGCAATTTGATTCTCCTCCTTGGTGGAAGCTTTTTTGCTTACTCGCTAGTGGGATATAAATATGGAGAAGATTCTCCAGAGATGCTGGTTTGGGCACGTCGCTATTTTTACTCGAGCCTCGTGTACCTGCCATGTGTGTTTGTTTTGATGATTGTATTTAAATAGATAGAACATAAGATAGTTTGAACTAACTCAAGGAAAGATTATGCAGAATTGGTTGCAACTCTCCATGCCCCCGAAGGACATCTCGACAAACGGTCACTTGATCGACAGTTTGTGGAATTACACAACGATGTTGTGTATTTTCTATTTCGTCCTCGTATGCATTGGATTGTTTGGTTTCTCTTACCTCTACTCACGTAAGCGAAACAAAACTCCTTACTACACATACGGTAACAAGAAACAGCACTTGCTCTTTACCGCGATCATCGGTGCCGCCGTATTTCTCACGATCGACTTGAATATCACGCGTATTTCAAACAACGATCTTCTTGAGCAATTCTGGAAATGGCCAAATCCTGCGACTGAAAAAGTTCTTCGCGTTGAAGTTATGGGCCAGCAGTGGATGTGGTCTTTCCGATATGCCGGTCCGGATAATGAGTTCAATACTAAAGATGACGTTATCACGAACAATGATCTTCGCGTTCCAGTGAACACCAAAGTTCTCTTCCACCTCACTGCAAAAGATGTGATTCACTCCTTCTTCGTACCAAACGTTCGTCTGAAAGTTGATACTATCCCGGGCCGTATCACCCGCGTCTGGTGGGAAGTGAAAGAACCAGGTGAATATGACATCGCCTGCGCAGAAATGTGCGGAACACATCACTATCTGATGAAAGCTCGGCTCACGGTTTATTCTGAAGAAGATTTTAATCGCTGGTTAGCGACATCTGAACAATTGGCCATGAACACAAATGACCCTGACGACACGAATCTCGCGTGGGGTTGGAAGTGGGAGAATTAATATGAGCGGCGGCTTTAACGAAATCCATCCGGAACCTACGACATTTATCAGCAAGTACATCATCTCTTTCGATCACAAAGTGATTGCAAAGCAGTTCTTGTGGTACGGAATTCTCTTCCTGGGCATTGGCGGAATCATGGCCCTTTTGATTCGCTGGACACTTGCCTATCCTGGAGTTCCATTCCCGATCCTCGGACCATTGCTCTTTCCTGATTCAGCGGGAGTTGTTCCACCAGATACATACGCCATGCTCTTCACGATGCACGGAACGATCATGATTTTCTACGCCATCACACCGATCCTGATTGGTGCTTTTGGTAACTATTGTATTCCTCTGATGATTGGTGCGCGCGATATGGCGTTCCCGATGCTGAACATGCTTTCCTTCTGGTTTGCAGCTGCTTCAGCACTTGTTGTCCTTATCTCCCTCTGCACTCCCTTAGGATCTGCAGCTGGCGGTTGGACATCTTATCCGACACTCTCCACGATGATTGGATCTCCGGGCTCAGGTCAGACACTCTGGTGTCTTGCGATCTTCCTTCTCGGTATCTCTTCAACGATGGGTGCCGTTAACTACGTCACAACTGTTATTACTCTTCGCGCTCCTGGTATGGGCTATTTCGATATGCCACTTACCGTCTGGGGTCTCTGGCTGACTGCGATCCTGAACGCGATCTTCGTTCCGGTTCTTGGTGCTGGCGTGATGCTCTTGATGATGGACCGTGTGATGGGAACAACGTTCTTCCTCGCTGGTGCATCGGCAACAGCTGGTACAGGAGATCCGGTTCTCTTCCAGCACGTGTTCTGGATTTTCGGTCACCCGGAAGTTTACATTCTGATTCTCCCTGCATGGGGTATCGTTTCAGATCTTCTTTCATTCTTTTCCCGTAAACCGGCCTTCGGCGCAAAAGCGACTGCTCTATCAATGACTGCCGTGTCGATTCTTTCGACATTGGTTTATGGTCACCATATGTTCACGACTCAAATGTCTCCGCTCCTTACTCAGTCGTTCATGACTCTCACAATGACGATCTCGATTCCTTCGGCGATCTTCTTTGCTAACTGGCTCGGCACGATCTGGAAGGGTTCAATACGTTTTGATTCTCCGATGCTCTTCTCACTCGGCGTTGTTTTCGTATTCGGTCTTGGCGGACTTACAGGTCTCCACCTGGGTACTGTGACAACTGACTTATACCTCCACGATACATACTTCGTAGTCGGTCACTTCCATTACACGATGGCAGCTTCGGTGCTCCTTGGTGGATACGCAGGTATCTACTTCTGGTTCCCGAAAATGTTTGGTCGCATGATGAATGAGACTCTCGCCAAAATCCACTTCTGGGGAACAATGATTCCACTGAACGGAATTTTCTTCGGAATGTTGATGGTTGGATACGGTGGTATGCACCGTCGTATTTATAACCCTTTCGTTTATGAGTCTCTTCAGCGCTTGATTCCGATCAACATGATGATCACTTGGTCAGCTATCCTTATGGGAGCTTTCCAGATCATCTTCGTGTGGAACTTCCTGATGTCTCTCAAGAAAGGGCCAAAAGCTTCTAACAACCCATGGGAAGTGGGAACACTTGAGTGGACGATCCCGTCACCTCCTGTTCACCATAACTACGATGTGATCCCCGTTGTTAAATGCGGACCACACGAGTTCGGAAATCCAAACCTGAAAAATGGTCGCGACTTCCAATACCAGACTGAAGAATTGGTACGAGGATAATAGTGAAACGATTAGACCTTCAAAGTAACCTCGCCATGACTGTGACCATTACTGGTTTCAGCATGTTCTTTGCGACCTTGATGATGGGCTACGCGATCTATCGCAGTAGCTCAACATTCTGGCCGCCGATGGGTTTCTCGAAAGTCTCGCTCACGATTCCTTCGATCAGCACTTTTCTCATCCTTCTCTCGAGCTGGTTTTGTTATCAGATCAAAGGAAATGTGAAAGCGCATGATTTTAAGAAAGCGCGCCTGAATCTTAACCTCACACTCGTGCTTGGTTTTAGTTTCATGGTGGCCCAGAGTTTTTTCTGGTCTGAGCTCAAAGCTTCAGGTCTCTATGTAGACTCTGGAATCTTTGCTTCGATTCTTTACGCTTATACCTGGATTCATGCGGCCCATGTGTTGGCAGGCATTTTGTCTCTCGTTTACTTAAGCATCATGCTTAAGCCGTCTGATGATCGCATGTTGATCAAAGCGGTGAACGTTGAGAAGTTCTGGCATTTTCTGGGTGCAGTCTGGCTGATGATGTTTTTAACACTTTTTGTATACTAGGATTTTTTAAGGAAAATTATGATGAACTTTAAAAACCTCTCTTACCTTCTCCCTCTTATTCTTCTTGCCTGTGAAGGCGGAAATTTTAAAGAGTCTAAAACCTTCGTTGGTGGAAAAACGGTAAACGCGGATACTCTGAATCTCGGTTACACCACGTACATGGAATACTGTATTCAGTGTCACGGAGTCCTCGGTGACGGTAAAGGTCCTGCCTCAATAGGTATGTTCCCACCTCCTCGTAACTTCACTCTCGGCCTTTACAAGTTTGGTAACGTGCCAGCTGGTGAATTGCCACACGACGAAGACTTCTACCGCATCATCCGCCACGGCCTGAACGGCACACCGATGCTTAAGTGGGATATCTCTGACAAGCGTCTCGATGCTGTCACTCAGTACATTAAAACTTTTGCTCCGACTGCTTGGGAAGATAAGTCTAAAGTATTGGGCGAATCGATCACTCTGACTCAGGATCCATACCTCGGGAAAGAAGAAGAAGCTGTTAACTACGGTGCCGAAGTTTATCATGCTGTGGCCAACTGTCAGAGCTGTCACTCTGCCTACGCTACAAAAGCTGAGCTCACGACTTGGGGTAAAAAGTATGATCAGCCATTCAGCGATGATCCGACTCTCTACCAGATCAAGCTTCAGGAGTCTGAGCACGGTTACAAAACCGTGCCACCGGATTTCACATGGCACTCAGTTCGTACATCGACGACTGTCGAAGATCTCTACCTCCGCATCTCTTCAGGGATCGGCGGAACATCTATGCCAAGCTGGAAAGGTGTACTTGAGGATCAACAGATCTGGGCCGTTTCTTACTACGTGAAGTCACTCATGAATCTTAAAAATACACCTGAACGTGAAGTATTGTTTTCTAAGCTTAACAATCAGTAAGGATGAAAGTGGAAATGACTTTGGGCCCATCACATATTCGTCAGTCAAACTTCATCGAGAAGCTAGTTGGGAACAAGTGGTTCTGGGTCGTCATGTGCTCTTTACTTTTTGGATTACCTGTCTACAAAAGTATGAACCGCACTCTTCCGCCAGAGCTGCCAATAATTTCCGCTGTTCCAGAGTTTCGTTTCGTCGATGAGAATGGAAAAACTTTCGGAAGCCGCGAGCTCAAGGGCAAAGTTTACATCGCAAACTTTGTTTTCATGAGCTGTCAGACCTCTTGCCCAGCTCTCCTCGGGAAAGTGCAGACTGTTCAGCATCGCCTTCGTGGAGTCATCGATCGCGCGGCAATTATATCGATCACAGTGGATCCAGCTAACGACACGACAAAAGTTCTCTACGATAAGTCCCTCGAACTCAAAGCGAATCCATCAGTGTGGCGTTTTCTCTCGGCTTCATTGCCTGAGACAAAAAAACTATTGGTTGAAGGATTCAAAGTTCCTCTTGGTGAAAGAGAATTTGCTAACAACGTCTGGGACGTGGCCCACTCAAATAAGCTCGTTCTGGTTGATCAGGATGGCAATATCCGTGGCTACTACAACACGGATAAGGATTCCCTCAATCAGATGATGATTGATACAGGATTACTCATTAACAGAAAGAAAAAGTCTTAATACGAAGGAGTTTCTCGTGAGCGAAGCTAGTCACAAAAGTCACCGCAAGGTCTACATCTACATCTTCATTGCCCTCGCGGTTCTGACGGTTATCGAGTTGTTTATCCCAGGTCTCACGATCTCTCACTTTGCGAAAGGCTCATCTCTAACGATGATTGCACTCGGAAAAGCAGCTATCGTCGGTTGGTCATACATGCACTTAAACCAGGAAACAAAATGGCTCCGGTTCATTGCTTTGATTCCAATTGCAGCTTTTTGTTACGCTGTGATGGTGATCCTCGAGTCCCTTTACCGTTAATTAACAGGAGTTCTTATGGAACACGCAGCTGCACCTAAAGAGAAATATAAATCTGAGACGTCAATTTTCTCAGCACCAACACCAACGCCGAAGATGAATCAGGCCGTAATGCCTACGTGGGCATTACTGGGAATTTTGGTTGTGGCGTTTGTAGCGCTGAAGACGTTTATTTATATTACGGATGAGAAGAGGAAGGGGAAGTAATCCCTGCTCTTTCGTTCTCTGTTAGATGGTGCTTTAAAATAATATGTAGATCGAACGACAACCGAGAATTGGCCTTGCCAATTTTCGGTTTTTTAGTTTTTAATCCAGTCTTGGATCTTTTTAAAGACCAATTGATTGAACATAACGGCGCGGTTCATGCCGTTCTGTGAACCGCGATGAATGCCCACGCCAATCCATCTTCCACCCTCATATTTTCTGATCACAGCTCCCGAAGTTCCGGGGAGTGTGTCGAGGTTATGAAGGAAGCTATTTGAACCAATGATCATGATGAATGTTCCGTTACTGAGCCACTGGGTTCCGAAAGGCTTTTTGGAAGAGTAGCCGCTCAGGGTAAGGATGAAATTTGCGATGTTGTCGAGGTTGTCCTGGCGCTGGATAGAGATTGGTTTAACTCCGAGAACGGGACGGTCGAGCTTCAGGATGGCCATGTCGTAGTCGACGTTGCCTGAATTGAGCCAGCCATTGAAGGCCTGGACACGGACGGCGCGGTAGGTGCCATGGCCCGGGTCTTTGGCAGAAAGTTTACCTGGTGTGAAAGTGAAGACACCGGGATTTTTCAGGGTCGTTGGGAATTTCGAGTTGCTTTTCACCACGCAGTGGCCATTGGTGATGATGTGCTGAGGAGTGATCAGCGTACCCGTACACCAATTCGCTCCATAGCTCAGAATGCCCACGGCGTTGCTGACAGGGTCGTTGTGGTTCCTGACCTGGTCACGGGTATCTGCGCCCATGATGGCCTTGCCACCGTCCTGGGCGAATAGTGGGAGACTCAAAACCAAGCTCAAAAAAAGAATATTTTTCATGAATGAGTTTTTAGCCCTCCGGATTCGTGAATTCTACGGATTTCTGTCCGTCCTTGAGTTTTTTACAGGCCCTCCGTGATTGGGATTCTATGGACTTAAGTATGCGGCCATGAGATATCCGTGCCCTAACACGAGGTATATATGACTGAGAAAACCATGATCATGGGCAAAGATGCTCCCCTGGAAGAGACCATTCAAAGACTGCGCTCCCTTCTTCTGGATGCCGGATTTGATGTGGAAGAGGCCTCGTGGCTCAATCCCGTTCCGAACGTCTGGTCAGTTCACATCCGTGATCGCTATTGCCCGTTTCTTTTTACCAACGGCAAAGGTGTCACCAAAGATGCGGCCCTCGCAAGTGCTCTTGGTGAATTTTTTGAACGTCTGAACTGCAATTACTTTTTTGCAGATTTCTATCTTGGAGATCACGTCGCCAATTCCGCGTTCGTTCACTATCCGCAGGAAAAATGGTTTGAATATAAAGATGAGAAAATGCCTGATGGTCTGATGAATGAAGCACTTTGGGATTACTACGATCCTGAGCGTGCACTTCTTCCTACACAGCTTGTCGATACGAATTCCGGCAACTTCGAGCGCGGAATCTGTGCACTACCTTACGTCCGTCAGAGAGATCTGCAGACGACCTACATCCCGATGAACATCATAGGTAACCTTTATGTTTCCAACGGAATGTCTGCCGGTAACACAAAGACTGAAGCTCGCGTTCAGGCCTTATCTGAAATTTTTGAGCGTTCGATTAAAAATAAAATTCTCGCTGAAGGAATTTCTCTCCCTACAATACCGGATGAGGTTCTCAATCGTTTTCCAAAAGTCGTTGAGGCGATCAAGGAACTCGAGTCTCATGGATACCCGATCGTATGTAAGGATGCTTCCCTCGGTGGAAAATATCCGGTGATCAACGTCACTCTCCTGAATCCTCAGGAAGGGACAGTGTTCGCCTCTTTCGGCGCACATCCGAAATTTCAGGTGGCCCTTGAGCGCACTCTTACTGAACTCCTTCAGGGCCGGAATCTTGATCAGCTCGATGTCTTCTCCCCACCGAGTTTTGAACTTGAAGACGTCAAAGATCATTTGAACCTTGAAGCGCATTTCATTGATTCAAACGGCTTAATCCATTGGAGCTTTTTCAAGGAAACTGCTGACTACGAATTCGCTGACTGGAATTTTGGTAAACCGACGACACAAGATGAATTTAATACTCTCATCAATATTTTTCATGAAATGGAAAAAGACGTCTACATCATGGACTTCGAACATCTCTCTGTTTATGGATGTCGCATTCATGTTCCTGGGATGTCGGAAATTTATCAACCTGAGGATCTTGCCTGGGACAACAATAATGCCGGCGCTGACGTACGTGCAGACATCCTGAATGTTCACGAACTCGGAAGTGAAGAGCTGATGGAGCTTCATGAGAAACTTGAAGAAAAAAGTTTTGATGACATGCTCCTCGTCGCTCATGGAATCGGCGTGATTCCTGATGCTGAAACACCTTGGGCCGGCCTGCGCTTTGGTGAATTCAAGGCGATGATTGCTCTCGCGGCGAAGAACTACGAAGCGGCCCGTGCAAGTGTTGACTGGTGCCTTCACTTTGCTCCGTTGACCGAAGAAAGAAAACTTCAGTACCTTTGCCTCTCGACTCTTCTCCAGATCGAGATGGACGATGACATGAACGTGAATGAGTTCTTACCTACGGTCGAAAAGCTCTACGGCAAGAAGGTCCTGGATAAGGCACAAAACATTCTTCACGGCTTTGAGAAGTTCGATGGTCTCCATGAGTCTGATACAACGCTGAAGGGATTTGAAATGCACCAGAAGCTTCTTACTTCATACGAGAAACTTCAAAGGGCAAAACGCACGTTTGCAGAGGCTTAGGGAGGAAGGATCGAGAAGTTAATCGTTCCGTTGCGTTTAGTAGCGTAGACGGAAAGATCTGAACGACCTTCTGGATGGCGGACGTTAATGCGAACAACTGAGGCCGGATCTCTGCGGATAGCATCGACAACTTCAGGCTGAGTATTCAGGCCACTCGGCGCACGTCTGAGGTAATTATAGACATCTCTGGTTACATTCATGTCATACGAAATCGCCATGCTGCCACTTGCGACTGTTGGCTTACGAGTGATGATCATTCCGCCAGCACGTTTATCAACGAAGAAGACTTCACGGTCACCCGCAACACTGACACATTCAATTCTTACGACGGGCGCATTACTTTCCTGAATCAGACGAAGGACTTCCGGATCGCTCTGGATCCTGTCTGGATTCATAACCATGAGAAGAAGTGCTTCATTAGAGAGATCGATTTCAATTCGTGTGGGGCCAGCTACTGCTTCTAGTCCGGCGAGAGCTGCACTTGAAGGTCTAGGCGTGATCAACTGCGAAGTCGTGCTGTATTTGGTATCGAGAAGTGCGCGATCAAAGGCAGAGCTTCTTCTTGCAAGTCTGGTGAGACCTGAAGAGCGTGCGTCTCCTAAAGACAAAGCTCCGCTTAAACTTGAACCACCACCACCACCAACATTTGCTGCTGATGAGATTCCGGATGAACCAGATCCGCCACCGTTTCTGACGGGAACGTCATCACGATTCTGATCATCTTCAGAAGAAGGTTCTCTAGGGTCAGCAGATCTTTGTGATCTCTCCAGCGGAGTTATCTGATCTCTGGCGAGTTCCGGTGATGATTGCTCACTTCGACCGAAGGTCGTCGAAGTCGGTCTCAGAGGATTTGTAGGACTATATGGTGAAGAACTTTCGGTTGGACGGAATGAAGAAGGCTCGAAGCCTCTGCCTTTAGGAGCTGCAAGATCAGAAGCTGCGCCAACTGAAGCGGGCCCGCGCGAGAGTTGTGCTGTTGAACCTGAGCTTGGGCCACCCTTACTCGAAGACGATGCCACTGATGTTGCACCAGCTGGTCTGACAATCTGACCGGATGGAGTGATTGTCGGGTAGCGTCCACCGTTCTGTGCGCGGATCTCTCTCGGAGTGAGTCTGTTTCTACTTGCAGTGCGGATTTGTTCCGGAGTTACATCAGCGTATTCAACAGCTCCAAGGAAGTGCGCAAATCCTCGACGATAGTTCGCACCTTTATCATCACCGCCGCTCCTGAATTCCATCAAAAAGTTCCCGAGCATTTGGGCACGGTTACCACACAGTGGATCACGTTGCTGACCTTCGCAACGCTGACGGCGATATTCAAAATAGTTCATCGAAACACCGTCCGCATTCTGGTAGCGCTCAGTGCAAATATCGTTGTTGAGAGAAAGGAAATCCACGTTCGATGTCGAGTCTCCTGCCACATCGTTCACAAATCGCATTGTCATGAGTTTAGATCTGTCGCTTGGTGTTCCGACATTGACGTTGGCCGCCCTTTGACTTGAAGATTGTGCCGGTCTACTGGCAAGTATCGTTCCAATCGCATCACAGCGAACAGAAAAATCTTCATAGCAACTCGTCGGTGGATTTGGTGAATTACAAGTCGTCTCAAACGACGATTGCTTGAAGCGCTCGAAATATTCATTGCTGCTTCCGACCTGGATTCGTTCGGTCACAGGTTGTTGATTGAGAAATGCATTGAGGCGCGTATCCATGCTCTTCGAACCTGATGCCGCCACAATGTCATGGACTACCGGATCCGTCGTTATGAAATTCGCGGAATCAGTTCTGAACCGATCAAAAGTTCCGTTATCGATGGCCTGATCCCAGCAACCGCTTGGAGCCCGGGCGCAGCTTGCATTTGCCGGAGCAAGGTTTTTAATGATCCTGAAGAGGCCCTCCTGTCTCTGCCTGATGGTCTCTGCAGAAACATCAGCATTAGGGGCAGCGGAAAAAATCGCATTGTAGATAGGATTTCTGTGAAGGAAATCCAGGCGTGCGGCGAGCTTCGTACTTTCTTCGGGACTTGCTCCTTCCATCGCAGTCAGGATGCTCGGAATGCTCCACTCTTCTGGATTGTAAGTGCCGAGGTCACGGATCGCCATGTAGAAATCGTTATCAGACGGAATCTGTTTGTGAGTGAAGTATTCCATGTAGGTCACACACTGAGTGGCAGAATTCTCCGGAGGAATCTTGTTGTAGTATGCAATCTCCGGGCGAAGCTCCGGAACAGATAGAGATGCGAGTACCCTATCTACTTCGACTTTCTCTGCAGGAGGTAGATTCCTGTAACCAGGACTTGAAGTTACTGATTCCCGAGTTCTTGCGATGTAAGTTTCAATCACCGCAACACTGCTTCCACCATTGAAAACGTTCAGACCGATGTTGACTTGATTCGGATCCGAGAACAGTGCCATCGATTGCATGAACATTTCGTTACGGAGAGAAACGAGATACCGGTTCAGGTACTCGATGCTTTCGCGAATGGTCGGGACGTTGAGAGAGTTGGCCGTCTCCGTAATCGTATCATTGAGATGACTTTGACGAATACAGGCGCATCTTTGATTATCCTGAGCTAATGTTTCTTCTGCTGTTGTCCCAGGTATGCGGCCCATGAGACATGGATTTAGAGGTTCTGTCACGGCCTTGATCGCATCAGTCACATCGTCATTACAAACGATCGCCGCCTGCTGAGGAAGTGAAAGCTGCGCGAATGAAATCTGGGAGAAAAGAAGGATGCCACCGATAGCGGTGGAGGTAACAAGGCGTGAAAGTGAGAAGAAATTTCTCCTCGTCATTAAATCCTTTCTTAAATCGAATCAGATAAGTTTCAGGGACACAAATCCCTCTCCTAAACCATTTCGGTAGATTACTACCAAAAGATGAGAAAAATCAGAGACCTGAGACTTAGAACGTCACTCTTGAGAACTCAGGCAACTAGGCAGAGTGCCAACACTTTTTGTCATTCGGCTGCCAAGGCCTTAGGATAAAACATGTTTTTTTCACCGGATTTCGAAAGTCAGATTCAACACAACGGCAGAAACCTCAGAATGGGTTCTGTTCTCCCTCATAACAAAAAGCAGATTTCAGATGGCCTGAAGCTTATGTCTCCTGAGTCCATCCGTAACAGATTTCTGGGTATTAAAAGTGGATTTTCAGAAAGAGAACTTATCTATCTCACTGATCTTGACGGCAAAAATCACTACGCTTTGGGTGTAGAAGAAGTTGGTGAAGAAAAAAAAGGTGTAGCGATTATCCGACTCGTCAAATCCAAGGATGATCCAAAGACAGCCGAAGTGGCGATAACGATTATTGACTCCTATCAAAAGCAGGGCATCGGTTCTCTCCTACTAGACCTGATCATACTCGCGGCTCTTGAGAGAAACATCGAGAATATCACCTTCACTCATAGTCCACAGAATGTGGCCATTGAAAGACTCATTAGAAAAAAAGGTGTACCAACGCCTGGTGAGCGTGACCGGGATTATGTGCAACATACATTGAAGCTGAATAAAAATGCAGAAGATGAAATTAAGGCTCGATTGAGGCCAGTCCTTCCACTGATTGATAAGTATCATTCAGGAACTTGAAGTAGAGCTCTTTCTTGAAACCGCTCAGCTTAATTAGTGCGCGAACGAGTGGCGGATTCAGCATTAAAAATTTGCCGAAATTAATACTCTGTTGCTGCCAGGTTTGCGACATAATAGCGACGTGTTCTCTCATGATAGATCGTCTCTTCTTCGACCTGACACAGTCTTCTTTTAAAATTTCACATTGAAGTTTAAGTTCTCCCTCAAGAGTTATTGCCTCAAGGTTCTTCATTCCTTCAATTTCATTCCGCGTGAAAATCATCCCAAGCTGGGTCATGACATTTCCATATTTCCCGCGGGGCATTTCTCTCATGAATGGTTTTGCACCGAATGCTCTCCCCAATCGGAAAAAATATTTCTCCATGACTTTACCATGGGCCTTCTTCATTTCACTGCTCCAGAAAAGAAAGATTCCGTTATCTGTCCGGTAGACCAACCTGCGATGGTCGCCGCTCGTCGTGAGAAAACCAGTGTTCTCGCGGAATTTGACGTTCACCTCGGAGTCCTCCCCATCAGTGTTGACTTGATACGTACCCTGACCTTCTGTACGGGCGATGACGTAAGGTATGCCGATGAAATATGAACTGTTGTGTCCCACCCAGGAAACTTTCTGCCGTTTCTCGTTGAGGGCAGTCTGGAGGTCGATGATTTTGCCCTTAAGGCCTTTCTGGTAAAGCTCGTTGTGGAAAGCATCGGCAATATCGAGTGTAAACTCACTCTCAAACCGTTTTCCGTTGTAATACTCATAGCTGACCTTCGCCACCATGGGCCCGAGATAGGACGTTGAGCGCTTTATATTTTCTTCAGTGATGTAGAATGCAACTTTCGCATCTGAGATCTTCTTCAGAGAGACGATAAACTGGTTCTGGAAGCCGAAAGTCACACGTGCGAGGTTAACAAATCCTACTCCGCCGGCCACCATGGCCTCAACTCCGCCGTAAGTCTGATAAGTTCCCTGGTCACCGATTCTCCAGTCCTTGATGGTCGAGAGATCGCGGGGAATTGAATAGTTCAAGGCAACTCTCTCGTCCTTGCTGTTTTTCATTTTCACAAGAACCTGCTTGGCCCCCTTAAACGGCAAAAGTCCAAAGTTAAAGCCATTGGCAACGACAGCGGCGAGACCCAAACCACCATCGTATCTTTGACGGGTGATCTGAATCCAGGGTGACTGAGTTTTCTGCTGCGAAATCAAATCATCGTTGCCGTGGATTTCCTGCGGAAGATTGTACTGAGCATGTTTTCTTGAATACGCAAGCGCCACAGTCGGGCCCAACATGATCTCATCCGGTGATTTAAATATATAAAACTTCCCACCCATGGAAATACGAATGGGCATCTGAAAGGGCGCACTGATTGTGTTCTGGGTATCAAGGAATTCAATCTGGGCCGAAAGGCCCAGAGAGAGCATAAGGAATGAGAGGACAAATAAAAACTTCATTTAAAAATGATAACAGAAAGCGGGATGACGACCTGAAAAAGACCCAAGACCTGTAAAAAGGTAAAAAAAAAGGCCACCTTTCGGTGGCCCTTAAAAAGTCTTATTGAACAGCTGCGAGAATCAGGTCGATCGCTTCTTCTTCAGAGATGCTTTCGTCTTCAGCTTGAATGCCGTTGATTGAGTTCTCGAGAGCGAGAGACATGTTACCTGTTGCAATGAAGTCCTGGATGTCGTTCTGAGCAGCTTGAGCAACAGCTTCTTTACCTGCAGAGTGGATAGCGATTGCTGAACCAGCAAGTACCAGAGAAGCAGCAACACCAGCAAGTGTACCGACATATTGAGAGACAACGATACCGACTACCACTGAAGTCGCGATATCAGAAGCTTCAGCTTTTTGCGCTGGAGCGCAGATCAAAGAAACGGCAAAAATCATCGAGAAAAGTGCTTTCATTATAAATCTCCTGTTTGTTTGGTGGAGATGTTATACGAGAAAAAATCATTAATAACCATATGCATTATAAAGATTACGGCCCTTCCCTCCATTCTTAAAGTGTCTCCCACAATTTCACTATTTTATCGTCTGCAATTTCTTTCACTGTCACAAGATCTGAACCCAGGGCCTTACGAATTTCTGCAATTCCGGAAGACAGAAGCTCAGGCCTCGACTGCTTCAGGGACCTGATAGCACTTTCAATGTACTGATCAAGTGAAGACTTGAAGACACGTCTGAGGTCCAGTGCTTTCACGTTCATCTCATTCAGATGATCAGCGAGTTCTCTGATCTCTTTTGTATCCTGAGGAAGAATAGCTTCGAGGATTTTTTGTGATTCTTCGATCATTGAGCGGGTTTCTTCCACATTTTTAACAACTTCATTTTGAGTTGCGAGCTCAGAGCTCAGAGGGATACCGTATCCACGAGAACTAAGTGCATCGATCGATACACGTGAAGTTTCCGTTTTTTTCAGGAGAGCAAGTTCAGGGTGAGCTGCCTGCATTTTTTTATCAGTCGCCATTTCTGCGAGTTTCTTTTTAAGCATGCCTGCCTTCACCCGGATGATCTGTTGTTCAAGGATTGAGAACGAAGCAAGTTTTGTCATCAGATTTTTCTGACCGAGAAGTGATGCCTGATCGTGGGCCGATGAAGAAGAAAGAGCGAGAGTTTTCACGAATGCATCTTTGCGTGTTTCAAATTTTGAGTTCAGGACGAAGTTCGAGAGTGCCTCATTGTCGGCCTTCACTTTCTTCTTCTGGTATCCGTATGCAAGGGAGTAAGCAGCAATCAGATAATCGGTGCGGGCCTTATATGTTTCAATGGCAGGATCATTCTGATCAATAAGGCCGGAAGTTGTCAGAAGGTGGCGGAGTCCGACCGGAGTCAAAGTTGGTAACAGGCGTGGGGCAATCCCCTGTTCATTTCTCGATTCCGCGACAGTATTTTTAATAATGCGCAAAGATTCAGTCGCACAGTTATTCGTTACAAATTTATAAGAGCCGCGGTAACCCCAATGCTCTTCTGATACACGGTTCAGGAAATCAACAATCTGAGGGCGTGTGAATTTCATCGGGTAAGCAGTCACATCACGAAGTTCTGTGCGGTTGTATTCCTCGAGAACATCAGCGAAGCTCAAAAGGAAGAGCTGAGAAGGATAGCCGCCAAAAATTCCCTTGAAGTAATTGAGAGTGGCATCCTGGTTATTGGCGCGGTAGCTGACGACGGAATGAAAAAGTTTATCCTTCAGACATTTTTCCCCCATGGGAGTTCCTGCTATGGTCTTAGCAGTTACCGGGTCGATGTAATCAGGGGCACACATGACGATGCGATACATAGAGTGTCCGAAGCCCGAAGACATATCCCGGCCAGGAGCGGCCATGAGATAGTCGATGCGATAAACGCGTTCAGGATCAACGGTTACCGGTAACATTCCCAGTTGAGATGTGAGCATCAAAGTACGATTGACCTGACAATTCTTTGAAGGAAATGGATCAGTACCAAGAAGCTTCTTGTAATAAGAGAACATGACCGGACGACGACAACTGAACTCTTCGTCCATGACGAAGTATTCTAGGTTAATCGCAAAGGCTTCTTCAGTATTCTTGAATTCATACTCATCTGGTGACCTCATCGGATCATCGTTAATGCGGAAAGTGTGAATCTTGCTGTTCTTGAAACCAGCGATGTTGGCGAAGTCACCTTTCTGAGAAGGAGAACCATTATTCATATCAAACGCATGACCAAGCTCGTGAATGATCGTCGCACGTGCCTGTTCAAACAGTGAGCCATGCTGGCATGAGATCTTCGTTGAAGAATTCTTTCCCCTTGAAAATTCTCTTACCAATGCTGAATTTAATGTTAGTGAGCGATCAAGCTTCTGATATTTGCCATAAGTGAAACTTCTTTTCGTCGCTGTTTTCTGTTCAGGTTCTGCGTCACAGAGATCAGAAGGGATTTCAGAAGTTTTATCACCGAAAGAAGAAAGATTGATTTTTACCGAAGCTGGAAGCCCTGATTTAAATTTTTGTGGAAGTGTACTCAGGATGTCGCCCAATTCGTTTTGAAGGATGGCCTTGTCGGCAGCTGAAATTCCTGATTGGTAAGTGAAAGTCTGGGCACCAGCACTCAACGATGTGAGAAGGAAAAGGCCAAGCATGAGTTTCATAAAATGATCCTATTGTTAATGCCTGAATTTTACCTCCTATTCTGTGCATTCCGGGCAGACTTCTCCCTCATTACACGATCCTGTCTAAAGACTGAACAGCAGGATCACTGTCATGATTATTGACAGTCACCACTCTGGTCGTGAAGGAATTACATATTGAGACCACCGCGAGGGCCTAAAGTTGATCACAAAAAAAAGAGGAACCCAAAGGTTCCTCTTTTTTGATAAAAGCACACAAAGTCGACGGGAATATCAACCATCGAATTCGGGCTAAAGAAGTGATCGTAACTGTGCTTCTGTGATTGAAAGGTGCTTAGGATTCCCACGACGGTGCTTTTCTTCAGTAGGGTTTTTACCCCAGATCAGGGTTTCAAACTCATGGGTAAAATCCATGCCTGAGAAGAACTCGAGGTTGTTCTTAAAGTGCTCTTGAGTAATGACAGTGTGATTGTAAGCTGCGAAATATCCTTTAAGGAAAGCTTTCATCCCGCCAATGTTCTGTAATTTGTAATCAAGGAAGGCCATGAATTTGGCACCGAGGTCATAGCAGCGGTCATCTGTGTTTCTCTTGAAGACCGACTGGCCACCGATGTCACTGCCCGTAAACTGCGGGTCAGGATTTCTTTGGTAACCCTTATCTCTCCAGCTTGCGATAGATTCATCTAACCATCCACTGTTGCCGTTAGCAGGCATCACACCTTTGGCAAAGTAAGAGTGAATCATTTCATGATCAAGAGCTCCCATTGACGTCTGAGTGGCACCGGAATGCTCCATCCCCCCCATCCCGGGAAGTGTTCCATAGGCAACGAGTGCACTGTGTCCCCATGGTCCGTAATCTTTTTCAAGCTCTCCCAGAATTTCGTGAGCATAGTCACGGAAGCTGGAAGTCTTCATCAAATGCATCGTGTATACAGTCACAGGGATGTTACGGCCATCAATCGATTTATAGACTGAATCGATGCGGCGGTAAGACCCTTTTGGAGTTGTGTGAAAATAGAGGCTCGAAACAGTGAAGTAATCGGGGTAGACAATGTTCCATGACAGTGGCGAAGTCTGAGTGACCACACCATTCGTGAAAAAATCCTGATTGATTTTTTTCACGCCCTTGAAATTCACATTCATTGTCATCTTGTACTGATCGAATTCGAGATTCGAAGGCACATACTGCTCAAGGAAAAGTCTGTCTTTCAAATCGCGGATCCAGAATGCAGAAGACACTCTTGTGCCTTCGTCATTGTAACTTACGTTTTTTGTAATTTCGCTTTCGATTTCAAGGACATGTTTTCCAGGAAAGAGATTCAGGTCTACAATGCGAACTTTTGAAGCTTTCCCTGGCAAGTCAATCTCCGGAGCTTTAACGCTCACGCCGTCGATTTTTGCACTTTTAATTCTTGGAACCAGATCGAAAACAGGTTTCCCAGTTTTAGTCGACTCAAAAATGATACGCGACTTTAACGTCGTTACCTGGTTTTCAAGATCGAATGTTATGTCATATTGAGCTTCGGAAAAATCGACGAACACCATTCTTCCGTTTTTACTCGCAAAGTCAGGAGGTGCCAGATGAAGATTGGCAAAGGCCGGAAGTGAAAGCAGTGAAAGAACGCTGATTAATTTTTTCATGGAGAATCCTTAAGTGAAGACTTGTATTCGCAGGCCCTTGTGAGAAGCCATTTCATAATGGGTGCAGATGTTGAGGTAAAAGATTTTTCCGGATGGTACTGAACACCAATAGCTGTCCGGTGCTGATACTCGATGACTTCGGCAATGTTGCCATCATGAGAGTATCCCGTGACCTTCACATTCGGGAATTCGTCTTTATGATCGTTCCAGTAAGGAACTCGAAGACCCTGGTGGTGGTTTTTGAAGCCTTTGATGCTTTCATTGATATAGACGTCTGAAATGCGATTTGCGGATTGAACCAGATCTATGCGGTCAATAACATAGCGACGGTTTTTAATTCCCATTTCCGTCTTGAGATCAAGGTAAAGAGGAATTCCCTGAGTAACAGTCATCATCTGCATTCCACGGCAGATTCCCAACATCGGAAGTTTTTTGAATTTATCATTCTGAGAATATGTACTCATAAGCTGATATTCAAACTCATCCCGCTCTTTTCCTTCTTTAGTAAATTTCACGAGACTCAGGTTCGCTTGAGTATATTCGCGCAACTCGGGAGTGACTTTGCTCATGTAATACTTGGGATCAATGTCGGCCCCACCAGGTGCCAGCACGCCATCGACTAAATCAAGTCCATGATTAGCACTGTCGGATTCTGGAAGAGAGATGATATTGATTTTATAACCCAGATTTCGGGCCGCAAGATTCAGCCTGAGTTTATAAAAGAAATCACAATTGTAAGTACAACCGATTGTAAGTTTTTCACCAACCGGGAGTGTACACGCGATAACGGGTGGAATAAAAACTGCCAACAGCGAGAAGGTGACTAAAAATCTTTTCATACTTTTATTCTAGAACACTCTGATTCTGGCTCAAGAGTTACTTATTCCGGAAAAAACTACTCCTTCTTAAATTCCCTCCATGTCAGAGAGTTTTAGACCTTGGGAATCCCGTGGTAAAGCCGATAAGGGAACATGGATAAAAAGAACATAAAGGACTTTTCCACTCGGCTAAAGGACATTGCCAAGGACCTGAGTTTCCTCGGGCATCCCCGTTTTCCGAAGAAAGACCTCTATAAACTTTTTCCTGAACATGCCAGATTCATCGATGAGCTGGAAGACGTTAGTGTGCCTTTCCCCGTTGACGTCGGCGCCAAGCGAAAGGCCATGGACCTCTATCTCAGGGACCTTGCCGCTGCCGATCTCCCCTATTCGTTAAAGAAAATTTTCACTCAAAGGATCCAGGATTATCACATTCTGCTCTCCATGATGGAAAACTTTGATAACGTTTTCTTCTATGATCATTGCGTGAAGCTATATGGCTCAAGTCATTCGTTGAATAAGAACGAAGCCTTTCCTTATTTTCTCGAAAAAATTCCGGAGTTCTGTAAACCTGATCAGAGTACACAACGTTATCAGGGAGAAGAAGCTCTTCAATATCTCAGAGGGAAACTGAACGAAACTTTTGCGCCTGATGAGTTTGATGTTCGTGCATCCAGCTCACTTCTATCAGATTCTTCGGCCGGCAGAAAAACTCTCAAACTCAATACCGGCAAGACCTATACTACAGGCCATCTCAATATTTTTCTCGTGCACGAAGGATGGGTTCATCTTGGTACATCGCTGAATGGAGCGCATCAGGAAGAGAATCCCTGGCTCTCAACGTGGGCACCTAAGACTACTATCCTGCAGGAAGGCCTTGCCTTGCTGACAGAAATTATTACGGGCTACATGACTGAAGAGAGATGGAACAAAGTTGTGCTCAGGCACCTCGCGACGACGATGGCAGAACGCGGCTCATCTATCACTGAGGTTTATACCTACCTTCGCCACCATCGTATGGAAGATCTGGATGCATTCAAGCTTTCTCTTCGAGTGTTCCGTGGTGTTCCGCTCGAAGGTGGAATGGCCTTTACAAAAGAGCTTCTTTATTTGCATGGCATGATTCAGCTCTTAAATCACCTGCATTTTTTTAAAAGTGGACTACGGTCTCTCTGGATCGGGAAAATATCATTTGATGAACACATCATTCTCATGGACCAATGGGAACAAATGAAACCCGAGTTAAAATATTTTCCGACAGAACTCGAAAGTCCTGAGGTGCAGGCACGTCTGAAAAAACTCCAGGAACTTTCTTTCAGTCTGTTTAAGAGAAATCAGCTATGAAGGCCTGTTAAGAAGCATCGTGGCCACAGGCATGAAAGCTTCCATAAGCTTTGCTTGCATCTCAGGCGGGATACTGGACCTATTCAAAGCAAGTTTCATACAATGCAACCATTCCTCTGCTTCTTCTTTACCGATGGAAAATGGAAAATGCTTCATGCGAAGCCGCGGATGACCATAGGTTTCAAGATAAATTTGAGGACCACCAAGCCAGCCTGAAAGAAAAGCTTTCAGTTTTTTTGCCGATTCCGCCATTTCCCGACCGTCATGTGTGGCAAAAACTTTGCGGGCCATCGGATCAGTGCGCATGATCGCGTAAAAATCATCAACCAACCGCTCAATCACCGAGCTACCACCAACGTCTTCATACATGATGTCCACCTGCTTTTGTCCGGTATAAAAACACACTCTTTATCCGAATGCCATTTCTCATTATAATAAGAAATACATCAAACTCAAAGGAACGACATGAAGACGCTCTCATTTGTTATGCTCGCTACAATGTTATCTTTCTCTTCTTGTGCTCATAAAAAAGATTCGTGCTGTAAAGGTGCGGACAAAGTAAGCTGCGGTAAAGACACGCACTGTGAAAAAGACAAATCATGCTGCAAAGATGGAAAGTGTGACAAGACCGGAATGGATTCAAAAAAATGCTGTTCGGGCGATCACTGCGAAAAATCTAAAACTTAAGGTTCCCCATGAAACTATTTTTTTTCTTTTCTCTGCTATTTAGTGCTTCGACGTTTGCGGCCGGTAACTGCGGACCGGACGTTCAAAAGTTCTGTGCCGCTGTTGAACTCGGAAATGGCCAGGTTGCAAAATGCCTTGCTGGTTTCAAGGACAACCTCTCTCCTGCATGTGCTAAGGAATTAAATCTTCACGTCAATAATACGTCGAAGAAAATTCCATGCTATATGGACTACGCTGATCACTGCGCCGATATTCCTGCCGATGCTCAAAAAAGAGATCTCTGTCTTTTGAAAAATGAAGGTCGCCTCACTCCTGCATGTTCAAAGGATTTCAAAACCAGAAAGCCGACTCTTATTGTGAAAAATGAGTGTGCTCAGGATATTGTGAACCTTTGTTACCCGCAAATCGCAGCCCAGGAAGGGGCCATCAATCACTGCCTCATTCAAAACCGCACGAAGCTTTCGAAGTTTTGCCAGGTGAACATTGATACGAAAATTGCAGGTCTAAAAAAATCTAATCCTTGCTTTGAGGACACGATGAAGCAATGTCCGTCGGCCGTGAAGGTCATCGACATTCAGGAATGCCTGGAAAAGAAAATCCCTTCTCTTTCTCAGTCGTGCCAGAAAATTGTTCAGCACGAGCAGAAGAAGGCCCAGAAAAATCCTTGCTACAAGGATCTGGTCCGCAATTGCCGCGCGAACATCTCCCCTTCCGAACAAGCAAGTTGTCTCACGCTGAACGATCGCGCTCTCAGTTCTCAGTGTAAACACTATCGCGTTCAGGAAGGTGCCAAGCTCGAAAGGATGGTCAAGGATTGCGAGAAAGATCGTTTGAAGTTCTGTTCGAAGGAACCGATGAAAAACGGCCGTGTAGTCAAATGCCTGCGTAAGAACAAGGCTTCAGTTTCACCGGCGTGTAAAGTTCTGCTCTAGGGTCTGATCAAATTCTTAGAAATAAAAAAGCCGCCCTTACGGGCGGCCTTTTTTTTGGAAGAATCTGAAAGTCTTAAATCTAAAATCTTAGAGGAAGAGTTCAGCAACGATCTGAGACATTTTCTCAGCAGAAGTATCGTTCTTTTCAGCAGCTTTCTCAAGAACAGCATTATATCCAGCGAGTGAACCTTTCATTGCGTTCTCGTAAGCACCTTCGATTTCTTTAACGTTAGCACCGATAAGTTCAGTAGCGTAAGCGTTAGTATCGTCAGCAGTCAGAGCTCTTGAAGAAGAGTACTTTCTGAAATGGTTAGCTGCTTTAGCAACTTTAAGTGAACGTTCAGCTGAAAGACCGAACTTTCCTTTAACTTGTTTCGCCATTTCTACAACAAGGTACTGCTCAACAACTGCTTTACGCTTGAGTGTATCTTTACCAGTGAGTGAAGTTTCAGAGAACAAAAGTCTTCCGTTCGCAGAGATACCGCGAGCAGAAACTTGTGGAGCTTTGATCTTCGTGTAATCGATCATGTCGTTGTGAAGGAGAGAAAGAAGGTTTGCGTAACCAGCAAGCTTCTTCGCAGGTCCAACTGACAATCCGTAGTAACCATCATCCCAACCGATGTCGTAGCCGTCAGAGAAGCCGTCATCGTAACCGATGTCGTATCCATCAGCGAGACCATCGTCGTAACCCATATCGTATCCATCAGCGATACCATCGTCGTAGCCCATGTCATATCCATCGGCCATACCGTCATCGTATCCATCGTTATAAGCAGCAGTCAGGTCGCCAGACGGAGCTGAATCCTGGCCATCAAGGTAACCATCATCGTAACCCATGTCGTAGCCTTCCGACTGACCGAGTGTACGACCGGCAGCGAAGCCAGAGTTGTAATCAGAAGAAGCGAAGAAAGCTTCAGCGCGGTCATACCCATCGGCATCACCATCGTCGTAACCGTCATCGTAACCTTCTGCGTACCCTGCAGTTTTACCTGCGTTAAATCCCTCTTGATAGCGATCGCTCACCTGAGTTCCGCCGCCGCCTGAATTACAAGCTACGGATAGACCCAGAAGAGAGAGAGTGGCGAGTGTCATTAACCCTTTCTGTGCTTTCATGTTTTCTTCCTTTTCCAAAAAAATTCTCGCGAACTACCGCGAGGTTGATAATGCTGCGTCTTGTTAACACGGCGAATAACTTCTTGCTATACTGGTGTGTACTTATTGCCTGAGCAAAACGCTTGCCAATGGTTTTGGGGCCGTTTTGAGACTGAAAATGGGGAAAAAAGGTGAAATAATGCGCCGCAAGATGCGAGTTGGCTCTGCTAAAATGAAAAAAATGCACCAGGGGTGAGGGTTTTTGAGGAAATGGGGAAACAAAAAACAAAACCAAAAAATGAAAACGGGAAGGTTCAGTGAAGCTGATCGCCTCAAAAGAGTGACTGGTTGAAAACATGTATGGCAGTGACTTGGGCCTGGGTCTTCAGTTTTGTTTTGTTCCTAATTCATCGGCAACGTTCTAATCACCCAATCTTTATTATCAATCAAACAAAGAAACACAAACTCCGAAGCTCCCGCCTCTGCTGAATAATGCGGATTCATCGCACGACAGTTCACCGGAGAAAGAATCGAGTTACGAATACTCATCACAAGCTTACCGTTCTGTTCTTCAAACAAGTAAACTCTGTTCCCCGTAATCGACGTTGAGTCAACGTACAGGCCTGGCGACTGAGCACCGTCGCGTTTGTAGATAATCGGATAGTAGAGCTCAGAGAGAAGTTTCTGTGTGAGGAAGCTGTAGCGTAGCTTCGCTCTCTCCGTTTTCTTGTTTGTTTCGTGATTGATCGTCACAAGTTTTTCGCGGGTCTGGAGAACTGACGTTCTTTGACCTTTATTTTCAAAAGTCATCAAATGGCCGGCAAGAATATCTGTTTCGGCATCGTGACGGTAGATGAGCTCGCCCGCCTGCGCTGTACCTTTCGTAACAATGATTTTTCCACGAGTGCGGTCGAAGATGTTCAGGAACACGTCGCCAGATGGACGAAGGCCTTGAGCTGATACGGTCTGAAGAGTGTCGACGTTATCAGTCTGGATCACAATTTGTGGAAGCTTACTACCGTGAGTGATTCCGTTCGTAGATACTTCGTGAATGAAGAGATCACGTTTTGTTCCGAGGCCCACTGATACCATGAGACGAATGATACCTTTCTTCGCATCAGCATCTGTGACAGGAAGAAGCTGTTCATTCATCACTGTATCGAACCATTTTGATTTCAGTTCGGCCTTGATTGATTCTTCCCAAATTTTTGTCGTGAGAGCGTGAATCTTGAATGTGTTATTTTCAACATTCAGATAATACAAACGATCCTTCACTCCACGATCGGCCCTCTGCCAGGATGTCAGAGACTGATTACGTTCGGGGACCATACCTTCCGTAAAGAAGGCCGGAACCATCATCTTTCCGAGAGCAGTATTATCCTTACGTACGAAAACAAGATCATTCATGTTTTTAACGTAGACATCAATATCAAGTTTGATGTGCTGGAAGCTGCTCCAGAGAGGATTCAGGTTTTCATCGAAGAATGAAAATACGAAGAATTTTGTTTCTCCCGTCTGCGCGAGAGTATGGACGAAATAATCTTCCTTCCCATCAAGGTTAAGGTCGATACGGACGAAGTTGATTGTCGTAACTCCGTTCTCAACCTGAATTTTCTGAGGAAGCTCGAGCATCTTACCGTTCGTTCTGCGAATAACTGTGAGCTCGGTTTTCGACTTCTCTCCATCTTTGACTGTTCTTCTGACAACATACTCATGCTTATCAGAAGGAACATACGCCTCAATTGTATTCAGGCTTGTAACGATCTCGCCGTTACGTACCCCACCAACCGGAACAGGTGTTTTAGCAAAAGAGAAAGGGATCGTTAAAAATGAAGGCTCGTTCGTAACATCACGGGCAACCGGAACTTCGTTGAAGTAAACACTTTCGCCGTTCTGATCAGCGACCGTGATTTTGAGCTTCAGTGATCCTTCACCATCAGCATCAACCACGCTGACAGAGAAAGGAATCTGTTGCACTTCACCTGATGCCAGTTGATCAAATGAAACGACCTCATTATTAACATGGATCGAAGGAGTCAGACTTTCTACTTTAACAGAATAAGCACCTGACGGAGTACCGAAGTTTTTTACCGGAAGATTGAACTTCGAAGAAGAGAGATCTCCTCTGACGACAACCTGACGGAGAAGTTTAAGCAGTGGACGGACAACCGGAGTTGTTACCTTCCTGGAAAGTGCAGACCAGTTAGCTTCACCACCATTAATGTACTTGTTGTGATCCTGGCTTTTTGCCGCTGAGTAAACTCTGGCAAGAGCTTCGTCGATAGTGATAGAACCTTCGCGGGCAATTACAGATGCCAGGAGACCAGCTACGATTGGAGCGGCCTGAGATGTTCCGCTTCTGATTTCAAATCCGCTGACAGAGAAAAATTCCGGTTCGAGGATCGTCGGGTTGAGGCCAAGAATACCTTCGCCTGGAGCAACGACGTCAACGTGGCCGCCGTAGTTTGAGAAGCCGGCGTAATTTCCGTTCAATGTAGAGGCAGCAACGCAAACAACTCCTTCATACGCACAAGGAAAGAGTGGTTCAAATGAATTATTGTTACCAGCAGCAGCTACGATAATAACATTTTTCTTAATCGCATAAGTGACTGCATCACGCAGGGCCTTCGTCTCGAGAGAACGAGGCCAGCCTAAGCTCATGTTAATAATCTGAGCTCCGTTATCTACGGCATAGATAATACCGCGGGCGAATGCATCTGAACTTGGAACCTGAGTTGAAGTAGAAGAATCACTGAGAACTTTAACGGGCATGATGATCGCGTTAGGTGAGACACCTACCATTCCCTCGCCGTTGTGAGCCGCAGCGATGATACCTGCGATATGGGTACCGTGACCGTCAATGTCTGATGGATTCTTGGCCTCATCAGTAGTCAAGGCTTCAGTAAAGTTCCAGCCGTTACAGTCACCGGGAAGCTTGTTACCATCGTTATCAATTTTTGGATCTTTTCCACATTCTTTTTCATTCTTCCAAAGATTGCCTTGAAGCTCAGGATGATTTAGATCAACCCCTGAGTCCAGAACAGCGACGATCACACGATTTTGTGAAAGGGCCGGGAGAAGATTTCCCCATCCTATGTCCTTGCCTGCAACACCCGTCATAGGCAAATTGTGAATATCGTCTTTCTCAAGAACATAAATCTGTGACTGATTATAAAGTGCCCACTGATAAGAGAAGAGTTCATCTTCTACCAGCATTTTGGCATTTTCTGGTGGCACTACAGTCGCGAATGCCGAGAAACTGAGAAATAATGAGAGCCAGAAGAAATTTTTCATTAAATTAACCTCATCAACATCCAGTACACGAAGAATTCACCTTCAAGCATGTCTGTTTCTTTCTGCATCTGAACAACCGGGCCAAGGATATTCGGAGAACCGAATTCACCGAGAGAATTTGAAACGATGGACTTATCTCCGTCTTCATCGCCTTCTCTGAATCCATCGATTCGGGCATTCAGATAAAGATTTTCTGTACCACCAACCAATAAAGTAAGACCTTTAAGGTTAACTTTGTGCTCGGCTTGAGAGAAAGCCTTGAGGAGATGTTGGTTGGCCTTGGCTTCATTCCCCTCAGCTTCATATTTCTTGAACTTATTTAAAAACTTGAGAAATTTCTTAGCTCCCGATTCATTATCATCATCGTCCTGCTGATCTTCCGACTTATTCTCCGGAGAGAACACGTTGTTACGAGCGATCACGAGATTTTTAACCTGGCGGTTTTCCCAGAAAATTTTTCGGATTTCATTCTCAGAAAGTCCAAGAAGATTCATAATCCCGTTCTTATAGAAAAGGATGTTGAGCGAAATATTATACATAAAGATGCGACGGGTATCGTTCAGAACCGGGCCTGTGTAGAACTCGTGCCGGTAGCGTGTCTTCATTTCTTCAAGAATCTTCTCAGCTTTGTTGCGATCAATGCTCCAGCCGTTGTAGATGCGTGAAATGCGAACGAATGGCTCCATAACAGCACCGCTTCTGTCGACTTCCTGATCCAGAGTCAGGATACGGTTAGTAGCGTGACCTTTAAAAGAGTAACCAGGGTTTGAACCGGTAGAATCAGTGAGACCAGATTTTTTATCGAAGATCAATTTCACCCAATGTGTGATCACTTCATTGACGTACGCCTGATAGTTCACACCGCGAGTAGAACCAAGATAGTCTCGTGTGAAGTAGCGCTCATCCCCTTTCGGGTTCGTCACTGTGATTTCGGAAGCAGACTTCTGACCTTTCCACTGCCAGAAAAGGAGATTCGCACTTGGGCTGCTTTCTTTGTATTTCGTTTTCAGGATGAAAGGCTTCGTTTCAGGCTTATCATCCATTTCTCTGGTTGAACTCGATACGATGGCCCGTCTGAGGATAGAGATGTTAGAAATCACTTTCTCATTTTTCGGAGAAAGGTCGACTGAATAGAATTTTACGCGGGCATTACCCTTGCTCTTCGTAATACCAACTTTCAGAACCGGGATAAGGCTATCCAGCCCGAAAGAAAGACCTAAACTACCTTCCTGACCGAGATCACGGTAGATCTGGAAAATATCTGCTGTCTTTCTGTGGATATGAAAGCGAGATACAAGTTTATGACCAGGAACGAGGGTAAGAGAGATATTGAGAAGCTTTTCGTACCCGCCGGAAACCTGAACACCGGCCTGAGTGGCGAGTGAATCAGTGATAAGGATACTTTCCCCGACTTCCATCGAATCTTTGAAAGGCTTCAATGCTGCTTCGATTTTCTCAGCTTTTGTTTTTTCATCCGCATTCGGATCAACAACAATCTGAGCTGCTTCATGAAGTTTATTTCCGTAATCGCGCTTAACGAGAGGAACCAGGATGTTCTTGAAAGGATATTTCAGAGCTCTCTGAATGCTCGTTACCGGGCGAAGGTGCGAGTAACTTCTGACTGCAAGTGCTTCAGCAGTTCCGAATGCTTTTAGCGGAGAAGGAAGACCCATCGTTCCGGCAAATGCACCTGCACCGATGGCCACACCGACTGTATCAACGAGTTGAACAAGGTTATCAGTACCGAGGTAAGTACCTGTGACAAGATTTCTTGAAAGAATCAACTGACCTTTGTAAGTCGGGAATACCCATGCTTTGAGTGGTAATTCAACCGGAGTCTGATTCTGTGTCGATTGCGTGATGGCTTCTTGAAGATACTTCTGGAATTTTTCGCTGTTCACTTTCTGGATATCAGTGCCGAGATAAGGAATCTGGTTAATCTGGCCAAGAGTCAGATCGAGTAATGTTGAGATAGCGCGTGATTTAACCCACGACTTCATCTCAGAATCAGAAAGAGGAGAATCAGGATCACCAAAAGCAAAGCGTGAAGCGTAACCAGGCCATTCCTGTTCGGTCAGTTTGCCTTTATAAAGTTCAACACCGTTTGTGAGATCAGAATCGACTTTGATCTGCTCAGCATCCATTTTAAAGAGTTTCATCGCAGAGTTACGGCGAGAAATTAATTTTTCTACGAGAATCTGCTGAACCGGACGAGGCATGTGCGATCCCGCAACAATTTCTCTCCAGTCTTCGCGTGTGAGTTTCTCTATACGACGGGCAATCCAGCGGGCATCATCCCATGTACATTGAAAGTCAGGAAGTTGATCGTGGAAAAGAGAAACTTCATTATTTTGAGTAACACCCGCGTTCCAGCGGAACATGTTCACACTTTCAGTAAGATTAACGAGAGTCAAAGGAAGAGCAAGAGAAGACATCAGGCGACGGCCTTGAATCATGTCACTCGTTACACCAACAGCAAGGTTATAGATCGTATGGTTTGAATCCATCACTACCAGATCCTGAAGCATGAGCTTGTCAGTATCGAGATCTTCGATCACCCAGTACTTTGCAGCACCGGCCATCGCCACGTTCTCAAGGTAAGAAACAAAAGTTTTCTTCTCAGCTTCATTCTTAAATTTGATGATGACACGTGGAAGATACTTAATATCCGGAATCTGGTAACCGATTTTACGCAGAAGATTTTTCGCAAGGAGAATTGAATGCACAGTCTTACTGAGCATCATTGTGTAGAGCTTGTTGTCGCCGGCCTTATTTTGAATATTGAAACGGAAAATTCCCGTCGGTGAAACAACAGGTGAATGATAAGTCACTTCATCCATATCGATCAGAGGATTCCCCTCAGCAGGAAGCTCTTTTAGCATGACATCTTTCCAGAGATCCGATCCTTCCTGAGGATTAAGAGTAGAAATATCAAATCGCCCACGTGAATCTTCACGAAGCTTATGAACTTCATCCGGAAGGAGAAGCTTACCCGCACGAGTCAGATCGACTGCTGGGTCGTTCATGTACTTCGTAGGGATCCCTCGTCCACTTTGAGCGTGAATGAGGAATGACCACAACAATAAAAAGAGCAGGAGTGACCGCTTCATAAATTTCCTTTGAACATATGATCAGTATAGGGATTTATGGGCAACGAAGAAGCCGGACTGTAGATATGTGGGCGGTCTTTTCAGGATCGTCTAAATCTTAGACAGGGTCCTTTTGTAAACTCAAACAGTTGATGTCTTGAAAGCTGGCAGAATATTTGCTTTGAAAGAAAGTATCTATTATTCGGAGGTTTCTCATGAAGGCATTGATCGTTTTAATTGCACTGACTTTTGCGGCGTTTTCGAGGGCAGATGAACCCAAGTTTGCTCGTGACGCCAGAATTTATTGCGACGGCTATGTCGGCACAGTCACCGGCCGACTCGTTAATAATAACATCAACATCAGCTGGTCAACAGGCAGCGAATCCAGGAATTTCGATGCTCGTAGTTGCACAGATATCACTCCTCTTTCCGGCGGGGCGAGTGTAGGAACATTTACTCAGGGAACTGACGTTGCCTGCGGCGGATACTTTGGAAAAGTGAAGGCGATTCTCGCCAATCAAAACATTGATATCAAATGGGACACAGGAAGTGAGTCGGTCAATTTTGCATTAAGTAGCTGCGAAAACATCAGTCCTGTTTCAAATCCCAGTGGTGGGTACAGATCAGGAAGTGAAGTCTATTGCGACGGGTATATCGGCACGGTCACAGACGTCCTGATGAACAGTAACGCCAACATTCGCTGGAGGTCTGAGAGCGTCTCAAAGAACTTTGACCTTGCAGCTTGTACGAACATATCTGTGGATGAAGTCCAGAGCCGCGAAGGCTATTCGGTGAATGCTGATCTCTCTTGCGATGGCTACTTCGGGAAACTCCTTAAGTTCAGAGTGAACGGAAGTATTGATGTCAGATGGGACTCATCCGGGTCTGTAACGGAAAATTACTCTCTGAGCTCGTGTACGAATGTTTCTTTGATCGAAGAAGACCGTGAGATTTCAAACGCTGACAGATACTCCCAGAAGGATTCTCTCAGCACGATCCTGAATGGCGGTCGATCATCGTCGGCGCAGGCTTTCTAGATTTCGTCGTACTTCTTTGAATTGCCCTTGGATTTTTCAACAGGATATTTTAAAGCATTCTTCTCGAGCTTCGCCCAGACGGCGGGCTCGAGATCAATTTCCAGCTTATCTGCAATTCTCAAAAGATAAAGAAGCACATCTGAGACTTCCTCTTTTACTTTCTCCAGGTTCTTAGGATCGTTCTTCAGCTGGTTAGTTTCGTCTTCCTTCATCCACTGAAAAATTTCCACCAGCTCAGCACTTTCAACCGACAATGCCATGGCCAGGTTTTTCACAGAATGAAACTGATCCCAGTCCCGGTCCTGGGCAAATTGACGGAGATGATGCTGAATTTTTTCTACATTGAGGGTTTTCATAGCTCTACTATAGCCAAAATCACCTGACCTCGCCTACTCTCCCGTTCATGCATCCAAATAATCGCCATCAAGGCCGCTATAATCTTGATCTCCTCTCCCAGAAATCGCCCCAGCTTCAGGCCTTCCTGGTCGAAGGACCTCAAGGGATGACGGTGGATTTTTCACGCCCTGAGGGTGTGAAGGCCCTTAATAAGGCCATCCTCGAGTGCGATTACGGGATGACGGACTGGAATCTCCCGGATGATTTTCTATGCCCACCGGTGCCTGGCCGCGCAGACTACATTCATCATCTCGCAGATCTTCCGGGTCTCAATAAAAAATCGGCCAACGTTCTAGATATCGGAGTCGGGGCGAATGCCATTTATCCGATCATCGGTATTCATGAGTATCATTGGTCTTTTGTGGGTGCGGATATTGAACCCAAAGCATTGAGTGCGGCCCAAAAACTGATCGAGAATAACCCGCTTTTGCAGGGCAAACTCGAGCTGAGACTACAGGAAAATCCGGCCCAGATCTTTAAGGGCATCATTAAAAAGAACGAAAAATTTGATCTCACCCTTTGTAATCCACCTTTCCATGCTTCTGCTGAAGAAGCTTTAGAAGGAACAAACCGCAAGCTCAAAAACCTGGGCCGTGGTGCCAACGGTTCTCTGAACTTCGGTGGCCAGTCACAGGAGTTGTGGACTCCCGGGGGAGAAAAACGCTTTATTCGCAGTATGATTTTTGAATCGGTGGAATTTAAAGATCAGGTGAAGTGGTTCTCTTCGTTAGTTTCTAAAGGCGAGTATCTTCAGGAGTTCGAAAGAATCGCAGAAAAACAAGGGGCCCGTTTCATGATTGTTCCGATGGAACAGGGTCAGAAACGGGCCCGCTTAATTGCGTGGAGTTTTACTTAAGGTCTTTTGAAACATCGTTTTTCTCAAACCAAGATCTCATGTCCTTGAAGTAGTTGTTGTAGAACGGATCTGCAAAAGAGATCTCGTCGTATCTTGAAGCTCCTGCTCCAAGTTTCCCGGCTTCACCGATGTAGAGACGAAGCTTACCGTCATCAGACTTTCTCGACATCTCTTTATACCAGCTGCGAACGTCCTGAATCCCTTGTTGTGAGATAGGATCGAGAGCGAGCCACATTTCTTTTCCGTTAACAGGGTTGCGGCTTTCTACGATCGTCGTTACGTGCCAGCCCCAAGCTCCGCCGTCCATACGACCGACGATGAATGCTTTTTTGATATTCGCGCGGTTCACACCAGCAGCGGCGAGATAAAGATTCACGAAAGTAGCGCGGCCAAAGCAGAAACCGATCCCCTGATTTCTTGGATCATACTTGTGGTATTGCTCCGTAGATGCAACGGGGTTCGCTTGAGAGGCACGAATAGCAATTTCGGCTTGATTTTTAGTGAGGAATTTCAATTTTTTCGCGTCGACGATCGCGAGTGATTGCACCTGAAGAGCATTCACATCCATAGCGACGAATTTGTCGTAGTTGGCAAGACTTTCTCTCGTGATCGTTGCTCCATCTTTTCCGGCGTTCAGGCGGTTGTTCATGGCAAACAGATCATCCATTGGTTTGACGAGTTGAGCGAAGGCCGAAGTACTAAGCGCAAAGATAGAGAGCAAAGCAATGAATTTCATACGACATCCTTGATAAGTTAAAGAATGTTCATATCCTAACCTTGCTTCTCTCTTGAGCGTCCGGCTTTGAAGTTTTTACGGTAGTGATTAATGTTTAGACAGTGACTAATCCAGAACTTTGCAAAGAGGAAAATCCTTCTTCATCTCTTTCAAGAGGACCTGAAGATGATCTTCTCCCTTCGTCTCAAGGGTGAAGAGAACATTGGTCCCTGTGATGCCAGTATTAGATGAATCACGGTCATGCACAACCTGGAGAACGTTGGCCCCGACGTCTTTAATAATTTTTGTCAGGTGATTCAAAATCCCAGGACGGTCTGCTATCGGAATAGAGATCCGGACTTTACGATGAGATTCAATCAGTCCGCGATCAATGATCCTTTCAAGAAGATTGACGTCTATATTACCACCACAGATAACAAGAACGACTTTCTTACCCTTAAACTTTTTCGGATCTTTGCGATGGAGCTGATCAAAAAGAGCGAGTGGCAAGGCACCTGCACCTTCAGCAATAACTCTTGCCTTCTCCATCAACTGGAGAATGGCCCAGGCCAGTTTCTCATCATCAACTGCGTATGAACCGTCGAGAACTGACTTAAGAAGCTTGAACATATCTTCGTTAACGTTTTTCACCCGGATGCCGTCAGCAAAAGTATTGGCGACAGACGCGTTTTTGATTTTATTATTATGGAGAGAGTCTACCATGGGACTGCAGCCTGAACTTTGACCGGCGTAAATTTTTGCTTTTGATTTTTTAGCCTTGAGAACCTGACCGATACCACTCACAAGCCCGCCACCACCGATGGATGAAAAAACAAAATCCATATCTGGTATCTGTTCGAGGAGCTCAAAAGCAACTGACCCCTGCCCTGCGATCACTTTTTCATCATGGAATGGATGCACGAAAACCATTTTCTTTTTCTTCATCATCTCCTGAGCATGAGCAAAGCATTCTTCAATGCTGTTGCCGTGAAGAACGACTTTGGCGCCAAGAGATTCTGTATTGCGGATTTTCGTCAGAGGCGAACCTTCCGGCATGACAATCGTAGCATTGATACCAAAGCGATGAGCGGCCCAGGCAACACCCTGAGCATGGTTTCCTGCGCTCACAGCAAGTACGCCCTGTTTTTTCTCAGTCGCAGAAAGTTCAGAAATTTTGTACGTCGCTCCTCTCATTTTGAATGATCCGATGGGAAGCATGTTCTCTAGTTTTAAGTACACTTCACAACTGTACTGTTTCGAGAGCCATTCGTTATGCACAAGCGGGGTGGGATGAATGATCTTCTTAAGGACTTTGTAAGCTTTATCAAATTCAGCAGCAGATAATTTCACAGGCCCCCCAGCTTCATATAATCAAGAATCACTTTCACACCCAGAATGATAAAAATCAGTCCGGAAAAACGCTGGAGCCAGGTTTCCGGAATTTTATTTGTGAACTCTGCGATGACGTAAAAAATAAAACAGAGGAAGGCCGTTATCAGACCAATCTCGAAAGCAACGTAATGAGTCTCCGGCATCGTTCCCAAGCTAATTCCAGCGGCGAGAGCATCAAGGCTGGTTGCAACGGCGATCAGCAAACTCTGCAGTATGCTCCACTGAAGATTTTTTGGCTCGCCGCTTTTTAATGTATCAAGGATGATTTTAGCGCCAATCACCAGGAAAATACCTGCGATCAACAACTGAAAGAGATGACCATAATTTGAGAAAGTAAAATGAAAGCCTCCGCGGCTTCCGATCCACAACATGAAACCTTGAAATAAACCGAAAAGGGTAAAAAGATAAAAACCCCTGCCCCACTTTTCATAGGCGGTATTCTCACTGTGCAAAACACCGAACGCAAAAGTGGCAACGGCAGAATCGATGCCGAGTGCGAGTCCGAGAATGAGAATATCGAGTGTAATCATAAAAAGTTCCGTGTTAAGATTGTACTCATTTCTCTCGCAAAAAACATCATTCTATCGTTGCTCCGACCGGATGAATCATGTAATCTTTCTGGTATGACAGGTTTTCGTAATATTCTTTTTCTTTCCATCGTTGGAACGTTCATGGTCATTCTCGCTGGATCCATCGTGCGTGGGACTGGTTCCGGACTTGGCTGCCCCGACTGGCCCCGTTGCTTTGGGCAATGGGTTCCGCCTATGGACATCACCGATCTTCCTGCCAACTACAAAGACATTTATAAAATTGCCGGTAAGACCATCGCAGATTTCGATCCGTTCAAGACCTGGACCGAATACATCAATCGTCTTCTGGGAGTCGTTCTCGGATTCTTCATTGTGATTCTTTTTGGTCTTTCTTTTGGCATGCGCCGTTATGAACGAAATATTCCCTGGTTCTGTGGAGGTCTCCTCTTCCTGATCCTGCTTCAGGGTGGAGTCGGGGCCCTGGTTGTTTCAACGCACCTGAAACCATTTTTGATTACCATACATATGTTTCTAGCCGTCGTCCTTTTGATGGGACTTCTTTACTTGCAGAAGTACTGCCGTGACCTGGAAGACATTTCTATCGTCGCCAAGACAGATCCTAAGGGCCTCATCATCAGTAAAATTCTGGTGTTTGTGACTTTCATTCAGATTCTGATGGGAACTCAGGTCAGACAGGAAGTGGACACTCTTATCCGCGATACACACGCCGCAACTGATACAACGGTGATCGGACAGCTCGGCACAATTTTTTATGTTCACCGCACGTTTTCACTCGTGATCGTTGCTCTGTTTATTTATCTTTTAATTTATTTTCAACGTACAAAATACAATCGCCAGGCATTCTTCCTCACGCTCCTCGCATTTTTCTGCGTACTGGGAAATGTTGCCACCGGAATTACTCTGAACTACTTTGACTTTCCTGCGAATGCACAGCCGCCACACCTCTTCTTCGGTGTGAGTGCTATTTCTCTTCTCTATAGCCTTTCATTAAATCTCAGAGGGACTCTGCTGGAGGATTAAAATTCCTGCTGCGGGCGAACTCATACATCACAATCGATGCTGCTACTGAAACATTCAGACTTTCAACTTTTCCTATTTGAGGAATCTTGATCCACTTAATTTGCGGATAGTCTTCCTTCTTGAAACTGAAACCGAAACCTTCATGGCCCATGATGAAGGCCGACTTATCCGGAAAGTCTGTTTCATGAATCATACTGGTGGCATCTGTATCAAATGCAAAAAACGTATAACCTTTCGTCAGGTGATTCTGATAACTTTCATAAAAAGTTTTCGTCATCGTCCAGGGAACGCGCTTCATGCAACCTTTGGCCGGAAGCGGGTCAAAAAAGAGTGTTCCTACGACATCAACGCCTTGAACACCGAAAGCTTCCGCAGATCGGATGATTTTCCCGATGTTAAAATCGACCTTGAGGTTGTCCAGGATGAGGACACAGGGGAAGGGACCGGGCCTGGCGAATAATTTGTTAAGAAGCCTTTGGCGCTCGAAACTTTTTTGCATGTACTGACGTTTGTTCATGGGTTAATCTTAGTCAAAAGACTACCAAAAGGCGACGGCATGTTAGGGCTTCTGGTTATTGGAACGACGGTGCTTCTTATCTTCACTTTAGTGAAGAATGCTCTCTTTGGTAAACAGGTCAGCAGCTCCGATCATTATTCCGGCCCGATCGAACTCATTCTCCCGATTCTTCCTGAAACTCTTTTTCTCTCTGAGCAGTGGCAGAAGAGTTTTTCGCAGCTCAAAAACGTCAATCTTAAAGTCTACGTTCTGGTTGATGGTCACCACGCTGACATTGAGCCGATCATGAACTTCGCCCGCAATAATCCATTTGTTGAAGTGAACAGCTTTGTCTCTCGCCCTGCAGGTACCCTTCCCGTTCCGTGGATGCTTCAGCAGATCTCTCACCGTCTTCTTGCCGACGTTGTCATTATTGGGGACGCTGACCTGGTTCCTTCAGAAAATCTTTTTGAATCCGTTGCAAAAATTGTCACCGACAAAGAACGTGTAACACTCGTGCTTCCTCAGACGGCTAAAACAAACGTCGTCATCGAAGCTGTGAGTGTTTTGAATCCAACTCTTGTCTTTGCTTCCCTCTACGGTTTTCGAAAGATCAGACGGAATCTCTCTCATCCATTTCTGGCTCTCTCTCAGGGATGGATCGCCATGCCGCTGTCGGCATTCAAGCTCCTTCCCCTTGAAAACCTTCGTCACATTTCATGGAAAGTCGCTATCGTTGAAGCGTTCGAAGCGAAAGAAACAAATACCTATCTCGCTTTCGGTGAGAAGCATCTTGTCCGAACTTATCCTGAATATTTCGAAGACATGATCCGCGGCATGCGCGATTACTGGGGCAAACTCTGGGAAGAGAAAGAACTCAGAAAGAGTTTCTGGTTTTTTGTCGTCGCACTTTTCGTGTGGTCATTTCCGTTGATATGTTTTTTCAGTCATCCGTTTTGGGCTATCGGAAGTTTCTTTCTACTCATACTCTACCGTTTTTTCTCGAAGATCGTTTTTCAGGAATCCTGGGCCGGAGTGATTCTCCATCCGTTTGCATGTCTTGTCTGGCTGATTAGTCTTTTCTGGTGGGTTGCTACAAATGCCAGGACCTATTCAAAGGCCCGGCACTCGTAACAATTTAAAAACTACGGAAGAATCAAAAGCTGGCCGCCAACGTGGGCCGGATGCAAGTGACATTTCATCTCAAAGAGGCCTTCTTTATCGGCCTTGAAAGTCACAACTTCTCTTTTCCCTTTCATCACATCTTTTTTGACGTTAAAGGCCGGGATCTGGAAACCGTGAATGCCTGAGGGTACGTTGTTAACGAGAGTGATCTCAACATCGTCACCTTTCTTCGCCATAATCGTCCCTGGGAGCCATTGTTTCACGCCGTCAGTCTCGTAGTTAACGAGGGTGATGCTGCGTTTTTCAGCGAGGGCACTTAGCGAGATAAGAAGGCAAAGTGAAGCGAAGGCGAATTTCATAAGTACTCCTTGAAAAAGCTGATTTTGGGCCTTTTCATTGTTAATCAGCTGGTAAGTCTTTACAATAAAAAATCCATTGCACATAATGTGACGGTTATTAGTAAAACTTTAAGAAGGATTGTGATTTATGGGTTACGGACGTAAGAGCCAGGCTGGAAAAATGTCTCGCCGCAAGGGCCAAGCTAAGAAGAAATCTAAGATCAAAGCAGCTATCGCAGCTGGTAAAGCTAACAAAAAGAAGTAATTTAGAACTTCAGGCTAGGCATAAAGGGTCCAAGGGATACTTCTTTTGGGCCCATGACGTGCAGTAGTATTTTTATTTTCTCTTTAAGACTTCCTGCCTCCATTATCTCCCGCTTCAATCTGGGTTCATCCACAAGAAAAACAGCGCAGTAATTGATCAAAACCTCAGGTTCTTCCAGAGTCGCGACGAACGCTTCACGTTGATTCGGATCCGGCAGGAAATGAATGGCCCATTTCTCCAGAAATGACTGCAGGCTCGAAAGCTCGATATCGAACGTATCATCGGCCCGCATATCTTCACGCAATGGACGGTAAGTATAAATCTTGTAAGGGTACTCCTTCACGCTTTCCACCAACTGGCATTTCACCGTACCGGTGATGTAAATGTCCATGCGTCCATCCGGATACTCCGAAAGAATATGCGGAATGCCGGCAACGCAAATTTCACCGCCGTACATATCTGATGAATGATAGTTCACGATTCCTACCGGGATCTGTTGATCACAGGCATCGCGAATCATCTTGCGATAACGTTCCTCGAAAATGTGATAAGGCAAAGTGACTTTTTTGAAGAGAACTGAGTTTTGTAGAGGGAACAAAAATATTTTGTTATCCATGAACTAACGGTACTCCTTCTCCAGAGACCTTCATAGGCAAAGAGCAGTAATTAGCCGAGCAAATTGATTCAAAATGTCTTTCTTGTTTTCGAAGCCGAATAACCCTATCATTTAAGTATAATTTTAATCGAACGGAGTTACATGAAAAATCACTACAAGCTCTTGATTGCGCTGATTGGCGGTATTGTTCTCGGAACTGCCTTGCATTCACACCAGGATGTTGAATGGCTTCAACACGTAAACAATTTTGTGATGTTTCCCGTCGGACAAATTTTTCTTCGTCTCCTCTTCATGATCGTAGTCCCAATGGTATTTTCAGCTCTCATCCTCGGAGTTTTTGAACTCGCCAGCAACCAGGGCGTAGGAAAAATTGCTTCCAAAACCCTGATGTACACAGTCATCGCTTCAACTGCATCAGTTCTGATCGGTATCGGACTCGTTAACTTCTTCCAGCCCGGAAAAGGTTTTAAAATTGATACGAGCATTTTCGAAGCTGCCAAAACGAACGTTGAAACAATTTCAAATAATGCTAAAAATTCAAAATCTTTTGCGCAGGCACTTGTTGAAGTGATTCCAAAAAATCCTCTCGAAGCTGCGGTCAGAGCACTTGAAGGCGAAATGCTTTCACTCATGTTCTGTGCTCTCTTCTTTGGTTTCGCTTTCCACCTCTATGCTCGTGATCACAAGAGAAGCGAACTTCGCATCATTCCCATCTTCGAGGAAATTTTCAATGCCTCACTGAAGATCGTTGAAGTCGCCATGAAGCTTGCTCCTTACGCGGTATTCACGATCGTGTTCCAGACCGCTTTCAAGTTCGGCCTCGAAATCTTCGAATCACTCCTTTACTTCGCCGCTGTTGTGGTTGCAGGTCTCCTGATTCAACAGTTCGTCGTCTACTCGATCCTTTTGAAGTTCATCGCTAAACGCTCACCGTGGAAATTCTACTCAGACTCAAAAGAAGTCATGATGTACGCGTTCTCAACTTCGTCATCGAACGCCTGTCTTCCGAAATCAATAGAAGTCGCTGAAACAAAACTCGGCTTAACTCCGGCCATCTCACGCTTCGTTCTCACTGTAGGTGCTACGGCGAACCAAAACGGAACCGCACTCTTCGAAGGTGTGACAGTTCTCTTCCTCGCCCAGGTATTCGGCGTTGAACTCTCCATGGCCTCTCAGTTCAAAGTCGTCATCATGTGTATCATCGCAGGTATCGGTACTGCTGGTGTCCCAGGCGGATCACTTCCACTCATCATGATCATCATGAACGGTGTAGGTATTCCTGCTGAAGGTATCGCTCTCATTCTCGGCGTCGATCGCTTCCTCGACATGTGCCGTACAACTCTTAACGTAAGCGGAGATCTCGTGATCGCTGCACTCGTTGATGACAAGAAAGCAGTCGAATAACTTTCTCAACCTCATCCCCGGTTTCGGCCGGGGATTTTTTTTGCCAAAATCTCACAGCTTAGAATTGAACCTAAAAGAAAAACCACTTCATTCAGGTTCTCTTCATCAATTTTTGTCACTGATAGATTTCCATAGTTTAAGTCATGCAGCTCAAAACCTAAACTAAGCTTTTTCCATCAAGGATAGAGGCCAACATACCGATAAAACTAACATCAAATTCTTTTTGTATAGGTGCTTTTATGAAGACGAAATTTTTTTCCTTTGTAATGTTGATGGTGAGTTCGCAATTGTTTGCGCAGACTTCGCCGTTGATTGCGCAGAATCGAGTTTCGCCGCAGACGAG
>CAMCYI010000002.1 GCA_945883845.1 Bacteriovorax stolpii | reverse complement strand
AACGATGCCGTCAAAGTCCTCCACGGTGAGTTCAATCCTCTGAGTGATTTGCGTGCCTCATCGGCCTATCGACATGTTCTCATTGAGAATCTTTTCAGAAGGTTTGCAACTGAACGGGGGATTCAATGAGTCTTCCTCACGATAATGCTCACACACACGTTCAGGGACTCTCCGAATTCGTCGATGACAGACCCCTGATGAAAAACGAACTCTTCGTGGAAGTTTTTTATTCCACCAGGGCCCACGCAAAAATCAAGAAACTTGATTTTTCAAAAGTACTGGAGAATAAAAAAGTTGTGGCCGTTTATACCAGTAAAGATTTTCATGATAATTTCTGGGGAACGATATTTAAAGACCAACCTCTCCTTGCATCTGATGTTGTAGCGTTCGCTGGTGAACCTATCGCGATCATTGCAGCCGAGTCCATGGAAGAGGCCCAGTATGCCAAGCAAAGAGTCATCATCGAGTACGATGACCTTCCTGCTGTGATGTCGATTGATGATGCCAGGGCAGCACAGAATTTCATTATACCTGCGAGGAAAATTGAACGCGGTGATGTTCACGCAACGATGAAATCCGCACCTCATACCTTGAAAGGTAAGATCATTATCCAGGGGCATGATCATTTCTACTTAGAAAGTAATGTCTCAGCAGCTTATCCTCTCGAGGACGGCCAGATTGAAGTGCATTCATCATCACAACATCCGACTGAGACCCAACATGTTGTCGCTCACGCTCTCGGGCTCTCTAATAAAGACGTCGTCTGTCAGGTGAAGCGCATGGGTGGTGGCTTCGGCGGGAAAGAATCCCAGGCAGCACCATTTGCGGCGTACGCCGCTCTCGTCGCCCAGAAACTCAAGCGTCCGGCCCGCATCGTCCTCACCAAAGACGACGACATGATCATGACAGGAAAACGCAATCCTTTTGAAAACGAATATGAAGTGGGCTTTGATTCCGAGGGCCGCATTCATGCTCTCGATGTGCAGCTTTATTCTGATGCCGGTGCATACGCTGACCTTTCTACCTCCATAATGGAAAGGGCCATGCTTCACATTGATAACAGCTATTACCTGCCCCACATTCGTGTGACGGGACAGGTATGTCGAACCAATCATCATTCGCATACAGCATTTCGCGGTTTCGGCGGGCCTAAAGGTGTGGCGACGATAGAAAAAGTAATTGAAGAGATTGCTCACGTATTGAAAAAAGATGCGATTGATGTCCGCAAGATCAATCTCTACCGCGATGAAGATGAACGCAATACAACTCACTATGGTCAGCTGGTAGAGAATAATTGTCTAGATCGTCTGGTCTCAGGTCTTGAAAAAAAATGTGAGTATCGCAAACGTCGCCAGGAGATTGAAACATTCAACAAGACGGATAAACTATTCATCCGCGGACTTTCTCTCACGACGGTAAAATTCGGCATTTCATTTACCACCAGATTTCTCAATCAGGCGAACGCTCTTGTGATCGTTCACAATGATGGCTCTCTTCAGGTTGCGACCGGTGCAACGGAAATGGGCCAGGGCGTGAATGCACGAATTGCTCAGATGGTAACAAGTGAGCTTGGCCTGCCCCGGGAATCTGTGCGGATGATGCCTACAAGAACGGACAAGAACGCCAACACGTCCCCCACTGCCGCTTCTTCGGGCACTGACTTAAACGGAGCTGCCGCCCTTCTAGCGACGAGAAAAATTAAAAAACGTCTTTCAGAACTTGCCCTCAAGCTTTTAGATATTCCGAAAGATCGCTGGGCCTCAAAAACAGCTGGTCTTGGAACTCAGGCCGAAGTTGAACTTGAAAACAAGAATCTTGACGAGAATGATCCGAATGCGGGAGCAGACTGGAAATCCGGAGTCGCAACTTACTTTGATATTCTTTTTAAAGACGGCTTTGCATGGCATCCCGATCACGCCGAGAAAAAAATTGAATTCAAGTATCTCGTCCTCGAAGCTTACTTAAATCGTATTTCTCTTTCTGATTATGCTTTTTATAAAATCCCGGGGATTGAATTTAATAAGATGACGGGCCAGGGCGATGCTTTCCTCTATTTCACGATGGGGGCCGCAGCGACTGAAGTCAGTCTCAACAAAGACACGGGCGAAGTGAAAGTTCTCCGCACGGATATCCTTATGGATCTTGGACGGCCTGTGAATCACGACCTCGATATCGGCCAGGTGTCTGGCGCTTATATACAGGGACTCGGTTGGGTGACAACGGAGAATCTATTTTACGATAAGCAGGGCCTTCTTCTTTCACACGCACCATCGACCTATAAAATACCGAACATCCAGGACACACCTCGCGAGTTCAATATCACTCTCCTGGAGAATGATGAAAATTACGCTAATGTCCGGGGAACCAAGGCCGTTGGTGAACCCCCTCTCCTTCTTGCCCTCTCCGCATGGACAGCAGTCAACAACGCCCTCACTTACCTTCCTGATTATCAAAATTCTTTTCCGCAGATCCGTATTCCGGCAACCTCTGAAAATATTCTCCGGGCCATATCACCTTCTGCGTTTGCACCCTGGGAGAAACCTTGAAACTCTGGAAAGAAGCAGCTGAACTCACAGAACGTGAAATTTCATTTGTCGTAGTGACTCTTGTTCACGCACGCGGATCAACACCTCAGGATCCCGGCGCCAAAATCATCGTGACCAGAGATGGTCTATTCGCCGGAACAATCGGTGGTGGAAAAGTTGAAACGGCCTGTATTACAAAATCCCTCGAACTCCTCGAGAGTACTCAGCAACTCGAACCACAACTTGTGACCTGGAACCTGCAAAAAGATATCGGCATGACTTGCGGAGGAGAAACCAGCATTCTCTTTGAGCATTTCTATCAGAATCAATGGCCCGTCATTATTTTTGGTGCTGGCCATGTTTCACAGGCACTGACCAGGGTCCTCACCAAATTGAACTGTCATATCACTGTCATTGATCCCCGGGAAGAATGGGTTTCAAAACTTCAGGGAGTGAATGGGATTGTTCATGCGGAACCAAAAGAGATGGTCGCCAAATATCATCCTAAAAGTTTTTATCTTTGTATAACCATGGGACACGCCATGGATTTTGAAATTCTGGTTGAAATTGCGAAACATTCACCGCAGGCACCTTACGTGGGTTGCATAGGAAGTGATGTGAAAGCGATCAAGATGAAAAAAGAACTGAAAACCGCCGGCGTACCAGACAATTTCATTGAGCGCCTGCGAATCCCAATGGGAAATCGTTTCGGAAGTAATGATCCCGAAGAAATTGCCATTTCGATTGCTTCGGAACTCCTGAAAGAGCGTGACCTATACTATCAGGTCAACATGGACTGACCTAAAGTCATTCATAAGAAAATTTGATAATACTCAGTCATTCTTAAATCATCCTCAATTATGTCCATAGGGGATGGATTTAGTCTTTGAAATCACTATGCTGTGAATAGAAATTTTCTTTCACAAGGAGTGAACAATGAAATTGATTTTAACTGCACTTTTTCTCGCATCTTCTCTCGCTTTTGCTGCTGACGATATGGCCATGAAGACAACTCAACTTGATGACCTCGTTCGTGGTGAGCTCTCAGCAATCAAAGCTTACGACGCTGCGATGGAAGACATGAAAGACGGAAAAGAAAAAACTGCACTCATGATGATTAGGAAAGATCATGACAGTGCGACAACAATTCTTTCGAAGTATGCTGCTGGCAAAAAATCTGTTCTTGAAGATACTGAATCAGCAGGTGCCTGGGGTGTTTTCGCGAAGACATGGACAAAAGGCGCAGCTTTGATGGGTAACAGACCTGCTCTAACAGCACTTACTCAAGGTGAAGAGCACGGAATCAGCGAGTATAAAGAGGCACTCGAAGATAAAAACTTACCGGCCGATCTGAAAAAGACGATTAAAGCGGTACTACTTCCTAATCAACAGAGACACATCTCGACTCTTAAAACGTTTATGTAGTTTGATCGGGCGGCTTTCGGGTCGCCCCTTTTATTTTCTAAATCGTCTGTTTCGTCTTAAACTTAAACTCGACAACACCTTCCTTACCATCTTTTTTCAAGAGCAATCGCACAAGCCAGTACATCTCTGCGATCTCACATACCGGCAGAGTGACTTGACCGGAATAAATCTCCGCCGTCGATTTACTGAGTGCTGGTCTTAGATGGCCCATGTTCTCACCGAAACCGACGAGATCAGTCTCAATGGCCACTATCTCATTTGAATGCGTTTCTACTTCAATCAACAGAGGCCTAGTAACTTTAATCGGCGTTGGAGTTATTTTCAAAGTAATCACTTTCTCATCCACTTTTGCGGAACAAGGACCAAGACTCAGATCGCAATCCAGATTCTCACCCCATACTTCCAAACGACGATGCTGAGACTTTGAACTCAATGGAGCGAGTGTATCTGCTTCGAGAAATGATTGCTTAAATACATCAGCGGTTACGTTGTAAGGTTTTGAATCTACCCATTGCCCTTTGCTGTTGATGACATATACCTTATCTGTGTGCTCAAAAATCCATTCGCCATCGATATTCTTCCGTTTGGAAAAACCGGCGCCAAATTTAATGGCAATCTCTCTCAGGTTGTGGTCCGTATCAGTGGCGCTTACAATACGATCGCCGTAGATGGTATTAATCTCTTTCAGAGACTGAAGTGTGTCATTCTCATTATCTATTGAAATAAAAAGTATGCGAACTCTCTTTTGATCTTCAACTGAAAGCTTTTTCTTCATAAGGGAAAGATTCTTCAGAGTCGTAGGACAAATATAGGGACAATGGGAAAATCCAAAAAAAATGAAAAGGATTTCTCCTCGGTAGTCACTCGTATTAAATGAACCAACAGTGGAAGGAATGCTGAAGTCTCCACCGCGAGGAGTGCCAGCAAGTTCGACGGTTTTCTTATTAAGCATTGGATTGCATGCAATCAAAACAAGCATGCTCAACAAAAAAATGAACTTAATCCAACTCGTAAAAATCCCGTTTTCGGTCTTTAATGTATGAGAACTGTTCCAAAAACTAAAAATTGCAACTTTCATGCAAAAGTCGACCACACCTTCAGTCTATTCATGCCTCCATCAGGCCAGGTTGTTACTTTGAGAGATTCAATAACATCCTTCGATTCAATCTCGAGGACTTTTTTATTACCGGCAAAAGCTTTCACAGGGGTTTTCGACACCAACGTTTTCCAATGACCGTTAACCAAAGCGTCGATCGTGATATCAAGCGGATTATTGTTCACAAAATAGGTGAAATCCATTTCGATTTTGTGAACAGGAAGTGGTTTTGCGAGGGATAGAACAACATTCTCAGAATGACCCGGTTTACGGCTTCGAGCACTCTCCATACCATCAAACATATTGATTGGAGCGAACGGAGATATCACCTGGACTGCCGGACTATAGTGCTCGTTAGAGGCATGAAGAATTTGTGCCCCATAGGCAACAGAAGCGTTGTTAAACTCCTCGCCTTTTTTGAGAGTTTTCAGGTTCTTCTCAATTTCCTCAAGTGTAACGTCGTACTTAATTGAAAGTGGTTTTTTCGTCTGAGGAATTTTCTCCTCATAAGTTACACTCTTCGCACTTCCGGTCTTTTTAAATGTTGACTGAAGGCCTTTCGGAATATCCGCATAGAGACCTAGTCGTGAGAAACCTCCATCCGGGTACATCGAAACTTTAATCTCAGAAAACTTCTCTGTCTCACGGGCGAGAACGATCCTCATTTCCGAGTGACCTTCAATCGCCGTCATCTTCAGAAACTCTTTCCATTCATCTTTAGGACTAGCACGCCCCTCAAGACGGATCAAAGGAGAATGATTCCCATGGTGGTATTTTGTTGAAAGGAGAACATAACGAATAATGGTAGCTTTCTCCAGCTTCAGCACGAGTTCATCAACTCCATAAGGATTGTGTCTGACACTCTCCCAGCTATCCATGACTTTACCCTGCCTTCCGAAGAGCTCAGGGTCAAATTTTGGCAAATGATCTGAGATCAGATTTTCAGCACGGGCAAAGAGGTCATTGGTTACAGATAGGATGTCAGCTCCCACGACCAGGTTATATTCAGCGAGAGGATCTAAAGGGCCTTTGTCTAAGATGGGTTCCGGTTGAGGGCGAATGAAAGCATCGAAGACAAGATTTTTGTAACCCATGTTCACAATTTCCTGCTCTGATATCTTCGAAGCATCAAACTCGGATTTAAATTTCGACACATCAACGCCGTCGATATTCAATTCTCTGAGAAACGCCTGAGTGACTTCAGCGTTGAAGAGAACTCCTCTGAAATCGTTATTGCATAGGGAAACTAACCCTTTCCCTTGATCAGGCCCAGCGTAGGTGTGAACAAAAATGCAACGAAAGCCATCATTGGCACCCTGATGGATCATGAACTTGTTATCACCGGCCTCGCCGATGAAAACGCCGATCCCCATCTTTACACCCATGAAAGCGAGACAACCTTTGTCAGTTCCCTGAAGCATGAGGCGAGCGGTATCGTGGGAAATGCTTCCCGATCCATTGATGTCGTGAAAAGCCGTTTCAAGATGAGTAAGAAACTTCGCCATGTCATGAGCTGACCCCATGGAACCAGCGGCGAAGGAAGGAAACATCTTCCGCGTTCCTTCGACCATTTTGTTTTTATCATCAAAACCTTTGGCATAGTCCACTTCAGGAAGTGTTTTCTGCTCAAAGCTAAAATCTTTCATTCCCAGGGCATCCAGAAACGGTCGCGTAAGACTGAAGATTGATTTTCCAGAGATCGCCTCAATCAAATGCTCGAGGACGAGAAATCCTCCGCCAGAGTACTGAAATTTCTCACCCGGTGGGTTCTGTACCTGAATCGGTGGATAATCATAATCTTTATTTCCTTCGAGGAAATCCCGCACGGGAGGCATCGGTCGGTCAGCGGGCACACCATTCACGTAGTGCATATTGAGAGCCGAGTGACTCATGAGATCACGAAGCGTCACTTTCTCTCCTGCAGGAATTCTGAAAGTCGAATCTGTCGATGCGAAGAGATCATTTACCGGTGTCCAGAGAGGGATGCCTTTTGAAGCAAAAAACTCAAGAGCAAATGCACTCGCAACAGTTTTACTGAGTGAGGCCATCTCAAACCAGGTATTTTTCGTGGCCTTGCCAAAGGCAAGGCCACGAATGTGTCCATGATCGATGAGACTGATCTGAGCAGAATCTAACTTTTGCTTTTTGAAGCTCTCAATGATTTTCTCATGGAGATCAAGCGGAAGGGCAGACGGCAGTCGTTTGAGAGTGATTTCCAGAAGAGCATTCCGCGCGTTTTTAATCTCTTCGTCTTGAGCATTTTCATATCTGTCCTTTAATATTTTCAGCATTTCTGTTCCAGACTTTCCTTTAGCGGAAACCAGGAATTTGATGCCGAATTTCCTGAGGTACTTTTCTCCCCAGGATTTCAGTTCATCTCTAATCGTAGCGCCCTCACTGAATACTTTTGCCTGCTCGGAAGTTGCCATCTTATCGAGTGTGCTCTTCCCTTCTCCAATGTTGCCGTGAAAAGATGCCGCTTCAATGATTTCTTCTTTTGAGAAAGAGAGAATGAGCTCTTCAATGGCCTGTCTATCAGGTGTGAGATTCCGGGACATCTCTTTGGCAAATCTGTGAGATCCGCAGATTTCAAAGTAAGAGTCAAAACGCTCAATGCGCTCAGGTAATTCAAATTTTTTCCGGTCAAGCTCAAGGATTTTCGCCCATGGGTCTGAAGCGTCCCGAATCATCGGAACGGTGAAAGGAAGGAAAAGCTCAGTAGCAAACTCCACAGGATTTTTATCGGTCATCAACTTAAGCATGAGCTTCATTGCCACCGGATACCAGCGGGCCGTGCGCTCATCCCATTTCACCTGGACAATTTTCTTCTCGTTCGACAGATCCTTGCGGATGAAATGCATTTCCTCGTGGGCAATCTGGAGGAACTGCTCCATCGGGAAACGTTGGTGATAAAGCTCGTGCCAGACTTCCCAGCGGGATCTTTCAGCTGTGGCAAGATCATCCATCACACGTGCAGGAACATCTCCAATATGAGTTGGAAGAGCGACACATCCATTCCCAGTGAGCCAGTCAGTGATGTACTGAAGCGACTGGAATACGTTGTAGCGAATTTCATCCGGATGATTATTGGCAATGAATGTCGATTCTCTGATGTCGGCCACAATGAGCTTGCGTGCGTACATCGGATCCCTGCGATCCATCCCTTCAATATCAGGGCCGTGAATAAAGCCGAGAATTTCTTTGTGATATTTTTCGTTGAGGAGCGAAGTCACGAGCGTATCAAGCTTGGAGGAATCCCCTTCCTTATGAAACTTCCACGCTTCGAGCAGGGCCATTCCGAGGCGGACAAAGTCAGGATGTGCGACCCAGAAACCGTCGAGGTCGCGCTTGAATTGAGTGACGACGTCGCGAATATAACCTTTGATCGTCACCTGGAAAGATTCACTCTTCAGATTATTATCAATCGGAAGAATCCCATACATCCCGCCAATCTTGATCCCGCCTCTTGGACCTACGACATGAGCAAGTAGATCGTGGGACGCCTTGATGTACTTGATGACGATATCAGGATCGGCCTTCACAGGAATGCGATAATTTGAGTCTTCTTTGAAGAGACGGGCAGTACTCGCAAGATAATCGTGCCACCCAAGACTTGCACCCGCGAAATAAGGATAAAGTTCATCCATGATTTCATGCGTGCGGAAAACAGCTCTCGGATTTTCCAGAACGATCATTAAGCGGATCGATCCCGTCTTGTATTGCGGATGCATTTTCTTGATCATCACTTCGGCAGTCTCAAGCATGAGACGGATGTAACGGGCCTCTTCTTCGTTTTCTAGTTTGGGAACATAGAATGCGAGGGCCTGTTCGTTATGCCAGTTTGAAAAGAAATGAAGGGCAAAATCATAAATATGCAGCGGAATAGGTTCCTCATCATAGAACATAAATGTGCATGGAAGTGCGAGACCTGGAAACCGCTTGATCGGAAGAGATCTTTTTTCGTCGGCGAGATGGCGATCTTCAAACGACAGTGTTCCGTTGAGACATCCTGTGAGATTCACGCCGGCAGCAATCAGGTCTTCTCTCAGTGGCGTCTTGGAATCTTCATCATCGGCTCCCCATTTCGGCAGAGACGTATGAGTTTGAAGTAGTTCCTCAACAATCGCTGGTTCATCTTTTAAGCGTCGATGATAAGCGTTCATCGCATTGATCGAAAGCTTGGCATTATCCGGAGGCCCAAAGAGTGTGACGTGATTACCCTTAAGCCATTCAGGTAATGGTGCCACTTTTCGCGATGGTTTATCGTGAGCGTAATCCGGAGTACGGGGACCCCAGACGATGCGTCCGTCGCCGTCTTCAAGACCCATAGGGGTTTTGTAATCGGGACTCAGAAAATCGCGTTTCAGATCATGATTAAAAACGGCCATGGCCTTCGTGCGCTCATCAATGAACTTACGGTCACGAATCCTGCGATTCAGAACGAAATTCAGCTCTCCTTTCATAAGAAGATAAAGGTCACGGACGAACATCAATGATGCTTTATTTTCCAGACCTCCGGTCAGCCCCACATGTCTCAGATGAGGAACTCCCGGATAATCTTCTGCCGTTTCTAAAATCTCTGCACGTAACTCTGGTGAGAGAAAATCATCGTAGTAGGAAATGTGGGATTTCATTAACTGCCCCGGTAAGTTGAAAGTCCGAATGGATTAAGAATAATAGGAACGTGATACTTACGGTTTATATCAGACACTTTGAAAGCAATCTGTGGATCAAGGAAAAAAGATTCCTGGCCTTTGAAGTAGTCTTCGATCTTAAACGTCAGACGGAAGTCTCCTGCTTCGAAAGGATTATTGAAAACAATCCTACCGTCAGTGTTGGTCTTGTCCTTACCAAGCTCAGTCCACTGGCCTTGATTTCTTTTTTCAAGAACAACAGTCACTCCGGCCGCAGGCATCCCTTTGGTCGTATCGAGAATATGAGTACTGATCACGGATGATCTCCTTCTTTAAAAACAAATGTGGCGACTTCGGCGTTATCGCCATGGACAGTCACTTCCAGCTTTTTCTTGCCGAATACTTCGTGCCAGGCCTCAAGCGTATATTTGCCCGGAGGCAAGAGAGGTAATGTGAATTTTCCGTCACGTCCGGTCACGGCATAATATGGGTGATTGAAAATAGCGATGTAAGCACCCATCCAGGGATGGACAGAGCATTTTGCCTGCAGGAAAAGCTCAGGCTTCGTGAAGACTTTTGTTTCACGCTGATTTTTCTTCGGCATGGCGAGATTGAATTTCTGATTCAAGTTGGTCACTGATTTTACATTGTGGAAAATGGGATCAGAATTTACAAATGTCACTTTCTGTCCAACCCGTGCAGCTGCCACACGCGGGTGATACATGCACCCTTTCTGGTCGAGAATGATTTCTTCGGCCGGTACTGAGTTCTGATCATTCACACTGGGATATGAATCTGCTTTCAATTCAATAAGGACATTGGCGAGATGACCGTCAGAGACTTCAACCTCATTTGAATAAACATCGGCCCCATTTTTTGGAGCGCAACCTGATGGAAGCGTCAGCTTCTTCCCTTCCGGAACCTTTCCTTCATAACGAACAGTTCCCGAGATCGCAAAGGCGCGGGAGCTTAAAGTATCGGATGGAGTAAGTTCTGTGTGAGTTTCAGGTTGAGCAACAGGAGTCACAGATTCTTCATGAGTTTCAACAATGACGGACGCAGGTTCATCAAATCCACGCGAAAAAACAATGACAGCAGTCAGAAGTGCAATTCCTGCAAACGCAAAAACAAATGAGCGCTCAGGATTTTTCAGGCGAACGACAAAGTATTCACGAACACATGCACCGGCCGCTGTGATGACGAGAACAATGATCCAGTTAAGGTCGTGCCCATAGGTCATCGGGAAGTGATTGGAGAGCATGACGAAAATCACCGGCAGTGTGAGATACGTATTATGAGTCGATCGGTTCTTGGCGTTTTTTCCCCAGTCCTGATTTACTGCTTCGCCTTTGGCAGAGGCCGCAACCATCTTAAGCTGGCGGGGAATGATTCTCATGAAAACGTTGGCCGTCATCCATGTCCCCATCATACCACCGATGTGCATGTAGGCCGCGCGACCACTCAAAGTCTTGCAAAGGAAATACGACATCCCGGCAAGCCACCCAATAGTAAGAAGGTGGCCGATGACCGGTTTATCTTTAGTAAGTTTTCTTTCCCATAAAAAATCATAGAAGAACCACGAACCGATCAGCGAAAAAAGACCGATCGCAATTCCCTGAGAAAGTGTGATGTCTGAAACAGAGGAATCGAGAAGAAAAGTTCCGTCCCCCCAATAAAAGATGAGGATCATGAGCATCATTCCGCTCATCCATGTCCAGTAAGACTCCCATTTAAACCAGTGAAGGCGTTCGGGGACTTTCGTCGGTCCCATGAGAAGTTTCTCGACGTGATAAAACCCACCACCGTGAACCATCCACACTTCGCCAACATGTCCTGGTCTTTTACTTTCCGGATTAGGTTCAAAGCTTCGATCAAGCCACATGAAAAAAATCGATGTCCCGATCCATGTCACGGCCACAGTGATGTGAAGCCAGCGAACGAGCAGCAATAGCCAATCAAAAAGTTCTTGATCCATGAAAATACTCCAGCGACGAAAAGGTGATTATTGAACCATTTCCAGAGGCAAAATCCAATAAAAACGAGTATTTTGCCATTCTGCGTTGACAAGGTTTGCTGTTAAGGTTTTTGACGGCCAGTGAAAGGTTTACGCCTGCTATCCACCCGGGAAAAGGAAAGAATTAGAATATGCCTATTAATACCCCGGAGGATCCCGTGAAAAATTTCCTATCTTTGCTCTTCGTCCTCACGTCTTTTATGACGTCTGTGCATGCCCAGGAAACAAACTATGTGGACGTCTCCGGAGGAAACCATGTTCCCCTCTACGACTGTTCTATCTACTCATTCTCTGAGGATCGTAACGATTGTTCACGGATAAAACAGGAACTCTATCAAAGCGAAACGACCTGGGGAGGCCAGGGATACGCGGTTGACTGTTACAATGTCCGTGGCCGTCGCTCACGCGAAAAATGTTTAGACCTCGCAGACCGAGTTCAGAGTAATACGCATACAATAGACTGTGGACCGTTGTATCGGAATCGCTTTGCTCAACGTCAATGTGAAGTGACAAAAAATGGCTACGAAAACAGAAGATTTTCTCCAGCGTACGTGGCCCCGACTCCTTACGTTGCTCCATATACACCATACGTAGCTCCCGTTGATTCGACTTTTGTTGTGGATGATCAATACCGCTCACTCTGCGGTCCTGAAGCATATGATGCCAATTACCAGCGCTGGATATCTGAGAAGAAAAGACTCGAAGACAGAGGCCGCGCACGTGTCATCGGTGGAGCTGCTGCAACAATCCTCGGTACTATCCTGGGCGGAAGTAATGATCGCGGCACTCGCACAGTGGGATCCCTTCTCACGATCGGCGGAGTGGTTGTGATGGTTGCAGGTGCTGTCGACATCAACGAAGCAAAAATGTCTCTTCCACACGTGAACGCGGCATGCAGAAACTATTATGTTCCTGAAGTCCGCATGGTGACGTATGAGCGTGAAGTGTGTCGTACAACTCAGTGGACAGAGCGTGGATGGGGTTACAATCGCTCGTACTACGAAGTTCAGTGTAGCACGCGCACTTATGTTTCTTACGAAAGAAACTTCAGTCCGTGGAATTCCGGAAGACCTTACCGCGGTTACTAATACTTAAACTGTCGGGAAGAGAGACATCTTTTCCCGACTTTTAAATCTTCTTCAGATATTGATAAAACATCAGAGAAAGTTCATCCACAACCTTCGGATCATCCAGTTTAAAGCGCGTCTGAAAGATGAGAGCTGCCGGTACAATCTTCATTGTCTGAATAACCATATAAAGTGCCAGTTCGATATTTTCATCCCGAATTTCATTCTCGAAAGGTTTCAAGTGTAACTTTGAGAGTTCGATCAGCGTAGCGTCCTGTTGTTGCATGAGATCCATGAAATTGTAGCCGAACATTTTCTGCGCAAACATTTTATTAAATCGAACTTCTTTCTTCTTGTCCTCGATAATAATGCTCACGAGCCCGCGGATCACTTCCCGAAGTGATTCATTCTTTCTTGCTTCCATTTTTTTTTGGATCATGGCCGTATGTCTTTCTACGTAGGCCTTCATCATCGCAGAAAGGATCGCGTCTTTGGTTGGAAAATATTGATAGAGAGAGCCAATTGAAATACCGGCTTTCTCCGCAATCTTGTTAGTACTTGTCTTTTCAAATCCGTCTTTCTCTAAAAGCTGAGTAGTGGCCTGGAAAATAAGGTCCACCTTCTCTTTCGCGCGCTCCTGAGTAGGCTGTTTCCGGAGACTTAAACTGATTTTCGGGCGTTTCATCAACCCCTCCTAATGCGAGTTCTTAAATGTGAGCTAGTGCTCATATACTGGTTTTGTACTACCGAGGGAGGAAAAATGGAAGCGCAGATACGGAACACAAATAAAAAACTACTTGGCCCACCAACCAAGCAACTTCTTGCCATTGGTTTGATGCTGCAGGCGCGGCCCCTGGAAACTTACGAATTCATTCATAAAACTTATGGAGATATCGTCTGGATGCCATGGTTGAACCGGGAAACTCTTTTTCTGTATCATCCGGATTATGTTCTTCACGTTCTTAAAAATCATCACACAAATTATGTTAAGTCAGATCAGTACGAACATCTCAAACCACTGCTGGGTGAAGGACTTCTGACCTCCGAGGGAGAACTCTGGCGAAGTGAACGCAGAATTATGGCCAAGGAGTTTCATCCTGAGAGTATTAATGCCTATGTTGGAAGTGTGAAACGGATCACGGAAGACTCCCTCGCAGATTTGCCGTTGAAAGACGAAGAAAAGGAAATGGATATAGCTCCCTATTTCTCCAGGCTTACTTTTCAGATTGCTGGTGAAATTTTCTTCGGCGCAAGCGTTGATCAGTTCAGCTCAGAGGTTAATGATTCTCTCAACACCCAACTTGATATCGTTTCTAAACGTATGCGTCGGTCATGGAACATCCCTCTCGCTTTACCTACAAGCGAAAATCTCAGAGCGCGTAAGTCCGGGGGACATCTGAACAGTGTTGTCGCAGATATCATGAAAGAAAAAAGTACAAGTGAGAGACCACACAATGTCTTGAGTAAACTCAAAGGAGCTACCCCTCCTATTCCGCTTAATCTTATCCGTGATGAAGTGATGACACTTCTTCTCGCCGGACACGAAACGACCAGTAATGCTCTCATGTGGACAACCTATTTTCTCGGATTACATACGGAATGGCAGATAAAAATTCGTGATGAACTCAAATCACTAGGAAAGAAAGCTGAAGACCTCGAGCGATTAGATTTAGCATCACTTCCCCTTCTCAAGGCAATCCTCTTTGAAAGCATGCGCCTTATGCCGCCCATTCCTGTCATTGCAAGAAAATGTATCAAAGAAGATGTGATTGCAGGCCTTGAGATTCCTGCAGGTACGGATGTTGTTTGTCAGCAATGGATTACTCATCGGGATGAGAGATTCTGGCCGGAGCCACTGCGATTCAGCCCTCTTCGCTTCATCAACCGCGAGATTAAACGCGATGACTTCAGTTACTTTCCCTTCGCCAAAGGACCTCGGGCCTGCATCGGCGAAGAACTCTCCATTGTTGAGGCCATGATGGTTCTCGCCAGATTCACGCAGGATTACGAATGGAAGATGAAAGAAAACTTTAGTCCCGTTCCCGTTCACCATCTGACTTTGAAGTCTGAAAATGGAATGTGGATTAACGTGAAAAGAGTGTCCTAGAGAGTTCCGAAATAATCAGTGGCCTCGATGAGCTTGGATTTATTCCCAGGCTCCGTCGCTGAGTGACCAGCGTCGGCCGTCATGAAAAGTTTCGATCCCGGCATCGCCTTGTGAAGTTCCCAGGCACTGACGGCGGGACAGACTACATCGTAGCGGCCCTGAACAATCCAGGTCGGGATATGAGCAATTTTAGATGCATTTTTGAGGAGCCAACCATCTTCTTTGAAGAAGCCTTTGTTCATAAAGTAGTGGCACTCAATGCGTGCGAAAGCATCAGCGAACTCATCACCGGCAAAATGTTCAATAAATTTTGGATCTGTGAAAAGTTTTGAGGTCGAGCCTTCCCAGACAGACCAGGCCTTACTCGCCTCTTCACGGACTTTCTTATCAGGTGAAGTGAGACGCTTATGGAAAGCAGTTACAAGATCATGACGTTCATTTTCAGGAATTGGTTCAAGATATTTATCCCAGGCATCCGGGTAAATGTAACTCGCTCCTTCCTGATAGAACCAACGGATTTCTTTTTCACGAAGAAGAAAGATTCCGCGAAGGATGAGGCCTTTAACTTTTTCGGCGTGTGAAATCGCATAGGCCAGGGCGAGAGTTGATCCCCAGCTTCCACCAAAGACCGTCCAGGTATCAATTGCGAGATGCTTGCGGATAACTTCCATGTCGTTTACAAGATCCCATGTCGTATTATCTTTTAGCTCAGAGAACGGAGTTGATTTTCCACATCCGCGCTGATCAAAAAGAATCACGCGCCAGACTTTCGGATCAAAGAAACGACGATAGTCAGGAGCGATTCCACCACCTGGACCTCCGTGTACAAACACGATGGGCTTACCCTTCGGGTTACCGACTTCTTCAATGTAGATATCGTGGAGGTCTGAAACTTTCAGACGGTGAGTCTGATAAGGTTCAATTTCCGGATAAAAATCTCTCAACATAAATTCTCCTTAAGGAAACCAAAGCTTCTGGGACTCGGAAAGTTTAATGGCATTCCCGGAGTTCACCTCTTCATCCAGACCACCGCCATCAGAAGTGGAAAACGACCCTGATGTTTCAGAATCGTTCATGATCAGGGCGTAAGCGAAAGTTTCTCCCACTTTTAGTTTTTCATTTTTCCCGATCCGGGCATACGTCCTGTAAGTTGTCGAGTACGGCATCATATACGTCTCCTGCAGAATCGAATCACTGGAGCCGATACAAAACTCGTTGTAAGAAGTCTCCTGACAGGAACCACGAAGAAAAAGATCACTGCTGTCGAGCAGAGCTCCTTCGTAGTTAAAGATTTTGCCGTCTTCAAAAGACAGCCATGACTTATTTGCACTGACGACGGTGCTGTAATCTTCTTTCATTTTGATGGGAAGCTTTGTCATGCGTTCTCCATCGATGAAGTAAAGAGACTTAGTCTTACTTAAAAAAACCAACGCCTGGTCTTCACCGGGAGAAGGGGCCAGACTAAAGTCACCCGGCAACATCTTTTTCTTTTGAAGATCAATGATGGCCGCTTCGTCGTCGTTATAAGGGATGAACGTAAGAAAATTAGAGTTGATGGCGTTCAAACGGCCATCACCGGAGAGCTGGTGAAAGACTGTCGTTCCCGAAGGACTTGCCAGATAAAGCGTCGAAGCTTCATCCACAACCCACGTCTTATAAAGGTATTCATGGCCACGGATATGAAAGGCCTGGCTTAAATTCAATATTTTAGGCATGTCTGCTATTTCAAGTTTTCCACCATTCATCGCTACTGAATAAACTTGATTCCCACTGAGGAGAATCCCGCCCGGGCTGGAATAAATTTCTCCGTAAAGCAGTCTCTCTCCTTTCTTAAGAGTGCGCAGGTCCAATGTCCATCCGCACATTGCCCCGTTGCAGATATTTTTTTCAGGGTAGTATTCGGCGATGAAGACCTGTCCGTTTCCGAAGAACTGCACAGTGGGAGATCCATCTTCAGCTAACAGTTTAACCACGTCTCTTTCGGCCAGGGATTCATCCAGGATCGTCAGGCGCTCATTCTCAAAGACAAGAAAATTTTTGACTGAGGCATCATAGTAGAGGGCCGTCTGTTCATAATTCCATTCCACTTCTTTTCTGGCGGCGATGTCATAGAGACGCTTGTCATCTAGGATGAGAAACCGAGGTCCACCTGGATCGATCTTTGTTGCATTGAGGAAATGCCCTTTTTGAGTGGTATTCCCTCTTCTCACATCAACACTATCCCAAGGGGCCGGAGATCTTGCCCACATGGACAAGAAAACCTTCTTGATGGATTCGCTCACCCCTCTCTCGTAGGTATGAGCGTAACTGATCCACACGCTGAAGTATTTTTGAATATCCAGGTCTACTTCCACTGAAGAAAGCATTTCAAACATCTTCCTGTCTTTTTTGCAAACTTCAGGATTCTGCCGGCAGGAAGCTGCGTCGCTGATGAGTCTTTCACGAACTCCATTGGCATCCCGGTACAAATCCTTAAGTGTGAGCTCGATCGCCTCGTCATTATAGGCCCACCGTTGGTAAATGTTCGCCCTTGGATCAAAAGAAGCCAGGCCTTCAGTAAAAAGCAAAATAAACTTATTGAGATCAAGCCGGAACGGAACATCTATTTCTGTTTCATTCATCCAGTCGGTAAAAAGGTCATTCAAGTTCAGTTCCGAAAGCAATGATTGAGTTGCGAGAAAGCTTTTCTTCAGCCTCTTATCCCGGGATGGAGTGCTCCAGTCTTCGTAACCGACACTCCCTGGTGCACAATCGTTAGTTTTACAATACTCAACTCCATCGAGAACGATGCGCGCCCGCTGCTTGAGGACATTTTCCAGATCTTCCAGAGTTTTTCGGGCGACCATTTCCCCGTCGAAATGAATATCGAGCAGCTTGAACAGACAAAGTGCAAACTTCGGTTCATCCTTGCACAGATTTTCTTTATACTGTTCGAGGGAATAATCCCTCATGCTTTCTTTAGGTGTGATTTTCCAGCCCTGTGGAGAATTAACGGGCCAGCGAAACTTAACAAGCCCACCACTCAATTTCTCTGTCACAGTATCATCAAGGAAAACTCTTTCACTCAATGTACGAACGGCCAGTGGCACAGTAGAACTAAAAACGACCATTGGAATCTGTCCGGGGCCTGTGGCGATGTGATTGAAAATCTCAGTGTGACCACCAAGTAGATTGATGAGCCCCGCCGTCACCGAATCGCGGTTCAATTTCACAGGATAAGAATCAACATACAATGTCTTTGTATAAACACTGTTGAGCAACCATCTCAGTGCGGCCATAAAACGCTGGTCCTTAAACCAGACAGCATCTCCGGGTAGGTTATTCCACTCGGCGCGGGCACTCAGATGAGTGACAACCACTCCGGATCCACCAAGTGTTCCTGCTGCCGGAAGATTGTTGTTGCGGGCGAAAATCCACCGCAAGGAATAGGCCACATCAGCGCAGTCTGTTGCCAGATTTGAACGGACAAAAAATTCTGCATCAAATTCTTTCTCAATCCACTCAGAAAATTTATTCTCCCACTTTGCATCCCAGGAATTGGCGACAGTCCAGAGAGGAAGTACATCAGGCTCGCTTGCAACAAACTGGAAATTTTTCTGTGAAGGATGCGTCCGAAGAATTTGTTTTTGGTATTTCTGGGCCTGGGCTTCGTAGCGGTAGGTTCTGGTCTCGACCAAAGTCTGAAGCTTGTTCTCTTCTGCCGCCCAATGGGCCACATGCCAGCCACCATCGTCATGGTAGACGTCAGTGAAATGATGAGTTGAACTAAGGGCCTCGAAGCCCCATAGGACCAGAGATAAAACGAGTAGGATTTTCATAGCTATATGTTAGCAACAAGTTACGCGTGAAAAAATGGAAAAATACTGACATTCTTACACTCTAAATTTTACCCGAGGGCCACATTGGGTCTGGACGACACCATGGGGTATCGATAAAACATTCTTAATGAGGTGAATCATGAAATCTGCACTCCTGTTAGGTCTTCTTTCTATTAGCGCCTTTGCCACAGACATCGACAAAAGGCCGCCAGCTTTCCCGACAGCAAGGTCCCAGGCCGTGTTCACCGACTTCACCAACGCTTACTATAAAATCCATTACGATGTCACAGCTAAGACAGCTGTTGTCGAAGCTCACATCGATCTCATCACGGCCGAAGACGGCGAGATCGTTTTTGACTCTGTTCAGGAACCAACTAGAATTGTTCTCGATGGCGAAGAAACAGGTGCAGATCTGATTGCTACTCCATCGAAAGAAACTCTCGTCCGCGCTGTCCGTAAAATGACAACTGCAGGTCATCACCATTTGGAAGTGACATTGCCTTTGAATAAAGAGCTCACAGAGTTTACAGAAACTGGTGTGAAGAGTGCTTTCTGGATGTCCGATCTTTCTGACCGCGGCTACATCGAGCGCTACCTTCCAACTAACTTTGCTTACGATATCATCCCGATGACTTTCCACGTGAAATTCGACGGTGCTGCTATCAACCAGACCATCTACTCAAACGGGAACGTAGAAAAAATTTCTGATAACGAATTCAAGATTGTTTTCGAGAAGAACCTCAACACGTCTTGCCCTTACTACCACACGACACCAACTGGATCATTTGCTGAAAGACGCTTTTCTGTCCGTTCGGTTGATGGCCGCGATCTTCCAGCTATCATTTACATTCCTCATGATCAGGCCGCGCGCCTTGATGGACTTCAAACTTTAACAGTCTCTCTCATCGACGAGCTTGAAAAAGACTACGGAGCTTTCCTCCACCAGTCGATTACGATCTACGTCAATGGACCTTCAGGCGGGATGGAATACTCAGGTGCTACTATTACTTCTGAGAGGGCCTTGGGCCATGAACTCTTTCACTCATACTTCGCCCGCGGAATTATTCCAGCTGACGGAAACTCTGGCTGGATCGATGAAGCTCTTGCGAGCTGGAGAGATAAAGGTTACTCAAGCATTCCAACTCTTGCAGGAACAAGCAAGATCGCAGTTCTTGGAACCTACGTTCGTCTCACAGACCGTCTCGCCTATTCATTTGGCGAGCGCTTCATGTCTCTCCTCAATAACAAGTTCGAATCACAGGGCGGGCTGAAACCATTCCTTCGTTCGTTCCTTGAAAAGAAAGCATTCGATCCTATCTATGTTCAGGATCTGATCGATGGAATCAATGAGCACTACGGAACTGATGTTACTGATCTCTTTAACCAGTACGTAAAAGGCCAGGGCGGAATTGAAGGAATGAAGTCAAATTCAAAGAAAATGCCTCATAACGAGAATCATCCTCAGCTAACGATCGAACAACTTAAAAAACTTCTCTAATTCAAAAGGCCCGCAAGGGCCTTCTTTTTGAACTAATTGTAATTTGCCTGGATGAGATCGATCTGTGATTCATGCTCATCAAGAAGGTCTTCCAGATTTAATTTGAACTCTTTGCGGACTTTTAGTGAGAAGAATTCCTTCGCCGCCTGAAAAGCACTATTATCAGAATTTATCCCGTAGGCCTGAATAAGAAATGAAAGTGCATCATCCGCTGAAAGATTCAACTTCTTCAGATCCAGGGGTCCGAGTTTAAGCAATCGAAAAATTCTTTCTGTGCGGGCCAGAGTCACCGGATCTTTTTCATAACGAAGACCAGAATACAAAAAATTTGCAATTCTTTTACCGGATATGTCAGGAGTCCGGAAACAAAGATTCACCGTGAGGTCATGATGATGATGATTCTGATGAATAAACTTATCTTGCAGGTCTATGGGGACAATGACACCGGCATCTACTTTACGAGTCTCTTCGAGTTTGAGATCGCCTAGTGAATGAAAACTTCCCAGCTTCTTTTTTGCTTTAAATGAAAAAGATAAATCAACATTAGATCCTTCAAGACACTGAAAAGCACCCACGAAGTGATGATTATGAATGACCGTAGGACGTCTTCTCCAGACATAGAGATCAAGAAAGCAATCCTCACCACGGGCAAGGGTCAGCGGCAAATCGCTGAACTCGAAGGCACGGTAGTTCTGGATAGATTCAATATTTTTTTTGAATGAAAGTGAGCGAAGCTGGTCAAGTGAGTACACAGAACAAAAATTATTTTCAGAAAGTAACTTTGCCGCTTCAAGGTGAAATTTGCGGTGACCGTTTTTAGCAATAAATCGGTCACCCAGAGAAACGAGTTTCCTCGCGAGCTTATCCATTAGTCCAGAAAGCCTTGCTTCACAAATTTCCGTGATAGCTCTTCAACAATGTCGCCTACAGCGTAGGGAACAGAATCGCGATCACTCGCTGAATCATGGAGAAAACCCGTCAGGTGAATCCACTCGTGAGTGAGGTTCGCTGCAATATCTATCTGATCAAATTTAGAATAAAACTTACCGTTCACCATAATCCAGTCGTGCTGGCCAGGACTTGTGTAAGCAATAACCTTACTCCACCAGCGGGAGTATCTCTCGACGTTAAAGTTCATCTCTCCCAAGGTATTGTTGCCGTTCAGAAGTTCTTTACCCTGCATAAGGTAAGTGTATACCTGGGAATTCGTCATGCCTCTATTAGAAGTATAGGCAGGCTGCCGGCCAATGACTCTTTGTTTAAATTCTTCCGAGTTCACCACGGCTTCCATTATGGGAATAGCTTTTTGAATCATCGCAAGTTCTGATGGGTATTTTTTGAAGCCGTAAACTTCACCTGGTACAACTTTAAGATGTCCCGTCGCTACTTTATCCGCAGGATGCGCAGAAGCTGCGAGAGAGATCAGACAGAGGGACAAGAGGAGGATGCCTTTAAACATGATGCTGTCCTTTTTTCCGGTTTGTTTTGAATTCATCGGAAGCCGGACGTGAGAGATGAGTCAGGATCTTGAGTCGGCAAATTGTGCCGGTGTTTAAGATTATCTAAATGGAACTCAAAGCCCTGTAACTTGCCGACGATACGTGAGGCATTCACCACATCTAAAAGGTAAGGAAATGAAATCCATTCTCGTTCTCGCCCTGTTAGCGTTTTTCTCAGTAACTCCTGCCCTTGCTGGAAAAATTCCAGGCGTGGAAGGTCCCTACATCGACTTTATCGATGGAAAGATTCAGGTCAGTCTCGCATTCACAAAACTTGAATTACCCGGTTATGTTGGTGTGGTTCTTCCGAAACTTCCGAACTCTTCTGCGGTCATCGAACCCAATGCCCTTGAAGGCGGAACACTCGCAACCGTAAGACTCGATCCCAGAGACATCAAGATCATCAAAGAAGTTGTGACCGATAAGGCCTACATTCTTCCGGATGGCCGTCCGATTCCGGGAATCCCCGGAGGGAAAATTAAAGATGGTCTTCGTCTTGATCTCAAGCCAGCTCAGTACAGTCTTTCTTTTTATTATCATCAGAAACTTTTTGGGTTTTATATTCCTCTGAACGTCAATTACAAATTCCCGATCAATGCTGCGGCCATTTCACTTTCGTGGAAAAAAAAGGTCGTCGGATCGCTGCACCTCGTGGGTCCGGAAGGATCTAAAAAACCAGCACTCTTGATTTTCCTGCGTCTCAAGGACATAGAGAGCAATCCTGAAATCATGGAAAAACTTTTAAAAGTAAAAAACTAATTATCGAAATTGAATGAGCATTCAGAAAGATGAAATCCTCACCCGATGAGAGGATTTCATCTTTAGCCTGTAACTTTCAAAACAGAAATTATCGCCACCAACGCAAAGCACCAATGGTTTTCTACCTCATTTCTCTCTTTTCATGCGGGGACTAAAGTCTCTATGCCTCAGATAATTTTTCATTTACCTCTCAAAAGCATTGGTCTCTACTTTGCATTCTGAGCGCAGAGGCAACACTTGCCCTGAACATAATCCTCACAATTGCCGGCCGGGATTCCGACTATAATAAGAAAGACCAACAGGAGTTTTTCATGGAAAGAATGCTTCTCACTTTAATCATTGCCTTCACTTTTCAGATCGGGAACGTTGAAGCGCGCCTTCGTCCGCTCGGGAAATTCTATAAGCTCGTTCCGGAATCACAAGCGCACGTCATGCAAGGCTCAGCTTTTGAGCGCGATCTGGATCCTTCTTCAATCAAAGTTTTTGTCTGGAATATCAAAAAAGCAGAAATGATGACCTGGAAACAAGAATTCAAATCATATGGGGAAGACAAAGATCTCTACCTCATTCAGGAAGCGTACGAAACTCCTCTCTTCGTAAATACTCTTAAAGAATTCTCAAACGTCCGCTGGGATATGGGAATCAGCTTTCTCTACAAGATCTACAACAATCAGGCGACCGGCAACATGATCGGTTCAGATGTTGAACCGACAGAAGTTATCGTGAAACATACTCCAGACATGGAGCCAGTTATAGAGACTCCAAAGACGACAACATTTGCAAAGTATCCCGTAGAAGGTTCGGATAAAAATCTTCTCGCTATTTCTGTACACGGAATCAATCTCACGAGCTTTGGTTCGTTCAAGCGTCACATGAATCAAATTGAAGAAGTCATCGCTAAGCACGACGGCCCTGTGGTTTTTGCCGGTGATTTCAATACAAGAACGAAATGCCGGACTGTGTTTCTGGAAGAAATGATGAAAAGACTTAAATTCAATACGATCACATTTAAGAACGGTGAATACCGTATGAAATTTAAGTTTACTCCCTACTACCTTGACCATGGGTTTGTGAGAGGCCTTCAAGTGAAAAAAGCCGAAGTGATCAAAGAGTCTTCCGGCTCGGATCACAAGCCTATGACTCTGGAGCTTGCTCTCCTTCCTTAATATCCGACATACATTTCAAGATTGGCCAAAGGATTGCAATATCCTCCTCGTAATACTCAATCTCGAATAGAACGGTTTTAACTGTCTATTCTTTTGACAGGTGTAGAGGAAAACGTGAAAAAACTGATCGTCTTGTTTGGCCTTCTATTAAGTCTTCACTCCATGGCGGATGCGGAAACTCTTCGTATTACCATTCCCCATCCATATTATGTGAACCAACCGCGCTCTATTAATCAGGTCATGCTTCTCGACAATGGTCTTGCAGCTCTCCAGATGCGTCTCGATATCATCAATCGTGCTGAGAAAAATGTGGAAGTTGAATACTTTATTTATAAAGCAGATAAATCCGGAAAACTGATAACTCTCGCCCTTCAGGATGCTGCCCGCAGAGGAGTGAAAGTTCGTATTCTTGTTGATAAAGCAATCAACCTTGCAGAATTGACGAAGTGGCACTCAAGAGAATTCCTTAAGCTGGGAATTGAACTTAAATACTATAATGACGTGCCATTCATCTTGCCGATGTCGGCTCAGTTTCGCGATCATCGCAAACTTATTTCAGTCGATGACAAGGAAGCGATTACAGGCGGACGTAACATTGGTGATGATTATTTCCACATGTCCGAAGAATTCAATTTCAATGATCGTGATGTTTATGTGAAAGGGCCGATCGTTGCGGCCATGCGGGAGTCATTCGACCAGTACTTTTATCATAAAATAACGACACCGACAGATGAGTTGAAAACACCAAAGAAACCTGGAGAAAAGTATTTGCGTAAATACAATGAAACAATCGACTTCCTGAACGAGACAGAAGAGTCAGTCGCAGTCCGGGCACGTGTCGAAGAGCTGGCGCGCCCTATTCTGAATGCTTCTAAACTTCACATTTGTCCGGACGCTACTTTTGCTACAGATGCTCCGGGCCTTCGTTCAGATCTTCCTCTGAAAAAAGAAAAGCTGAAAAAGTTCCGTTTTTTGAGAGAAGCTATCTTCGATCGAATCAGAAACACGTCAAAGTCCCTTATCGTATCTTCGCCTTACATGATCAATAACCATGCGACCCTTGATTTGATGGAAGAAACCATCTCAAGAGGAGTTGATGTCCGCATCTATACGAACTCACTCGCTTCAACCGATGCTCTCTACATGGTGGCCAATACTTATCTTAAAATCATGCTGTGGAGTCAGTTCGGTGTGAAGACCTGGTTGCACAATGGAAAACCATATCTAAACGATGTCATCTTTGACCAGAAGGCAGCAACAGCGAAGTGGGGCTCTCACGACAAGACTCAGATTTACGAATCGGAAACTTTCAGCGAAGTCATGATCGGGTCATACAACATTGATAACCGCTCTTATCATTTTAACACTGAGCTCGCCTTCTTCTGTCGAGGTAGTGACGAGTTCACCAAAGAAGTGAAAGATTCAGTCGTCTCACGCTCTGAACAGGGTTTCCTGTTCATGCCGGATGGAACGGCCACGAACAAAGCTGGCGAAAAAGTTAACGTCTACGGGGCTCCTAAAAAGCAGGTCATCCTGATGAAGGCCCTCGCACTGCCCTCTTGGTTAATAAGATATTTTTTATAAAAGGAAATATATGAAAATCACAATTGCTTTTTTTGTCATGGTCCTCTCTCTAACGGCGGTTGCTGAGGTGAAGAGGCTTTCTCCCCACAGCTCTCCGGAGATCAGTGACGTTCAGGTCAAGACTCTGAAAGAAGCCAAGGCCTACTCGTGCCCTGAGGACGCTCTTTACGAAGAGCACGGCTGTCAGCAGATCGAACAGAGCTCAAGAAAAATTGTTCGTGTGAGTATCAAGTACATCATCTCTCAGGAAAACCCGATTGATCAACTCGAAGCAGTGACGGGCGAGTTTAATCTGGATCTGAGTCAATCTGAATTTTCCGAAGATGAGCTCGCTTCACTTGCTCAGAAAGACTATCAGTCTCGTCTGGCAGCTGCGAAGCAATTAATTGAGCTGAAGATCAAGAACAAAACGCACACAGAGTACTTCACACCGATGAAAGTCCTCGAAGTCGAAGTCCACAAGAAATAATACTTTCATCCGCATAAGAGACACTCTATCATCTTCTTATGCGGATTTTCTTTCTCCTCTTCATTCTCCTTTTAACGGGCTGCCAGACCTCTGTCGATCCTGATAAAGAAATCTGGATTTACACCTCCATGTACAAAGACACAGTGGCCGATCTCGACAAGGAAATCCGCAAGGATTTTCCTGGCATCGAGTTCCACTGGTATCAGGCCGGGAGCGAGGAAATCGCAGCTCGCGCCAACGGCGAGATCATGGCGGGCGGTATCCGGGCCGACATGCTCATTTCTTCTGACCGGTTCTGGTATGAAGAACTCTCACGGGCAGGGATGCTTCACAGATACAAGACCACAGTGTTTGACCAGATCCCTGATCTTCTGAAAAAATCAGACCACACTTACGCTGCCCTCGCCCTGCCCGTGATGGTTCTCACATATCACAAAGAAGCTATCAAGAATCCACCGAAAACTTATCTCGAAATGGGTAACCCGGAATGGAAAGATAAGTTCACAACGGGATCGCCCCTTTCATCCGGGACGAACTTCACCACCATGGCCATGCTTCAGAAAAACTATGGCTGGGAGTATTTCGAAAAACTCAGAAACAATGGGACTATTGCTCAAGGTGGAAATTCGGCCGTGATCAGAAGAGTTCAGACTCTGGAACGACCTGTGGGCTGGGTCCTGCTGGAAGATCTTCTGAGACTTCAGGGCAAGGACGACCGGCTCGGAATTGTTTATCCCGAAGATGGTGTTGTCACTCAGGCGAACATCATGGCGATTACCAAGCGGCACCCCAACCGTAAACTCGCCGAGAAAGTTGCTGAGTGGCTTTATTCAAAGAAAGGCCAGGAAGCCGTTCTGCGATCTTATATGTACTCGCCTCTTCCGGGCTATCCGGCCCCCAGGGGTGCTCCACCACTGACAACACTGAAAACTTTCGAATGGACTGATGACTTTATCAAAAAAACCACAGACGAGCGAACGGACATCAAAGATAAATACATGGAGATCATGTTCCAATGAGACAGAAACTCAAAGACATTATCTTCTCCCCTCTTTTTATTCTGGGAATTTCGCTCCTGGTTCTTCTTGTCCTTTGCGTTTATCCGTATGGTGTCCTTGTTGAAAAAATTCTTTTCCCTCCACCAGATTTTACATTTTCACTGAAACACTTCACCGCCATCCTGAAAGTACGCTCCACTCACATCGCTGTGATGAATACACTGATTATTTCCATTCTCACGTGTGTTCTGTCTTTAATGATTGCTCTACCACTCTCCTGGATGCTCTCGCGTTCTGACTTACCAGCGAAAGGATTTCTCCGCACACTTTTCTGCCTTCCTTACGCTCTTCCACCTTATATCGGGGCCATTGCCTGGGTCTCTCTGGCAAATCCGACCAATGGATACCTCAACGGAATTTTTGGAAAAGGTTTTTTCAACGTTTATACTTACGGCGGACTCATCTGGGTGATGAGCTCGTTTTTTTACACCTACATCCTTCTTTCTTTGATTACAGCATTGGATCGTACTGATCCGTCGCTCGAAGAAGCGGCACGACTCTCCGGTGCGAGTCCGGCGCGAGTGTTCTTCGATATAACATTACCTCTCGTAAAACCATCTCTCATGTCCGGTATGATTCTTGTCTTCCTTGCCAGTGCAGCTTCGTTTGGTGTTCCGGCGTTGATCGGCGGGCCCGCACACATCTTCATGGTGACGACAAAGATTTATACGTTCCAGCAGACCGGATCGTTTAACGGTCTGTATCTCGCCGGTGCCCTTTCCATTATGCTTCTTCTTTTGGGTATCATCGGATTATTTGTGAACATGAAGCTCACGCAGTTATCCATGAAAACAGTCGGAGGAAAATCTTCCCGTCCAAGTCTTGTGGCCTTAGGAAAAACAAAACCGTTCTGGATCATCTTCGCGACCCTGATGTTCATTGTTCTTTTTGTTTTCCCTGTGGGAAGTATTGCTCTTTCAGCATTCTCTCCCTATCAGGGCAAAGTCATCTGGTCGGAGCTAAACCTCAATCACTTTCGCAGAGTTTTTTTTGAAACTGATGAAACTCTTCGGGCGATCGCAAACTCATTAAAACTTTCAATTGGTGCAGCAACATTTACAACAATTATGGGAATGCTCCTGGGTTACATCCGGGTGAAAACAAAACTCAAAGGCCGCGCGACTGTTGAAATTCTTGCTGCAATTCCCTATGCTACTCCGGGAACGGTACTCGCATTCGCCCTCATCCTCGCCTTCTCACAAAAAGTTCTTGGTCTTCCGATTCCTCTCTATGGAACTCTGATGATGATCGGTGTCGCTTATGCTGCTCACTACCTGAATTTTTCCATCCGAACTCTCTCCGACGGACTCTCACAGATTGATGATGTCCTTGCTGAAGCATCCAGGGTCGCCGGTGCGAGCTGGTTTACATCCCTTCGCACGATCTGGTTTCCTCTCTTGAAGCCTGCCCTTGTCGCTTCATGGTTCCTCGTCTTCATGCCTGCCATGACCGAACTCACGATGACCATCCTTCTCACAGGTCCCGGACTTGAAACTCTCGGCACGCTTATCTTCCAGATGCAGGACTACTCAGATGCCAGTGGCGGTGGAGCAGCTGTTCTCTCACTTTGCACGATTGTCGGTGTGATGATTCTTAATTCAATCGTCAAACTTGTCTCGAAAGGAAAATACGGATTATGAGTACAGTAACTTTTGATCAGATTGGAAAATCTTACGGGCCTGTGAAGGTCATCAATAGTTTTTCACTGAATATCAAAGACGGGCACTTCGTTTCATTTCTTGGACCTTCAGGATGTGGGAAAACGACTTGTCTTCGCATGGTAGCGGGACTTGAACTTCCAACATCGGGAAAACTTCTCATTGGTGAGAATCTCGTCAACGATCCTGCCAACTCACTTCTTATAGCTCCGGAAAAACGACACGTAGGTATGGTGTTTCAGAGTTATGCGGTCTGGCCGCATATGAATGTATTTGAAAACGTTGCCTACCCACTTCGTGTTTCTAAAGTAACTGCTTCTGAAATCAAAGACCGTGTTCAATCTATACTAAAAGTTGTTGAGCTAGATGGGCTTGAAGAGCGCATGCCGAATATGCTCTCAGGTGGTCAGCAACAACGAGTCGCTCTTGCCCGTGGACTTGTATCCCGACCAAAAGTCCTTCTTCTTGATGAGCCTCTCTCAAACCTCGATGCCAAACTTCGTGAAAAAATGCGTGTGGATATCCGCCGGATCCAGCAGGAGTTTGGGATCACATGCATCTATGTGACTCATGATCAGGTTGAAGCATTCACGATGTCTGACACAATAGTGGTGCTCAATAAAGGCGATATTATCCAGGCAGGATCTCCGAACGAGATCCGTTCAAAACCTTTGAATGAATTTGTGGCTGAATTTATCCGTTAACCAAACATAAGAAGTAGCGATCTCATCAGGACTCCGATTTATTAAAACTTCACTTCTTCGACATGAGATCTTTCAGGATCGTAATAACAAACTGATTCAACGGGATATTCCAGCGCTGATCAAGGTAAGCGAGTGAGATCGGGTTATTAACAACTCCGTTCTTCGGCTTGAACTGGTGCATGGCCACACCAGATTCCTTGAGCCTCTGAAAAACATGCTCCGGAAGCACACCCACACCCATCCCGTTTGCGACGAGAACGGAAACCCCCTGAACGTCAAAACAATACGAGCCCATCGTGAACTTCATTTTCTTCATTCCAAATGCGCGCTCGAACCAGTCCCGAAGAATGAGCTCACCTTTCTGATAATCAATGTAACTAAGACCTTCAAAAAAATCCCGTTCTCTTTTCTGCTGCTTCATGAGCTCGTAGTAATTGCGTGAGCAGCACAGAATGAGATTCTCGTGATAGACAACTTCTGTCTTGATCGCTGGATTTAACTGGTACTGATCCATGAAAGCGAAATCAAGTTTTCCGTCGAGAATCATCCCAGATAATTCGTGAGGCAATCCATAGGTGATATGAAACTGCACTTGAGGAAACTGATTTCTGATTTTAGGTAAGTGTGGAAGGACCTTATTATTTCCGAACTCTATCGGGACTCCGATCCGGACAGTCCCCGCAAACTGACGGTCTTTTTTTGAAACAGTCGTAAGAACACTCTCTATTTCCGTTAAAGACTGCGAAAGACTTTCAAAAAGGATGTCGGCTTCCTTGGTCGGAACGAGTTTCTTCCCCATCCTGTGAAATAATTCCACATCCAGGGTTTTTTCTAAGTTGCGGATTTGCTGAGTGACCCCCGGTTGAGTCATCCCCAGCTCCCGGGCCGCCAGGGTCATGCTGGCACTACGGTAGACTCCAGTAAAGACCACTAAGCTGTTCAAATTCAATCCACGTATGTTCATTTTGACCCCGAAAAATCAGGTTATTCCATGCATAAGTATAGCTTATGGATAAGCCACTGTTTTTATAATTTTTAGTTATGTGTAATTTGTCCTATTTTCCGCCTCGATCTTAACAACACTAAAAACGGAGTTCTTATGAAAACAATTTTTGCTATGTCTTTGCTCGCCCTGTCCTTAACAAGTTTCGCAGCGACTGAGGGTCACTACTTCCAGCCTGAGTTTGAAATCACATCAGTTAAGCCTATCTGTCCTAAGCCAGCTCCTGGCCAGGTCACATGTATGGCATTCGGTTACAACGTAACAATTTCCGTAACAATCGGCTGTCTGGATAAAATGGTATTCCATGAAGTGAAAACTGTTCCTACACGCAGAGGAATCGAGATCCATTCTCTCGCTGTTGCTTACGCTGATCCAAAATCTCTCGCAGCAATGTGCTACCGCGCGAACACCATCATAAAAACAATTTCGATTCCTTCAATCGAAGGCGGCGAACCAGTTCTTATAAACGACATTATCGAAACTCATTAATATCCTGACACACACACACAATTGGAGTCTTTATGAAAACGATCATGGCCCTTGCATTCGCTGTCCTTTCATTCAACGTTTCTGCCCAAACTGAAACTCCGGAATTTTATTCTCCTGAGTTTACCGTAGCGAAAATCTCACCCATGTGTCCGCGCTCAATTCCTAGCGGTGCCATGTGCGGCGGTTACGGATCAATTGTAACTGTTTCAGCAACTCTGGGCTGTCTTGATTCTCTTGAGTTCTTCAGCACAAAAACTGTTGCTCACGATCTTAAAGTTGAACTTCATATAGTTTCAGTTGCTTTCCGTAATCCTGAGTCAGCACGTGTCCGTTGCAACCGTGCCAATACTGTGACAAAAGTTGTCCCGGTACCACAAATGGGTCAAGTCACAGTCATTAACACTGTCATTCAGAACTAAGAGGACAATATGAAATCACTACTTCTCGCTACACTCATTACACTCCCGGCCTTTGCAGGCCCTTCAGTCAATGCAACAAACAAAATGGGTCTTAAACTTGCTCTTGAAGCTGCTCAGAAAGAAAAGGGAAACTACATGGTTTCACCTCTTTCTCTTATGCAGGCCCTGAATCTTGCTGCAAACGGAACCGACCACGGTACACGTGCAGAAGTAGAAACTCTTCTTGGTGCAGATCTCGCAATATTGAACGCAGATAGCGCCCAGCTTGTTAAAAAAATCTCTCTTTCTCCTGAAGAGAAGAAAACTCTTGAAGCGCAAAATAACTGGGTACACCCCGCAGTTGTCGGCATTCATAACAGTATCTGGAATACAAACGGTGCAACAGATAATGCACGTTTCACATTCTCTCCTGAATTTAAAAATATTGCGGCCACTCACTTTAACGCTGAATCAAAGACACTCGACTTTAAAAAAGCTGAAAGTGTCAAAGCGATCAACGGATGGGCCGACAAAAAGACAAATGGTCTCGTTAAAGAAATCATCAATGCAGACACACTCAAGGATCTTCTCTGGATCGTGATGAATGCGACCTACATTGAATCAAACTGGTCTGAAAGCATGAGACTTGTTACCCGTTCAGTTCCTGTCTTCACTCTGGAAAACGGCGAGAAGACGACTCCAGCAATGATCGAAGGAAAACAGTACATCGCACATAAAGAATTCGAAGGTGGAAGTGTTGTCGCTTCTCTCCCTTTCAGTTCTGCTCCAGGCAAAGCTCAGCTCGAGATGGTGATCTATCTTCCAGCTCTGGGGACAAAACTTGATTCTGCCCGTGCAAAATTCTTCTCACATAACTTCTGGTTGAATTCTGTTCAAGGAATTCTCGCCGAAAGAAGAGAAGAAGCGCGCATCGTTCTTCCTAAGTTCAGCTTCGATACAAGTGTTGAAATGAAAAAAGACGACGAGATCACAAAAAATCTTGGTCTGAATTTTCTCTTCTCTAATTTTGCTGATTTCACAAGAATGGCGACAGCTGATTCGTACACAAGTGCTGTCGGTCTTATCAAGCAGAACACACGCATCGAACTCGATGAGAAAGGTGTGAAGGCCGCTGCTGTGACCATCATAGGTGGAGTCCGGACAACCAGCATGCCGGTTGAGCCAAGACTCTCCCTCACTGTTGACCGCCCTTTCCTCTTCGCCATCGTTGAAAAACAGTCTCAGGCCATTCTGTTTGCCGGGTCAGTACTAAAGCCTTAAGTTTTACGTCCAACAGGCCTCCTCGTAACGGGAGGCCTTCTTTATTTGAGCGAAATCAAGGAGAGAAGTGCTAAACGCTGGATTCACTGGCCCCGCCCTCAAACCATCTTCACTAAACCCCGAAATAGTGATAAGTTAGCCGATGTTGCGGCAGTTTTATGCCTCAGATTTTTTATACTCCCTGCTTTTTGTTTCCTTCCTAGGTGCTAAAACTTGCCCATGCTGATTGCAACAGAACAACAACATCACAAAGAACTCATCCTCCTGGTGGACGACAACAAGCTCTTGAGAGAGGTTATGGCCATCATGCTTAAAGATGAGGGTTACGATGTAGAAGAGGCACAGGACGGTCTGGGGGCCCTTGAATTACTCAGAAGTATCAAGCAGAAACCATCATGTATTATTCTTGATTTGATGATGCCGGTAATGAATGGAGAAGAATTTCTCACTCAGCTGGAAACCAAAGAGGACCTTCCTCTTTCCAGTATTCCGGTGATCATTTATTCAGCTGAGGGAATGTTGGGTGTTCATCCGCAGGTCGTTGCACGCCTCGAGAAACCGATCAGTATCGAACTTCTCTTCGGGGCAATCAAAGGTGTTCTTAATTAAATTTTAAAGTCCAGATACGCACGAGTGAGAATTTCATTGAGCATGGCCGTTGTGAGTTCAGTAGGGTGGTACTGGGATATCCGCTGGTGAATGAAACGCGTGCGGGCAGAATCCTCATCGCCGTAGTATTTTTGAAGTGAGAAATAGAGCGCTTCATGAACCAACATTCCCCGACGGTCTCTCTGTGAAAGATTCGCAAAGATATCACCATTAATTGTGTATTCCATTCCATAAGCACCGCGAGCTGACATGATCAGAGGCTCGATCTGACAGCCGTCCATCGTTTTACGTGCGCGGTTAACCTTGTTATTATTTACGACCACTTTATAGGGCGGGACGAGGATCGTTACTCCTAATTTAGTCGGCGGAAGATTATTCAAGAAACCCCAGGCCTGCTTGGCAAGTCGACGGCCAATCGTTCTGAAGCCACCAAAGATGTCCGGGGAGTGATTTTCCAGCACAGCTGCCAGCTGCTCAATGTACTCGTAGTCTTCGATCTTGGTGTTAAATTTTACGAGGTTTTCCTCTAGAACATCGAGCTCAATATACTCAAGTAGATATGCTTCTTTGATGTAGTTCTTCTTGTCCCGGCAGATAACCGAATCCCCTGCTTTGTAGCCAGATGTAATATTGGCGTATCTCCCCTTCTCACGGACAATATTACCCTTGTCACCCGCGAGGGCGATTGTGGATAAGAGCAAAGTAGCAAGGACAAACCCTAATTTCATTTATTCTCCGGAAGCGAACATCACCGGGATTATAGGCCATAAAGCCCCGGACCGATAAAAGACTGAAAAGATTACCAGCTGTCCAGTCCATGATCAGGGGGTATCCAAATTTTACAAGGCCCTCCCTGATTTCTAAGGAGCTGTTAAGATGACCCTTATGGAACAACAGGCTAATGCTCGTTCATATTATCTCAATATCCTTCGCGAAGATCTCTCGCAGCGCCAGCGCGTGAATCCAAGCTATTCCATCAGGGCCTATGCCCGTGACTTAGAAATGAACTCATCGACCCTCAGTCAGATCCTGAGCGGCAAGCGTACTCTTCCTTTAAAAAACTCCAAGACAGTGGCCGCGAAGCTCAACCTGAATCCTCAGGAGAGTACTCTTTTCATTGAAAGTATCAATCGCTCGTGTCTCTCCATCGATGACATCAAGATTTCGCCACTTGATCAGCGTTTCATGCTGGATGAATCTTATTTCAAGGTGATCGCAGAGTGGGAACACTATGCTGTTCTTGATCTCTACGATCTTCATGATTTTAGAAATGATACCGACTACATGGCCAAGAAACTGAAGATCACGCAGGAGCGCCTTGAAGTCGTGCTTCAGAACCTCATGACCAGCGGACTTCTGATCCGCACAGCTGGCGAATACATAAAGGCCCATCAGGATATTCGTACAACTGAAGATAAAAAAGGCGAGGCCCTGAACGCTGCTCACCTTGAAGAGCTTGAGCTCGCAAAATCAAAACTCCAGGGTGTCGATAAAGAGCTGCGGGATTTTTCATCGTCAACCTTTGCTCTTGATCCGGAAAAACTCACTGAGGCCAAGATTATCATCCGCGAATTCCGTCAGAAGATGACGGCCCTTCTGAAAAACGGAAAAAAAGAAGAAGTGTACATGCTCGCGATACAGTTCTTCCCTTTGACCGGCGAAGAAACGAAGAAACACTAATAAGGATCTGCGTGAAAATTATCAGTCTATTACTTCTTTGTGTATCGACCTCGGCGATGGCCATGCCATACCGCTGCCTGACTGAGCAAATGGCAGGAGACAAACCGGTTTTTAATCTGAAAATAAATCCAAAGGCTGTCCGGGTTCTTCCGGACGGTTCGCGCTGGGAGAGATACGTCGTTGGAATCACCCCCGCACTAGCAAAAAAATTTGTGGCCTACGGAACAGGAAACCTCGATAAAGATTCAATCGGACTCACTTTTATTGAGAATGATTCGATTTCCGGATATCTCAAAGCACAGGCCACTGATGAAGAAGGTGTGTTTTCTGGAGAAGTGAGAATATCGGCAGTGAGGCCCGTGCTCATTCACAAAGTCTCTTGTCGCGATCTGGAAATTCACCCGGAATCATAACGCCACATGTAGTGTCGGCTTGCACGCAACCCTCTTACAATTTTAAGATGAATATACGCTGGCGAGTGTGCGCACTCCTTTTCTTTGCGACGACCATTAACTATATGGACCGTCAGATCTTCAGTATTCTCGGACCCACTCTTCAGAATGAAATCGGATGGTCAGAAAGTCAGTACGGACTCATTGTGGCCGCTTTCACCATGACCTACTCCATAGGTCTTTTCATGTCGGGACGAGTTCTCGATAGAGTCGGAGTCAAGAAAGGTTTTGCCTGGGCCCTGGGTGGCTGGAGTCTGGCAGCGATGGGACATGCACTTGCGGCCACTCCCTTTGGATTTGGTGTGGCCCGGGCCTTTTTAGGAATTACTGAAGCAGCGAACTTTCCCTCATCAATCAAAGCAACAGCCGAATGGTTTCCTAAACGCGAGCGCGGATTTGCGACGGGAATTTTCAACTCCGGTTCAAACGTCGGCGTTATTGCGGCGGCACTTCTTGTTCCCTTCATCACCCTTCGCTGGGGATGGAGAATGGCCTTTATTGTTCAAGGTGCTATCGGATTCATCTGGCTTCTTTTCTGGATTCCCTTTTACAAAAGACCCTCAGAGCATCCGACCGTTACGAAAGAAGAACTCGCTCACATCAATTCAGATAATGAAGAAAGTAATGGTGAACCTCTTCCATGGAAAGTTATCCTGAGAACACCAGGCACCTGGGCCTACGCCCTCGGGAAATTCATGACGGATCCTATCTGGTGGTTTTATCTTTTCTGGCTTCCGAAATATCTCGCTAACGATCACGGCATTACACTCGGCACTCTGGCAGCTCCCTTGATTGTCATTTACCTCATTGCTGATGTTGGAAGTGTTGGTGGTGGATGGATCACAACTTACTTGCATAAACGGGGAAAAAACATTGTGGATGCGAGACTTCTTGCTCTCCTTTGTTGTGCCATCATCATTGTACCGACCCTCCTTCTTCCTTTTGTAACTGGAGTCTGGTCTGCCGTTGCTCTCGTCTCTCTCGCGGCCGCGGGCCACCAGGGTTGGTCTGCCAACATTTATAACGTCGCCAGTGATCTCTACCCGAAAAGCTCAGTGGCAACAATCGTCGGGGCCGGTGGAGCTCTCGGAACGACCGGGGCCATGTTGTTTCAGGCAGCTGCAGGGTACTTTCTCGAGTGGAATGGAAACAACTACGCTCCGATATTCTACCTCTGTGGAAGTGCCTATGTTTGTGCCTGGTTCGTTGTGAGATTTCTGGTGAGGAAACACCAGCGCGAGTTCAAAATATAAATGAAATGCTTCAAGTATAGGGGCCTCAGCACCTTTGTGGTTAGAAGCAAAGGTGCTGAGGTTTACGTCAAATAAGTTTTCACTTTTTCCATAAAACTGTTTAAAAACTCGACACATTATACCGATAAAAACACTCAACTTTAGGTCCCAGACGACGATAAGAGGACTATGAAGCATTCACTTTTATTTGTGTTGGTGGCGAGTCTGGCCTTTGTGGCCCATGCGCAAGAAGACTGTGTAACTCAATGTCGCTCTGAACTTTTAAGAGTTGAAGTTTCAAATACTGTTCTTAATCAACAGTCTGCTCAGTCTCTTCTGCCGGCACTTCGCGCTTTCTCTGAGTCTGATTCACTCTCAACACTTCTTCAACGGGACTTCCCGTTAGCTGATATTCCCTTTCCACATAATAAAGATACCTGTCTCGCCAGAAAAGCAGACGGAGATCCTATGTTTGCCAATGTAAATTGTAGTGCTATCGGTCTTTGCAACGACACCAGCATCGACGAAATTGCGCGCAAAAGAATATGTTTTGGACTTCCATGTGCCATCATCGAAGGAACTCTGAATGTGGGCCAGTGCCAGGGTGTAGAAAGTATTGCCCCTTCATCTCTTTCTTTTCCAGAACCCGTAAGAATTCAGAATATTAAACTTACTCCGCGTTCAGTTGAGTTGAACGGAGAGAACGCGAGACTTTGTTTTACGATCAATGAACTGGATGTCACTTTAGGTGTCGCCCTCAATTTAAATACGACAGGAACTAATCTCACAGATACCCGTGTTGGAATTCATAATGTGAACCCGATTCTTGATGGCCCACGTGAGGCCTGTGTTTCAGCGAAAATCAATTTGAGATCATCAACACCTGTGACAGAACTTAAAATCGAAACACCCAGTAATGCTCCCTTTGTTTCTGATGACATGATCAGAGCTGCTTCATCGCGCCTTCGTATCGATGGCATCACCGGTTATCCGGCCGCGGATATTGCAGCAGTTCAGAACGAAATTGCACCCGTTATTTTCCAGCCTTTGCGTGACACTGTTGAAACCGCTGTAAAAGATGCTCTGGGGCAGGTGTTCCAGACGCAGATCAATGCAATTGCCGGTGCAGGCAGTAAGCAATCAATGTCTGTAGAAAGCTCATCTATGATGAGTGAGTTCGGTATTTCAAATTTCATGGTCACTGACCAGCTCGCCATTACGGAGTGTGCTGCACTCTCTGCTGCCGGCCGCCCAATTCCACCAGACCATGCCTGTATCGGGCTTAATGATATATTTGAAGGACCGATCACAACGGCCTACAAAGGAAGACTGAGCTCAGAGATCCAGTCATTGAACAGGGCCTCACGGGGCCTCAACGTTACTTCAGAAAGCATAAAACAAAGATTGATAGCTCTGAGAGAAGTTGTCCTCGCTAGAAGAACTGAATTTCTTGATGGCACAGAAACTCCGGAAGAATTACAGACAAGAAATGAGTGGACTCTTCTGGATGCTAACCTTGACATTAATGATTACCTTAATCCTATCGTCGAACAGATTTCAACAAACCAGTTACGAAGTCAGCTGCCTTCCATGCTTGAGATTCATAATTCAATTTCAAGTGACGGCCTTGGCCGCGATCTCGCGATCGCTCTACCGGGTGTCTGTACAGATAGAGCTTCTCCACACGCCAACCGCTCAATTCCCAATTGTCCGGTGCAAGTCTATGCCGACTTAAATGAGTTCAACATCCTCCTCCAGAGAATGTGGGAATCCGGAAGATTATGTCAAAGCGGCAGTGGTCGATTCCGTCAGGATAGAGATGAGTATAACCAGCCAAAATATAATGAAGAAGGCGCCCCTGTTGGTACAGGCGGTTGTGCAATCGAATCAGACGGAATGCTTTGCTACATGAAAGCACCTCCTCAACTCAGCTGGGACACGGCCACCAGAAAATATAAAACAAAAGTCTCTCTCGAAAGTTGTTACCGTGGCCCCGCGTTTTTAGGATTAGGCCGATTCGGTGGTGATTTTGATATCAACATGGCCTTTAGTCCTGCGGCCTGTGATAACGGAGATTTTTGTGTGCAAAATCCAGACGTCAACTGGAATGTCGTTCCAGGCTCAGGCAGATTTGCTCTAAGAGAATCAAGTCTTTTCCATGAGGTTGTGAATCAAGGTTTGAACGATGCCATCGTCGGAAGTCTTAGTAATGGTATGAGGCTTCCTCTCTCATCAGGAACAGGACCGTTGGGTCTTTCTCCTCTCGTCTCTGAAGGCCGAGTTGATGCGGGCCCGGGCTACTTTGGTGCCTGTCTCAAACCAAAAGAAGGGTCTGCGGTACCTGAATGAAAAACTTTATTTTGCTCTCATCACTTTTAATTCTCTCACTCCCCTCCTGGGCAGCTCAGGAAGTTTGCGAGAATGAGTGTCAGTCTCAACTCATGCGAATGGAAATTGATAACGGTCTCCTGCAGTCGTCACTATCAACTGATAGTCTCCGTAATTCAATTCTTCCGGCAGCAGATTCATTCTTTCACTCAGATGCTTTCCAGACAAATTTCATAAAAAATTATCCCATGCTTCCGATGTCAGTTCCTTTTAATAGAGATCAATGTGTCGCTGATAAGGCACGTGGATCTGTGAGATACAGGAATGTAAACTGTGATGATCTCGCTCTTTGCTCCAATACAAATGTCCCTGAAGATATAAGAAACGAACTTTGTTTCCAGCTTCCATGTGCCATGATCAAGGGCGCTCAGCTTATGGGTCAATGTCCGGCACGCAGTAGTGCAAGGCCGACGATCCTGAATTTCACAGATCCTCTGTCACTAAAAAAACTTGATCTCACTCCATTGAGTGTCACGGCCGAAGGTAATACTATCCGTGGATGCTTCAGGGTGAACCAGCTTGATCTGTCCATTGGTATCGGTATCGATTTTGATCAAAACATGGGTGTGAGCTACGACCGCCTTGGTCTCTCGAACTTAAAATTGAATTTAGATTCACCTCGTGAAGTCTGTATGAGTGCAAAAATCAATCTCGCGGCATCGCCACAGATCTCTGAGATCAAAGTCGAAACACCGGCGGGGCAAACTTTCGTCTCTGATGAAATGATTAACGACGGACTCGCCGAAGCTGTTCCCTATGGTTTAAATGGTTACACTCCTGAAACCCTGAACAGACTTCGAGTCACTGCCATTCCACCTATCGCACGTCACTTCCGTGGGACGATAGAAGATGCTGTGAAACTTTCACTGGGTCAGACTTTTGAACTTCAGCTCGCGACGATGTTAGGAACAAGCAACGCAAATGGTTCATCGACTGTCAGCTTGCCAGCAGATTCTATCATCACTGAACTTGGTGTTGCGAACATGGCCGTAAAAAAATACGTCGACCTGATGGAGTGTTCAATTACAAAAGCAGAACGCGGAACAATTCCTGCGGACAGCTCTTGTCTGACACTTAAATTTTTTCCAAGAAACAGAATTCTGAGACTTCAAGACATCCCTACGCCGGAACAGGCCGTAGCGATTCTCACTCAGCAAATGGCGAGATACGACCAGGTAACTTCAGAATCACTCAAGGCCCGTCTCGAGGCCCTTCGTCCCCGCCTCACGGCCCTGAATAAAGCTTCTCTCTATAACAGTGGAATTCAGCCACTCGTGACAAATATCGTGGCCAATCGTCCAGACTCGCCTTTGCTCCAGGGACTCAGCCTGATTACAGGCCTCAGCCGTGGTGGTACACATACAGCAATCGGTCTTTCACTTCCTAAGATCTGCAATACGGAAGCCCCTTCACCACACGTTGGTCATTCGATAGAAGGCTGTCCAATCCAGACCTACATTGACCTTGAAGAGATGAATAACGTTCTTGCGGCCATGTATCAGTCGGGTCGACTCTGTCACAGCGGCAGAGGAGATTACACTCCTGAGCGCAGAGCTAATGGCCGTCAGGTCTACAACAATGACGATTCTCCCCGGGGTCAGGGCTGTCTCTTCGCCATCGAAGAAGATCCGGATGGGATGAGATGTTTTCTTAACGGAGCTCCGAAACTAAAATTCGATCCGGCCACCAATGGATACAAAGTCGATTTTAAAACAAAAGACTGTTTTCGCGGTGGTGTGTTTGCGGGAATTGGTAAAATCGGTGGTGACATTAATTTTGAAATCGGATTTACTCCAAACTTTTGTGACGGAGATTTCTGCATCGAGAACGGAACCGCGAACTGGAATGTGGTTCCAGGCACGGCACGCTATGCCCTTCGCGACTCGAGTTTCCTGAATGGAATTGTGAGGGGGGAAATAGACAAACAGCTTACTAAAGTTCTCGGGGAAACCATCCGGATTCCACTCTCTCGTTCGCAAGGTCCTCTCGCGAACGTACCTCTCGTACCGGATGGGCGCGTGGACACGGGACCAGGCTACTTCGGTGCCTGTCTGAAATATCGATAGAATCTTCCCCATATTGTGAGGCAAGTAAATTTATTGGACGGGTACAAGACTCATCATATAAGCACGTACGGCCTCGCGATCTGCATCCGTCATGTCAGCACCCATCGGCGGAGGCGGCATGTTCTTTCTCTCAAGCAATCTTTTATTCAGCTTCTCTATGAATTCTGGTGGCTTCGAGCGGAGAACTGCAAGAGACTCTTCGCGGTTCGGGTCTGTCTCAGATGAGATGAACTGGAACTGCGTCGGAAGTTGATCTGCTTCAGGGCCGTGACAAGTGACACAAGCACCTTTGCCGCCTTCTTGCACGAGAGCTTTCCCGCGTTCGATCTGGTCAGCGGTATAGGTCGCAACCATCTGTGCTGCGAGACTCGCGAGATCCTGTGGCACTGACGGAGTAGCGGCTGTTTCACAGTCTTCACAGGCCGTGGTCGAGTCACGTGGAATTTCTGTGAAGCTTGCGATGTTTCTATCGTTGGCATCACGTAAGGCAGTACATAGTTCCTGGTTCCCCTGCAATGACGGAGCTACAGCTCCACCAAGATCATCAATACAACTAAAGCGAGGTCCAAACACCTCTGTGATCCCGCGACTGATATTCTGATTCACGACTGGTGCAACTGTGGGGTCAGTTGAAGCAATGTCTCTCATCACGTTTCCGGCGGTAACGTCGAAGATCTTCGCATCGCCCTGACCGGATCCGTAAAACATCACAGCGTTGTAATTTGGGTTACTCTGTTCCATGAACTCCATGGTCCAGTCTTTCCCATTGATACCGATGCTTTTGGCGTAGCTGTTGAGCACCGGAGCAGTGGCCTCGATACTAAAGTCCTGACCGCGAGGTGCTGGATTGTTTACAGTGCGGTCGATGGTCAGGTTCGGCATGAGAGTTTTAAGTTTCGCTTCATCACTCGAGTCCCAACAACCAGATTCTTCAAGAGCGATGAAGTACTTGATCTTGTCGTAGTCTTTTCCCTGCTTCAGGAGCCCGGCATTTCTCTCGGCCATCAAATGCGAATACGTATCTGTGAAGCGCGCGTTCGTTCTGAGGGCATAGTCCTGGAAGCCATCAGCTCCGATATCCTGAGCGTTGTTCGAATAAGGATAGAAGGCCCGTGAATCTTCCCGTACATTCGCGGCCTGATCCCAGGGAAGAGTATTGAAACATTCATTGTTTGCCTGAGTCGTACGGAAATTCTGGAACGCGGCTTTCTCACGATCAATCATTGCCTGATCCTGTTCAGAGCTACAGCCCGTGTTGGCACTGGCCGAACTGATCGAAAGCCGGTCGCGGTAGCCGTATCCCATATTGTCATCAGCGCTTCCGTAAAACTGAATCCCTCGATTGTCCTGACAGTCTGACCAGAAAAAGTACTCAGGCCAGTTTGGTTTGAGAGAAACTTTTCCGTTGATCTCACTTCCACTGTGACAGCTGACACAACTTTCCGGATTGTGATGAACTCTGTTGGCCGGAGCAACTGGCGGCTGAGATGGATGACCGAAATCGATCTCCATTGTTTTAAATTCTTTTGTAGCGTCGTCGAAATGAATGATCTCAACTTTGCCGTATGTAGGGTTTTTCGGATCACAGACGAAGCTGATTGTGAGTTTACCATCCATTGACGACCGGAGAGCACGTGGCCAGTTGTCTGATACTTTACCTTCCCCGTTAGCGTCAGCTTCGCCGCGCTGGAGACTCAGCGAGTTTCTTACGAGCGTAAAACCCTGCAGAGAACCCTGTGGAATATTTTTCAAAAATTCGACCATGTTCGAACTTCTTCCAGCGAGGGCCTCGAGGTCGTTTGCAGAGACCGGAAGCTCTGAACAGTCGTTTCTCACTGGAGCAGGTGTCCTCTGAGCGATGGCCTCAGTCGGGACATCGAAGCTCTGGATGCGCGTGCGCGCTTCCGGACTCTGCAGCGTTGTCTGTACAGCAGGCAGCGTCTGATAAACGTTAACCATGAAGTCCTGGTTCGCAGATCTAATCTTCGCTACGTTCGTAACAGGATCAATGGATTCTACGACACCTTCAATAACTTCAGCTTGAGCTGAGAGAATGATAAACGCCAATGGAAGACCAATAAGTTTCTTATTCATGGCACATCACCTTAAGGCCCATCGGTTGCTTTTTGCTGTCGTAGTAAACAACGTAGTTGTATTCGAATCCATCAGGTTGATTGTGATAAGTGAAGATTTCGCGGCCATCGAGTTTTCCGACACCGCGAGAGCCTTGAGGAGAAATCTGCAGCTGGCCTTTATCTTTCACACCATCCAGGACTGAATCGTACTTACCTTTACAGTTGATCGAGTTGTCGCAGGTAAAAGAATATGTAATGACGTTTTCAAGTTTCTTCGGGGACTTCTCAGTCACGACGATAGTCACTTTACGCTCATCGGACTTGAACTGGACATCGAGACCCTTCATAATGTTCACGTTGGTACTTTCGCGCCAGGTGATGTTCTTCACCGGAAGCTTTTCACGCAGAGTTTTCCACTGCACAGTACAGTCGTACTCAACACTTGAAGGTTTTCTTTTGTTAACTTTCTTTGCCTGATGTTTGGCAAAAGCACTCACACTCATCATGAGTAAAAGATAAATTGATAACATCCGCATAATTCCATCCATGGTAGAAGTTCAATACCTTAACGGAATAATGAAGTTGATTTTAAATTCTTAATACCTGACTTGATCAAGCCGGAAGTAAGTTACTGCTGCTCTTTCATATAGAGGTAGAGTTTCTCGACCTTTTTGCGGGCCCACTCGGTTTTCCGAAGGAATGCGAGGCTGGACTTAATACTGGGGTCGTGGGTAAAGCAGCGAATAGTGACCATGGTACCGAGTTGTTCCCAGCCGTAGAAGTCTACGAGCTCGGTGAGGATGGATTCAAGAGTTTTACCGTGAAGTGGATCGGCCATGCTTATCTTTCCCACAACTGAGTAGATAAAATCAATGAAAATGCCGCACTTGACGAAGAGCTGGTCGTTTTTCTAGAGTTAAAAAATGAAAATCTTTATCTCTTTCATCTTCTTGTTCTCATCAGTTCTTCATGCTGCTGTTCTTTATATCGGCGACTCACATTCGGTGGTCCGCTCACTCACAATTGAAGAAGACAAGCGCCGTTTTGGTAACGTCTTCTATGATGCTCTGGTGGCCCAAGGACATCAGGTCAATTTTTATGCGGCCTGCGGATCAAGTGCAGAAGACTGGGCCCGTGGTGACTCCACAACTTGCGGATATACATCTATCGTCGACGGAAAATTTACTTATTCAGTGGAAGCAAACTTCCCTGCTCTTGCCAAAGTCTACGCACCTGCAAAGCACTCGCAGGTGATCGTGAATCTCGGTGACAACATGTTTGACTGGAAACAGAACAACGGAAAACGTGAGGCAAATTTCAGTCAGTCGATGCTTAACGTAAACATCAATGCATTTTTTGCGAAGCTCCCGGCGATGACATCCGAGCAGTGCACCTGGATCGGGCCCACTTACCATGTCGAGGGCACGAACTATCGCAAATCAAACGCCGCCGTTGATCAGTTATATCGTTCTCTGGGAAAGCTTCTTGCGGATAAATGTCGCCTGATAGATAGCCGTACGCTAGTGATCGCCCGAGAACCTAACGATGGACTTCATCACTCTTTTGCCGACGGGCAGCTCTGGGCAACGGGTGTACTTAAGTTGTTGGATCTTTGAAATTTCATACGCTTAGGGCATTTAATCGATTATAATCTATATATCCCTATAAAAATATCGTATATATACTATATTTTACCTTTATTATTATCGAAGATATCCGATAATATCTTCATGAAAACTCCGCAAGAACAAAAGCTCATCACCAAACAAGTCTCCCGCAAACTGGAAGACTTAAGACCCCTTTCAAAGCTCTCCAGAGGCCCTACCACCTGGATCGATTACGTCCGCAAAGGCCTCGGCATGAGTCTCTCTCAGCTTGCTAAGCGCGTAGGAGTCGCTCAGTCTTCCCTCAGTAGCTCCATCAAGCTCGAACAAGAAGGAAGAATCACCGTGCATAAACTTCGCGAGATCGCGGACGCCATGGAATGTGACCTCGTTTATAGTTTTGTGCCGAGAAAAAAACTGGAAGACATCATCATGGATCAGGCGACGAAAAAAACCTTGGCACTGATGAAAGAGACGGAGCTTCACATGGAGCTCGAAGACCAGAAAGTAACTGTGGATAAAAGTGAGCGCCTCAAAGAACTCAGCGAAGAGAGAATTTATTCAAAGTATCTCTGGGATAAGTAATGAGTGAGCACAATTTTGTAACCCGGGATGGCTCCACTCCTCTTGATCACGATCAGATCAAGGGAATTCGATTCTCCCATTTGACGACCATGGGCGAGCTCGATGAAATCGAAGACACCAATATCCAGAAGGGTCTCGAGTGGCTTCATCATCAAGATCACGAGAATATTCTCTCCATGGAGTTTCTCTGCAAGTTGCATGAAAAACTTTTTGGCGATGTCTGGAAATGGGCTGGAAAATTTCGCACCGTCGAAGTGAATATATCAAAGTACAGAGCATACGATGTAGGCCCTCAACTTAAAAATTTTTTTGATGACGTTCGTTTGTGGATCGATGGCGGTAAAATGAATTGGGACGAAATCGCTGCGGAGATGCATCACCGTCTAGTGACCATCCATCCCTTCCCCAACGGTAATGGCCGCACGACCAGAATTTTCACAGAGTATGTTCAAAAACGTTTTGGACAGAAAGTATCGACGTGGAAGAGTTCCTTGAGTCCAACTCCCAAGGCGAGAAGAGATCTTTATATTAAGGCACTGAGAGCTGCAGATAGAGGAGACTTTCTCCTTCTGATAGAGTTCATGCAAGAAAAGAAATAATTCCACGACTGGACTAACGTTCACCAACGGCGAACTCAATCAACAGAAAAGTACAGGCCTGATTGTTTCGAGATTTTTTGAGAAAAAATGGTGCCCGGGACTGGACTTGAACCAGCATACTTTTTACAGTGCTACCACCTCAAGGTAGTGTGTCTGCCATTTCACCACCCGGGCGCATTATGGATTCGTATGCGGTCAAATTTATGGGAATTGAGAAAAGTTGTCTAGAAAATTTTGTTCTATCTTGGCAATAAGTCGTCGATATCGCCTAAATAAAACTTGATACGTGCCAAGGATTCTTTGAGGCTCGCCAGTTGATCGTCGAGGATGTGCAGTGACTGATCAGGGAATTGCGTCGCAGAAGCGACTTTTCTCACAGCGAGAGGGATCGTTTCTTCCTCGAGGTCGAGAAAGTCAGCATCATCTTCTTCAGTGATGATTGAACCGGTGGTTGAAGGGATCACAATCTCTTCAAACAGCGCCAATACATTTACTGGCTTCATGTCGACTTCATTTTTACCGCTAACGTTCATACTCACCTTTTATGTCCTATACCCAGGACGTCCACTCAACTCGTTGCATTCAATGTGCCATCGTTTCGGAGTCTTTTTGGCACCAGTTGCTTTGTATAAAGCTATTTAAAACCATTTCAAGCAGCGGTTGGGGGAAATTGGACCCTACATGTAAAGCTTATAGGTCTGTCGGAATATGGACATTTGCGGGTGGCGACATAGGTCAAAACTTACCTACTGGACCCTCCAAACAGAAAATATAGAATATGGGGATGAGTAAACCTAACTGCTCGCAATGTCGGCATTTTTACATTACTTGGGACCCAAAAACACCGAACGGATGTCGTCGTTTTGGTATCCAATGCAAGGATCAGCCGTCAAATGTGATCCAGACTGCGGGCCTTGGTGACTGTCAGGGTTTTGAGGAGAAAGGCAAAAAACAAGAAAAGCCTAAAACTATCGATCTGAATCGCAAGGAACTCTGGTAATTTCGCGCTTTCCCTTTCCATGATCCCTTTGCTGAGACATCTTGCCCTTACCAAAGGGGCCAAAATGAAAACTCTCATCGCTCTCTCACTCACGATTTTTTCTTTTTCTCTATTTGCTGATGTGACCTGCACGACCCGCTTCGATGCGAATCTCGCGGTCACTGTCAGAATGAAGAATCACATGAATCCCGCAGGAGGATCCATCATCTGGGACGACGCTAATACTTGCGGGCGTGAGAACAATGAATGGATTTGTACGGAAATTTATCCTGGAGCTTTCAAGGTGACATTCAAGGATCTGACTCCATCAGGAAATGTCGGTGCTGTTCAATTCAAGGTGAAGGCGATTGCCCGTAAGGACGATCTCGGAAACCGCTACTCTCCTGGCTCTCTCTTCGGAAATTTCGTGAAGACTGCACGCTTCCAGTCGATCGTCATACCGCAACCAACAGTCTCTTTGACATGGAAGAAAAAAGAATATCAGATGGTTTGTTCAACCGTTGAATGACGGGGAATTTCTTTTTTTAACTCAAAGTAGGTGGGAGAAATCTCTTCGATGATCCCACCTCCGACGCAAATTTCATCAACATAAAATACAACCGATTGTCTCGGCGTCATCGCTCTCTGCGGTTGATCAAAAATGACTTTCACGCGCTCACCTTCAAGAGTCACGGAGCAATCCTGCTCTGTCTGACGATAGCGGACTTTTGCTTTCGCACGGAATGTTGATGGTGGATTGGGAATGAGCCAGTTGAGTTCTGTGGCCGTGAGTCCGTCGGCGTAGAGAGCTGTGTGATCATCTCCCTGAGCGAGAATCACTTCATTGCTGGCGTGATTCTTTGCCACGACAAACCACGCTTCACCGGGTCCACCGATGCCCATGCCTTTGCGCTGGCCCAGTGTATAGAAACAAGTTCCGTCGTGCTGACCGAGAACTTTTCCCTCGGTTGATACGAAGTTACCTTTCACGCCCTGAATATACTGAGAAAGAAAGTTTTTAAAATTTCTCTCGCCGATAAAACAAATTCCTGTGGAGTCTTTCTTTGCACTTGTGGCGAGATTAAATTTTGTCGCGAGTTCTCGAACTTTCGGCTTCGGAAGATGGCCGATCGGAAACAGCACGTGATTCAGAACCTCTTTTTCCACGGCGTACAAAAAGTAAGTCTGATCTTTATTCTGGTCGATGGCTTTTTTCAGACGGGCGCCCCCTTCCGAAGTATCAAGCTGGCAGTAGTGTCCTGTGGCGAGGTAGTCCGCACCCAGGAGTCTTGCTTTCTCGAAGAATACTTTGAATTTGATTTCACGATTGCAGAGAACATCCGGATTGGGAGTAAAGCCATTGCGGTAGTCATCGAGAAATTCTTCGAAAACAGCAGTTCGGTATTCCTCGACGAAGTTAACGGAATAGTACGGGACGTCGAGGTTTTCGCAGACTTTAATGACGTCTTGATAGTCAGCATCAGCGGAGCACGATCCATCGGGATTGATTTCATCCCAGTTTTTCATAAAGAGACCGATCGTGCGGTAGCCCTGAAGCTTTACGATGAGGGCGACCACAGATGAGTCTACGCCTCCAGACATCCCTACAACCACCGTTTTGAGGCGGTTCTGATCGTACTGGGCCCTGGTGAGGGGAATCCCATAGTCTGAGAGAAGTTCAGGGTTAAAGCTTAAGTCCATGGGCCCTTTATAGCGCAAGATTATAAAAAATCCACTGATTCGCTGACAAACGGGAATTTTTCCTCTAATTTTCGACTACCTTAGGAGTCCTATGAAAATGATAATCGCTGTACTTACTGTTTTAATGCTGACTGGCCAGGCCTTCGCTGCTGCTGACGTGTATAGCTGTGTCGTGGGTCTCAAGCGTGTGGGCTTTTCAAAAGATCAGTCCGTCATCGCCTGCCAGGGTGCTACAAATGCCAAAGAAGTAAACGAGTGTGTTTATCTGATCAAAGTCAGCCTTATCGGAAAACTCTCCAATGATGAAATCGCAAAAGTTTGTAACAGAGCTGACAATTCAGACGAGGTTTTCTCCTGCGTGAAAATGCTTCTCGCGGAAAACTACACCAGTGTCCAGACCGTGAAGGGCTGCTCGAAACCGTAAGTTATTTCACAATATCCAGAAGAGTCGCGGCCACACCCCCGCCAATAAACTGATAGGCCTTGTAGAGAGTTTCGTGATTGAGGGTCTCAGGAGTATCCTGTTTTGTCTGGAAAAACTTCGGGTTGAAATCCTCTTCCCAGTTCTGCGAGTACGTCAGTGTCGGAATATTCTCTTCCTGATAGCGAATGTTATCTGAATTCTCAAAACCTATATCCTTCATTTCAAAAGCAATCTTCGACGTCATCTGAGCACCTGCGATTTCCATTTTTTTTACGAGCTTCTCTTCATCAGCATTTTTTCGGATGTAGACACTCATGTTTCCGATCATCTTTTTCTTATCAAAAAAGCTGGTGTCCTGACCGAGCATCTCGAGATTCACGACTCCCATAATTTCCTTGCCGCTTTTTCGGAGGTCTTTTGCGTGATGGAAAGACCCGAGGAAGCCGATCCCCTGCCAGTCGAGAAACACTACCTGGACGGAATAATTCAGGTCGATATCAGACAATAAATTGATGATCCCAAGGGCAACGGCCACGCCACTGGCGTTATAGTTTGCTCCAGGCATCGGATCTTTCACGTTGATCATGAGACTTTGAGGATCCTGAGAAACGGTATCGTAGTGAGCAGTAACAACAAGAATTTTGTTCGGATTAAGTCCCGCTTTTTCCCAGATGATGTTTTCACCTTTGTGGATTTTAAGCTCGGCAGCCTTCGCCTTCATGTAATTTGTGAATGTGAGATAGCGGTGATAATCGGGATTGTTTGTCGGAATTTTTCCTGCCACTTTATCATCAAAGTCTTTCTGATAGAACCGTGCGGCTTCTTCTGTGTCAGGTTCAAAAGAAACACTCGTCAATTTTCCAGTCTGTCTTTTATCGAGCTTTGAAATCGTTGAAAGAAGCCATGATTTTGCTTTCTCGTGACCAGGTAAACCGATCATACGAGAGGGAGCTGATTCAGTCACAAGACCATTCACCCACGCCTGGATGGCCTTCGCAGAAGTACTCTGAACTTTCGACCTCAGTTGATAATAATTTCCCGGAGCAGCAGCAAAGCTCAGTGATGTGAAACTAATAATCGACAGCGTAATCCACTTTAACATTTTTCTTTTCTCCCTCAACTTCAGCTTTTTCTTCTGGTAAAAATTTAACTTTCCCCGAGACGTATATTTTAGAGTTTTTGCCTTTCTTTCGAAAAACACCTGCGATCATTCCTTCCTTAAGGTCTACCTTCTCTTCCCATTCAACGAATGCTGAACGAAGGGTCTTTGGATGAATCCAGCAATCCACAGACAAGTCTTCAGAGATTTTAAGGGAACCGGGCATCGGATCACTCCACGGAGTTTCGGCCGTTATCTCACATTCTGTGAGAAGGATGCGGTTACGTTTGAAGTAAGCTGTCTCGGCCACCAAATATTTCTTATCCTGATAGTTGAAATCTACAAAATAAAGATCTTCTTTTGCAACCGTACTCTTCGGAACAAGGAGTTCACCATAAAAGTGAGGCAGAAGAGTTTCAAGCTCGCTCACTGTTCCCTTGTCGTTGACATCAATCACTTCGCCTGGCTTCTGGAACCTGGCCGGAATTTTCTTTTTCACATACTCCTGCTGAGGCTCATCCCAAGGGAGGCAGTGATGAATTTCAATCTTTTTATTAAGCCCTGAGAGACCGAAATTCTCGGCAAGCTTTAAAACTTCTTTTTTCTGGAGATCAGAAAGCGGGAGCATTAATGAATGAAGAATCTGCTGAGGAAGTCTCGAGAGTAACATCGACTGGTCAAAATGCTCATCATTGGATGAGTGAACAAATGTTGTTCCATGTGCATCGTTGTGAAAAAGTTTTGCGTAGTGACCAGTTGCCATGTGCTTAGCACCTAACTGTTTCATCTTATCATGGAGAGCAAGAAGTCTGACTTCATGACAATTCCAGCAAGGGTTTGGCAGTTCACCGAAAGCTCTTTCTGCCATCCAAGGCTCAACCACTCTTTCTTTAAACTCTGAAGTGATTTTTAAAGTCGAATGAGGAATACCAATCTGGTGACAAAAATCTTTGATGACAGTGAGTTTAGTCCCGGTGATGAAACAGGAAAGTTGGGATTCCTCGTCGAGGTTAGAATCTTCCCAGCCTGTGAGAACAGTGACGGCCATCAGTTCGTGCTTCTGAATTTTTAAAAGATAAGCAGCAACGAAGGAATCAATTCCTCCTGACATGGCCACCACGACCTTCTCTGCTCTAGCGTTTTTGTCAGGCATATAAGTCTGATCAAGCTTTTTTTTCATGTCCATATCGATATTATAAGCGACTTTTTCTTAAGCATCCAAGCTCTTCGTCCGAGAAATAAGACAATGGATAAGTCAAAACGCTATGGAATGTGTCTCTATCGGAAAGAAAAAAAGGATGCTCTCGTCCTTAAAGAACTTCTGCAATTTCTTCGCACGAAATTTCCCGGTCGAACATCAAGCTTTGCCTATGTAGAAGCAGGTTCTTCTCTATTGCCTGGCCTCTCACTTTGGGAAAATCTGAAGCTCGAAACTGGTGGGTCGGATTGGAGTGATTTTCGTCGTGACCTAAAGTCTGAGTGGACACCTCTGGTAAATCTTCTTAAGCGTCCTGAGATTTTTGTTAATGAGGCGCAGGACTGGGAGAAATTCACGATCAGTCTTCTCAAGGGAGTTCTTGGTCCAAGTCGACATATTTTAATAGATATGAATGAAGATATCCTCTCACCGTTTATGATTCAAGTGATGAAGAAGGCCTGCTGCCTAGCTGCCGGTGAAGACAAGCACATTACTCTTGCCTCTGCTTCCTCTGGCCTCTGGCTGGACTGCGCTCACAGTATGGTATCTCGAAAGGGCTATGAATTTATCACGGAAGAGCTGAATGAAGAAATTCTCAAGCTTCACTGGACTGCTTAACTTTCACTGAACAATTTATTTTGATGGCTGTGGTTGTGAACTTGTTCATGGGCTTGATCCGTATTTGCAGAGTCCACAGGCCCACCTTCACTTCCGCAGATGCAGTCTGATGAAAGGGAATTATTTCGACCTCGTCAGTGATTTCTTTGGCGTCATGAAGAAAAATTTCCGTCGCTCCATCCTGGTTCTTAAAATCATGAAAGCAAACGACCTGAAGAATATCGCGGCTGCTGAAACCGGCCAGAGGAAAAAGACTCTCTCTGAATTTTTCCGCATCAAGTTCGAGGGCAGCTGAAAGATGACCGTGAAGGGCAAGTGCTAGTCGCGCATAGTAGGCCTTCAATGCCTCTCTCATGGGTGCTGAAACCTCACCCGGAAGCTCTGAGAGACCTGCCTGAACCCAGGATTTATAATTTCCGTCGTATTCAATCCCGGCCAGTTCATGCAACTCGCGGGACATGATTTCAAATTCCATGTCAACGAGCTGATTAAAAGAAGTCTGATGATTCGAAGGGAGAAATGAAAAATACTGAGAGAGAAAGCTTTTAATGCCTCCGCTCTTCGTGTTGACGAATGCACCTTTCTTATTCAATTTTAGACTAACTGGTCTCGGCCCTGAACTCGTTTCCACAATCAGATCAGCTTCATGCCAATCCTGCTTATCTAGAGTGTTGACGAGCTTTCCCATGAGTCGTGGTTTCCGCGGATCTTCTTTGAGTCCATTTTTAATGGAGATCACCGTATCTCTGGCACATTTAATAAGGAATGAACTCATTTCCGGATAGAACTGACGGACCATCCTGTCCTGCTGAGAGAGGACGTTCAGGTAATTGCGGTCAATGCCTTCGAGATATTCTTTTTCTTCACCGTTAATGACGGCCAGATTTTTACCAACAAGAAACTCGAACAGAGAGCCCTTAACTTCATTGAACAGGGACTCTTTGGAGACGTTGTCTTTACTCACGCTTATTTTGCCCAGTATGCTTCTTCGAGGCCGTCTTCTTTTTCCGGAAGGCCTTTCAGGAGGCGCGGAGAATTCTGGCTGAGAACTTCGAACGAGACGCGGTTAGCGTATTTACTGATCTGAGAGATGGATGAATAGGTAAGGAAGCTCGTCACGTGTTTTGGTGAGTTCGGAACTTTCGTACGATGGTAAAGGTTGGCAGAAAGATCATGAAGAACCGCGGCCAGAGCTGCATCCCCTGCTCCATTGGTGTTCTTGATCATCTGAGGGCCGCCACGGAACGGATTAATGTGAGTATAGAACTTGATGATGTCCTTACAATCCGAGCGTCTCATCGCGCGTGAATATTCGTAGAGATTATATTCGACGAGTGATTTTGTATGAAGAGGTTCTTTGGTCTGACGGGCCTGGTCAGTCTCAGTCATCGCACCGATATAAAGTCCCCGTGCACCCACTGTCAGAAGGACCATGTCACACATATCAAGAATCCGCTCAGTTGCCAGAAGCGGATCAGAGATGCCAGTCAGTGATAGTGCTTCGTGCTCGTTCATCGCGACAACAGAAACATATTTAGGAATGAATTCGAGAAGAAGGTCTTTCTTTTCCTGCACAAGACCGCTTGTTCCCAGAGAAAGAACAACTGGTACATTGGCATTCTTCGCAATCTCCACTGCCCTCAACGTCGACTGATAGATCGGAGATTTCTCATCCCGCATCGTGTAAGCAGAGATCAGAATCGCAGCAGACTTTTCAATCACTTCCTGCGGAATGAATTCCGGAGAAAGATCATTCATGCAACCTTTGCTGATCGCGAAAGTTCGCTCTCCATCCGGAGAAATAAAACACAAAGCGCGGCCCATCGGTTTAGCACATGGCTGAAGATAAGAAAGGTTAACTTTCGAGCTGGTGTTACAAATATACTTAAATGCGTAGTCACCAAGTTCAATGTTTTTATTGATTGTACCCAAAGCTACCGATGGACAATCGGAGAGGATGGAAAAGTTATGAAGAGTATTTCCAACTGCACCACCCGGAAATTCTCCTGTAATCACGCCGCGATTTTTAAAGTTCCAGTAAATTCGGTCCGCAAGTTCGTCATCGATGATAAATGATTCTGATTTTTTAAAATGATGATTCGCGAGAAATTCATCATCGACTGGAATTTCAATATCGACGAGAAGCTGATCGATCCCGACAACATAGACATTTCCCGGACGATTGATTTCGTCATCAAAAGAAGAGCGTTGCTTTTTCTCTTCAACAGGAAAATAGTGTTTGGTATTTCGGCGTCCCGGAAACTTCATAACAACCTCGTAAGATGATGTGATCCTTATAAACCAAACCTCACCACTTTAGAAAGAGACCCGTGGACGTGACAAGCCGATTTATGGTAAAATTTTCACATGTTTAGCCACAATCACCCGGCCAAATCTCCTCTTTTTGATTTCTATTCCCCTCTGGGGACGCATTTCCGCGGTGTGCTCTCCATTCCTCATTCCGGCGAGACTATCCCCCCTGACTTTATCCCATTTTTATCCGGAGACGTTGAGGCCTACAAAGAAGACGTCGATTACAAGGTTAACGAGCTCGTAGATATCCGCGCCCTGCAGGAAGCTGGCATCGCCGTCCTGGTGGCACACGTTCACCGCATCTGCGTTGACCTGAACCGGGCCGAATCAAACTGTGTCTTGTTCTGGAAAGACAATACTCACGGAAAAAAACTCGTCTCCAAAGATCCGTCCGAAAACGAAACAGCACTTTTCATCGAAAAATTTCATCGTCCCTATTATGAGATCCTGCGATCCCTGATTCAGGACCTCGATAAGAAAAAAAAGAATCCCGTTTCGATGGTCGATCTTCACAGTATGCCATCAAGTCCAACCGCTTATCATATGAAACAGAATCCTGCCCAGAAAACCCATCGTCCGGACTTTTGTCTTTCTGACCGAAAGGGTAAGACCTGCGTGCCGGAGTTCATCTCTCATTTTGAACATTCTCTCAAGGCCTCAGGATTTGAGACTACTCAGAATGATCCGTATGTGGGTGGATACATCACCGAATACGTTGATCATTTTCGCACTAACAATATCCAGATTGAGATCAAGCGCGAAATCTATATGGATGAAAATCTCAAGATTCTCATCCCGCAGAAAGTTTTGACTCTCAAACCTGCTCTCACTCAGGCCCTTATCGATGGCTTCATCGCTTTTGACTCCTAAAGTTTCATTTTAATCCTCGCTCTCTGGTTACATTGAAAACAAAGCAATCTTATATTTTCAATCCCTGATGTTCCACCCAGTGAAAAAGGTTGCCTGTGATCATAATTCAATTCATGAATAGATCCGCAATTTGTACACTTCTTATCTCTTCTGAAAATCTCCCGCTTAACGTGTGCCGAAATTACCCGCGACTTATTTACTTTCGCCAGCGGCGGTGATTTTGGTCTATCGGTTTGCTTAAATTTGGATTTTTTAATCTTCTCAAGAGCAGCTTCCATGGCATACATAATCAGCTCATCCGAATCAAAATCACGTCCCAGGAGTTTTTTAACTTCTTCCATCGCTGCCATTGTTTCATCAGACAGCACTATTGCAATTTGAATCTTGTCTTTCGAAACACGTCTGGAATTCTCTCAAGATTCAATCGCTCTGGCAGAAAGTTCAAAAAGTTTTTTTTCGCATTCTTTTTTAGAAAGACCCTCCACTTTTTTAAGCGCTGCTTTTTGCTCAACTGGGTCCTTATAAAACTGAGTTACCTGTGCGATGTTTGTCAGGGTTAAATTTCCGGAGGCGATTTTACCTGCAACCTCCGGGATATTTTTTAAAAGCCGGGCCGCAACGATGCGCCTCTGTGCCGCCCCTTCTGAATAGCCAAGTTCTTTCACACAATAATCAAACAACGATCCATACTTCACATCAGAAAAAAGTTTTCGCCGATCAATTTCCTGCAGATGATACAGGATAAGAAGCTGAGATTTTCTTTCGTCACCCACTAGCTTTTTAATATCAGATAATAAAATTTTGTCATTGACATGATTTAGTTTCATGTCGTATCAATACGTAAAAGATACGGACAAGTCAAGGAGGTATTTATCGGGATATTTTACTTTCGCTGGAGAAAGTAGAGAAGCAATCAGTGAATCGTCATCTCTTTATCATTCACTTTTTTATTCTCACGTGCTTTTTTCAGATAAAGATTCATTCTCTCATCTGGAGTCATGTCAGGTACTGCTGCTGGGCGATTTTTCTCTTTTTCAAGATCAACTTTTTGTCGGGCGTCTTCGAGTTCAATCTTTCTCGCGAGTGCAACTTCAGGATCATCTGAATCTTCCATCTCTGTTCTGAGAGTGAATGTCTTTCCGTATTTTTTGATCGCATACCGGTAAAACGGCTGGAGTCTTTGCGTATTACCGCGTCCTCTTTCCATGTAAAAGATGAGTTCTTTCAAGGCCTCTTCACTTTTCATGTTCTGGGTCCACGAACTGTAAAGATACTGAATCCCTTCCTGGTCAACCTGACGGGAGAAACTAAGTTGCTTGAATTCTGTGTGAAGAATACGGCCAACGGCGGGATCCGAAGGTGCGAAGTCGATAGTTCCTAAAAACTTATCGCGTAGTTTTTTAGACTCTTCATTGTTGATGGCCGTGCGAAGGATATAGGAATAAACATTTCCGCTTCTTTCGTGCATGACGATTTCAACTTTATAGTCTTTGTCCTTGGATTCAAGCTGAACAAGAACCTGCGTTCCTTTCTTGATGAGACCATATCGAATTGTTCCCGGAGGAAGAAGCTTCGAGCGAAGGTGAATCAGGTAGAGATTGTAAAACAACTCCTCCATTGTCTCCGGTTTGGGATTTGTTGGTTTAGAAAAAATATCCTGCCAAAGTTTTTCCTGGGGAACTTTCAATAAGCGATTGCGCACATAAGGGAGTTTGAAAAGTTCCTGGCCCAGAGAAAAATCTTTAAATGAACTCATTGGAATCGTATAGAAACGGATGATCTCACGCGCACCAGAGCTTGTGATGGAAATACCTGCATGAGGATACGGCCGGTACTGATTGAACTCGACGATAGGAAACGTCTGATACAACGGATGCCTGACAGGCAATGGAATAAGCGCGTTTGCGAGGGGGAATATTTTCCAGAGTTCTTCGTAAGGTTCTTTGTAATCACTGACTGGTTCAAGCTTGGGTGACGCAAGTAAGAGTGGACTGAAATTTTGAACTTCGTAGTACCTATTCCAGCCTTCGCCTTTGATCCATTTTTGATAATGGTTAAAAGGAATGCGTTTGATGCTCAGAAATCCGAACACCCCCAAGATACCTGCCAAAAGTATTGAGCCAAGCAACCAACGCATGTTAAACCCTTAAAACCACAATCATACTCTGACATATGTATCGGAGTTTATTTAAAACTCATGAAATTTTTCTGGATGCCGAAAAGTTCTACAAATCAGTCAGGAACTGTTAATTATGAAATATCTATTTTTTGCGACCGTAACATCAATCCTTCTCACTTCGTGTGATACTCCTCAGAGGACACGCGCAACGACATCGTTGAATGGTGATGCTCTTCAGACAGCTTCTGGTGCAGGCCCAGGCCTAACTGATGTTTCTGCAGGTGGAGCAGCTTCTGGAGCTACTGGGGGAACGACGGGCGGAACAACAACTGATCCAAACTTCCCGACATGTGATCTTTCATTAAAATATTCAACAGCAGATCTAGGTCAAATTGGTCTCTGTCAGAGCACAGTTAATGAAACAATGTTCAAGTTCAAGAGCAGTCTCACATCTGACTCTCGTGTTTGTCTGATTCCTACTTATAAAGATACGTCTGGTGCATCGACGTGGCTGGGCCAGCCTCAGTGTACGATGACGACCGCTGGATCTACCTATAGTGGCTCACTCTACAAAACGCGCTCAGGCTATACGGGATATTCGATCAATGGCGTGATGGTGATGAAAGAAGGTCTGCTCACTGAATACTTCCAGTGTATCGATGCGTACATTAACTACATCAACACATACTGTCCTCTGAATCCAAACAACACTCAGTGTGTAAACAATGCGAACCTTCAGAGAAACTATCTTTGCAACAACTTCAAAACGAAGTACCCGAACAACTATCTTGATATCCGAGTCCGTTAATCTAATTTAGAACTGGTGGGTTTTTACTCTCCCCGGTGGCAAAAGCTTTAACGACTTCTTCACTTCTGGTCACAAAAACCAGCACTGGCACAAATATTTCAGATTTATTTTCAGGCCCCGGAAGGATGGCACCCATCACAATCTGGTGAAAAGTTTGCCCCTGAAGGTAGGTTTTCAGGTAAGTCCGCATGTCGTAGCCATCTTCTTTATAGAGAAAAGTACGGTCCGGAGTATGAATGGTCCCATGGATGAGATCATCAAACTTATGATATTCCTCAAACCCGATGTCAGTCGGACCAAGAAGCCCTATCAGGCGAGAGAGATACTCTGACTTTTTCAGCCCGACCCACTCGGCGTCTTCTTCACTCAAATAATAATTTTCTTTAGAGTCCAAATTTGCCTCCCGGAAATTCCTACCCTCTTAAGAGAGTATACATCTCAGAGCTATGATGAAGGAGAGAAATAAGGAGTTATTTACATGCGCAAGTTGCAGGAAGCAGAAGGGTTGGATCAGTTAATCGAGGCAGGAAGCTCCGGTTACTTTCCGTTATTTTATCAGGATTGGATCCACGAATCTTGTGCTGATCAAATAGAAGTCAAAAAAATGTCGTTTTCACGTGCAGCTGAAACTGTTCATCGCGTGTACAAACTGATGGAACGTCACCACTCTCTTGACAGAAAGAAGACGGCCATTGGAGCGATGAAAAGTGATGAGCGCAAAGATTTTGTTCTCTCTTTCATGAAGATGGTTGAGTACCGCGCACTCGATAAAGTAAAGGAGCTCCACTAGAGATGAAGAAAAAAGTTTGTGCACTCGCCATTCTTTTCCTCTCTATTGAAACTCACGCCGAGTATCGTGCTTACCAATATCTTGTGAAGTCGAACGATCAATACGCTGTCGCAACAAAAGCACAGGCCCAGTATATTGTGTCGACGCTCAATCCGCAGATGTACCAGAGCTATCACGGAGGAAGCCGCGTTTCAGTGGATCTCCTTCGCACCTGGATTTGTCCGGGGTACACAGGCCAGCGTAGACCAGTTTGTGACCATCCTTACGATAAGGAGAATGTGATCAAATGAGCAGACCTACCGATCAGATTTCAAAAAGTGTACGCGCGCAAGTGGAGACCGTCAGACGGACTCACACGAAAGAAATTGAGGCCATCGAGGACAATTTCCAGAGCCGTAAAGATGACCTGAAGATCAACAACGAAAACGCCATCATCAACATCCAGAATGAAAATCACAAGCATGTCGCTGCTGAGAGTGAGAAGAAAGAAAAAATTCTGATGGACATGAAGAAGGGTCTTGAAGATACGAAGTTTCGTACTGACAAGGAACTCGCCTCTCTCAAGAACATGAACGAGAACACAACGAAGGATCTTCGTCAGAAGACATCCCTTGACCGTGATCGTATTTCCCAGGAACAGTCTGAATCTCTGGAACAGATGAACGATCAGTTCAATGAGAAGTCCCGAGATATCCGCCATAATGGGAATCAAAGACTCAACCAAATGGAGGACTCAGAGAAACAAAAATTCTCAAACCTCCGTGATTATCACAGTCAAAAAGTAGGCAATCAAACGATCCAGTTTAACAAACGGTTTAACACCGACGAGCAAAAGTACCGCGAGTTTAAGGACGTTCAGGATAAGACGTTTGATAAAGAAAGAATGACCACTCACCTCCGCCAGCAGAAAGACATCACGAAGCTTGGTAAAGAGCAGGATTTCCAGTTGCAGCAGAAAGATCAGAAGTTTCGTCAGGGCCTGAAAGAACAGGACGTCTTCCTTGAGAAGAAATGGCAGTCGACGATGAATGAACACGCTGAAAATTTCAAGAACCTCGACGATATCCATAAAAAAGTCGTCTCGAAAGTTAAAACGGACATGACTGAAGAAGTCAGCCAGATTGTGAAGCGCTCTGATGATAAATTTTATCAGTTCACTGAGATGAAACCAGTCGTCACTCATTTCCCTGACAGAGTTGAAATTAAAGTCGAAGTTCCTGAGCACTCTAAACAAGACCTTCAGCTCACAACCAACAATAAAGAAGCTATTCTCGTTTACAATCGCCGCTTTCAGGATACCAACAAAAATCTCCTCGGCTCCGCCAGGATCCACCGTGTGGAATCTTTCACTTCACGTATCAATGTTGATGCGATTCTTGATCCTCGCTCCGTAAAATCGACTTACGATGGCGACGCGATGACTTACGTCATTAAGAAGGCCTGATCTATTCAAGAAAATTAAATGCCGAATAGCTGAGTCTATTGATCGGGAGAAGTTCCTGGCTCACTTCCCGCACCTGCGCACCAGGTGGCCCTTGGGTACAGAATCGATGAAGGTCTTTCAGAGACTCGATGTCGCCTTCGGCCAGCACTTCCACAGAGCCATCGGGAAGATTACGCACGTAACCGACGACAGGCAATTTTTTTGTCTCAACATGGCCAATAACGCTGTAGCGATATCCCACTTGCTGAACTTTGCCTTTGATGTTCAAAATCATCTTTAACATGGCCCATATTCTGGCAAAAAAAGACAAGAATGGACACGCTTTTTTAAGGTAATATCTTCTTATGAGGCGCCCCAAACTGGTCCACTTTACCGGCATCGAATCCGACGAGTACATACATATTCGTGCCTCCATGACGTACTCATCTCACGGGCAGTTTGAAATTCTCGACGAGATCAACCTGAACCTTAAGGACATCGTTCCCACCAAGCCTATTCAAAGTCTGGGCCTACTCTCCTCCAATGAATTTCGGCTCAAAGTCATAGGAACTTCCTCCCAGGATCAGGAGATGGTGGTCAGAAGTTTTGACTCCGATTCCTTCGGTAATTTTAATTTTAAAATTCCCAAGCCCGAGGGTTCTCACGTCGCCCGCCTGAAGCTTTTCGAAACCCGCTCTCATCCAGGACTTGATCTGCTCATAGGAAGTTTCATCCCGACCGTGATTCACGAACCTAAGAAAATTCTCATCACTGATTTTGATAAGACGATGGTTGATACTCGTTATTCAAGTCTGAAAGAACTTTACCTGTCCCTGCGTAATCCAATTCATTATTTTCCGCCTGTTGAGAGTTCCCTAAAACTCATTCGCGATCTCATTCAGGAGGATTACCAGCCCTTCGTGGTATCCGCATCGCCGCACTTTTATGAGAATGCCATCCGCGACTGGCTTTACCAGCGCCAGATTTTTACAGGAAATATTTTTCTGAAAGATTATCGAAGTATCTTTTCTTTTTTTGAAGGCGACCTCACTCGCAAAGATCTTAAGTCTCAGGGGTTCTACAAATTAAACAATCTTGTAAATATTCTTCTGATGACTGGTATCCCTGATGATCTGGTTCTCATCGGGGATGGTTTTGAATCCGACACGATCATCTACCTCGCCCTCGCGGCCGTACTGGTTGGACGATATGATCCATGGACTCTCTGGAACCAGGTGAAACGTGAAGAGTCTTTCAAGCTGACAAACCAGCAGCACTTTCGCTTCCTCTCCAAGTTTTACCAGCTCAAGAACATGAGTGAGAAAAAAACGGACACGCGCATCCGCATTTATATCCGTGGAAAAGAGAGCATGATGAAAAACCTGAATGAGCGCACATTCAAACTCGATTTCGCTAACCAACTTCACTCTCTTGTGACTTATTATCAGGGCTGAAATGAAAACTAAAATAATTCCACTGACAGGCGACCTGAAAGAAAATCTCTACCAGTTGGGGATGAAAGAGAAATACGCTTTCGAGAGGATTGAAGAGCGTGTGACCCGTCTTCTTTCAACCAGTGACATTCTCCGTCAGGGCAGGGACATTATCAGCAGAGCGAGAGCAGGTCTCAAAAAGAAGAAGGACCTGAGCTTCTTTGAAGAATGTGTGGCCGCTTATGCCGAGGGCATGAAAATTGAGCCCAGTCGCTATATGAGTTTCTTGTCTCTGTTTGAAATCGCCGCACACTATGGCCAGATTTATCCGGAGCTGAAGGGCCTCCTCCCCGGTTGCACTTCTGTTTTTCACAAACGTGACAATGAATTCTGCCATGCCCGCCTCCTGGATTTTCCGCTCACCGGAATTTTCGATGATTCTCCGAGACTGTATTACTGGAAAACAGAAGGTAAACCATCATTTCTCAGTTACAGCTGCGAGGGTCTCGCTCCCCTTTTCTTTCAGGGTGTACACGAGAAAGGTATATCGTTTGCTATTCATCACAAGCCAGGACATTCCTTTCACAAAGATGGCGAAAGCATTTTCCAGATCGCTTTCGAGACCATGTTTAACGTTCAGTCCATGACGGACGTGAAACGCGAAGTGCGGAAGAAGACCTCCATGACAAAATGGTGTTTTCTGATGATGGATAAGGACGGACTTGCTAAGGTCATAGATATGGATGGGCCTGCCATTACGTCAGAGAATTACCAGCTCACTGACAGGCCTTTAATTTTTACCAATATTCCCTTGCAGAATGACCAGACAGGATTTGAAAATTTTCTCTCGCTCTGTGAAGACAGGCAGAAATGGATCTCGGAAAAACTTACTCAGAAAAAAACTGGTCATGTCCTCGATATCATCACGGATATTAATCAGCACTCAGAAAAAAAGTGGCTGCATCCGGGAGCTACGCTCTCCACGATTGCTGCTTATCAGGTCAATCTCACCCGTGGTTACATTGACCTCAAAGAGAGCAATGGGGCCATTGTGAAGGCCGATGCCATGGTGAGAATTGATCTCTCAAAAAACCAGTCCATGACTCTTCTTAAAGAAGCAGAGACCATGTCAGATGCCGAAAAGGCATGGAAGCTCGCCAGTGTTGCCCAGAGTGATTATGACCAGGGCCACTTTGCTGAGGCCTATCACCATCTTCAGATGGCCGAGGCCCTGATGCCACATAAAATCTGGAAAAATATTTTTAGTTTTTACATCTGCCTTTGGGACTTCAGGTTCGTTGCCAATGAGAATGAGCTTCGTCATGTTTACAAACGTGTGAAGCATATCAAGCTTCCTGAAAAACTCAGAGGCCAGTGGTCACTTTTCATGATGCGCCTTGAGAAGAAGCTCGACCTTTCGCAGTCGCAGAAAATCGAGGACCTTGATCCCGTTCATCGAGAAATATTCCAACTGGAACTCGACGCTTCAAGGCCAGTTTTTTCCACCTGGATGAAACTCCTCTATCCACGTCTTGAGATTCTTGATGTATTCTCACCCCACGATCAAAAATAAGGACAGATCATGGGACTTCTCTATGTGTTCCCGGTTTCCCGGGAAGAATCCGATTTCGTGGCAGAAGACAGCGGAAAGCTCACTCTAAAAACCTACGGCCTCCCGTACATCTTTTGGATCTATGCACTCTGCTGTATTGCTGTCGTTTTCTTTATGTTTCTCGCTATCCGTCCACCAGTGCTTAAACTCATTGCACTTGGCGACGAGACGGATGCAACCCTCGGCTATGCTCTTCTTGCTTTCATCTGTTCTATCCCAATAGGAATTCTTTCATTCTTTTTTTACGAAAAACGAATCATGCGGGATGAGACTCAGTATCTTCTTCAGCACCGTCTTTTTTCGGTTCCTGTCTTCACTGAAAAGTTTCTTAAGATCGATGTGGAAGAATTTGAAATTGGCCCTTATCTCTCATCACCAAACATGGCCCGGATGAAAAACACGGACGAAAGTGCAGGGTTTCAAAATAAGGGTTACTTCGTTCTCTGGATAAAACTCAAGTCAGGAAAAAAAATATCCTTTGATCGACACTCACGCAAAATTGATCTGGAAAAACTAAAAAATTTATTACTTAATCAAAACTGATAATTGGCACCAACGTAGACGCGGGTTCCGTAGAAGCCAGGAGTTATCGTCTCAAATTGTTTCGGGGCCACAAATCCACTGAGTTTGGTGTAATAGACCCCTGCCGTTCCTTCAAGACCCCAGTGATCTCCCAGCCTGAAAACAGCTGTTCCGCCAGCACCTGCTGTAAACCCGTAACCGTTCACGCGAAACTTACTTCGATAAGAATAGGAAGCGTACGGGATGCCCATAACCTGAACATCTCCAGTGACTTTAACCCGAGAGAAATTCACAAAACGAAATCCGCCGCCAAGTCCTGCTTCGACCATACGGAAAGTTTCGTTTGTCGCCGTTCCTGTCAAATAGTTCACAAGAAACTGAAGATCCCAGAGGGACTTTAAGTAAGCTTCGCCTTTGAGACCAACGCCACCCCAATTAAAAGTATCCTTGTCCTTGATTCCTTCCGGATTGCCTTTGCGCAAATAAACCTGACTCGCGTAAGAGATGTAGGACAACGAGTATTTCGTCTTGTAATCGACCATCGTGAGCTTTTTAAAACGCTCGAGAATGACGGTCTTGGCATTTGGGTCCTCAAGGTCAGTCGAGACATCTTCAGACTTAATATAAGCAACCTTACCCGAAACGATGATAGGAAAAACTCTGGATTGATTCCGGGCCACATCCCCGATCTTAACCTTCTTACCTTTTTTCACAAACCCGACTGAGCTACTCATCTGTTGATCGGAATAAATCATCGCCTTATCAGCAGTGACAACTGCTTCCTGAGACGCCCATGTTTTTGGGCAAAAAATGGAAAAGGAGAAAAGCAAGCAGACGCAAACTTGAAAAAGAACTGTCTGAAATTGTTCGCTAGAGCGATTCTTCATGAATATTCCGACCATCCCTGTCCGGATTCAGAGCATAATATGAGCACTTAGGATGAGTTTAACCCGACCCTAAAAAAAAGAGGAGTAAAAAACACTTCTTCTTAATTTTCTTTTTCTGTCTCCGATGAGCCAGAGGAATAGGGAATTTCCCAAGGATGGAATATGGAACTCTCAAAGAAACTTTTCTGCGTTTTCTCTCTCGTCTTACTCGCGAGCTGTAATGAGCAAGTCGCACCCGAGCTTAAGAACAGCGGCGTCACTGACGGAGCTGCCACAGGTGATACGGTTGTGCCGGAAGAGTATTACATCAAGCTGACAAACAAATCCTCAAAACTTCTGAACTATCAGCTCCATCGCACAGGCCCGGGAAATTTCAATAGCACTGCCAAGGAGCCAGGTGAATGTAAAATTTCAAGTACGGCCCCATTCCTTAATGGTCTTTACGCAGGTGAAGCAAACGCGACTGGCCCTGTGATTGAACATGATGACAAAGTTTATGACATCTCTTGTTTTTATGAGATGGAAGAACTTGCACTTTATGCAAACGGATTTGAATTTGAACTTTCCGCAAGTCCGAATACATGTGAGTACATTGCCTATGCTCCTTTTTCTTTCTATGACCGAATCCCGGGGAACTCTACGACGAGTGTAACGAAAGTCGAATGTGGTGACGTCCCGGACGCAGCAGCAGCGAAGGCCGCCGCTGTAACATTTAGTGCTGCCCTGGTTACCAACAGTGCAGGAAGTGATTCGGTAGGATGTGGTGAATCACTTGATACAGGTTTTGCACTTGGAGCTCCGAATTCAGCAAGTGTAGAATTTACGAGTGTTGACGACGGTGACCTGTGCCGCTTTGATTACAGTGGCGAAACTGACGAAAATCTGGAACCGGGTCAAAACTGTGACATCGGAACGATTAATATCACAACACTCACTGTCAGCTACAGCCTTGATGACGGTTACACCGTAGCGCGTACTGACACCATAAAAAAATGTGGTGGAAAAATTTCTAACTGTATCCAAGGCCCGATCACACAGGCCTCTGAGCTTAGTGGAATGACTTCTGGAAGAGTTCTCTACACACCTGAAGAAGATGAAGTGTTTGAGCAGGCATTTGAGATGAAAGACATGATCTCGACGAATAGACGTTATGGTTCATATCAGTACGCCAACTTCAGGGCCCCACTCGCTAACCCAAACATTGATTTTGAAACTTACACAGACGACACTTTGGCCGGCGTGTGGACTGATGTCCTCGATGCTGAACGCAAAAGATTCGATCCAGACGTCATGGAATACTACGCGGCCAACCGCCAGTATAAAGATACGACCCAGGTGGTGGATACGCTGACTGTTGGTGGTGCGTGGGATGATGCTACAACGGTGAATGGCTACACTGCCCGTCCCTATGCTTCAGATCCCTTTATGGGTCTCAGCGGGTACAGAACTAATCCTTTTTATTCTTTCTATTGTCTTGATTCAGCGTTCGACGTGAAAGCACGTATCCGCATGGTTGTCAGAGACTGGGATAGAACACTAACTAAAAATGCCTCGTTGGAACTTATTTCCGATTATCGTGGAGATGATCCCGGAACAAATACTCTTTCACGCATGGATAATCCGGTCGATCAGGAAGTCCTGGGTTCTCCGGATGCGAATAACAACTTTAACGACAGAGGCGACTTTGACAACCTTATTCCGATGACTCGTACTGCCGGTTTACTTCAGATCGGTGGCGGTACTCCAACTCTCTGGGCACCAGAGTCTGGCTTTTTCAACACTGCTATATTCACAAATGGTGCATTCTAAATTTTACATTCTACGACAAAAAAAAAGCCCCTCTTTCGAGGGGCTTTTTTTTTATTTTTGCATGTAGTTTTTAACTTTGTACTGAGTACCCATGTACCAGAAGATACATGCGAACACGGCCATAAGAACCGCGAAGAAGAAGAAGTACCCTGTTGAACCAACCGGGAAGAAGTTAACTTTAGAAACGTAAGCAGTAATCATGTTACCGAAGAACACCGTCAGGAGCCAGATCGACATGATTGTTGATTTCATCGACGGTGGAGCTTGAGTGTATGCGAACTCGAGACCCGTGATAGAGATCAAAACTTCTGCCATCGTGATGATGAGGTATGGGAAGAACTGCCACATAACGTTGATTTTCTCTGGAGAAGAATCCATCCAGATCTGAATTCCACCAATGAGAGCGAAAGAGAATGCTGTTACGAACATCCCCCATGTCATACGGCGGATAGGAGTTGTTTTAAGACCCATTTTATCGAGTGCAGGATAAAGACCCATTGAGAACAATGGAATGAGACCCATAACCATGATCGGGTTCCATGCAGCGATCTGAGAAGCTTCAAACTGAATGCCCATGAAATTGAGATCCATGTTCATGGCCTGAATAACCCATGAAGAACCGTGCTGATCAAAAAGTGCCCAGAAAACTGAAATCGCAGCAAAAAGTTTCGCGATATCAATAACGGCTTTTGTTGCATCAACTTGTTCCTGAGAATGCTCTTTTGTAGCAGCATCAAGGAACCCCATTCCTGCTTTACGGTGAGACTGGTTTTTGAATGCAGACATCACAACGCTAAGGAAGCCGTGGCCATCAGATTTAGTTGGCGGAACGTGAATGTACTCGTGACGACCCATCCAGAAGACGATCGTAGCGAGGAACATCAAAACACCCGGAACACCGAATGCAACACTTGGTCCGTAAGCTTTGAGTGTCCATGGAGTGATGAGTGTAGAGAAAAATGAGCCGAAGTTAATCATAAAGTAAAAGAGCTCATACACTTTTTTCAAGAGATGCTGTTGGTTGGCCTTAAACTGATCCCCTACGTGAGCTGATACACACGGCTTGATCCCGCCAGAGCCGAATGCAATGAGTGCCAGACCTACGTAAAGACCCATTTTGTTTTCCCAGAATGAAAGAACAGCGTGGCCTGCGCAGTATACGAGTGAAAGATAGAGAATCGTTTTGTACTTACCCCAAATTCTATCTGAGATAAACGCGCCCAAAAGTGGGAAGAGATAACAGGCACCGGCAAACAAGTGGTAAGTAGAAGTAGCTTCTCCTTCCTGGAACATGAGAACCTGAATCATGAATACTACGAGGATGGATCTCATTCCGTAGTAGCTGTAACGTTCGCAGGCCTCGTTACCAACGATGTACTTGATCTGAGACGGGAACTTATTGTTCACGGTCTCAAATGGTGTCGCAGTGGCTGTTGTTGACATGTTTAACTCCTATTATTTTTCTTCATCTTCTTTATCATCTGAATACGTGAAGGATCTTGGCCGGCGATTGCCCCCTAATTTCTTAGGTTGGTTTTCCGGTTGCTCACCCTTTTCCCAGTGTTTATACCAACTGTCCGACGATTTTGGTTCGCCTTTTTCCTCATTTTCTCTGGCCGCTTTTACGAGATCATCTCTCTTTTTCAGCTTCGTTGTGGTGCTTTTTGGCCCTGAGGCGGACGTTGAACTCTCTGTCTTAGTCGCTTTTTCGTGAGCAGATATATCCAAGGTCACTTCTCCCAGGACTTTCGCCTGACATGAAAGTCTTTCCTTGGTGATGTGAAAAACATTTCCCAAAAGTCTCAGTTCTTCAAAGGTCTGTGGGGTCAAATTGCTCTCCCCCGACTTCACAATGATCGAACAGTCAGAACATGTGGCACAACCGCCACAACTTGATTTAATTTTTTTGCCGGCCTCTTTGAGCTCAAGAAGAAGAGATTTTTCGCCCTTCAGTTCGATGACCTCACCAGATGGCCAGAGTGTGCATTTAAAACTCATACAACTTTTTTAATTTGTTTCTCGATAGTCTCGAGAATCTTTCCTTTAAATGGTTTCAGAAGAAAGCCCAGATCAACACTGACCACAGCTTCAGTTTCATTAAACTGAATTTTTGCTTCAAAGCCCGTGCCTTTAGCTGTCAGCATCGTTGCCGAATCGTCGTTCTTCACGTCTGCGGATACATTGAATTTTGCGATGACTTCAGGGATCAGTTTTTTCGCAGCTTCGTAGCCTTGTTTTTTATCAGTGATATTAGCGTAGGGAACTTTTATTTCCATAACAGCATCCTTGTTGAAATTTAACGTGTACCTGTCGAGCCAAAGCCCCCGGCTCCCCTCTGTGTTTCATTCAGAGTGTGAGTTGTGACGTATCTTGCCTGAGTGACTGGAGCGAGAACGAGCTGGGCGATCCGGAGACCGTGCTCGATCACATAGTCTTCTTTACCAAAATTTCCGATAATAATGTTCACTTCACCCCGGTAGTCACAATCAATTGTGCCTGGCGAGTTCACCACCATGAGTGGCGACTTCAGTGAAAGACCAGAACGCGGACGAACCTGGACTTCGTAACCAAGAGGGATTTCCATGCAGATGCCGGTAGGCACGAGAGCTCGCTCACCAGGTTTTACTGTCAGGGACTTCTTTTCAGGGATCGAGGCACGGATGTCAGCACCAGCAGCACCTTCAGTTGCATAAAATGGAAGCTCAAACCCCGGATCATAATGATCCAGGGTTTTTACTTTAACTTCTACAACGGTCGACATTATTTAACTTTCTTAGTGAGAGGTTTCACGGCGCGGATTGAAAGCTTGATTTTGCCGAAACGGTCAACTTCAAGAACTTTCACATCTACCATGTCCCCTTCAGAGATATAGTCATTCGGATCATTCACGCGCTCATCAGCGATTTCAGAAACGTGAACAAGCCCTGCTAATCCCGGAACGATATCAACAAACGCTCCGTACTCTTTAATCGTCGCAACCTGACCGTTATAGACGGCACCGATCTTCGGACCATTGAGCTGCATATCAGCGAGTGCGATAACTTCATCAATTTTTTGAACATCGACACCAAGAACTTTAACAGTTCCATCTTCAGCAACATCCATAGAAACTTTGAAGTTTTCCTGGAGAGCTTTAATGTTTTTCCCACCAGGGCCGATGAGTGCGCCGATTTTATCCGGAGCAATCTTAAACGACTTGATCTGTGGTACGCCCGCTTTGAATGTCGGACGGTGTGTAGAGATAGTCTTCGCCATCTCACCAAGGATATGAGTGCGTGCTTCTTTCGCCTGGGTGAGAGCTTCTTTGAAGATCTGCTCAGAGATACCGGCAATTTTCATATCCATTTGAATGGCAGTGATGCCATTTGCTGTACCGGCAAGTTTGAAATCCATATCACCGAGATGATCTTCATCACCAAGGATGTCAGTGAGGATCTTGTACTTGTCGCCTTCTTTGATGAGTCCCATCGCGATACCGGCAACTGGACCTTTCAGAGGAACACCAGCATCTTGCAATGCCATTGAACCTGAACAGACTGAACCCATTGAAGATGAACCGTTAGATTCAAGAACTTCACAGGCTACACGGATCGTATAAGGGAAATCAGCTTGGGCTGGCATCGCTTTTTTGAGAGCGCGCTCAGCGAGGTTACCGTGACCAACTTCACGGCGTCCTACACCTCTGTAACCACGAGCTTCACCAACCGAGAACGGCTGCATAGCATAGTGAAGGTAGAATTTATCCCATCCAACACCGTGGATAGAATCGTACATCTGCTCGCCTTCTTTACCACCGATGGTAACAGCAGCGATAACCTGTGTTTCACCACGAGTGAAGAGAGCTGAACCGTGAACTCCTGAGAGAACTGAAGTTTCAGTTTCAATCTCACGTACTTTTGTGATCGGACGGGCAGCAATACGTTTTTCTTCGTTAAGAATATCAGCGCGCATGAGTTTATAAAGAACTTCGTCAGTGACTTTCGCAGCTTCTTTTCCGAAGTCAGAAGTTTCAGTCAAACCAAACTTCGTTGGATTTGCCTTGAGGCCTTCTTTGATGATTTTCTTAAGTCCGCTTGTAGCATTTGAACGATCTTGTTTAACATTGATCGCGAGAACCTTGCGGGCATCAGCTGTGAAGTCTTTAAAAGACTCTGCCATCATCGTTGCGTTTGGAGTCACAGGAGTGAACTCGCGTTTCTTATGTCCAACTTCTTTAACCATCGTTTCAACGAGCTTGCAGAATTCTTTGATGTTCGCGTGACCGAAGAAGATCGCCTCAAGCATATCTGCTTCAGAAACTTCATTCGCTTCACCTTCAACCATCAGAACGGCATCTTTTGAACCAGCAACGAGGAGCTCGAGGTTCGAAGTTTTGAAATCTTCTTTTGAAGGATTGAGTGTGAGGTTGCCATCAATCTTGCCGACTTTCGCGAAACCAAGTGGCCCGCTGAAGGGAACGTCAGAGATTGAGATCGCAGCAGAAGTACCAAGACCAGCAAGAACTTCAGGATCGCCTTTGCCCATAGAGAGAACTTGCGCTGTAACGATTGTCTCGTACATGAAGCCTTCTGGGAACAATGGACGAAGTGGGCGGTCGATCAGACGCATGATCAGGATCTCCGCGTTTGAAGGACGGCTTTCGCGTTTCATGAATCCACCGAGGAATTTTCCGGCAGCGTAGAATTTTTCTTTGTAATCAACCATCAGTGGGAAGAAGTCCTGGCCGTCGTTAACTTCTTTAGCGCACATGAGGGTTACGAGAACCTGAGTTCCATCGCATGAAGCGAGAACTGAGGAAGTCGCTTGTTTGGCGAAACGTCCTGTTTCGAGGGTGATTTCCTTACCACCGTAGTTCATCTTGAATTCTTTTTTGTTGTTCAACATAGGGTCTCCTAAATATCAAGCACGGCCAATTGATGGTCGTGCGTTTTATGTTTTCTTTTTTTGAGGGGGTTTGAAAAGTGGCCTGAGAGTTTGAGAGATAAAGAGTTAGGTGAATGAATCAAAAAACTTTTTATCCCTTAAATATCCCGCGGTGATCAAAATCCATCTTAAAAAGACAAAGGGGCCTCGTTTTAAAAAAACGAGGCCCCTTCATTGTTAATTTACTTACGAAGTCCGAGTTCGCCGATGAGTTTCGTGTAACGAGCGTCATCAGTTCTGCCCAGATACTTGAGAAGTGAACGGCGCTTACCGATCATCTTCATCAACCCTCTCATGCCTGAGTGGTCTTGCTTGTTTTTCTCGAAGTGTGGAGTGAGGTTTTTGATTCTCTCAGTGAGAACTGCTACCTGAACTTCTACGCTTCCAGAGTTCTTTTCATTGCCGCCGAACTTTTGAGAAAGCTCTTTGGACTTTTCTGCTGTGATCATGTTGTCTCCTATGCCCAAGTAGCACCGTTGTGGTGAAACCTAGAACAAGGTCAAAGTCTCGCGTTATTGCGGACATTTCCTCGTGATAATATGAAGTTAAGAGAATTTTTAGCGAAGAAAGTCCGACATGTAAATCTTTAATTGTCCGATCAAACGCTCTTCCACCTGACGAATGCGCTCCCGGGACACTCCGTACTCGTCTGCAATGCTTTGAAGACTCTCCGGAATCTCGCTAAGTAACCGTTTTTTGAAGATTTCCTGATCCCTTGGCTTGAGGTTTTTCAAAAAGTCCCCGAGATTCTCTTTCAAAATTTCGAGATTCTGAATTCCTTCGAGTTCTTCTTCCGGGCCAGGGTGGGAATCCCCAATCAGGTCGGCCAGGCTTTGACGCCCATCTTCATCGAGTGGCCTGTCCATGCTGACTTCCTGACCGTGAGTACCGAGGCGATGATCCATTTCGATCACGGCCTTCTCGGAAACTCCGAGATTTTCAGAAAGTTGTTTGACATCGGGGTTGATCCCCATATTCATCAGTCGCTGTTTTTCGCGCATGAGATTGTAGAAAAGTTTTTTCTGTTCCTGGGTAGTTCCGATTTTCACGAGTCTGAAATTATCGAGGATGTATTTCAGGATATAAGAACGAATCCACCAGCTCGCATAGTACGAAAGCTTTGCGCCCTTACTGGGATCATATTTCGAGACGGCCTTCATGAGTCCGATGTTCCCTTCCTGAATCAGATCCATGATGTTCTTGTAGGAACTTTTATATTCAAGAGCAATTTTCACAACGAGACGAAGATTGGCGAGAACGAGTTTCTTCGCGACATCAATGTCACCAGTTCTGAGAAGTTCAGCCGTGAGTTCACGCTCTTCTTCAATGGAGAGGAGTTTATGACGGGTAATTTCTTTCAGGTAATGTGTGAGAGGATCCTGGACTTTAAGGTCAGTCGATTTTCTGATGGCGGGAAGATTTTTAGATAGTACGGAAACAGAAATTTCACTCTTATCAATGAGAGGAACTTCTTCGTCGTCCATGTGAACATCAATCACGTCTGATTTTTTCTCTTTGCCCTTCGCTCTTGCGGGCCCCGAGATGATCTCCGGAGTGATATCTTTTTTTGAAACTTTTTTCGCCATATAAATAAGATGGATTCCCTCAGAAAAGAGTCAAGGGTACCAAAAGAACATTATTATCGGAAGTGTCTATAGATTTAGTTTAAGACGCTGGGCACGTACATCTGAGCGGTAGCGAAGATAGCCTAAGGCCATATTACCGAAGGTAAACTTGATCGGGATATCCAGCATCTCATCCTTATAAGAATCGAAGAGGTCCCCTTCATAGGCCAGGATCTGGGCGAAAATTTCTTCCACAATGAGGCGAGAGAAGTCTTTGTTCCATAAAGGCTGCGCAAAGAGCTTCTCTTTCTCCTGAAGTTTCATATCGATAATCTTGGCAAACTCTTCCTTGAGAGGTCCCTGGCCTTCAAGATCGGCCTTACGGGCGAGATCATCCCAACGCGAGCGCATGTAACGGATATAGTTTTTTGAAAGATGGATGTTAAATCCAAGTTTCATTTTATCGCCTTCAACCAGACGATCAAGTTCACCCATCGTAATTGAGAAATCCAGAGTAAACCGTTTTCTTTGCTTGAACGTAAGACGATCGCGGCTTAAGGCTTTCACTTTCAGACTTTCTTCGTAGAGCAGGTTCTGTGAAAAACTCGACAGAAGATTATTCGCCCACTGATTCCATCTCTCTTCAGTATAGCTTTTTACGAGAGGCATCGCTTCCTGGTAAGTGTCAGCTGCGAGAAGGAGATCCGGCACTCCGGAAAGAAGTGAAAGAAAAACGTTCGCTTCAAGCAAAAAAGTTTCTTCATCAGCGGATTTGATCCACGCCTTCACTTCCGCCAAGGCCTCACGGGACTGGATATCCATTTCGCGGAATGATCCGCAGTAGATTTTTTTCAGGTCTGTGTTCACGCCTGTTGATCCACTACTGAGAGGAAAGCTTTTTTCAAAATCCTGAGGATTCATTTCACGACAGATAAGTTCTTTGCAGGCCACCTGAACTGAACTATCACTTTCTTTTGCCACAACACTTTTTGATTTTTGATCAAAGCTAGCTTTGAGACCTGACATACTTTCGATGACAAAACCCATGACGAAAGGATTTTTAAGATAAGGTGCAAGCATCCTGTAATCATCTGCAGAACCACCCCACGAGCAAAAGGCACGGAAGTTTTTGATGATGTACTCGAATTCTTTCTTACGGGTATCAAGTGACTCAGTCTTATTTTTTACGTCCAGGCTCACGTAGGGAGAGAGACTTAGAGATGGTATGACGTCCTCAAGAGGATTTGCGTAAGACTCTTCTAAAGATTTCTGGATATTTCTGAGAGAAATAACCGTGAGATTTTTAGAGCAATAATTGCGGACCAGATTCTCAGTCATCTTTTTATAACTGTCTTCCTGGATGTCGAGGATCTTAGCGTAGCTTCCGATGGCCTTAACGGTTGTATCAAGGCCGATGTACTGAAGTCCTGAAACAAATGATCTCTTCGCCTGCACTTCACGCCATCTTTCTGTGTAAGTACCTGGGGAAAGATAGTTACAGCTCTCTGTCAGCTCCATTCCTCTGACCACTGAGTGCCTGTAAAATTTGGCCTTGATAAGTTCGTCGTCGTGGGGAAGGTCAGAGCGGTCTCTGAAGATGAAAGAAAGGGGATCATTCTGATACGTGCGGTTAGCTTCACCCATAATGATCCCCTCGACAGGCACCAGGGCACCAGCAGACAGTGAAAACATCAATAGGAGAATTCCGACAATTTTAATCAACTCCACTCCATTCTTATATGTAAACTTATCGGTGAAAATTTCGATAGGTTTACTATGAAGTTAAAGCTGTTTTTAACCCTCCTCATCTGGACTTCCAGTGCCGTGGCCGCTCCCATCCAGTTGGAGCATTCACACATGTCAAATCCCAGCGTGGACGACACACTTACGTCTAAGAGGGACAAGCTTAAGTGGCCTCAGGAAATTTTGAACTATGCAGACCTGAACATTGCAGAAGTCGCCGATCAGAATTCCGAGACACAGGAACTCCAGAAAATTAAATACTACATCCTGAACGGTGAAACCCGTCTCGCCCGTTTGTACCTGGATAAGTTAAATTACACGCAGACCAGACTTAAGCCCATCATCTACCGCTATCAGGGAATCCTGAATTTCATGGAAGGCGAATACGAGAGATCTCTCGAGTTTTTAAGTAAGCCTGAATTGAAACAGATTCCTCATTACGAAAGAATCTGTGTTTTAAAAGTTCTCAATCTGTTAGTTCTTTCAAAAAAGTATCAGATCGAAAACGAATGGGGCCGGTGCCAGACTGAAAATGCGCGGACGTTAAACCAGACAACACTTCCCTGGCTGAATACACTGATCGAATTGAAGATTCGCCCGAATTATGGCGCTACGAAAGTACCTTTCAAGGAAACCAAACTTGCGAGCCTTGAGATCCCTGAGCTGAGGCTTCTTCTCAAGATGGCCCTTTATCTGAATCAAGAAGAAGTCGTTATTCCGCAATTCAACTCACTCGATATTGATCATCTCTCTGATCCAGAGATCCGTGAGCTCATGGGTCACCTTTATTTCCGCCAAGGTGAACTCGTGAATTCTTATAAACTCGTACAGGGACTTTCTTCACCTAATACAGAAAATATCCGCGGGAATCTTTATCTTCTCCGGAAAAAATACGAGCTCGCTTATGCCCAGTTTAAACTTGCCCTCGAGATGAAGCAGAACTCGCAGAACGCACTGGAACGCCTCCTCCCCCTTGCATGGATTATGAAAGACTGGCAGAAAGGTGTTGAGTATGCAGAACGTTACATTGCATCTCCGCAAACTCAGATCAGTAAGCTGACAATCATGGCCGCGTTTCTCCTCGAGAATGAGCGCTATGATGAGGCAAAGAATCTTCTCAATGTTATTTCCCAAAGGTCACGCTTCGGATACCACCTCGATGCCGCCCAGATTCATGCTTACGTCGGACTCGTTCAGAATAATCGTGAAGTCGTAAGAAAGAATGCCCGGGCCAGCTGTGATCAATATGACCTGATCTACTGCTGGGTGACGCAGCAGATGGAAACATGGGAAGCCTTTCCTGTGACGATGAAAAGAAAAGATAAAGTCGTTGAGAAAATGGATTGGGAAAAACTCACCCAGGAAGATATCAACGAACCCATCAAAGAAGTCTCTTACGTAAACCAACTCGACATAGAAGAACTCGATGACAGCCTTATCAGACTCGTCCCTAAAAAGACCCCTTAAGTTGATCCTCATTGCCGGTCTCAATAATAACGATGCAGCGTTGGCGCATCTGGGGATTGAATTAAGAAGAATGGGTCACGATGTTTATCTTCTGAACCTTCCGGGTCAGGGGAATGACCGTTCTGAAACCGAAACATTTGAGAGAGCCACTCAGGCCTTTGATCAGTCCATTCGTGATCTTGCCACTGGTGAATATGGTATCGTCGCTTTCTCAACGGGTGCGCTCTATTATAATCTGTGGCTTAAAGATCACGCTTTTCTAAAACCTCAATTTCAGGTTTTACTCTCTCCTGCTTTCATCATGAGAAATAAGGCCCTCTTTGGAACGATCTTTCGTGTTCTCCCTGCCGGTTTTAAAATCAGAAGTGTTGCTCCTCCAAAATTTCGCCGCTACTCATGGATGAACATTTCGGAATACAGGCTTCTGCAAAAACTTCAGGATGAGTTCGCCTGTCTTCCCGCCAGCTGGCTGAAGCAGACGCCGTTCAAAATCATCATCGATAAAAGAGATGAACTCGTGAGCGAGAAAGAGTTGAGTAAGAGATGGCCCGATCAGACGAAAGTATTGAAAAGATCCCATGGAACAATCAGGCCTGGTATGTACCACGCCATTTTTCATCCGGACTTTTGGGTTCAGGATGAGTGGGATGAATTTGTCAGGGAATTATTGAAGTTTAACTAACGTCGTTTACGAACACCAAATTTCAGCGTGAATCCTGCCTGCACCCTTGTTCCCGCGTCTCCTAAGCGCACACGGAAATCCAGGTTCATTCTGTCATTCACTTTCCTATTCGCTTCGAAGTAGACGTTGGTTCCGTAACCGTAGAACTGCTTCATCAAAAATCCAGCTTTCTCATCACTGTTTACGTCAGGCGTGATCTTCGCAATCGAAAAAGTGTTCGTCCAGTTTTTCACGGCAAATTTTGCATAAACAATTCCACCTAACATATGCTCATCAGCAAACAGGACCTCTGCCCCTGTTTCTTTCAACCACTTCGAATACTTTGAAAGCGCCCAAGAAATCCCGCCGCGAGTGAACATCGTCTCTTTGTATTTTGCCACGGCGACGAAGGCAGCATGTTCTTTCGTGATTTCTTGTTTGACCTGAACACTGGCGTGGTTAATTTCATCATAGTCGCGCTTGAAGAGATTCGGCTCACCACCAACGGCACCAACCGAGATAATCCAGTTTCTTCCTGCCCCTTCTTCATCAATAACAATGTTGATCCCGTCAACATAACCACTCTCTGAGAGACCGAGAGTTCCGTGGCGGCGGACAGGTGCGGCCCCGACATCAACCGTAATATTTTTAAGACAAGATGAACTGATATAAAGCTGGCGTAAAGCGAGATTCATACTGGCCTCAGAGTCGCCAATTCCAGTATTCACCCATTCATTGTTAAATTTATCACCGGTTGCAAGTCTTGAGGCCACGCGAAGACATCCGTCTGGTGTGACGTTAACCCAGCCATCAACACGCAAAACCCCTTTGAGATTTTGCTCAGCGGGTGCAGTGGCGGTACTTCCCTGATCCCAGCCTTGAATTCTTCCTGTCACATCAATCTGGAACAGATCTTTATCCTGAGCATAGAGCGCAGTTGCCATCATGAAAAAAGAAAGAAAGAAAAGTTTCATCCTGACAGAATATCGCGAAAATAAAATAAGAGATGGGGGTATGAAATCTTTGAAAGGACTGACTAAGAAATAGTCAGGGGCAAGACTAAAGACGGCGGGATACAGCGGTCACAAACCTATCGATAGCATCTTTAGAGAATTGAAAAAACAGCATAGGATCAAGGATTTCAAGCTCTACAAGCTGTGGTCCGGAAGCGGTCTCGATAAAATCTACCCTGACAGACAACAGGTCTTCGGGGTACATGGCAACGATCTGCCCTGCGGCCTCAATGATATCCAGGGAAGGTTCAAAACTCTCTCTTGTTCCTCCATACTCTGAATGAATCCTGAATTCTCCCGGTGCGGCCAGCTTGCGGATGGCATGTGAGAACTTTCCTTCAATAAACATCAGAGAAATCTCACCCACCGTTTTTACCTCAGGGATGTAGTCCTGAATGATGACAGAAGTTGCTTTCAGAAGATTCTGAACGTGCATTATGGAGTCCGGAATCTGAGCGGGAGTCATATGAAAGGTATCATGCCCGTTCAAAGAAACTGTGGGCTTGATGACAATATCGCTGTTAAAAGATTTGATCGATTCCAGGATCTCTTCATTTGTATTCGAAGCGCTCAAAATCGTCGTTCGGGGAACTGGTGCGCCTTTCTTACTTAGCTCGAGGAGATAAATCTTATCGATATTCCAATGGGCACTCGCGAGCGAGTTCATGATGGGTGCCTTGAGGTTTTCGAGAGAACGCAGCCACATCGAAAATTCATTGTATTTGCGGTGATAATTCCAGCAAGAACGAAAAACGTAGGCATCAAAATTGAACTCGTGAGGCTGATCCCAGACAAGTGGAGCGACGGAAATCCCCATTTTTTCAAAAGCAGGAATAGTCAGACGATCGTCTGATGTGAGCTGAGGGTCTTCGCTGGATGTAATGAAAGCAATTCTCTTCAAAGGTTGTTTGTCTTGAGCTCTTTCCCGTCGAAGTTAAAGATCACTTCTTTGTCTTCGTATTTGGTACGAAGATTCACAGGTCTCTTCCAGATAGCGTAGAGATTTTTAAGCGTCTCATTGGCAAACTGGACATCGAGATCCACACCGTAGTGAACGTGGCCCAGAAGGAGTTCCTTGCGGTTCCCGTAGTTTCCGTCTTCTACTTCGATGATCGGCTGCCCAAAGTTCGTGAGCTGAGAGAGAAGTTTCTGCTTGATCGCCAGGAAGTCCTTTGAATCGATTTCAAATCTACCTGTTCGCGGATTGTACTTGTAAGTGAAGAGCTGCTGGCGCTCGCAGAAATCAGGAGTGAGAAACTCATCAATAAAAGTAATATCGTTGTGAGACTTTCTGACTTCGAAAATTTTCTCGCGGCCTTTGCCGAGCTTGGTGTCCCAGGCAATCTTATCTTTCATGCTTGAGCACTCGTTGTAGTCCTTACCGAACATACCGCGGTTCCATCTGTATTCAATATCACGCATAAGCTCGATACCGACCTTATACGGATTGATGTTCTGCTTGCTCATCGCCATCACACCGGCGTGTTTGTCGGCGAAATCGATGATCTCAGAGGCCTCCAGCGCACGTGTTGTCATGATGCTCGAGTGCCAGTAGCTCGCCCAGCCTTCATTCATGATTTTAGTCATACGCTGAGGGAGGAAGTAATAGGCCTCTTCTCTGAGAATCCCTATGATGTCGGCCTGCCACTCTTCAAGAGGGGCAAACTGAATCAGATAACCGAGAACGTCCCTGCTTTTAACCGTCAGAGGTCTTTCCGCTGATACATCATCATCATCTTTTTTAACTTCTTCTTTTTTATTCGAGCGCTGCTTTGTGCGCATGAATGACTTGAGGGCCGCCGAGCGGTCATCAAACATGTAACCATCTTCAGTTGATTCAGCTTTTTCCTGAACAACCTGATCCGAACGACGTCGTTTGCCGGCACTCGTCTCAAAGAGCTCAGAAACATCGAGAAGGTTTTCCAGAGAAAGGACCTTATCAACAAAACTTTCCACCGTATCCTGGCCGTATTTTTCCATGTATCGACGGATTTTTGTTCCGTGGTTGGCCATGACGTCCATCATCTTGCGATTGGTGTTAGAGAACCATGCATTGTTCTTAAAGAAATCGTTGTGGCCATAAACGTGGGCCATCACGATCTTCTGATCGACCCAGTTATTCGCCTGGAGAAGATAGGCGTAACAAGGATCAGTGTTGATCACCATCTCATAAATTTTCTGAAGCCCGTAGGCATAGCCCTTTGAGAGCTGATCGTAATCCATCCCGAACTTCCAGTGCGGATACCGTGAAGGAAACCCACCCTGAGCTGCCAGGATGTTAATAGTATCGTAATCACAAACTTCAAAAATTTGCGGAAAAAAATCGAGTCCAGCTTCAATCGCATAACCTTCGATTTCATTTTTTAGAGCAAGAAGTTCCCCTGTAATGGGCTTAGAGCGATTCATTACTTACCTTTCCCAAGGAATTCCTTGATCGAATCAAGGATACCTTCTTTATTTTTAATTTTTGAAAGGGTGATTTTCTCAGACTGTGTGCCGTACTTCGCAACCAGATCTTTATAAAACTGACCGGAACCATAGCGACTTTCTACCTGCCCGTAACAAAACTGGTTAGAGACCGGGAGGATGACCTTATCGAGAAGATCGAGACAAAGTTTCGTGTCGTCTGCGGACCAGTTATCCCCATCGGAGAAATGGAATGGGTAAATGTTCCATTCATTGGGGTTATAGTCTTTCTCAATAATTTCTTTGCAGAGATTAAATGCACTTGAAATCAATGTTCCCCCGCTCTCACGAGTGCGGAAGAATGTGTGTTCATCGACTTCTTTCGCAGTGGCGTCGTGAATGATGTAACGTATTTCAATGTCTTTGTACTGGGACTTGAGCCAGAGATTAATCCAGAAAGATTCCGTTCTCACGATTTCTTTCTGCTCGTCCCCCATGGAACCCGAAACGTCCATCATGTAGATCACGACGGCCGCATTCTGCATTTCCACTTTTGTATCAGAAGCACGATAGCGGAAGTCACGGCGGATAGGAACGACAGACGGATTCTCTGGATCGTAGGAATCCATGGAGATCTGACGCTTCAGAGCTTGTTTGTATGTTCTGCGCATGTGCCGCAAAGAATCCGGCCCTGAGGTACCAATGTTCGTGTATCGATCAACAGTGCTTTTAAGTGACTTCTTTCCTTTGGGTTCGATATTAGGAAGAGCTAATTCCTCTCCGAGAATGCGCGCAAGTTCTTCGAGAGTAAGCTCTACGTCGAGTTCCTTTTTCCCTTCACCCTCGCCTGCTTCGCCCTGACCAGGTTGTCCGTTAGGATCCTGTTGTCCATCTACCGGATCTCCTGCCTGTCCCTGACCCTGTCCCATTCCGCCTTGTGATTTATCACCAAAACGAAAACGTGGAATGTCGATCGAAGGCATCGGCACAGTGAACTTATCAGTGCCCTTGGGAATAATCTGCGAGCCCTGAGAAACATATTTTCTCAGGTTGTCGCGAATCTTACCTTTTACAATCTTGCGGAACCTCGAATGGTCCCGCTTAATCGGATGGTCCATGCTACCTCTTGAGAATCAAGCCTTACGACTTGATTGAATCACCTTTAGCGAAGATTGAAGCAACGAAGTTCAATGCATCAGTTGCACAGATATCGCAGTAACCGAAGTTCTTAATGAGGCGGCTCTTAACCACTTCAATTTTTTCCTGGGTCTGCTTATCCACAACGTTTGAAATGATTGTCGTGAGCTTGATCGTGTCGCGCTGATCTTCGAAAAGTTTCAGCTCGAGAGCACGGTGAAGTCTTTCATTCATCTTGTAATCGAACTGCTTCCCTTCAATAGCGAGAGCACCGATGTAGTTCATGAGCTCAAGACGAAAATCGTTTTTTCGTGACTCAGGAATATCGATTTTCTCCTCGATAGAGCGCATGAATCTTTCATCAGCTTCTTCGAGTTTGTTCGAATACTTGTTACGTATTTTTTCTTTCTGTGTGAAAGCTTTAACGTTATCAACGTAGTTTGCACAAAGAGTCTGGATCGCTGATTCATCAACTGAGATCGCCTTCTGAACATCGTTTTTCACGATATCTTCGTACTCCTGACGACAGACCGCGAGCATTTCACGGTAGTGATCAAGCTGATCTGGTGAGTTGATGAGAGCGTGGTGTTTGAGACCTGATTCAAGTTCATTGAAAACCATGAACGGGTTCAGACATCCAACATGACCATTTTTCACGAGTGCATTTGAAATTTTATCCTGAATATAACGAGGAGAGATCCCCTCGAGACCTTCACGGATTGCTTCCTTACGAAGCTCTTTCACGTTGTCTTCATTGTAACCAGGAAGTGTCTTACCGTTATAAAGTTTGAGCTTCTGGAGTTTTGTCAGATCCGATTTTTTCGGCTCTTCCAGACGCGTGAGAATTGCCCATGTAGAGGCCATCTCAAGTGTATGAGGAGCGATGTGAATGTTCGGGATCGTGTCTTTGTTATAGTCCTTGCGGTAGATGCGAGTCTCTTGATCAAGTCGAGTGATGTACGGAACGTCGATCTTCACTGTACGGTCACGGAGGGCTTCCATGAACTCGTTACTCTGAAGTTTTCTGTACTCTGGCTCATTAGTGTGGCCAAGAATGACGAGATCGATATTTGTCTGCGCGAATTTCTTCGGCTTAATCGATTGCTCTTGTGATGCTCCGAGAAGATCGTACAAGAAGGCCACGTCAAGTTTCAGCATCTCGATGAACTCAACGATCCCACGGTTAGCGATGTTAAATTCTCCGTCGAAGTTGAATGCGCGAGGATCTGAGTCTGATCCATAAATAGCAATTTTACGGTAGTTGATATCACCTGTTAATTCAGTTGAATCCTGGTTCTTCTCATCTTTCGGCTGGAATGTACCAATCCCTCTTCTGTCTTTCTCAGAGAGGATAAGACGCTTCACGCGAACGTGCTTCATCGTCCTCGACCAGTCGCCGTTATACTTAATCATGTACTCATTAAGAATGTAGCGACAAGCAGGGTTCACTTCACCTTTGATCTTAACTTTGTACGGTGATTTGTTTGCTTTTGATAGCTCTGTGAGGAACTTTTCACGGACTTCAAGAGGAAGAAGTTTCAGGGGCTCTTCGTGCATCGGACTGGCGAAAAGTTTTTGACCACCGAGGATCGGAGAACCTTCATCATCGATCCAGTCATATGTATATAGTGCACCTTCATCTGTGCGCGAATAGTGCTCGATCCCTTTTTTAAGAAGACGAGAGATTGATGATTTCGCAGATCCTACCGGACCGTGAAGAAGAAGAACGCGTTTTTCTGTACCGTAACCAAGAGCGGCCGACTGGAAGAAGTTCACAAGCTTCATTAAGTGAACATCAATCCCGAAGATCGCATCTTTACCATTTTCGATGGGATCATCGAAGAAGTGGTAGCGGACTACATCTTTCTTATACTCAGTATAATTTGAAGTACCGTAGCTTATGATCATGTCGTAGATGCGCTGGAATGAGTTCCGGCAGATCTTTGGATCTTTCATCGCAAGATCGATATAATCCTGCATCGTTCCCTGCCAATGAAGGTGGGAAAAATCTTTTGGATTGTAGTTTTGAGATATGAACTGCTGAATATCAAACGCAGTATTCGCCATGAAATTCCTCCCTGAGGGCTGATCTGGCCTCGTGGCCTTTTTTTAATAATTGTACAAGGAAAGGGTAACTTCTCCTAATAATTCTGCCTAGGAGGCAATTCCCACATTACCCGAGTCTGCTTGTCGGAAAATTAAATATCCTTTGACTAAAATTCTGGTCGCTCTATCATGAAAGGAAGTCAAACTTATCAGGATAAACAATGGGCATTCTCTCTGCAGGCGGCAGTGATATCGGTCGTAAACGTAAAACAAATCAGGACTCGATTTGTGTGGCTTCAGAATATCATCTTTATGCAGTTGCCGATGGCATGGGTGGACACAACGGTGGTGACATCGCTTCCCAACTCTCTGTTAAAATCATGCCAGAATTTTATGCCGCACACTCTGGCGATGAGCCGCATCAGTTAATGAAAACTCTGATTCAGAACATTAATAATTCTATTTTTGAAAAAGCAAAAGTACAGCCTGAGCTTCTGGGTATGGGGACTACTGTCTCTGCTATCCTTTTCGCAGGGCCTCAACTTATTGTTGGAAATGTTGGTGACTCCCGCGTTTATCTGATTAACAACAATCATATTTTTCAACTGACGAGAGATCATTCTTTTGTTCAGGAAAAACTCAATATGGGACTTTATACACGTGAAGAAGCTGTGAAAGACCCGCAAAAAAACGTTCTGGTCAGGTCCGTCGGCTTCGAGCCGGATCTTTTAGTTGATGTTTTCAATTATCGCATCTGTAAGAATGATATTTTCATGATCTGCTCTGACGGATTGCACGGAAAAGTCAGCGACGGGGATATTTTGCATCTCATTCATAAGAACATTCCGGATCCTGCACACTGCACTCAGGCACAAGTGAAAGCTGCAGTTGATGACCTCATTTCTCAGGCCAATGAAAACGGCGGCCAGGACAATATTTCAGTGATTGTAGCGGTGGCCCAGGCCTCGTAACTTTCGTCCAAACTTTCCAATCTTTTCAACCTTTTGTGTTCCCAATCAGGGGACTCTCGCTTAAAATATTGGGCATATGGATAAGTATTTCACCGTGATGGTTGTCCCCGAAAAACAAAAAGGGGTCAAAACATATCGTATTCCTACTGTTCTCTTCAGGTCGCTGGCGTTTCTTGTGATCATGATTTTCGTGCTCATCAGTGTTTTCGCTTATGACTATTGGAGAATTTTCCAACAGGTTTACGAGAACAAACATCTCTCCATTGAAAATCGTCAGCTCAAAGAACAGATTCAGTTGTTCCAGATGAAAATGAATTCTCTTTCTGATGATCTTCGCCGTATTAATACCTTTGAGAAAAAATTGCGCGTGATCACGGGCCTTGAAGACGTGACAGAGAAAGGTCCTCTCTACAAACCTGATGTTGAAAAAGAGAAGGAGTCCTTTACTCTTGATGACCTGAACTCTTCTTTGGATTTTAAAATTGAGACCGACATTGAAGACCAACCTCGTTTCAAAGAACTTAAATCTCTATACGATAAAAAAATTGCAGCAAACTTAGGTCTCGAAAGAAGTTATCTTCTCACCAAGCAGTGGTCAGATCTCGCCCGACGTAGTTTCTCTCTATCAACCGATTACGCTAAATTTGATTTTAAATACACGCAGATCAAGGATGTTGTTTCAGCGATTGAAAAAAGCATTCATGCCCTTGATCAGTTTCTTCTCGATAAAGAATCTTTTCTTAACTCCACTCCGACGATTCTTCCCGCTGATGGTTGGATCACCAGTTATTTCGGCCAGCGTATTTCACCCTACCTCGGGAAGTTGAAAATGCACGAAGGCCTGGATGTTGGTGCTCCCTATGGCACAAAAGTGAATGCTCCCGCGGATGGGATTGTCACTTTCTCTGGAGAGAAAGCAGGTTTTGGAAAATTTGTTCAGGTTGATCACGGATATGGAATCGAAACCATTTATGCCCACAACCAGAATCTCCATGTGCGCGCAGGAGAGAAAGTAAAACGCGGCACCCTCCTCGCAGCAGTCGGAAACACCGGCCACTCGACAGGTCCCCATTTGCACTATGAAGTCCGGGTTAACGGTATTGCAGTTGACCCTCTCTATTTTATCCTTGAGTAAAAAAAGGTAGCTCTATGTTTGATAACGTGATGAAGAAAATTTTCGGCACAAAACAAGATCGCGATATGCGCGCCATCAAGCCTTTGCTTGATCAGGTAAATGCTCTTGAGCCTAAATATAAGCCAATGTCTGATACTGAACTTCAGGCGCAGACACCTATATTCAAAAAACTTCTCGCTGAAGGAAAAACGGTTGAAGAACTTCTACCGGATGCTTTCGCCGTTGTCCGTGAAGCTGGCAAACGTGTTCTCAACATGCGCCACTTCGATGTACAGATTCTCGGGGGTATCGTTCTTCACCAGGGGAAAATTTCTGAGATGAAGACCGGAGAAGGTAAAACCCTTACGGCCACACTCGCTCTGTACCTCAATGCTCTCGCCGGCAAAGGTGCCCATCTCGTTACAGTAAACGATTACCTCGCGCAACGTGACTCACACGAAATGGGTCAGCTTTACACGTGGCTCGGTCTTTCTGTTGGTTGCATCGTTGCCAACATGGACGACGAAGAAAGAAAAAATGCTTACAAGGCAGACATCACATACGGGACGAATAACGAATTCGCTTTTGATTATCTCCGTGACAACATGAAGTTTGACCTGAACGATTATGTTCAGCGCGAGCATCATTATTGTATCGTGGATGAGGTCGATTCAATCCTCATCGATGAAGCCAGAACTCCCCTTCTGATTTCCGGTCCTTCAGAAGGTGATACACGCCTCTATAATGTTGTGACGAAAATCATTCCACAGCTCCAAATCACAAAGCACTACACTGTTGATGAAAAAGCAAAATCAGCTGTCCTCACTGAAGATGGGATCATTCGCGTGCAGGAACTCCTGAACGTAGGTAACCTTTACGATATCCGCAACATTGAGATGCTTCACCATGTGAATCAGGCCCTTCGAGCTCATACACTATTTAAACTTGATACAGACTACGTTGTACGCGACGGTAAAGTGATCATTGTTGATGAATTCACTGGTCGTATGAAAGACGGCTCACGCTGGTCTGATGGACTTCACCAGTCTGTGGAGGCCAAAGAAGGCGTAGATGTAAAATCTGAAAACCAGACTCTCGCTTCTATTACTTTCCAGAACTATTTCCGCCTTTACGCAAAACTCTCCGGGATGACCGGTACTGCGGATACTGAAGCTGAAGAGTTTATGAAAATTTACTCTCTCGAAGTTATCGTTGTTCCGACAAACCTTCCGATGGTCCGCGAAGATTCGCCGGACGTGGTTTACGCCACTCGTGCGGCCAAGTACGAAGCTGTATCGAAGCTCATTGAAGAATGTCACAAGATAGGTCAGCCAGTTCTCGTCGGAACGATCTCGATTGAATCATCCGAGCTCATCTCCACTGTTCTTTCCAGTAAGGGAATCAAACACGAAGTTTTGAACGCCAAGAACCACGCAAGGGAAGCCGAAATTGTAGCCAACGCCGGACAGATCGGCGGAGTTACCATCGCTACCAACATGGCCGGTCGTGGTACAGATATCAAACTCACTGCGGAAACGAAGAAAGCTGGTGGTCTTTTCATTATCGGTACTGAACGTCACGAATCACGCCGTATTGATAACCAGCTTCGCGGTCGTTCAGGTCGTCAGGGAGATCCGGGTAAATCAAAGTTCTTCCTTTCCCTCGAAGATGATCTCATGCGGATTTTCGGTTCAGACAGAATCAAGGCCATCATGATGAAGATGGGAATGAAAGATGACGAACCTATCGAGCACAACATGATCACGAACGCGATCGCGAAAGCTCAGAAGAAAGTTGAATCTCACAACTTTGATATTCGTAAACACCTTCTTGATTTCGACAACGTGATGAACGAGCAACGAAAGGTTATATATAAAATCCGTCGAGACATTCTCAACGATGAAGCTAACCACGATCTCATCAATGACTTTATTGAAGAAGTAACCTTCAACATGGCGGAAGCTTCGAAACCCGAGAAGAAAGCGACCCTCCGTGAGTACAAGTGGGATGCAATCAATCAGAATTTTAAATCCCTCTTTAATGCTGATGGAAAACTGACTGCTGAAGAATGTTCAACTAAGTTTCAGGGAGACCTCGCCGCTTATCTCAAAGAGCGCGGGATCGAGTCTCTTGATAATCAATTCTCCGGCTTTGATCAAGATCAGGTGAAGTACACGTTCCGCGAAGTCCTACTTGCAACTTTCGACCAATCCTGGAAAGACCATCTTCTCGCTATGGATCACCTGAAAGAAGGGATTAACCTTCGCTCTTACGGTCAGAAAGATCCTCTTGTAGAGTACAAGCGTGAAGCATTCACGATCTATGAAGGCATGAAATACGCGATCAAAGAATCAGTTATTGAGCGCATCTCACACGTTAAGCTTCTTACGAAAGAAGAAATTGAAGAGATTCACCGTGAGCAAGAGCGAATCCTTGATCAACAGTTGAAAGCACATCAACAGGCACAGGCGGCAGAAGAAGAAAAAAATACGGCCATCGATAAGAAGATCGTCCGCGCCAGTGTTAAGGCCGGAAGAAATGATCCTTGTCCTTGTGGCTCGGGTAAGAAATTTAAAAACTGCCACGGGGCTTAACGCCATTTCAGGAGACATCATTGAGTAAGAACAAGAAAGATCTTACAAGCATTGAAGACATGGGTGAATACCTCCATGAACTCGATGCAGCCGATGAAGCCGAATCTGATATCTCCCCTCTTCAGGAAGATGAAAATGGTGCCATCGAACCATTTGGTGGTGATCTTCCTCCCGTTCTTCCGGGAGATGAAGAAGAAGCAACTTTCACCTCTGATGAAACTTTCGGAACTTCTGATTTCAGTACAAACTCTGAGTTCAAGACCAGTGACTTTTCCACTCAAGAATTTGAAGAGTCCTTCGATCTTTCTACTTTTGAAAATTCCACGACATCAAAAACAGATATCTCTTCAGTTCAAAATGATGACGAAGATGAAGACAGCGGTTTTAAAGAAACCGACATGATTGGTGGAATGGTAGAAGAAACACTTTCTTCACGTCCTCTGCCAAGTGCCAGTTTCCATCCTCCTATTGAGGAAGAAAATGCGAAGATAGAAATTACTCCTGGGCCTGAGCCCGATCCCTATGCGCCGAACCCTGACTTTAAACAGCCAGAGGCCTTTGAAGACGTTAAAAAATTTGCTGAAAACTCTCAATGGACTGGTTCGAGTGCGGAAGGAAATCCATCATTCAGTATCCTCCTGAAAAATGTCCGTTACGTAGAAGACGTCAACGATATCGTAAGCATTCTTAAGGAACTCTCCCTTCTCTCTGATACTGAAGATCAGGTCAGAGGCAGGTTGATGCGCGGACATCTTTTGATCCCTCGTATCTCTGAGTTTGCGGCCATCTTTGTGGCCCATAAACTGCGCCGCTTTGATATTGATATCCAGGTAGGACTTTCAGATGAGATTCATCCTCCAAAACACCACGAGAAACCGGAAGTCGGTGTCGTCTCCAAGCACAACCTCTTTCAGAATCAGGGTCACCATTTCCATTTCGATGATCCGAAGTTGGAAATCTCCCAGATTATCGTTGCGTCTACACCAAGCCTCGAAGGCTATCAGGTTCTTCGTTATATGGGTGTGGCCTCTGAGCATAAAATGATCGACGGGCATCTGGTTGAGGATGAAGGTTCGGAAGAAATTCCCCTCCACTACAAAGAACTCGCGCAGAAATTAAAAGCGCACGCCTTAAAAGCGAATTCCAATGCTGTCGTAGGACTGAATTATCAGCTGACTCCTGTTCCCAGCGAATATGGAGTGCTCGGACACAAATATCGCCTTTCCTGCACTGGTAATCTCGTCTGGGTCAGTAAGCTATGAGAGAAGTTGAAGTCGTCATTGTCGGCGGTGGGATTAATGGAGCGGGACTTTTTCGCGACCTCGCACTCAACGGTGTCTCGACTCTCCTGATTGAGAAAGGTGATTTCTCGTCTCAAACTTCCCAAGGTTCTTCTAAAATGCTCCATGGTGGGATCCGCTATCTCGAAAACTTTGATTTCGGTCTTGTTCAGGAAGCGCTCGAAGAAAAAAACCTGTGGTTAAAACTCACTCCTCATATTTGTTTTGAACGTGATTTCTATCTCCCCCTCTATCGTTATTCGAAGTACGCCCCATGGATGCTTCAGGCCGGACTTTTCCTCTATGATTTCCTTTCGCATTTCCAGAACCGGCCTTACAGCATGATGAATGCTGAACAGACCCTGAAGCGCGTTCCCAGTCTGGATCCAAAAGATCTCCGTGGTGCGGGAAAGTATTACGACGGTGTCGTCGATGATGCGAAACTTGCACTCGAATGCATGTATGATGGCCTCCTTGAGGACCACGCCCACGCTCGTAGTTATCATCAGGTCATCTGCACAGATAAAAAAGAAAATGGCTATGAAGTAACTTATGAGTCAACCCTCACTGGTGTTCGTGAAACGGTATTTGCGAAATTTCTGGTTTTCACGACAGGGCCCTTCACGGATATGCTTCTTCCGAAACTCAAAATTCCATGGACTCCACAGCTTCTTCCCAGCAAGGGCATTCACCTTTGGTTGAAAGAAGGCTCGATTGAAACTCAGGGTTCAATTGTTCTCACGACAAGAGATAACCGTGTCGTTTTCGTCATTCCTCAGCGTGGATCAATTCTTGTCGGAACAACTGAAACGCCTGTTGATCAGGATATGTTCAATATCAAGGCGACAGACCAGGATGTGAACTATCTTCTGGGAGTTCTCAATCAGTATTTTCCGAAAGCAAATCTCACGCACTCGTCGATCATCTCAACGTTTGCAGCAGTGAGGCCTCTCGTGCGCGAAGAAACCACAGGAGAATCACGAGGAAAAACGAGCCGGTTTCATAAGGTCTTCCGTCCCGATGCTTTTACCTATGTTCTGTTGGGAGGAAAATACACAACCTTCCGCCGTATGACCCAGGATATTGCTAAAGAAATCGTACCGAGACTTGGGAAACGCTATAAACCAAACTTAACCTTGAATCCTCTGAGGCAGACGTCACTCATGCCTACATTCGGAAAACAGCCGGCCTTTACACGTGAATTATTGAAGAAAATTATTCTGACTGAGAATGTGACGAAGTTCGAAGACCTTGTTCACCGCAGGCTCTCCCTCGTGGAAAATCCTGACAGCCTTCAGAACGTTCTTGGAATTCCTGTCAATGAAGTGAAATCCTATCTCTTGCCGGACTCAAATCCTTAAACTACCAGCGGTACGAAATACCCATCATAAAGCGCGGGCCAGTAACTGTGCGGTCTGCCTGAACTGATGGAATCTGATCATCACGCTTGAATCGCTCATTTCGTGTGTAATAGTCCACCAGCGCTCTCGCTCCGAAACCTTTGCTCGTGTAAAACTTGTAACCGAAACCAAGGGCGATACCACTTGTTGATCCGGTCGCATCGAAATCTTCTACATCGTTATTCACACCAAAACCGTGTTCATACTGCGATCTTACTGACCCGAAATGTGCACTTAAATGAAAGAAAGGAATAAGCGTGAGAACAGAACTCGGCATCGATCCCGGATGCCAGTTGGTCCCGAAAGAAAACTCTGTCACGTCATTCTGGACGGCCTCGCCCGAATAGCTCTGGGCATTGAGTCTCATAATGTCCACACTTCCGAGAAGACTGAAGCGTGAATACCAGGCGCGCTCATTCTGCGCATACAACTCTCCACCGAAACCAATATGGTGAGTGGCCTGGGAATTCTTAAAAGAGTTTCCGTTATCAACTTTTGCAGTCGAAGAAAGTCCTGAAATATTAAAGTTACCGAACACTTCCCAGTTTCTTTCAACAATCGTTGTAATTTCAGTTTCACGAAGGTCAGCTTCATCACGAAGATCTGCTTCAGTTGTAATATCCTGAGCGCCATCAGCGAGTGGAATTCCCAACGTTGCCGGATCAGTCGCTACTTTTGTCGGAACATCTTCCTGAACAATCGCCTGAGTTTCATCCTTGGTGATTTTCACAGGAGGTGTGATCTTAATGGTCATCACGGCATCGTTCACAACGAAATCAGCATTCACCAGACGATAAACGGACCACACTGAACGTGTCGGTGCGATTTTCACACAGACTGCGCGGGCAACAATCCCTGCGGTCACAATAAAGCGCGCGTGGTCACCTTCAACAAGGCCATCTTCAGTCCCGCGGTTAATCATGAGGGTCTTTCTGGATTCAGAAGTCCGGATAATTCTTACTGTCAGTTTCTCATCCACCTCAAGGGCATGGGCAAAAAGTGGGAGTAATAGCAGAACGACTAAAATCTTCATCTTCAATCCTTAAAAAGAATAGGCCACAGCAAAACTCATCTTCCCTTCCGTGAGCGAGTAACGATCAGGGAGAGCGGGATTTTGTTTGGATTTACCGTAATGTTCAAGTTGCATTGTTTCGACACTTCCCGTGAAGCGCATACCGACACCATTGCGGAAGTTATAACGTAAGCCTCCTCTGAAGCCAGGTGCGACGAGAGATGTATAATTCCCCTGCTCATTCACTGTCGGTGCTTTCAGAGTCGAATATCCACTGCGTACATAAGTACCGACAAAAATCATCGGCGACTGAATGACATAAGGAGCGTGCATCGGATACCAGTTGAGGCCAAGTGACATGGAGAGATCATCAATGCTCACGTTAAAATCATCCGTAGAAAAAGCAGACTGACTCTGGCGGACAGTGGCGTGCAATGTAAATCTTTCAAGATCACTTTTCTGGATAAAGGGGACAACTTCCAGCTCGCCTTCTAACGTACGAAGACCAGAACGGCGGTAATTGGTATCGCGGTCTGTCTGGCGGTCAGTCAGCATTAATCCGTAATCAAGAAACAAGGCGTACTGTCGAGGATCAGCAACGACATAATCACGACGCTCTTTTTCCTGAAGCACTGAAACTTCTTTCAGCACTCCACGAAGTTCGTCATCGGTGAAATTCTCCGACCACGCGCGGCCTTTTTCGAGAATCGAACGATAAACTTTTGCTTCAGAAGTTTTCTTTCTCGATTCGTTGTACAAAAAATTCTCATACTCCGTATCAAGGCTTGAATGCTTCTTGAATTCGTTGGCGTAGCTTGTTTTCATCTGGGCATCGTAAAATTCGTCGTAGTTAAAGTCCGGATCATTCATCCGGCGCAGATAACTCACAACCATTTTTTCAAAAGTCGCCAGACGATGCTCCCGGGTGAAATCATTGGCATGGGGACTCTTATAAATAGCTGTCCGGTAACGGGTTTTCCCGCTCTCACGCCACTCATCTACATCGAGAAGTTTGATATCGTCATCCGACCGGTATTCTTTTTCGTGGAAGGTTTCTTCTTCGCCGTATTCATCTTTGAGCTTTGAAAGGCGGTCTTTGTCTTCTTTGAGAGAGTCGAGAGTTGCCTTCGTCGCATTTCCCTTTCCACCCACCACTGTTGCCCGACCAATGCGGGGATTTTTTCTGCCTTCGAGAAGTGCAGACTCGGTGAGGATAAGGAACTTATCTCCTTTCACCAGAAGTCCGGAATCAAACCGGCGATAAAGAATCCATACGGAAGAATCGGGATTAATTTTAACATTACGAACGCGGGCAACAGGAACCATGCGAAGTTTTCTGGTCTCGAGATCATTAATCTCTTTCAAGACGACGCCGTATTCGCCTTCCTTGATGCCCTCATGGATACCGATATTAAAGAGAGCTGTTTGACCGCTGCGGGAAAGATACTGGAGTCGGGCCTCGGTGAAGGCCAGAACCTGACTACTCATAATGAGTAGGAGTAAGCTGTAGGCGACTTTAGAAATCAATCGATCATCCCTGAAAAAATCTAAGTCTTTAAAAGATTGTTGCATGAGATAAATGCCATGAAAACACTCTATTTATCTGGAACGTCATTTCGTTGCCCCTATGGCAGGTATTCTTTACATTCATTCCTCTATTTCAACAGGAGATATTGGTTCCGGGTTACGTTTTTTGCACTCACAACAGTGATGATTTATGAAAAACGCTCTTATGGCACTCGTTTTATTTTCTTCATCTTCGCTCATGGCGAGTGAGCTTCGCGATTGCGAGAAAAAAATCCATGAATGGCTGAGTGTGAATCCTGCCAGCAGTATCCAGGTCATCGAGAAAGGTGAACTGAATCCGCGCATCGATCAGTATCGCCTGAATGAAAAAAGAAACTGTGGAATTGAGATCGCAGGAGCGTTTCTGACAATCAGTATGTTTAAGCCAAGTGCTGCCACAGAAACAAAGCTTGAAACTGTAAAATTTGAAACGATAGTCCTCAATGGAAACGATCCGACGTTTTCTCAGGGCAGAGTGAAGGCCCAGGTCAGCTGCAAAATGACTGAAAACCACATTGAGTACATCACACGCGTACCGGTTCTCACGGACGGGATAAAATCACCTTTCGCCGTCGAAAAACTGACCCTGGATAAAGACGATAAAACTCTCAAAGTCGGCCTCCGGGCGACGGTTACTCCGATCCAGAAAGTCTTCCGCAGCATCACGGACTGCACTTATGGTGAAGAATAAGCATTAACCCGCCGAAAATCCGATCTACCCCTTTAGGACAACCTGATTCGGTTGAGCTTTAAGTCCTTGATAAAGCGTTCTGAAAATCCTATAAATGAAGGACAATCATCAAGGATATTTTATGAAACGCAGACGCGAGAAAGTTACATACAATTATGAATGCTCACTGACTCAGGAACAGTACGTTCTGACAGAAAAAGCAGCTCATCCGAAAGATCTTCTTTCAGTAAAAGCTTATTACGATATGAATCCGGAAATGGACGATCGTCCGGCCGTGATCAAAAAGAAATTAGGCATTTCAACTGAGCCCATTCAAAAGCAATAATTTATGGAACGCCGTAAAGTCATCATCATCGGTACAGGCCCTGCGGGACTGACCGCTGCGATCTATGCTGCCCGCGCTGATCTCAAACCATTGATCCTTGAAGGCCATGAGCCTGGAGGACAACTCACCCTCACCACAGAAGTAGAAAACTTCCCGGGTTTCGAACACGGAGTGATGGGCCCTGAACTCATGTTGAACATGAAGAAACAGGCCGCTCGCTTTAATGCTGAATTCAAGTCTCTCATGTGCACGGACGTTGATCTTAAAAATCGCCCCTTCACAGTCACTGCCAGCAATGGAGAAAAGTGGCTCGCAGATACCGTGATCATTTCAACTGGTGCTTCAGCGAAATGGCTCGGACTTCCGAATGAAAAAGAACTCACAGGTCGCGGAGTTTCTACATGTGCTACATGTGACGGCTTCTTCTACCGCGATAAAATCGTTCACGTCGTGGGCGGTGGTGATACGGCGATGGAAGATGCTACGTTCATTACAAAATTTGCCAAAAAAGTTACCATCGTACACCGCAAAGATACTCTTCGCGCATCGAAGCCTATGCAAGACAGAGCGATGAAAAATCCGAAGATTGAATTTCTCTGGGACACAGCTGTTACAGAAATTAAAAGCGATCAGGGTGGAGTGAATGGAATCGTCGTTGAAAATCTCAAGACTGGTAAGCGTGAAGACCGCGCCACCGACGGACTTTTCTACGCTATTGGACACACTCCTAATACAAGCTTCCTCAAAGGGCAGCTGACCCTTGATGATCACGGATTCATTCTGACGAAGAGCGGTCCTGAAACCAATATCCCGGGTGTATTCGCCTGTGGTGACGTTCAGGATTCTTACTATCGTCAGGCGATCACTGCTGCTGGTTCCGGTTGTCAGGCCGCTATCAAGGCTGAGCGATTCCTCGAAGGACATTAAGTAATGTCTGAGGGCCCGCCACCGGTACCCAATCCGAGCACTAAAGAAAAATTTCTGGAGTACTACCGCCGTAACGAAGTGATGGTTCAGTCCATCGTCTTCGTCGGAGGTTTTCTTTTTGATCTTCTGACTCTGGGACGAATTGACGATCTATTTAATTTGCTCCAGCAGGCCTTTTATCTCACGATTCTCGGCACTCTCCTTATTCTTGAAATCAAAAAGAAGACTGGCACTTTGATCCTCTCGAAGCGCGGTGAAAAGTTCTGGGACTATCACGAACTTCTCGTGCACTTTCTCTTCGGTTCACTACTTTCCGTTTACGTGATCTTCTATTTCTCTTCTGCTTCTGCGATTACAGGAACACTCTTCATCCTTCTTCTCGCTGGCTTTATGTTCGCCAACGAGTTTCCACAGATTCAGCGCTTAGGCCTTCCTGTGCGGGTGATTCTTTTTTCTATCTGTCTCCTTTCGTATTTTTCATTCGTGTATCCGATTCTTCTGGGACACGTAGGTGTCATTCCTTTCTGGCTCGGATTTTTAAGTTCAGGGATTACTTTCGGGCTGATCTATCGCGCGAACTTTAAAGTCGATACAACGCTTTTGCTGAAGCACGTGCTTGCTCCAGCTGTAGGTGTGCATTTATTTTTTCTCTTTGGTTATTACTTCTCACTCATTCCACCGGTTCCTGTCGCTGTCAAAAAAATCGGTGTCTACTATAATGATGTCGTGAGAGAAAATGGGAAATACCACGGTCGCTACACTCGTGAGTGGTATAAGTTCTGGCAGAAGGGTTCACAGGATTTTGAAGCACGTCCAGGGGATAAAATCACCGTCCTCCTTTCGATTTTTTCGCCAGGAAGCTTCGAAGATAAGGTCTATCTTAAGTGGTATCACGAGGGTGATCTCCAGGATTCAATTCCCCTTTCCATCTTAGGCGGCAGAGACGAAGGTTTCCGGGGATTCGGAACAAAGTCGTTTTATAAACCCGGTTCTTGGAAAGTCATCGTAGAAACCAGCGACGGCCGGGAAGTCGGAAGAATTAGTTTTGATATTGAAAATGATATTTCCACGGAAGTCCGCGAATTTAAGTGGGATGTTTTCTAGTTAACGCCTTGATTAATGGTCCGATAGACCCGAGCAAAACTGACCACTTTATTTCCCCTTTGACACTCAACACACATATCTGAAAAAATATTCAGAGACGGATTCTTTGCCATGGAAAAGGCGAAGACAACCTCAAGATTAACCCAGCAATGAAACCAAGGACGGTGACATGCAGACGACTCTCTTCAATTATCAGACTCTCTCTACCCGTCTTGAAAAATCGACGAGAACTCTTTTTGTCACACTCAATCGACCTGACTGGAAAAATGCTTTCCGTCTCGAAATGCTCTTCGAGCTTGAGAGTCTTTTCGCCTGGTGCACGACTCGAGTGGAAATCAATTCTATCTTCATCGATTCATCTGCATCGATTTTCTCGACAGGATTAGAGCTGGATAATCTCTCAGGCCTCTCTGCTTCTGCTCTCGATAAAATGAATACAAAACTTCACAAGATTATTTTTGCGATGATGCAGCTTCCGCAGACTGTGGTGGTTGATCTCGGTGCAGGTGCGAGCACTTTGGGAACTGAGTTCGCTCTTGGAGCTGATATCCGCATCGCTCAGGACAACACGCAGATCGCATTCGATCATAACCGATACGGACTCGTTCCTGCTGCCGGTGGAATGAGCATGCTTTCAACTCTGGTCTCTCCTTCGTTCGCACGTGCCTGGATCCTCTCCGGAAAAGTGATTGAACACAAAGCTCTTACAGAATCAGGCTTTCTCTCTTTCACCTACTCCACTGATACAAGAACAGAAATGATAGGACGCACTCTTGAGCAGATTCAAAAATGTGCACCGGTGCAAAGAATCCAGTCTAAGCTTGGACTCTTTGAATCTCTCCGCATTCAACTCGAAGCCGGGCTCATGATGGATAGAAAAATTGCCAAGGCCTCTATGGTTTCTGAAGACTGGCGCACGAAAAAGCCTCAAGAAACTTCATTCAATTTCATGCCGGCCAAGTCAATGTCTTACGCTGTGAAATTATCCCTGATTAAATCTGACGATCGCGAGACAACGACGACTTCTCACTAGAGGAGTGTTATCTCAAAATCACTGAAAGTTGCTTGAACAAGCGACGGGTCCATGGCGTACCCTAAAACATATCCGCCGCCACCTGCTCCACAGAGCTTGAGGACGTAATCACCTGTCTCAAGTCCACGAGTCCATGGGCCTCTGATATTAGTCGGTATCATTTCAGGGAAATAATCCCACTGAAATTTTGAGACGTGCCACAGATGATGCTTCAACGTCATGACATCGTTCTTCAGGACAGAATCAATAGCGAGATTCACATCACGAGACAGAACTTCTGAGCAGCCCTGTTTAAACTGTGGATCTTTCAGTTTATCCTGGAAGATACTGACGAGTGGCCCAGTCTGGCGGGGTTTCCCGGAATCGAGCAGGAAAAATCCCTTCAGATTAAGATCTCTTTCCAGAACCTGAACTTCCTTGAAGTTATGAATGAGTAATGGTTTTTGCAAAAAACTCACAAGAGGATCGAGTCCGGAGCTTGAGCCGTGAAAATAATCTTCGAGTTTACCCAAAGACGTTTTATCTGTCTGGAGATCACCTTTCGTAATTCCATAGGCCGCATAAATAGCAGCAACCAGCGCCCCGGAACTTCCTACGCCGTAGCCATGAGGAATATTGGAATCAAACCACAGGCCTTTAGAGACATCTGCCTTGAGTCTTGGCAGATCAATGTACTGCTCAGAACTGTGAGCAAGAAATGACTGAATACTTTTTCGCGATATTTCCCAGTCGCTGGTATTTTTTTTCTCGAAACTCCAGTGCCCTGAAAGTTTCTCATAAGGGATCGCCAGTGCCTTTGAGCCACTCAGAATCGTGTACTCTCCAAGCAGAAGAACTTTTCCAGGAAATGATGACTTTAACATTTCTGCGGTCCTTCTCCCCGACTATCAGTGATGATCCGCTGACTGAGAGGAGTAAGTTCGTTATTAATGAATGTTTCAATCTTATTGCGATGAGAGTACGGATAGATAAGATGCAGGTTCGGCCCTGCGTCGAGAGTAAAATAGAGCGGAAGTTTAGTTTCTTCCCGGAAAGTACGAACCATATCCATCAGAAGAAGAGAGTTTGGTTTTAGAAGTGTAAACGAGTCTGGTGAAGTCATCATCATGGCATGCAGGCTCAGTGCCTCAGCTTCCAGAATCGAGCCCACAACTTCCATATCTCCGGCCTTAAGGGCATCAATTGCCTTTCGAAAATGATTCTTCGCCTGCGCGTATCGAGCCTCTGCAAAAAAATGCTCATTCAATCTTGCGTGACCTTCACGGCTCGAAACTTTCTTTTCCTGATCACTCACGACAACAACAGAATCCAGAAGATGAGAGAGCTCAGGATGGACCTCTAAAGGACACGCATATTCATCAGAAGAGCCTTCGAGGTGAGACATACCCCATGTAACAAAACCGCCATAGACTGAACGACAGGCACTCCCACTTGCAAGCCTTGCGAGAAAGCTCGCCTGACGGTGAAACAATGCGGGATCCGAATCTGGCTTCATGAAATAGAGGTAATCAGTAAGAGCGAGAGCGAAGGCCGACAATCCGGAAGCTGAAGAAGCAATCCCGGCGCCGTGAGGAAAAGTATTCGAGGTATCAATTTTTACCTTCAGATTTTTCACCCATGGGATCATAGTCTCAAGAGATCTTAGGTAATTTTCTATTTTTATTCCAAAAGAATCTTTACGTGTCCCTTCAAGATTCAATTCAACTGAAAGTTTTTCACCAGCGAGAAACGTAACTTTTGAAGTCGTCACACACTCTTTCAAAGTTAACGAGACTGAAGGATTGGCCGGCAGCTGATGACCCTTCTTACCCCAGTATTTCACAAACGCGATATTTGCCGGTGAAGTCCAGCAAGTCTCGAAAGGAAGCGGAGAAAGATGGGCGAAAGACTGGATCATGAAAGTCCGCTGGCCTTTGGACCTGACATAACGATCTCATCGTAAGCAATCAGAGTCCCGAAGCCACGTGAGTTGAAATACTCGCGGGTTTCTTCCATTGAACGATCAGTCGTAATGAGAACGAAGTCTCCACCCCAGGCACCGAGGGATTTTACTTCACCCCAGTAATCCTTGAAGTATGTATCTTTCACTTTCTCGTAAGAAAGTGCGCGGGCAATAATATCTTCGTGAGTTTTAATCACACGATTGAATGTAATCAGATCACCGGCCTGAACCATCTCACGTGTCAGCTGAGAGATTTCAGAAACAATCCCGGCCTTGTTGGTGATATTCATATCGTTGTACTTCATAACTTCGTTCGCAGAATTCTGCTTATGTCCAAGGTAGAGGAAGTACATATGGTCTCTGTAAGAAGGATTGAAGTGGGCAGTTTCCCACTGAGGTTTACCGTCAATCTTCTCAAACTTGATAGGGCCACCTGCCTGAGCACAGGCAATATCGTAACCCGATCCACCCATGGTTTTTTTCAGGAGTTCGAAAGGACTGACATAGGCCCATTGGGCAATGTTGTAGATGAAGGTTGAACTCGACCCAAGTCCCCACTCGAGCGGAAACTCAATTTTTGTTTCGACCATCACATCCATATCATCACGAAGGAAATGTGGATTCTGAAGGCGGACGGCACGAAGGATATCACTCAGCATACTTTGAGTGGCATTGTTTTCTTGCGTCTTGATGGGGTTAAAATGCCAGAACTCGTAGTCAGATTCAAACCACATTGTGCCTTTGTGGTCGAAGCTCTTCCAGTTCAGTGTAGGCTGATAAGAAGTGCGATACTTCACTTTCATGCTCTGGCCCACTGTGGTCGGGAGAGCGAGTGCCTGCGCGCCATCCATAACGAAATATTCACCTGAAAGGAGCAGCTTTCCGTGACCGTAAAAATATTGTTCGTTCATTGATTTCCCCTTACTGAACATTATTCATCGACTGGACAAAGTTTCTGACAGCAGTAAACGAGACGACTTTATCTGAGAAGTATTCTTTACCTTTTTCGATCTGTTCTGGAGTCGCATTCAGCTGGTTAAGGATGTTGAGAAGATGAAGTTTCATGTGTCCTTTCTGGATGCCTGTTGTGATAAGAGACTTCACAGCACCGAAGTTTTGAGCGAGACCAACACACGCCATGATTTCCATCAGCTCTGCAGCCGACGGATTATTAAGCACGGCAAGGGAAGTCTTTGCGATCGGATGAAGCATCGTGAGCCCTCCGACTGTTCCCACGGCAAGAGGAATTTTAAGTGTAAACTTGAACACGTCGTTCTCGAGACTCACACGAGAGAGAGAGCGGTACTGGCCGTCCCGAGCTGCGTACGCATGGGCACAGGCTTCGATGGCCCTGAAATCATTTCCTGTCGCGATCACGACAGAATCAACCCCGTTCATGATGCCCTTATTATGAGTAACCGCACGGTTCGGATCAACCTCCGCGATGCGGACGGCGATGGCAAACTTCTCTGCAAATTGTCTTGCAGTTAAACCACCTGCGAAGGTCCCGAGGTCTTCAATGGGACATTCCACACTCGCTTCGACCACACAATCTGGCGTGTAGTTAGAAAGAATACACATGATGACATGAACTTCTTTTTCTGTGCCTGTGAAACGGTCATCGGCCTTCACCATGAGCTTAAGCACTCGTGCCATTTCTTCAAGGATGGAGTTGATAAAATTGGCACCCATGGCATTACAAGTTTCACAGCTGATTTTAAGCTGGTAATAATTTTCGATATCCTGAGAGCGATCAACGAGTTCAAGAGACACGATTCCGCCTCCGCGCTTTTCCATATTTTCAATGATGAAGGAAACCGAACTCAGAAGCTCACTTTTCTTCTCCGCAAAAAAAGCTGTGAGCTTTTCTTTTGGTCCCTGCCACTGGAAATGGACCTGACCTACTTTAAGAGTACTCAATACAGTTGCCTTGAATCCACCCCTATCGAGCCAGAACTTAGCACCAAGAGAAGCTGCTGCGACCACTGATGACTCTTCAATCACCATCGGAACAGCATGCAGTTTTCCGTTGATCATAAAGTTCGGCGCAATCCCGAATGGAAGGTCATAGTTGGTGAGGGTATTTTCAGAAAACTCATCGAAGCGTTTCTGGAGTTCCGCACTCGGGTGCCAAAAGTCGCTGAGAGTTGAGACCATGTCCTTTGCTTCACCCTCAACCTGAGTGGCGAGCCACTCGATCTTCTGGGCCTTAGACATTTTGGAGAAACCACTTATAGTGTTCATTGATCCCCTTTCACTTCTAATATTCCCCTGGCGACCAGGAGAGATTCTCTGAGACTTAAAAAATATTTTTCGAGAGTTTCTTGCCCTTCAATTGCTGGAGTCAGGAAAGCAGCGGCCATACCAATCACACACGGAGCCTTCAACGTAGACTTGAGTTCGAAGCCGTCGAGGACGTTCTTGATGCCACCAGAGATGATGAACTCCTGTCCATGAACCGGAAGTGCATTGAGAAACGAAACCATTTCATGGGCCGTGTGACCGACCTGAATGAATGGCTCTTTGATCAGATTCTTTTGAGAGCGCATGTTCTCAAGAAGAGAAAAATTCGTTCCACCGAAAGCGCCGAACTCAATACCTTTGAGAGGGAGTTCAAGGAGTGCTTTAAGACTGCGGGGACCTAGTCCCTGACCGACTTCTTTAACGATCACAGGATACGAGCAATGATCGAGAAAACGTTTCAACGTTTCCAGTGGAGAAATCGTGTAACGATCCCCTTCCGGCTGAAACCATTCCTGCAAAGGATTGAGATGAATGATAAGACCAGTTGCCTCAAGTTTGCGGACAACTTCGTGAATGGTATCTATTTTATTCTGAACAACGAGCTCTTCAACCTGGGCCATACCGAGGTTCGCGAAAAAAGGTTGATCACCGAGGGAAGATCTTACGTTGAAATCATCAAGAGTATCGTCGGAATGAAGAAGTGACCTGCAAGACCCAAGTCCCATGCCGAGTTTATATTTTCCACAGAGCCATGCGAGATTGTGATTAATTTTTTTGGCGAACTCTGTTCCACCTGTCATACTCGAGATCCAAATAGGTGCCTCAAGATTGTGGCCGAGAAATTTTACAGGCCAGGTTGTTTCAGGATCCGGATGCGTAAAAAACAGAGGCTCATAATTGAACCTGCCATCAACATCAGAGACACCCGTCTGGGCGCGGGCAGCTAGATCGATGTGCGCTTCTTTTCTTCCAGCTAACTCAGCAGAAAGAGAAAGTTTTGGCCGGTTTTTCATAGGGCCATCATGTATCAAAAATGGTGGTGAATGTCATGATTTTTCACTGTTGAAAACAGAGGCTAAACTGAAGATATTAAAGGACTTAGAGTTCCTTGACGACAAGCACAAATTCACGTTTGTTCTCGGCACCGAGATTCTTCTGCAGATGCTCCACTGGCCCTCGGATAAGTTTCTCACCGGATGATCCCAGATCCATGGCGAGAAAAAGATCTCTTTTCACCCTGAGGCCTGCGAGGTCTGAGAGAAGCTTTTGTAAGCGGTAAGGTGTTTCCATCCAGATTTGTGTCTCAGGATGTTTGAGTTCATTTCTCATCCAGTCAGTTCTTTCCGGCTCTTTTACTGGAACCCAGCCGGAAAATAAAAATCGAGAGTGAGAAAATCCTGAGAGGGCCAAAGCGAGAGCAATCGAATTTGGAAAAGGAGTCGACGTAACTTTGATACCTTTTCTGTGACAGGCATCGACAAGTTTCTGGCCAGGATCACAAAAAGCCGGCAGACCACAATCACTCATGATGTAGGCGCGCTTGTTTGCTTTCATTTCCTTGATAAGATCGGGAAGAATTTTGTCCTGAGTATGCTCATTAACGAGGATGAACTTTTCTATGGCCTCGCGGGGAAGGCCCCACTTGAGCCATCTACCGCGGGCGACTTTATGTTCCTCCACGAGAATAAGAACATCGTCTTTCATGCATTCAGCAAGAAGTAGTTCTTTCGCCACGGGTTCGAGGGGATGATCGTCCTGAATTGGTGTCGGTATAAGTGTGAGACTCATAGGCCCTGAAGATTCACAAAAAGTTCAGGCCGGTGAAAATCCGGACTGGTCTCAGGATTAGGCTCGAGAGCATAGAACTCACGGCGGCCATCAGTGAGAGATAAACAACTAAAGAATCCACCATAGAGGGTTGCGCCCTGAAGATCAGGGGGAAGCTTCACAGTAAGTGAGGCTTTCCAAGTGCGGCCTTCAGCATGACTAACTGTTGTGAAACTCAGATTTGCCGGTGGAAAGAAAGTTTTTCTCGGCTCCGTAATGATCAATGCAAAAGGTTGATTGAGTGGCGAAACCTGAACTTCCAGATATGGTGCCTTCAGGTCTTCAGGTGTAGATCGAAGTTGAAGAAAAGCCTCAACCACATCGTTGTTCCAGAGGCCCCAGTTTTTTGACCAGTCATCAGAAAAAGCGGGGTCGGATTTCCATATCGAGGCATCTCTTTTCTGGAGGGAAAAAATCATCACAACGAGATCATCCTCACACTTCCACTCCACTTTTATCGAGTGGTGAGCTGTCGTTTGTCCGTGTTTACTGAGAAATGCCTGCATGCAAAGAGCATAGTCTTTTTTCCCTGACTTGCCCATGACTTTGCGGCATACTGGGCCCATGGATTCTTATGAATTATTCCTTATTATTACTCCAGGCTGGGAAGACCTTGCTCTCAAGGAGCTTCTTCTCAAAGCGCCCGTAGATAAATACAATGTGATCAAAGGCGGTATTGAACTGACTGCCGACATTGCATGGATTGAGCGCGCTCACCTGATGCTCAAAATTCCCACCCGCATCCTCATGAGAGTCACCACTTTTAAAGTCCGTGATTTTCCCAAGCTCTACCAGAAATTTTCTACTCTCCCCTGGACGAAATATCTTTCACATCCCTTGCCTCAGTGGGAAATCAGCTGCAGTAAAAGCCGGCTCATGCACACAGGTCGTATCGAAGAAACTGTGGCAAAAGCCCTGGATGAAGCTCAGAAAAGACAGCCGCTCAGTCGTGACTGGGAAAAGAAAAATTATTCTCCGCAGACTTTTTATATCCGACTCGTTGATGATCAACTGACTCTGTCACTTGATCTCACTGGGGATTTTCTTTACAAGCGCGGACTCATGACGATCAAAGGTGAAGCACCGATCAGAGAAAACTATGCCGCTGCTATGGCGTGGGAAATTCTCTCGAATCTTGATCAGAAAGTCACACTCGTGGATCCTATGTGTGGATCAGGCACACTCCTCATCGAAGCTCTGACGTTTCATCAACCACTTCATCTTCGTCCTTTTGCATTTGAGACGGCACCTTTCTATAAAGGCCGCCTTCTGAAAAAAACCGAAGAGACAACTCCCCTTCCTATTGAGGAGGCCCGCGGATTTGATCTCAACGCTGATCTCCTTATGAAAGCAAAAGCCGAACTCAGAATGCCTCTTCCACTTATATTCACAGAAAAAGATTCGGTTTTATCTGCTTTGAAACTTCCTGAGAATTCCATCATGATCTGCAATCCCCCGTACGGCGAGCGGATAAAAATCGAAGGAAAGCGTGGTTCGTTTTTACAGAACGCCTGGAAAAAATTTCTGGAAGACGACAGGCCACTTCGTTTTGGCTGGGTTTTACCGAGTGACATGGATGATTTATTCTCAAAAGCGCCTGGATACAGACAGATTCAAAAAAGACAGTTCAAGAATGGCGGAATGGCAGTGACGTTCTGGATCTGGGAAAGGATTTGATCTTTTACTTCCGCCAGCGGAAGTAACATGGATCCTTTTTGCTTAAATCCTATTCTTGACACTAGCGTACCTTCCGGTCAAAGATCTTCACCCTCTTTCAGTATTGTTTAAAAGGTTGAGGGTCACTTTCGCTGGAGTAAGTAAAGTTTAGAGATAGAAGACCTGGGACTTAACCCAAACGCCGTTTACGAAAGGGATAATCGCCATCTGATCAACTGGAATTTCAGTAACTTCTTCGAGGGAAAGATTTTTCAGAGAATGAATCATAATATCGAATTCTTCCCCCTTGGGATGAAGGATTCTGAGCTTGTCAGTGGCCTTAAGACCTTTAGGATTTTTTATCATGATCGCCAGATGCGATCCTTTTTCAGCGTCTAGGACTTCACCGACAAAATCTCCATCACGCTTCTGCAGGCGATGGTTTTTGAGTTTCGGAAAAAGGACATCCGTTTTATTGACGAGGTAAAAGCCACGCATGAAATCCTGAGGGTATTTGGCCTTAAAATCATCAAAAGCTGTTGCTTCAAAATGACTTGAGAGTGTCATGACTTCGCTCTGGAAGTTCTGCATCCCAAAACGCAGATCGATCCGGAAAAAGCCGAGACCAAGTGCTGCTAGATCGCGGGCGTATTCCAGCAGGCAAAACTCCTTGATGTGAAACATAAAAGTGCCATGGCGATTTTCAAGAATCGGGAAACCTTTGTGAGGAGATTCTTCACTTGATCCAAGAACAGAAATCTCTTCGTTCACTTTCAGCTTTTCTGGAGCCAGAGGAGAAATAAGTGCGCGAGGCGTGTAGAAAAGTAAGATGCGTCCGAGTCCGAGGAGTTCGCAGGGTACAGTCAGCTTTTGTATGTACTCAGCAATGACATCACGAGAAAGTTCGATGGAAAGAACAATACGATCCATTCTTCCCTGCGCGTGATCGATCCAGCCCTGGAGAGCAGGCAGATTATGATTTCCATTCTCGGCGATAAACTGCAAAGGTTTTTGTGTGTTGGTGATGGCCCATTCAAATGCGCCCGGATCCTGAACCCGAAGGACATCGATTCCGGAAAGAAGTGAAGTAACGACCGGATAAGAAAGATTAAAAGTATTCTCTGTCATGAGAATATCCCACTCACCGATCACACGGAGATTCAATTCCCGTGCGCGGTTTGAAAGAGTGAAAAATTCCTCACTTGAGAGTTTTCCAAAGCGGGAAATATTTTTGTGCCCGAGGATAATTTCGGAGAGGCCTTGTTCTCTGGCAACATTCAGGTCATGCAGAGTTTCTGCAAATGTCGTGAGTTTCATCTGACACCTGACTGAGCACGGACGAGTTGAAATGCCTCTACTCCCGGCTTATAGGGCAGACGGATAAGTGTGGAAGGTCTTGTTCGCAAAACCGGCTTCATACCAATATCCATAATCTCATTGGCAGATAGGGAGATATTTGCACCTTTGAAAGTCAGAATTTCGAGTTGATCACCCTGATTGAAAGCATTTCTGACTTCAACAACAATTCCGGCTTTAGGTGAAGCTTCGATCACGGTGCCGGCCATGTGCCAGCCGCCTTCCGCATTTTCCCGCTCATTGAATATCGAATCAGCACCTGCAGGATTCACAAGACTCGCCTCTGTGTAATCACGGTGAGAAACTTTTGAAAGTTCAATCTCCCAGCGAAGAAAATCATCAGAGAGAAAATTTCCGTGTGAGGCATAGTACGAGAGAGCTTCAGAATATACTTTCGACATCGTCGCTGCATAAAGATGACTCTTCATGCGGCCTTCGATTTTCAATGAATCGATTCCGCTTGATATAAATTCCGGAAGAACGCGAAGACCTTCAAGGTCTTTTGAACTCATAAAGTAAGCCGTCTTTTTTTCTTCTGTATCAAGACCCATATCGAGGCTGTACTCAAAACGGCACGAGTGCGCGCACCCTCCACGGTTTGAGTCCCGGCCCTGGGTAAAGTTTGAGATCACACAGTGACCTGAGAAGGCCATGCACATTGAACCGTGGACAAACATTTCAATTTCAATGTCTGCTTCTCGACGGATATTTCCAGCTTCCTTCACAGAAAGCTCGCGGCCAACAACGATACGAGTGGCACCCATTTTTTTCCAAAGTCTGGCGGCGGAGAGATTCAGGGTCGATGCCTGAGTAGAAATGTGAACAGGAATAGAAGAGTGCTCGCGAACAGTTTTCACCACACCTAAATCAGAAACGATCACAGCATCGACTTTGATGTCGGCCAGAAATCGCACGAACTCCGGTAATTCGGCGAGATCTTTGTCATGGAGAAAAGAATTCAGCACGACGTAGACTTGTGTTCCGCGCTCGTGGGCAAAGGCCACACCCTGAATAAGCTCTTCCGGAGTAAAATTATCAGCTGCTGTCCGTAACCCGAATTTTTGACCGCCGACATAGACCGCGTTCGCGCCATAAAGGACCGCGACCTTGAGTTTATCCAGACTACCGGCCGGAGCAAGAATTTCGGGGACGAAAGAGGCCTTGTTCATGATCGATTGTTTACCAAAATCAGGACGTAAGTTAAACTAAGGACATTGGTTTCATAGCTCAAAAGGTCCTTGGATTGAAAAAATTTCTCTCCGGTTTCTTCATTATTCTGTTCCTGGGGGCCTCAACCCTTGGTTTTTTTGTTTACCGAAGGTATACACGTAATCCAGAGCAGACTTTCCCTTACCCATACAGGTTCACCTCGGACGCTCCCGGCATTTCCCTGGATGCTCCAATTCTGATCGTCGGCGACCGCATGGGTGCTTATCTTGCCAAATTTCAGGCCGAACTTGCTGCGACGATTTCGCAGGATCTGATGAAAAATATCAAGGTCCAGTCTCTCGCTAAAGACGGCCATGCTCTCCATCGGACCCTCCACGAACTCAAGTCGCTTTCGCAGTGGCCTCAGATCGTTATTTATCAAGGTGCCAGTGAGGAGTACCGCGAAGAAAAATTCATTCCGGCTCAGATTCCCAAGATCGTGAACAATTTCAAACTTTACGATGACGACCGTATTCAGACATTTTTGATTCTGTATCCATGGCTTTCACGAATCATTTATGAGCCCCTCCACCTCGTACAGTTCACAGATGCCCTTCCTCCCTACAAAGCTCCGGAAGAGGATCAGTTTTTGAAGCGGATGGAGATGGAAATCCGTCTATTTGAGAAGCAACTTCAGCAGCTCGTTATTCAGAGCCGGGACAGAAACTCACTTCTTATTTTGACGACGACACCTGTGAATCTGGAAGTTCCACCTCATAAAGTCTGCCAGTTCACGACGACCATTGAGATCGAAAAAGGAATTCGCGAAGCAGAGGAAATGCTGAAAAACGAAAACCTCAAAGGTGCCCTGGCGAAAACTTCCAAGCTGGTTCAGATCTACTCCGGAAATGCCAGGCTGTACTACGTTCACGGACAGGTGCTGACGAAACTTTCCCAGGTGGATGAAGCAAAAAATGCTTTTCTCCAGGCAAGTGCCTACGACTGTGATCCCTGGCGGGGTACGGAAATTCAGAATTCGATCATCCGAAAAGTGGCCAAGAACCAGCAGGTTCTCCTGTTTGATTTTGCCGAAATGGTGAATATGGGGTGGTCTGAATCTCCCCGCTTTTTTGACGAGATCTATCCGCAGAACGTCGTTTACGAAGGTGCGATGAAACAGTTGGGCTTAGTTATTAAGAATATTCTGAAACTCTAGGAGTTATCATGCAGGGCTTTTTTTTGAATTTCAAAAAACATGAGGTCATCTGCCGCCAAGGTGATCCTTCCGCAGATATTTATTATCTGAAATCCGGCGTCCTACTCATCTGCACGGTTCACGGCACTGAAGTGAAGGCCCTGGCCCGGATCAACCCTGGACAATTCATCGGAGAGCTTTCATTCTTCGATGGCAATCCCCGCTCCACCCATATCGTTGCTCTGGAGGAAAGTGAGATCGTCCAGATCCCGAAGAACGAACTTTCTGAACTTCTTCCCGTCTGGTTCCTCCAGGTCGGAATCAACATAACGAAGAAAATCCGTCTGCTTGATACCGTGGTGAATGAGAGCCGGATTCGAAAATTTAACTCACAAGAAATGAAGCCGCTGACCATTGAAGATCAACGTATTCTTCTCAATGCTATAACCCATTAAGATAGTTAACTAATTTGGACAACTTGGCACTCAACTGGTTATCTTCTGATACTTGGTGGGGCCAAACTTTGCACCTCGTTAGGTTAAATGGCCTTTAACCTGCATTTTAGTTGGCACGATTGTCGCAACTAAGATCCTGAGGAACAACACGGAGGTTGCCCAATGAAAACACACATTTTTTTGACCCTTTTAATCGCTCTGGTTTTTTCATCATGTGCTTCACATGAAGGAAGAGGACTCTCGAGCACTCAGGAGAAGGACGCTCAGGAGTACCACAATCAGTTCGCCCAGAATCAGGCGGATAGATTCCGTTAATTTTTTACCGCGTCTCCGGGAAAACATTTTTAAACCCGTGATTTATACTTTATAGTTCGGGGTATAAATAATGAGTTTCCCGGAGGAATCTGACGTTGAAAACAACACCAGGACCAGTCACACGTTTTCACAATCTCGACAGCAAATCTGAATGGACAATTGCTGAAGCCGATGAAATTTACCAGGTATCCCGATGGGGAGAAGGTTATTTTTCTATCAATGAGAAAGGTGATCTTACCGTTACACCCAATCGCACTCAGAACGGACCCGTCATCAACATGATGGAAGTGGTCGAAGAGATGAAGAACAAGGGAATCGCATTTCCTGCTGTGATTCGTTTCCACGATATTCTTCGTTCACAAGTTGCTCTCCTTAATAAAACATTCCGTGCCCTCATCGAAGAGGCAAACTATCGCGGCTCATACAGCGGCGTTTACCCGATCAAGGTAAACCAGATGCGCGAAGTGGTTGAAGAGATCGTCGATGCCGGTGCTCCGTACAACTACGGGCTCGAAGCTGGATCGAAGCCGGAACTCATTGCTGCTCTCGCTATGAACACGAATCAAAACTCCCTCACTGTAGTGAACGGTTACAAAGACCGCGATCTTCTCCGTCTTGCTCTCCTCGGAATTCAGCTTGGCCGTAAAGTGATTGTGGTTGTTGAAAAATATTCTGAACTCACAGACCTCATGCAGCTCTCTCAGGAAATCGGAGTTGAACCGTTGATCGGTCTGCGCGCGAAAATCGCGACGAAGTCGTCCGGTAAATGGGCCTCTTCCGGTGGTGACTACGCCAAGTTTGGTCTCACGATTACCGAGATCCTTCAGGCCGTCAGATATATGAAGTCGATTGATAAGCTTCATTGTGTGAAACTCTTCCATTTCCATATCGGTTCACAGATTCCCGATCTTCGTACGATCAAAGATTCGATCAATGAAGGTGCCCGCATCTATGCCAAGCTCTACAAAGAGGGAGCGAAACTCGAGTACTTCGATGTCGGCGGTGGTGTCGGTGTGAACTACGACGGCACTCGTTCGAACTCTCCATCATCAATTAACTACACGACCCGCGATTACGTGGCGGATGTTGTCTATATCCTGAAGCAAGTCTGTGACCTTGAGGATGTCCCACATCCAAATATTGTTTCAGAGTCAGGCCGCGCGATCACGGCCCATCACTCTTGCGTGATCACGAACGTTTTCGGTGCTCTTGAAATAGGTGCCAACACGAATTTCAACACGGATAAAGTTGTCTCCGAAAACATTCTCGTTTCGAACATGCGAGAGCTCTCGAACGATCTTACTGAGAAAAATTACCAGGATGTTTACAACGATGCGACCAAACTGAAAGAAGAATCAATTTCTGCATTTAAGTTCGGTATCCTTTCCCTCGAAGAAAGAGCGAAACTCGAAACTATTTATTGGGCAATCTGTAAGCGCATCGTGACTCATGCTTCTAAAGATGAGTACGCTCCGGATGAGATTCTCCAGTTGAAATCACAGATGGCTTCACAGTACCTTTGTAACTTCTCTGTATTCCAGTCAGCTCCGGACACGTGGGCGATCGGCCAGATTCTTCCTGCCTTACCAATCCATAAGCTCAATGAGAGACCAACTGAACTTTGTACTCTTATTGATATTACCTGTGACTCTGACGGCAAGCTCGATACGTTCCTCTCTGCAGATGGCCCAACCAACACCATGCCTCTCCATAAGCTCACGGGAGAAGACTATTACATCGGCCTCTTCATGACTGGTGCCTATCAGGACATCATGGGTGATAACCATAACTGCTTCGGCCGTCTCAATGAAGTGCATATCTTCGCTGATGATGATGATCCGACTGACTTCTATATCGAAGAGGTGATCTTCGGGAACAAGGCCTCTACTGTTCTTTCATCGCTTCAGTACAACCCTGAGACCATGGCCCAGACTCTCAAGGCAACCATTGATACTCAGGTGAAACGCGGGAAGATCCGTCCGCGCGAGGGTGTGGACCTGACGGACTTCTATGAGGCCTGCCTCAAGAGTTACACTTATCTTAAAAAGTAAGCCAAAGGGCCCGGGAAACCGGGCCTTTTTTTTGTATTTTTTTCCGGACTTCAAAAATAAACATTCCTTCACAGAGCGGCTTTGATATCCCCTGAAAAACCAAACAGGAGATTCTATGAAAAACTTAATCGCAGCGGCGTTGATCGTTTCAAGCTTCTCAGCATTTGCTGGTGTCGAAGAACTTCTCGGAACCTACAAGGCAAAAGACAGAGATGGAACGGCCGTCATCACGCGTACACTTGTTCAGGACCGAACTTTGTTTGAACCTGCTGTCTATGAGTACCAGGCAGAGATCGTTCGCAACAAGCACGACATCGAACGCACCATTATCCTTGAAATCGGCGCGGATAAAAATTCTCTCTCCGGATCTGAAAGAGATGACTGCGACAATCCCGACTGTCACGCATTTGATAACTTTGACGTGGAAGTTAAAAAGATTGGCCGGGGCGCGCAACTCACACTCACGTATGATGGGCACAATACCTCAGACGAGAATGATGACGTTGAAACGTTCGAAGGCAAAGCGACATTCCTAAAGAAGTAAAAAAGTTGAATCTGTTCTGGGGATGCGTAATAATCGAAAGATGAAAAAACGCATCCTCATCACAGGCGCCAGCGGTCTCATCGGTACAGAACTCTGCAGAAATTTTCTTGAACAGGGCTTTGAAGTTTTCGGCTTTGATCTCAAAACGTCATCCCTCAAACATCCTTCATTCACATCCATCAAAGGTGACGTCACTTCGGAAGATGATGTGAAGAGTGCCTTAAAGACGGCGAAAACACTCGACGCCCTCATCAACAATGCAGCAAAAGCAAAACCTGATGAAGGTCCCCTCGAAAAACTCACATTAGCAAAATGGAATGATCTTTTGTCGGTGGATCTCACGAGTGTGTTCCTTTTCTCAAAACATGCGATTCCTCTGCTCCGAAAATCCAATGGCTCTATCGTCAACATCTCTTCTACCCGACACAAAATGTCAGAAGCGAACACGGAGATTTACTCTGCAGCGAAGGGCGGAATCGATGCCCTGACTCGTGCAATGGCCATCAGCTTAGGACCGGATGTAAGGGTAAATTCGGTAAGCCCGGGATGGATCAGTGATCCTGAAACAAAACTTAAACCCGCAGACCACGAACAGCATCCGGCCGGGCGGGTGGGCATACCTTCCGACATCGCCGGCATCGTTTCGTATCTGGTGAGTGAACAGGCCAGCTTTGTGACCGGGCAGGACTTCGTCATCGACGGAGGAATGACCGCGAAGATGATCTACAAATAAATATCTATTGGGCCAGAATGTCTGAAGCCGCGTGAAGCTGGTTTTTCAGGTAATCGATAAACTTCTGCTCTTCATTTTTCTTCTCAGCTTTTTCCAGAAATTCCCGATAAACCGCGACCCATTTCTGGGCGTTCGATGACTCATTTGAGTTCTCATCAGTCAGATACTTTTTGTATTTTTCCGGGGTCATCAGAAGCTTGAATGGTTTAGAGATTCTTGGTGCAGTCTGAATGCCGAGGCCTTCAGTCAGGAAGATCTCGCCATTTGGATAGGCCTCATGGTTAGAAAGAAGTGATCCCACCTGCGTAGTTGAGAATCCGTTATTACGGACGTCTTTTTTGATCTTGCCATAAGAAGGCTTTTTCAGGACTGCGAGGTCTGCGTACATCATGTAGGCGTTCGCTGGAAGTGCGAGGTTGAAAAGAGCAAGCGGCATCGGTCTGTCAGTTGAAATGTGTTTATTGATCCCGAGCGCATGACCCTGATTCATCGAAAGATGAACACAGTTGTTTGAGAACTTATCCCACTTATAGGGTTCGCCAAACTGGTACAGTTGATTTTGCTTATTGAGGTAAGCGGCAACGGATATGAGTGATTCTTTTTTCACGGGAATTTTTACGCAATAAAGAGAGCGTGCCCAGTTCACAGCGATATCTGTCCCGAGAGTGTTTCTGGCAACATTGTCAGCATAGGCATCAGTTCCAAACTGGCCTTCCACCTTACCGTCGAGGAGTTTAACACCCTCGAAGACCTTGAGTTCAGCGGCCTTTCTCTGAAGGGCCACAACATCGTTTGCTGTTGGAGATCGTCTTTCAATGCTTCCGAAAAACATCAGGTCACGATCAGGAACTGCGATCCAGTTAACGTTAGAGAAGTTTTTATCGAGAGAAATCCCGACTCCGTCATGAGGGTGTGCTGATTGTTCATCTGATGTCAGTTCGTCACACGGAACTACTTGCGGATACTTTTCAGAGTAGTTTTTGCAAAGGCCTTTAATGTATGTGAATGCATGTCCAGTTCCACCGCCGACTTGTCCGTCAGTTGTCTTCCATTGGGTAGTTCCGCAGTACTCAAAATAAGGTGATTCATCTCCAAATGCAGCTGATGCCGAGAGCGAGATAAAAACAATAAGGGCCAAAGGCAAAGTGCGCATGAGCGTTCTCCATTAGATTTTCATCAGTTTACCCGAAAGCGCCCAGGGGAATCAGGATGAGTGAAGAATTGAGCATGGCCGTCAAAAGTTTTGACAGGGTTGAGGTCAGATTGGCCCTGGCCAGAAAATTTTCACAGTGAAAACCCTTCATGAAACTAAACTTCAGGGCCATCAAAATCAGCAGCCGATCTCGAAAAACCCCCCGTTGCGAATCCTGAAATTCCATTCTATGTGTACTCTGGCGAACTCGATCCATTTCCTCACATCAGGACATGATGGCTTTGCGACAGAAGAAGTCTCAGATTCGACGCCCGATCTTCCGAAAGTAAGTGAAGACCTCGACACTTAAAAAAACTGTGAATGAGGAATAGTAAGTCCACGTGAGGAACACGAGAAGTGATCCCGCCGCTCCGTAAACGGAGTTCGCGGCCACGCGCTTGAGGTAGGTAGCCAGGATGAGGTTCCCGACCATGAAGAAGAACGAAGAGAGCATGGCGATCCTGAGAGAGTCTATCAATTTTGGTTTTTTTGTAGGAACGAAATAGTGAGCACCCGTGAAGAGAATGACGTTCACTGACAGGTTTACAAGGAACAAAGTAAACTTCGCGAGGCCGGATTCTCTTAGGCCAGGTCCGAAGAAGTATTCCGAGAGAGACCCGAGCGAGAACGAGATAATCACGAGCAGGGCACCGCCAAGAATCACCACCATCGCAAAAATTCTTTCCTTGATCATTTCCCAGTTGGATTTCGAGATCTCGCGCCGGTGAGTGCCGTAGATGACGTCAAAGGCATATCTGAATTGCAGGAAAACCAGCGATGCGGTCGAGAGAAGGATAACGACACCAATGACACCGGAAATCGATCCGACGTTCACACCTTCATTAACGTTGTCAAAGATGAGCTTGATCATCTGTCCGAGTTCGGAGGAAAAATACTGGGAAGTTTGAGCAACGATACTCTCCTGGACATTTTGTCCAAGGATGGAGGCCACGAAAAGAAGAATCAAGAGGAACGGTGCGAGACCCAGGGCCGAATAGTAAGAAACCGATGACGAAAGAAGGAAAAGATTGTCGTCGGTGATCTTATCGATCAGATCCTTCATTCGACGAGCTGTTTTTTTTCTGATGAGTTCCATCTTCTTCTTCCATTTTGAGATACTGTTCTTTGTATCCCACATACGCCACATAGTGGTTAGCGATTTTCTTGCGCTCTTCGGGAGAAAGTTCTCTCTCGATAACGGCCGGACGACCTTTGATCATGGAGCCCGCAGGAAATTTTTTACCCGGAGTGACCAGTGACCCGGCGGCAACGAGACACTCATCTCCGATCTCTGCTCCATCAAGGATAATGGCCCCCATACCAATCAGGCAACCATTCCCTACTTTGCAACCGTGCAGGACTACACTATGACCAAGAGAAGTGTTCTCTCCGATAGTAAGGGAATTCAGTTCAGTTACATGAAGCATGCATAAGTCCTGAACATTGGTGTTCTTGCCTACTTTAATAAAATTCACGTCGGCCCGAACCACACAGTTATACCAGATGTTCGCATGGTCACCGAGTTCAACGCGGCCAATGATTTTCGCACCGTCTGCAATAAAAGTACGGCTACCAATTGAAGGCCAGAAAGAAAGGTAACGGGAAATTTTCATCGCTTTGATCCTTTGAGGATGGCAAGTGCGTTTGCCTCAAGTGGAAAAAAATGGGGAGGTAGCACCTGGATTCTTCCACCTTGCTTGAGTACTTCTTCAGCAATTTCATTCAGGATATCGACACACGGATTATTTTTATGAACACGTTTATGGAGTTCGTATTCACCGGTTTCAAAATTCACAAAGCCCCAAACTTTTCTATCCGTCGGAAGAACGAGCTGGATCACTCTTCCACCTGCCGTCGCTTTAATAATATCCTTAAGGTCAGTGAGAAGTCGCGGGGACTTACTCAGACGCTTGAGACGCTCTTTAAATTGAGCGTGATAATAGTCCGCCACAATCGGACGAAAAGCGAGACAGCGCTGGAGGATTTCCACACATGTTTTCTCATAAAAATCTTCATTGAGATGGGAAATAACGCCAAAGTGGTGCTCAAATCCCTGGAGAAAAATCGCCTTCGTATCTGCGAGACCCGTCACAACAACCGGGACAGATTCATAAAGGATTCTTTCAGCAAGGCGGCGGCTGAGATTCTTCAACGCTACAATTGTTTTATAGGGAATCAGTCCCATGTACTGGGGAGCATAGAATTTTGGTGAAAGTTCGCCGTAACCACTCTGAACCTGATCAAATTCAAACTGGTCGATGACTTCCAGATGTTGAAAGTCTCCGCGATAGATCTTGAGATCATAGAAAGAGACGTTGATAAGAATAAATTCAGGATTGACGTAGGCCTGCTCCAGCAGGGGCCGAACATGAAAGTGAGGGCCCAATTGAAAATACGCTTCGACTTCGTGATCCAGAAGAGTGAAGCCGTTGAGTGTATCGGAGAGAAAAAAACCGCAGGTTTTTGTAGGATAGCGCTTAATGATGCGATGAAATTGGGCCTTCTGGTCACGAAGGTGCTCTAGTAACTTCTCTTCCTCCATGCTCTCGAGCTGGAAGAGCATGTCTTCATAGAAAAAATCAAAGCCCTTCCCTTCGGCCGGATTTCTAGCGCAGTAAAAAAAACTCAGTGTGCGCGTCGGTGAATGGGAAAGCAGTTGAGTCAGATTGACAGGTTTCACAGCGTTAACTCTTGTAGTGTATACCTCAATGATAGCCGATGGCGTCCTTTCGTGATAGCGTTTTGAGCATGAATCAGGACAAACTGGCATTTGGCGTCGACATCGGTGGCACGAACACGAAGATTGGTCTCTTTGATCAGTCAGGTGCAATGATCAAGTACTCTCACGTCCCGACTTTATCGCAGATTCCACCTGAGCAATTTATTTCACAAGTCGCGGCAGAGGCCGCCATCATGCTTAAAGATGCACAGGGGCTTTCACTTGGAGATCCGCATATTGTGGGCGTTGGTGCCGGGGCACCAATGGCAAATTATTTCACCGGGCGTATTGAATATGCGCCGAATCTCGGATGGAAAAAAGTCGCTCTCAAGGAACTACTCGCGCAAAATTTTAAAGCACCTGCTGTGATTGAAAACGATGCCAATCTCGCTGCTCTTGGTGAGAAGAAATGGGGATCGGGACAGCACTTCCGTGATTTTATTCTTGTGACACTCGGTACAGGTGTAGGCACTGGTCTCATCCTCAATCACGACCTTCACAGAGGCTACGATGCTCTAGGTGCTGAAGGTGGACATGTTATCATTCCTCACGATAAGAAAAGACTCTGCTCTTGTGGTGGAATGAATCACCTGGAAAGTTTTCTTTCTGCCAAAGGTATCAAGCAAACGATCCGCGAACTTACCAATGAAGAGTGGACGATTGAGAAGCTGGGCGAACTTTTTAGAGAGAAAGATCCACGCGCGCTAACGATCATTGATACGATCGCTGAAGAACTAGCGAGTGGACTTGTCAGCATGGCCATCCTCCTCGGCCCGGAAGCGTTTATTATCGGTGGCGGAGTTTCTAAACTCGGCGAACCTTTCAACGATGTGATCATTCAGAAATTAAATGCGCTAATTCATTTCAGCTTCAAAAATAAAATTCAGATCCTCACCGCGACTCTCTCTGCTGAGAAAGGTGCCGTGTATGGAGGAGCTGCCTTGATTATGAATGAGGTCAGCAGATGAATGCAGAACCACTCATTGAAGTTCCTTCGGACTGGAGGATGGATCCGTCCAACAAAGATGCCAGGAAGATGAGTGAGATCATGTCCTCTCACGCAAGAAAACTGAAAAAAGCTCTCATGGTTGCCGAAGACACTGAACAAAAATACGCAGCGGTCTTTGCTTACTACCGCAAGTTTTATACCCTCACTCTTTGCAAGAGTTGTCTCGCTGCCGGCATTAACAAATCACCTACCCGGGACATCATCCTGGATTATCCCTGGAAGGACTTAAAACAGAACCGCATCTTCTGTCTGAAAATATGGGAAAAAATCAATCACTAACCTTGCCCTGGCCTCTCATCCTGGCAAGCACGTCTAAATATCGCGGCTCTCTACTTGCTCAACTTGGGTTTCCATTTGAATCCATCGCACCTGGTGTCGACGAAGATGAATTCAAGGACAAAGGTCTTTCACCATCGGATCTTGCCACAAAACTCTCTGCTCTCAAGGCCCGTGCTGTCTTCTTAAAGCGACCTGATGGTTGTGTGATTGGCTCAGATCAGGTTTGTCATGTGGACGGAATAATCCTCGGTAAACCTCACTCAACAGAAAAGGCCATCGATCAGCTTCTGAGTATGCAGGGTAAAACTCACGAACTTCTGACTGCTGTCACCGTCATCAACCCAAAGGGTGAAGAAACATTTCTGAATCGGACAGTCCTTAAGATGCGGCCCTTGAAAAAACAAAGCATCGAAAACTACGTCCATCTTGACTCCCCCCTTGATTGCGCTGGAAGTTACAAATTGGAATCCGGCGGGATTAAGCTTTTTGAATCCATAGAGACGCAGGATCACACTGCCATCATCGGTTTACCCCTTATTGAGCTCGCAAACCTCCTCGTCAAACAGGGTTATACGATTTAAGCTATCAGCTCCGATGGAGGACGTTTTTTGAAGTTCCAATACTTATTATTGATCCTGCTTTTTGTCAGCTGTGCTCAACTACCAGAGAGACGTACAGACAAACTTTCTATTCTTCAGGGAATCACAAGCATCAAGGAAGTTGAGTTTTCCGTCGTCGCTGATAAGAACAAGATCCTTAGATTTGAACTCCGTACTTCTGAAGGCAAGATTCTCAAACCCGAAGAAATCAAAATCGTTTCCCGTCCATTTTCAGAATACGTTATTCATAAAATGGTATTCGTTCGCGATTCAAAAGTTCTTTATAACCTCGTCGTCTACGAAGGTGAAAAAGTTGTTGATCAGCGTCTGATCGGCCAGGGCCAGCTCGAGAGCCAGCATCTTCGTTTAGCGATCGCTTCCTGCATGGATGATAACTTTCCCAAGAAGTTTAAAATCTGGGATGAGGTGGCGAAAAGAAAACCTGAGTACCTTCTGATGATTGGTGACAACGTTTATGCTGATAAAGGTGTCGGAGGCCTTAACAAAAAACTAATCGTCGATGAGGAGCTTCTCTGGAAGCGCTACGTGGACATCAGGTTAAGCCTTCCTGTGTACTTTATGGAAAAACTCATTCCGGTGCATGGACTGTGGGATGACCATGATTACGGCGCAAATAACTCCGGCGCAGATTACCCTCACAAAGAGCAGTCTCGTGAAGTGTTTGATGCCTTCTTTGCTCAATCTCTCAGTGATGACGAATTTTTTAAAGGATTCGGTGTTGGCGGTCTGCTTTCATTAGGTGACTTTAACCTCTACTTCCTCGATGCACGCACTTTTCGGGACTCAGACCCTGATGGAACTCATATCGGCATTGACCAGTACAAATGGCTTATGAGCAAGCTTGAGGAAGAGCCAAATCCAAGTTTGATCATTAAAGGTGATCAATTCTTTGGTGGATATCACGAGTTTGATTCGTTCGAAAAAAAGCATCCTCGTGAGTTTGGTAAATTTTCAGACGACCTGAAAAAAACGAATACTCCTTTTATCTTTATCAGTGGTGACCGGCACATGTCGGAGATCATGCAGTTCCCACGCAGCCTCTTCGGGCGCCCAAGCTTTGAAATCACTTCCAGTCCTATTCATGGCAAAACATATCCTGACTCCCGGGACACAAACCCGTGGAGGGTTGTTGCTGAAAAAGCACGTGTAAATTTCACGATCCTCGATAACCTGGCCAAAGATAACCACTGGTTTATGGAAGTTGAAAATATCGGCGAAGACGGAGAAACTCATTATCGCCGCGAACTCGCTGTCTTTATCAAGGACCTTCAGAACAATCTCAATGAAGTCAGGAAGAAACGTAGTGGACGTCGCCGCTATCGTCGCAGCGGCCGTCGTCGTTAGAGTCTCATCCTTGATTATTCTTCGATTTTCTTTTTCTTCGTCAGAATCTTATCCAGATTTCGCACATAGGCCTTAGATACTTTACTGAAGAGAGGATCTTCCTCATCAGAGATGAATTCCCTTTTCGTGCGCTCGTAGCTCGCCTCAATGATTTCCTGGTCTGAGGTGCTGATCGGCGTACTACCAAGACTACCCGTCTGCGGGTATGTACCAGTCAATGGTGTTGGTCTTGCCGGTGATGTTTTATCTGCAGTTACTTTTGCCTCGCCGGTTTCAATGACTTTTCTCTTGAGATCCATTTCTGCTTCTTTCTCCAGGTTCGTCGGAACTATCTCTAAAGCTACACCGGAACTACCCAGGCCATTGCTTGCAACTTTAGACGGATTCGCTGAAGAAGAAGAAGAAGACTTGCTGAGATTTTTCAGAGAAGGCAACAATGTCTTCTCTTTCGCGGCAAGATTAATTCCTTTAGCGAGGGCGGTGGAATTTATGGTCTTCATGTTATTAAAATTCGCCGCAAACTGTTTGTTATTAGAACTGCTCGAAAAAGATCCACTACCAAGTGATGAACTTCCGCTGATGTTGTCCATCATCCCACCTTTAGTCATGTTCTTCAGAGAACCAAAACGAAGGTCAGCAGAGAATGGAAGGCGGGAAACGGTAGTCACTCTCAATGAGTCCTTAGTCCCTGAACCTGAGGTACCAAGACCGTTTACATTCGCAGAACCTGTGGCCGTCGATGTTCCGTTCAAAGTACCGCCACCAAGACTCGATCCAGTTGAAGATCCTGAGTTAGACCCGCTGGTGGAGGGGCCGGTAACATCAAGCTGAACCCCAGCGCCATCATCAATAAAGTCAGCCACAATCTGGTTCATGGCCTTTTCAAGACACGAGTTCTGATCAGTACGTGCAGTGGCCATGGATTCATAATATTTAGTAATGTTCTGCATGTCCGTTTCATACTTTGCGAGGAGCTTGCGTCTCATATTCGCCTGACTAAAGTAGCGTTTGTACGAATTTTTTGAATGAATGGAGTAGGCCAGAAATTGCGCGAAAGCAATGTCAGTCATTTCCTCGATGAATGCCGTGTAGAGCTCACAGTTTGGACCGTCTGGTTTGTCGATGCAGTTTCTTGCTTCCATCTTCACGATCTCAGGCTCGAAAACGAATTCTTCAGGAGCGCCAGCACCTTTCATACTACGAAAGTGACTGATGATGCTCGCCTTGAAGGCTTTCCTCAAGGCGGGGTAAGAACCTTCAGGAAGAGTGCGCTTTCCAGGTTTCCCGGTTCCGAATTTATCAAATGTGTCGGTACCTTTATTTCCCGGCATCAATGGATCGACGAGGAAGTAATTTTTAAATTTTGTATTTTTTGGACCATTAACAAGAGTACTCGTGACGCTTTCAGGAGATTCACCATTCACAAGGGCCAGGTAATCGGCAATGGTTTTACTTTTCACGACTTCAGCATTTTCCGGGCCGGAAGCATTAACCTGGAAATAAGCTGCCCAGCGTTTTTTAATTTTTTCAGAATTCTTTCCGCGACAAGTACCGGCCGTACCCGCGTTCCAGGTCTTATCGCCAACTTTCCATTCCTTACCTTTATCTTTCCAGTTCCCCATTTCCAATGCGAGGCCCCCGACTTTGCTTCCGGCAGCAGTAATTAGTTCTTTCATCGCTTTTTCGTAAGACTGGAACAATAGGTTTCTTCTCCACATGAGTTTCAAGGCGTCGTAGCCTGATGTTCTGCGAGTGGCGAGATCTTTTTCTTTAATCGCTTCGCCATGGATGGAAGTCATTGTGTTGGAAGTGTCTTTCGCTGTTTCCAGCGTCTGATTGTCTTTTTCAATCTTCGCCATCTCAATATTAAAGTTGGTAAGAATTGTTTTTCGTTCAGCATAGAAAGGAATTGCCATTCCCTCACGCATATACGGAAGGAGTTTTAGACACTCCTCAGACTCCTGAAGAGTAGAGTTTACAAAAAGCCATTCCATCGCACGAATCGTTTTCATACTGACGATACTTCTTTCACGGATCTCTTTCATCTGTGGATCATTCTGATATTCGCGGAAGTCACAGCTGTTCGTTTCTTTAACAATAATGTCGTCATTAATGAGGAGTGGGTACAGCAATAGTTTATCCTGATCAGTCAGATCACATTCACTATTTGCATTTCGTATCAGGCCTTCTTCACATCTCACACCATCTCTGACCAGATCACCGACATCGCCTAAGCGACAGATTCGTCTGTCGAGACATTTCAAAGTGGCAGAATCACAAGCGTATGAAATGCAGTCACTCGATTTTGTACACGCCTGTCCTGCGGCCACTGGCTCATTGGAATTCGCATCACGGTCGTCATCAACTGTATCCTGCAGGTCTGAAATCGGAGTGAACTGATTTGGATTGGTCGCCTCAGCAGAAAATAAATCGTCTTCTGTTTGAGGAAAACATCCAGTGCCTTTACCGGGTTGGGTGGCCGCACAGTCTTCATCAAACACGCACACCTGAAGGGTTGAATCCTGAATCGGATCTTCACAAAGATTTGTTGTCGTGTTGAGCTTCAATCCCTGACAGCATTCTGCTGTCGCCAAAGGAGTTTGTTTAAGTCCACCGCAAACAGGAGCTGCTACCGGAGGATTTGATTGAGAATAAACCTGTCCGGCGAAAATTAGTGCTAATAAACCAATGCTTACAACATTCATAACAAGTCCTTAGAGTTTGATATGACTATCTTAACATGAGACGTATTTTACTCGAGATGAACTGCGCAAAAACAGGCCCTCATCGTCTAATAATACCTATAGCTTATGCCCCTATCATGATATACTTTCTGATCAGACTTACTGACCATTTTAAGAGGCAAAATGAACGCACCTCAAGGCCTCTGGGGCCAGGAAACCAAACACTTTCATCTTCTCACCCCTGAGCATGTTTTAGATGCGAGTGAGATTTTTGGTGTCCGTTTAACAGGCAGGGCACTCCCATTAAACAGTCTTGAAAATCGAGTATACGATGTTGAACTCGCTAAAGAGTTTGATGCCGAACCAGGTTTCTCAAAGACAAATATTATCCTGAAATTTTATCGTCCTGGTCGCTGGTCGAAAGAACAGATTCAGGAAGAGCACAATTTTCTCTCTACCCTTCTTGAGTTCGAAGTACCGGTAGTGGCACCTTTAGAAATCAAAGGAGCAACACTTCACGTTCATGAAGAAACAAATCTCTACTTCGCCATATTTCCGAAAGTCATGGGCAGAATGAAAGATGAATTTAACAAAGAAGAACTTGAACAAGCGGGACGACTGATTGGTCGCATTCACAACGTTGGATCGATGGGAAGTTTCACTCATCGGCTGAAACTTCATCCGTCGACTTTCGTCGAAGCAAGTCGTCATTCGCTAATGCAGCAAAATACTATTGAACACCACTTGAGCTTTAAGTATTACTGCGATCTCCTCGAGCATTTGAATAATCTGATCTCTCCACTTTTTACAAACCTTCCTGTCCAGCGTCTGCATGGTGATTTTCACCGAGGGAATATCGTCTGGACAAGTGCCGGCCCGTTCGCCGTAGATTTTGATGACTGCCTGACAGGTCCCATCGAGCAGGATCTCTGGCTTATACTTCCTGGTATTGATTCATACAGTGAAGAGGATCGTGATCGTTTTCTGAAAACATATCTTGAGATGACAAGAAAAGATCGCGTCTCGCTTGCAAGACTCACGGAACCTCTGCGGGCCATGCGCATGGTTCACTTCAATGCCTGGATCGCCAAGAGATGGGACGACCATTCTTTCCAGAGAATATTTCCGCAGTTTCCAACTTCCAATTACTGGGATCAACAGCTGATAGACCTTCGCATGCAGATGTCCCTGATTCAGGACAAACTTGGCATGGACCTTGAATGATGTACTGCTAAAACCCCATATTCCTCATGTTTTTCGCTGAAAAACTGAATAGATTATGGACAGCTGTCGTATATCCGGAGGTTCCCATGAAAAGTCTTATTTCTGCATCTCTCCTTCTCGCTCTTTCTTTTTCTGCATCTGCAGAAACGATGAAAGAGAAAAAAACAAAAGAAGAAATGTCTAAGCGGATCGACGAATTAAAACTTAAAATTTCTGAAATCCGGGCCGATCTCGATGACGAGAAGGTTGTTGATGCCTGTAAAAAACTAAAAGAAGTTTTTGCTGTATATCCTGACCATGTTGCCGATGTCGGCATCCACATGGATCCTTACGATAATAAGTGCGCAGAAATCAGAAACGATGCTTTATCTGAGCTCATCTTGATCCACTCTGAAGTTAAAGTCTGTGAGAAAGGAAAAGACAGTGAGTATGTTGATCCTGAACTTCTCAGCGATAAATTGAAAGACGTTGATAAATCACTCAAGCGTCAGCGTAAAGTGATCAATAAGAAAGATGCTTCATATAACAATAAGTTTCACTACGATTACGATTTTAGATAATATTTTAGAGGGCGGGACTTAGTCCTGCCCTTCTGTAAACTTCACGCCGATTTTAAACTCAGTGTTTAGATCGTCAACAGACCTCGAAGACATGATAAGTCCCACGAGAGGATCATCCAGATCGAACTCTCCGAAACCAACGACAACCACTTCAGTGCCCTTAGGGAAATTGTTCGGAATCATCGTCAGAAATGCCATCCCACCCTGAGACAGATCGAAGAGTTTAAGCACATGAATATTCTCGTCGCCTTTGAGAGACAACTTCACCAACTTATTCACTTTAGGCCGCACACGAACACTCTCGCGTTTTCCAGCAAAGAGTTTATCCTCTTCATCGAGAGTGACGTTGAATTCTTCAGAAAGAAAACTCTGATCACGCTCAGTTCTTTCGGCCATGGGCTTAGGCGCACGGCCCATGTATTTATCAAAATTCTCCGGACCATCCATGACAATTCGTTTAGTTCGCCACGTCGTAGGAATATCAACACCTGATCTTCCCTGGAGAAGAAGGGCGTCCGGCTCATCGAGAAGTTTTACTTCTTTGGGAAAATTAACGATGAGATGGGGCCCGTTCATTTTCTGGATATCGGTTTTAAAAATAAACTGGCCGTCTTCGGCGTAGAAAAAGATATCGAGATCGGGATTAAGAGTTTCATTTTCAGTAAGGGAGACCGAAAAATTCTTCATTTCAGTGTGAAAAGAACCAAGGGTTGAGTGATAGATGACACGCTTCCCTGTGGAGGGACTGATCTGCCAGGTGACGAGAAGCGATTGCCTCCTTTGTAGGTGACGGAAAATTCGCTGAAGCATCGGCACATTATCTGAGTCAATCACTAGCATATTATCATTGTCTTGCTTTTAGTTCCCTTCGATTTTAGCATAGTTAAGAGTATAAACAACAAAAAGCCTGAAGGTAAGAAAGTGAATCGATTCGCTCGTGTGATCATTGGTCTATCACTCTTATCAAGCTTCGTTCATGCTCACGATGTTCAAACCATTACTCAATATCTCGACATCAAAAAGCAAAAAACATCAGGCTGGCAACAGGACGTTCTCGCCCGCGTTAGCTTGTCACGAAAGTTCAATGCCGGAATGCAGGCAACCTACATGGAACGTTTTGATGTCTACGACAGAAGAGTCGGGGCCTTTGTTGGATACTCTCCGACTGATCGCCTGTCTCTTGAAGTGAAATATCTTCAGGGTATGGGCAACAAGCTTTTGCCCGAAAAACAAACACAGCTCACGGCCTACTACGTTCTTGGTGTGGGCTATTCTGCTTTTACAACGATCAAAAACAGTAAGTATGCTTTTACAAATCTCGATACGGTTAACCTGGGTATTGAGATCGAGAAAATCCCAAGCTTCATTGTGATTCCACAGTTTATGATTGGTAAGGCAACATTCAAGCGCCCGGCCGAAACCCGCGACATTTACAACTACGGTCTTCGTGTTGTTTTTTATCGCGAGAAAAAGTTTTCCGTTTATGCTTTCGGATATCGCGGGAAAGAGGCCACTCAGGGAATCATTCAGGTCACCAACATTATGGTTGATACAACCACCGCTGGACTTGGCGGCGGTTATTACTTCACACAGAATTTCAGAGGCGAGCTTATCGTTGATCACACTGATTATGAACAGATTCATAACCAGTTCATCACGACGACACTTCTCCTGAATTATTATTTTTAAGGACTGGCGAACCCTATGTTTCTGGAAATCATTTCCATCTACTTCATCTGCATTAACCTGGCATACGCCATTCTTGTAGTCCTGTCGTGGTGGCACATCAAGCGCTACAATGCGCAGAAGAAGAAACTGAAGCCTGTCCTTCAGGTGCCTGCGTTGACCTTCATTATTCCAGCCTTCAATGAATCTTCGTTGATTGTAGAAAGCCTTCAAACCTACCTTCGTTTACCACTTAAGAACAAAGAGATCATCGTCATCGATGATGGGTCTCAGGATCCGACGTTCAAGCTTCTTCAAAACATGTATCAACTGAAGCGCACTGAACCTAACAGTATTCTGTTTCACTCCCTTACCCATCCTGAATTGAAAGTTCTGGAAGCGCCTCACCTGGGCAAATCCCAGTCCCTGAATCTGGGTCTTGAATTTGCTTCACACGATATTATCTGCACCATGGATGCTGATACGATTCCTCACGCTCCCGGCATTGATGAGTGTCTCGATGCTTTCGCCCGCGATCCGAAACTTATTGCTTGTGGCGGCGTTATCAATATCCTTCACTCTCAGAAACTTCAGAACAATAAACAGCTCGCTCAAAAGAACTCTCAGTTTCTGCCGTCTTTTCAGCGCCTGGAGTACCTTCGCAGTTTTGTCTGCGAACGTTTAGGCTGGAGTCTCATGGGTGCCACCATGTTGATCTCGGGTGCTTTCTGTATGTTAAAAAAAGATGCTGTGAAAAAAGTCGGCGGATTTAATCCAAAATCAATTACTGAAGACCTAGATCTTATCGTGAGACTACGTCGCGAGTTCCGTGGCAAAGACCATCACTTCAAAGTCCTTCCCGTGACAACTTGTTTTACGCAGGTGCCGAATGATCTTCGCCACCTTCGCATTCAGCGTGTCCGATGGCAGCTTGGCCTTGTGCAGACACTTTCACACAACTTCACCATGACCTTTAATCCTTTTTACGGAATTCTTGGCCTGATATCAATTCCGTATATGTGGATGGTGGAAACTCTGTCTCCGATCGTGGAACTCTTCGCCTACCTGGTTGTTCCTTATCTTGGGTATGTTGGTGTCATCAGTTGGGACGTGATCGCTTACTTCGCTGTTCTGGGACTCGTGTACAGTGTCCTCCTCACCTGGCTGGGGATGCACCTCGATCGTCACTACATCACCAAAGACAAAAGCTGGTCATGGACCAAAGGTGCGATTCACTCAATTCTCATGCACTTCGGATATAAGCAGCTCTATTCCATCTGGAGACTGTTTGCGATTTTCCTCAGCATTCGTACGAAAAATAAGTGGGGAGATAATCCAAGACAAGAGATCATTCACCAGAACGTTGCTTAGACTTTAAAAAACAGGGATCTCTCAGTCCATTTCTTGGACATTCTTCTTTCTTCTGGAAATGAAAAAGGTTTTCTGCGATAGCCTTCACGGGTCGGATCACTCGCAAGTTCTTTCTGCATCCTCACTGTTTCACGAAACACCAGCATGAGATTTTCTTCACGGCCTTGAGTTGATTCAACTCCTGCGCGGTTTAGATCAAGCAGCACTTGATGGATAGATTCGACAGTTGAAAGACAATCGGGATGAGGCTGGTGTTTTATGGAGAATTCGGATCGGCGACCAAGTTTAAAGCTCACACGAGGAACATAGTGAAGACAAGTTGAGAGCTTCATCATCTTCTTGGCGCAAGGCCAGGTGCCGTCGATCACAACGAATTGCTGCTTTTTAGGGCCAAGTTTTTCTGCAACGTTTTCCCCGGAAAGATCAATGACAGTCTCGCCCGGATAGAGAACAAAAGTTTCATATTCCTGATCAGCGAGGAGCTTTTGAAACTCAACGTTTTCATCAAAGCCGACATCCACGATGATTTTGGAGTTTTTGAGAATAAGATGAGTAAAACGGCCGGTACCGATCTTCTCTCTCTTAAATTCTTTTGGGTGCATGAGAATAATGAAGCGCGACGTCGTATCGAAGGGAACGATATGTGGGCATAAACATGTCACCAACCGGCGACGGCAGACCAAGCAGAGGTTCATTTCAAGGGTTACACTGTCCATTATCTTTCCTATCATTTCTTATAGTCCATCCAACGCAAATCAGGAACTTTTATGAAACTCTTTCTTGTTGGTGTTCTCATTTTTATATCAGTTGAGGCCTTTTCTGCTGTGAATCCGGACGTGGAATGCACCCGCACTTATGAAAAAGCTGAGATTACTTACTCATTTCACTTCCCTACCTCCCGCAGAGTAGAAATCAATGTTCTGGGAGTGAGCTCAGAAGGCGAAATTCGCTTTAGTCCGGTTGGTAAATCTGTTCCCTTTTCTGCCGGCAGAATGGTGGGAGTGATGAACGAGATTACGGCCCAGGAAGAGCTTTTCCTCATCCCGCACGCTGTTTTTGACTCATTAGAGGTTGTTCAGACCGAAGTCATGCTCAGAGATACGAGGCACTTTTTTGTGAGTTGCCGCGGATTCTAGCCACCGGCGAGTTTGACTTTGAAGCCCGCCTTCTCGAGATAGGCCTTGATCTTTTCGCGATGGTCGCCTTGAATTTCAATCTTTCCGTCTTTGAATGTTCCACCGGTCCCACAAAGGGCCTTCAATTTTTTTTCGAGATCTTTAAAATAGGCCTCGTTATTCGGTAATTCAAAAATAACCGTGACTGTTTTTCCACCACGAGCGTTTTTCTCGAGACGGACTTTTAATGTATGTTCATTGGGTTTGAGATCTGTTGATTTCGGACACGCGCAGGGAAATTTTCCACATTTAAGACAGCGTTTTTTGAAATTGGGATCGTCCGAATAGACGAGTTCATAGTCGGACATATTCTCAAGTTAAAGTTGACTCATCCATGAGTCAAGAACTTAAAAATTTCAAGTTCTGTAACCAGCATCCCTACTGAAAGACGGTACTCGATATCAGTGTCGACGCTAATGAGAACAAACCCAGACTCAATAAGAGAATTGCCTTTTCCATGTGCACCTCCGTCCTTAAAAACAAAGTACACCCCTTCTTTGTGGAAAGGTTCTAACTTAATCTCATAGATAGATATTGTAGGCCTCACCCCAATGGTTATGCTAAGATGGGCCTATGGCGAGGTATATTCTTTTCCACAAACCCTATGGAGTTCTTTCACAGTTCACCCCTGAAGACGGGGCGAAATCCCTGGCGGAATATAATCTTCCGTCCGGAATCTACGCAGCTGGAAGACTCGATAAAGACTCCGAAGGACTTCTCCTTCTGACTGATGATGGGCCACTCATCGAACGACTTCTCAATCCCAAAAGTGATAAGCAAAAAACATACTGGGTGCTCGTTGAAAGAGTGCCGACGGAAGAGTCTCTTGAACGCATGAGAAAGGGTCTCAAAATCGAAGACTATACGACCCGTCCTGCTGATGTTTCTATTATTGATCCGCAACCTGAGGTACCACCACGTGATCCGCCGGTGCGCTTTCGTAAGACGATTCAGGACATCTGGATTGAAGTGAAAATTGTTGAAGGGAAGAATCGTCAGATAAGAAAGATGACAGCAGCAATTGGACATCCGACACTAAGACTTATCAGAAAAAAAATCGGCGGACTCGAACTGGGAAATCTCCAACCAGGTGAATGGAAGGAAATTTCCCGCGAAGACATTACTCCATGACGACGGCTTCAGCAGTCCCGCGATAAGTAATCACAGTCGTACAAAACTTTCCGTCTTTTCCTGCAATCGCATTGTAGATTCCAGGCCTGTTGCTTTTATGGTCGACAGTTACGCGTACAAAAGTCGGAGAGCTTTCAGCACCTTCAACCAGTCCGCAGAGTTCAGCGTAAACCTGCCCTTGAGCTGGGTATGTAAATGAAGTGATCTTGACGTTCGGAGCTGCAAAAACACTTCCAGCAAAACAAACGGCGACTAAACTCATCAATAAACATTTCATGAGAACTCCTTTGAATGTACTTAATGATTATACATTAAATCTCAATCATCGAGCCAATTTCTACGACGCGGGAGCGAGGAAGTTTAAAGAATGAAACAGCGGATTGTGAGTTCTTGCTCATGAAAGAAAACAGCTTCTCGCGCCATAGCGCCATGCCTTTTTCACGGGAGGCCAGAATGTGTTCGCGACCGAGGAAGAATGTGGCCTTCATGGACTTGAAAACGACACCTTTATCGAGGAGAACACCTTCGAGTTCTTGCGGCACATCGGGAAAATCCATAAAGCCGTACTGAATGATTCCACGATAAACCTGAGGGCCGACATTCTGGAAACGCATGCGGTTTGATTTCGGAACGTGCGGGTAATCAAGAGTAGTGACAGAGATCAAAAGAACGTGCTCATGCATGCATTTGTAACGCTCGACAGTACTTTGCAGGGTGAAAGGAATATAGTCCGGATGGCCGGACATATAGACGGCAACACCTGGAACGCGCTGAATACCACTCTGACGGATTTCCTCGAGGAAAACCGGTAGTGGCCTGATCCTGCCCACCATTCTGCCAGAAACAAGCTCGCGACCTTTGTGCCAGGTCGTCATCACTGTGAAAATGATGACGCCAATGACGAGCGGAAACCATCCGCCGTGAAGAATCTTAAGTAAGTTTGCACTCCAGAAGGAACCCTCTATCAGAAGAAAAAATCCGCAAATGCTTCCGGCCACAAGGGGATTCCATTTCCATTCGTGACGGGCGAAGAAATAGAAAAGTACCGTTGTGATCACCATCGTTGTTGTCACAGCAATACCGTAAGCAGCAGCAAGATTGCTCGATGACCTGAATGCCAGGACGAGAAGGATACACGAGATCATCAGAACCCAATTCACACTTCCCACATAGATCTGACCTTTCTCCGCATTCGATGTGTGCTTAATGCGCACACGTGGAACGTACTGAAGCTGTACTGCCTGCATGGTGATGGAAAACACTCCCGTGATGAGGGCCTGAGAAGCTATCACAGTAGAAAACGTAGCGAGGATAATGAGAGGGATCAATGCCCAGTCAGGCGCCATGAGGTAGAAAGGATTCTTAATATTAAGTGGATGATGCAAAAGCATAGCACCCTGGCCGAAGTAATTCAGAACTAACGCCGGAAGAACTATGATGAACCACGCGAGACGAATCGGGGACTTTCCGAAATGCCCGAGGTCAGAATACAAAGCTTCTCCACCGGTCACAACGAGGAAAACGGAACCAAGAACAACGAAGCCATTCCACTGATTGAGTTTGAAGAAAGTAAAAGCATGCATCGGGTTCATCGCATTGAGGATTTCCGGATGCTCAATAATTTTTGAGATACCTAGGACGGCGAGGATAATGAACCAGAGAAGTGTAATCGGTCCGAAAACTTTTCCGACAACACTCGTTCCATGTTTCTGGATCGAGAAGAGACCAATGATGATCGCGATCGTAATGGGGATAATATAAGGATGAAGTACCGGTGTAACAATCTCTAACCCCTCCACCGCAGAAAGAACGGAAATCGCCGGCGTGATCATGCCATCACCATACAATAGGGCCGTACCGAAAATTCCCATAAGAGTGAGAATCTTGAGTGCCTTCGGAGATTTATCTGAGTAGCTTGAAATAAGGGCCGTGAGAGCGAGAACTCCCCCTTCCCCATGGTTATCTGCGCGAATGATAAAGACGAGATATTTCACGGATACCACTAAAACCAATGACCAGAAAATGAGAGAAAGAATGCCGTAGATGTTTGGTGCCGTCACACTAAGGTTGTGATGAGCATGAAAAGATTCTTTCAGCGCATAGAGTGGACTTGTACCAATGTCACCATACACGACACCGAGAGCGCCGAAGGTAAGAGCTGCACGATATTTTGGATCAGCCGAATTGGCCTTCATGAAAATGCCCGGTAAAGAGATGCTCTCTTTTTACCATGTCACGAATGGGAATGAGAATCTTCTTTCTTGCGATCGCGGTAAGAATCGGTTTTGTTCAACTGGCCGGCGCCCAATCCGTAGGTTTCCAGGACACTCAGGGCCTTAACAGCTTCTTCAGCGGTCATTTCACCGCGGATCAGCGAGAGATAAGTGAAGATTTTTTTTAAAAGCTCAGTTGCATTTTCGTGAAGTGCTTCCACCCGGAAAGACTTAATGCCTTTTTCCTTAAGTTGAGTCACCAGAAAACCTGCTGACTGAGGTGTGGCCTTGAAAAAAGTATTCCGGCATTCCTGATCTGCTGTGAGATGGTGCCAGTGTCCATAAGGATCTTTTAATTTCACGGCATGCTTTTCACAAGGCTTTCCGCAGTCACGGAAAGAGCTGCCCTTGGAAAGGAAGGCAGCAAACACGCAATGCTCCATGTGAAATTCAGGCATGTATTGATGAAGGGTGACTTCGATTTTTGCGGGGTCTCCGGCAGCTACCATGTCAAGCAGCTGATTCTGGTTCAGGTCGTAGGAAACGTTGATCGTTTCGAGACCTTTATTGCCAAGATATTCCAACGAGAAAGCATTGGTAACGTTGAGTGAGAAATCACCAATGAGAGGAATTTTCGTTTCACGACGAAGATATTCCAGAGCGCCTAAATTTCTCACGAGGATAAAGTCCGGAAGTGCTCGCTGGAGAATTTTGAGATTGTGATATTCCTGAGGTTTGAGAATCCGGGTCGTAGCAATTCCAACATTGATGTTCATCTCTTTCAGGATCTGAACTGACGGGAGATAGTCCTGTCCGAATTCAAAATCGAGGATGACACTTCTAATTGAGGACGCTTTATTTTCAAGAGATCTGAAATTGTTGCGAAGAGCTTCCACCTGCTCCATGTTCCGGAGAAGAATATTGAGTTTTGCTTCACTCACGGGCCCACGTTTTGAGATTTCAAGTTTCGGTTCATGAAATTCTTTTACAGGTCTGGCAATTCTTGCCTGATTCATTTTTTCTACCAGCTCGCGTCTGACTTCCTTGATCTCTTTGTGATGAACATAAACGTTCTGATCGATGAAACAATCAAATGATTCGAGTTCGTAAACTGTTGTTCCGAGCGAAGAGAGTTCGGTTTTAATGAAATCTTCAGTGAGGGGGCGGTTGCTCGCTTCTCCGAGGGCATTTACTGTCTGAGCGTAGACTTCTCTGCCTTCGGGATCAGTGATTTTCACAAGAAGCGGTTCACGATTTATGCCCTGGACGATCATCTTGAGTGGAATCTTTTTCTGATGCTCGCGTGACTTCCAGTTTCTCTGATACTCACGATCTTTACCTTCGTGAGAATTTAAATAAACTTTCATGCCTTTTTTCAGCATAAGTGTTTTATTCACAAGTTCAACTTCAATATTTTGTCCCATTCTCTGAACGGCGAAAATTTTTGATCCTGACTCTTCTTTATCAACGAGAAGGAGACCCATCCCCGCTTCAAGTTTCTCGCGGGTCTCGATAATAATTTTTTTATGCTTGATCTCTTTGATCTCTCCTAACAGCAGTCCACGGTGAGCACTGAAAGTTGCATCTACGAGCTGTTGATGATCAACACCCTTGAACCAGCCGGTGAAAAATCCGCGGGAATAAGTAGTTGAGAGATTTCTTGTTCTTGTCTCGAGGTTCAGGGGAGCGCCATCAAGAACTTCGCGATAGTTCTGGGCCGCTGAGGCCACATACTCCGGAGTTTTGAGACGGCCTTCCACTTTAAATGAATTCACACCAAGATCTCTCAGGGCAGGAACTTCTTCAATGCCCATCAGGTCTTTTGGTGAAACGAGATATTTTTTATCGCCGAGATCTTTCTTCTCACCATCAACATACAACTCGTATGGAAGTCTGCAGCTCTGGGCACATTGTCCACGGTTTGCACTTCTTCCTCCGATAGATTCAGAAGTAAAGCACTGGCCGGAGTATGCAACACAAAGAGCTCCATGAACAAAGACTTCGAGTTCTTTATCTGTCTGCTCACGGATGAGTTTTATTTCGTTGAGAGAGTTTTCTCTTCCCAGAACAAATCGATCAATGCCCAGGTCTTCTGTGAGACGAATGGCATCGGCGTTTGTGACCGTCATTTGCGTGGAGGCGTGGATTCTCTGCCCAGGTGCCATCTGCCTGATGAGTTTAGCGAGACCCAGATCCTGAACGATGAATGCATCCGGATTGAGCGGAAGAATTTGTTTCAGAAGCTCGATCACTTTCGGAAACTCATCCTGGAAGATCACCACATTGAAAGCAAGGTTCACCTTAACACCATAGAGGTGACAGAGATCGATCATCTCCTTAAGTTCTGCCAGGGACAAATCCGTGCTTCTACCCCGCGCATTAAAAAACGGCACGCCGACATAGATGGCGTCAGCGCCGTGATGCACTGCGGCCAAACACATTTCCATGTTGCCGACGGGAAGGAGGAGTTCAGATTTCATAGGGTTCGATATTTAGCATTGGACCTCTCCATCAGTCCTCATCTAATGGCAATTTTTACATCCTTTTTTGCCTCGCGGACCTCTGTTCTAATGAAAGAACGACCTCCTCACTCTTCATTCACGGATGACACATGAAAAATATCGCTTTTTTCGCCCTTTTTTCTACTTTGATCCTCGCTCAAAGTGCTGAGGCAAAACTTCTCCAGATCATCCACACCAATGACCTTCACTCGTATTTCAACGGAACCCGCGGCGGAATTGGTGGTTATGCAAAAATTCGCACCGTCGTAGATCGTCTCAAGGCCGAGGCCCGCGCCAAAGGAATCGAAACTCTTTATCTCGATGGCGGCGACTTTGGAGAAGGTTCATCGTTTTTCTTTTCCAATCAGGGCACAGATTCTTTGCGCGCTCTAGATTTTCTCGGTATCGATGCGACTGTTCTCGGTAATCACGATTACATCCTTGGCGGAAGCGCACTCAAGCAACAAATCATCGATGCCAAACTAAAAACACCGATTCTTTCAGCGAACCTCATGGGCAAAACTCTCATGGGACTTTCGCAACTCATGCCGGACCATCTTGATTACAATCTTGCTGGCATGAAAGTCCGGGTCTTCGGTCTCACGACACAGGAAATTCATTTTCAATATCCACTCCGCCCTCTTGGTTTCATTGCACCTTCACACAACATCGGCATCATTGAAGCCGAGAAAGCTCAACGCGATGGAGTTGATTTTCTCATCGCTCTTACTCATACAGGAATCAATAAAGACATGACTCTCGCCAGAAATACTCTGAGCCTTGGTCTTGTCGTCGGTGGCCATGACCACTTCCGGATGCGTGAACCGGAAATGGTAGAGAACCTCAGAGGGAAACTCGTCCCTGTCGTTCAGGCCGGTGCCCACGGTGGCGTTGTCGGGAAAATCATCATGGACCTCAAAGGCAAAAACGATTCAGAGCTCATTAGCTATGAACAATTCGAAATCAACGACAAAGTGGAGTCTCATCCTGAAGTTGAAAACTTCGTTGGTGAAGCATTCATTAACAGGGAGCAATACTTCGGTCGCAATTGGGATGAAGTCATCGGCACAACCGAAATCGTGCTGAATGGGAATTACAACGGCATCGATCGAAACCAGAAATCTTGCTGGTCAGGCCATATGGCGCGACTAATGCGTGAATCTGCAAATGCAGACGTCTCAATGCAGTTTGATATTTTCCAGGGTGAAGAAATTGCACCGGGGCCGATCCGCTTCGGAGATATTATCGATAACTTCCCCCACTTCAGAAAATGGGGCGACAAAGGATGGACCGTCGCCAGAGCGAAAGTTAATGGTTTTATCCTCAAGCAGGTCATTAAGTTCCTGAATTCATCATCAGCGAGTTTTATTGCGATGACGATGGATGGACTTCAGGCGCGTGAAGGCCGTGATCTCGTGAAATATAATCCTGAAAGACATAAGATCAAAGATGCACGCGTTCACGGCTCAACAATCAAAAACTTCAGGATGTACTCCCTCGCCTTTCCGTCTGAAGTTCCTTACGGCATGATGAAAATCACAGGTCTTTCAACATATCTCATACGTAATACAAAATATCTGCCGGGTACAGACTTCTGGCCCCTGCTGGAAAATTACATTCGCGAGAACTCACCACTCAAATGTCTGGAAGATTAATGTTACTTCCGCCGGCGGAAGCGGATTAATTTAAATCGATAAAAGCCCCCTTGACAATATCCGTATCTTTTACGTATATTGATTTACATGAAACTTTCTCATTTAACAAATAAAACTTTGCTGACCGATATAAAAAATCTTGTTGGCAATGAAAGAAGAGCAACTCTTCTCATCCTTCATCATTTGAAAGAAATTGACCGGCGTAAGTTATATTCAGATTTAAAGTTTTCTTCGCTCTTTATGTATTGTGTTTACGAACTGGGATATTCAGAATCTGCTGCACAAAGACGGATAGTGGCCGCGAGGATTCTTCGCAATCAACCTGAGATTGGGCATAAAATTGAGTCGGGGCTCCTCACTCTCACGAATATTTCACAAGTGGTAAGTGCAACAAAGAATGAAAACGAGCAAAAAAAAATTCTTTCTGAAGTTGAAGGCCTCTCAAAGAAACAGTGTGAAAAGAAAATTTTTGAAATCACAGGGAATGTTTTACCTCAGAAAGAAAGCACGAAACGAGTTTCTGAGAACAAAATGAAAGTGGCCATTGTCCTTACTGATGAAACTTTCGAACTCATCGAAAAAGTGAAGAATCTCTCCGGTAAGAATTTGAGCACTGACGAAGTATTAAACTTCGCCTTAACTGTTGCTGTTGAGAAAATCGAAAAGACTAAATTCAAACAAACAAAGGCCAGAACCTCACCTCCGCCAGCGGAAGTAAAAAGAACAGTTTCTTCCAAAACTAAACGTGAAGTGTATCTCAGAGACAAAAAGTGTTCGAATTGCGGGAGTCTAAAAAATCTAAATTTTGATCACAGAATGCCGTTTGCACTTGGCGGACTATCGACCATCGATAATATCAGGCTGCTATGCGAGCAATGTAATCAAAGATTCAGAATGAGGGCCCGCCTGAGGGCCAATCCAAAATTTAATATTGATCGGTTCTTAAAAGAACAAGAGTGCAGGCGTCCTCCACCTTGATTCCAGCTTTCTTGAGAGACATCTCCAGTGCAGGATTTTCTGCACCGGGATTAAAAATAACCCTTTTTGGTTTCAGGGCAATAATATCAGCTTCGTATTTCTGTGAAATAGCTGAGTTAACATACACGGTAATCGTATCGATTTTTTCGCTGGCCTTAACCAGAGCACCGATATCCTTGTAGACTGCATGGCCCAGGACTTTTTCTTCACGAGGATGAACCGGAATGGCCTTGTGCCCGTACTCTTCGAGCATCTTCATGGCCTTGAATGAATAGCGGGTGGGATCACTTGACGCTCCTAATACTGCTACAACTTCCATGGCCTCTCCTTGAAAAAAGGGCTACCATTATTCACAACAAAGCGAGTGATCATGGCGTTTACCTCTAAGACATTTTACTCCCAGAACGACCTGATTCGTCACCTCAAGACGCATCAAGCGAGCTTCTATTTTTCATCACGCACCTCAACGGTTATTCCTTACGATAAGATTGAATCCCTCCTGCCATGGTCAGGGAAAGAGGATTTCGTTCTTTGCGATCTCTCGAAAATGCCCTCGGACATGAAACTCACAGAGAGCGGAAACATGATTCTCCATGGTGCTGTCTCCTGGGAAGAAGCGAAGAAATTTCTGCGTTCAAAAGGTAGAAACCTTAAGACATCGCCTACTGAACAGTTCGCACTCATCACTGCGGGAATCGCGACGTCTTGTACTGGTGAAAGATGTTTTGCTTTCGGTAATATGCGCTCGCAAGTCGTTCGCCTTAAGTATCTAAACTACAATGGTGAAGAAGTTGAACTTAAGCGCGATGAAGAATTGAAATCAAAATCAGATTATCTCGACTCTTACAGAAAAGATTTCGACTACTATCGCTCTTTCAAAAATGCCCCGTACCCGCGTTTTGAAAAGGCCATTGACTTGATGATCGGCACTGAAGGGCAGCTAGGCATCGTGACTGAAGTGGAAATTGAAACGGTCGAGAATTATGACGTAACCTACGTTTTCATGCTCATTCCACGATGGGAAGAAAACTACGAACCTCATCTGGAAATTTACAATGCGGTTCAGTCTCACCGAGATGCCGTGATCTCCTGCGAACTGCTCGACGCAAATTGCATGAACTACATGAAAGACGATGAAAAACTAGGAAACAACGAAGACGTGATTTTTCTCGAAGTCAAAACCGAAAAGTTTGAGGACATTTACGCCAATGTTCTTTGCAATCTCACGAAAACGACCCCCGATCAGGTCTATGAAATCTCCGAAGGAAAATTCCATAAGGTTCGCGCCGGAGTTCCACGTGCGATTTTCGAAGAAAATTCACGTATGGGTGTGGTGAAAGTCGGAACAGATGTACAGGTCACCGCCGATAAATTTCCGGCACTTCTGGATTTCTATCGTGAAGCTTCAAAACTAGGCGTGCGATACTGCCTTTTTGGACATTTCGGAGATGCTCATCTTCATTACAACTACATGCCGACACCAGCTGACCTTAAAAAGTGTCAGGATAAAATGCTGGGCCTCTATGACAAAGTTCTGGAATGGAAAGGTTCACCCTTCGCTGAACACGGAATCGGTCTGTTAAAGCAAAAATTTATCAAAAGATTTCACGGCAAGAATCAACTGGGACTTTTTCATGATCTGAAGAAAGAACATGATCCACATAATCAGTTCTTCCCTCAGGGCTTTATGTCAGAGACTCAGAACTGATACGTGGCCCCTAAAGTATATAACCATCCTTCATTAACACCGTCACGCGAAGTGATTTGTCTCGTCTCATAAGCAATGCCCATCCTCATCAGGAAGTTTTCTGTGAAGAGATGTTGAAGCTCCGGGCCGACGGTGAGATTTTGCACAGTCGAGCGTGCACCACCACCAAGTGGATCTGAAACACCCGCTCTCACGGAACCTTTGAGGAGTGTGTGCTCACCTATAAAACCGAGGACAGCAAACGTTGAAGAATAAACATTGAAAGCATTATCCGTCGTCGTCTCGTTTTCAGTTACCTGAGTCGTCTCGAAAACGTGAAGATAGAGAACTTCCAGATACCATTGAACGAGCTCAAACTTTTGTCCGACATCGAGACCGAAATTAAATATGTGCCCGCCGATCTTATTATTGAACTCATCACCTTTAAGTTCTGCATCTCCGGATTTAACGAGGAGTCCACTGACCAGATCCACACGAAAATAATTATCCTGAAGACGGTACTTGCCTTCAATGACAGGATCGCTGACGCCTTTGAAATTAAGTTTTGTATCGGCGCTGATAGTTCCCAGGTCAAAATCGCTGCGGCTTGTACTGGTCAGATAATTTGCAGAGATTGTGAGAGAAAAATCATCCGTAAACGAATACCCGAAAGACTGCGAAAAAATAGATGTCTCTGTTTTTGTATTCTGTTGCGAGCGACGAAAAACATACTTGGAATAAGAAACGTCGGAGGTTCCGAAGATAACCCGTTTCTCAGGAAGATACTGAAGATCGTAAATATTTCTTTCGCGTGTCTGAGCAAAAGCAGCAAGCGACATAAGAGAAAAAATGAGTGCAAGAAACTTCATAAATCTCCTAGAGGTCTTTGAGGGCAATAAGTGCAATCTCTTTGCGGAAACTCGGAACATATTTCAGATCAACTTTGTATCCAAATTTACGGATGCGATCCATGAAGTCCGGAATCATATGAACATGGTTCGGCTGAGCGATTTTCAGAGTCAGAAGAATCCCTTTCGGTGCGAGAAAATCTAGCATGCGCTCCACTTCCTTGATCACAACAGATGGCGGCAGATTCACATCACTGATCATCCAGTCGATATCGTCGGTAAAATGCTGAGGGCCGAGAGTTTCAAAAGGGATTTTGAGATGTCGAAAACCAAATTTCTTTTTTACTTCATCATTCATCTCAGCGGGATCAACTCCCAGAACAAGTAAGTCCTGCTCGAGCAAAAACAAAGTTGCACCACCTGGAGCTGAACCAAGCTCGAGAACTCTTTCCTGGTGATCGAAAGGGAGGTCATAGGCTTCGTAAAGCTCAGCAAGCTTGTAATAAGCGCGCGAAGGGACATCATCGCGCTCAACGATGGAGCTTTCTTCACCCGGAGTCTGGAAATGTGTACGTTTAAGATCGTACTCGCCCACCCAGTATTCATCGGGACCCACCATCATGATGAGAGTGACTTTCTCGCCGATTTTAAAATTCGAAGATTCAGAAAGCTTTTTTAGATCAGGAGGAATTTCAAGTTCCTTCTCGCGGTTCCAAACCCAGGCGCGCTGATACTGATTCAGCTCTTCGCGGGTTTTCTTACCATGACACACTCCGAAGACCCGCGCAAAATGGGCCTTGAAAGGAATGGACTTCTCACTCTTAAGTGTCATAAAACCGGGACGCGAATAACTTTTCCGCAGATCCGGATAACGACTGCGAAGCTCTTCCTGCAAAAGATCAAAAGCTTCTGTATTGGTGAGAACAAAGTAGAAAAATGACATCCCAAGAAAATATCAGAGATTTGTCCCATAATCTAAAAAAACTTTTCGATGAAATGTGGGAAACCTTCTCTTCTTATCAGGCTTCTATGAAACTTCCCTGTCTCGAGGGATGCGGCCAGTGCTGTCTTAATCCGGAAGTCGATGCCAGCACTCTTGAGATGATTCCCATTGCGCTGAAAATTTTTGACGATGGGAAACTCGAAGAATGGCTCACAAAACTCGATGGGCCTACTCAGGACCATTGCCTCTTTTATGTTCGTGGGAATGAGCCGTGGCAGGGGCAATGTGGAATCTATCAGGAGCGCCCTGCCCTCTGCCGCATGTTCGGCGTCGGGGGCTACATGAATAAAGAGCGCGAAGTGACCCTTTCAATCTGTAAGTACATCTCACAGAAATACCCCGCAGAAACTCTCGCTGCGAAGGAAAAAGCGAAAACTGAAAAAGCTCCGGTTTTTGCGATCTGGACATCACTTGTTTCAAACTTGGGCACGCCTGATCTCAATCAACGCTTGCCGATCAATGAAGCTCTCAAAAGAGCGTTGCACAAGATTTCTCTCCTTGCGCAGTACGAAAATCTTTAACAATAGTTAAGTTTAATTAACATTAACTATTAGCAGAAATTAAGTGACATCCAATTTGTGGTTGTCTTAGCATGTCGCCATCAACAAAGGGATGACAATGCAAAATCTGGTTACGATGGCCCTGTTTTTCTTCTCACTATCAACCTTTGCCCAAGTGGGTCAGAAACTCTCTGACAAACAATGGGCCTACTACGGTCAGGAGTTCTACCAAGGACGCGTCGACAAAGATTCAATCAATAAGATTCTCACCTCAACTCACTCGTCTATAAAAGGCCAGTTCGATTCAATCGGCACCTGCACTGGAACTTGTTACAAGCACACTTCAGTCGGTTACGACAACGCCCGCAAGTTTCTCTTCGGTCAAATCTACGTCCTTCGTGACGCTGAAGGTACCTACGTAGATGACGTCTACTGCGGTAAGAAATTTCATTTCAAAGAAGTTGAAGACGCTTCAGATATGCATGCTCAGGTCAACATCGAGCACACATGGCCACAAAGTAAGTTCTCTTCAAAATACGAGCGCGGCATGCAGAAATCTGACATGCACCACCTCTTCCTCACAGATTCAGTTGCCAACAGCAACCGCGGGAACTTTGAGTTTGGGGATGTTTCAGGTGCTCCAAACCAATCAAGTGCACAAAATTGCAGCATCAGCCGTCTCGGACGCATTGGTGGCGATATGCTTTACATGCCACCATCACCTCACCGTGGTAATACAGCACGCGCGATCTTCTACTTCTCGATTCACTACGGACTGACAGTTTCTGAGCAGCAGGAAAAAATCCTCCGCCAGTGGCACAAATCGGACCCAGTTGATGCTATCGAGCTTTCACGTCACGAGCAAATCGCTGAAATCGAAAAAGTAAGAAATCCTTTTATCGATCATCCGGAACTTGTCGAAAAAATTTCAAATTTCTAAGCACAAAAGCCCCTCGAAAGAGGGGCCTTTTTATGTTACGCTCCCTGAAATTTTCAAGGGAGAGTCCCATGGCCGGTTTTAATAAAGTCGTAAAATCTTACGACGAAGCACTCGAAGGTCTCAAAGATAACATGTTCCTCATGGTAGGCGGATTCGGCCTCTGTGGAATTCCAGAAAATCTCATCAAGAAAGTTTATGAAATGAACGTGAAAGGTCTCACTATCGCGTCTAACAACGCCGGTGTTGATGGTTTCGGTCTTGGTATTCTTCTCGAGAGAAAACAGATCAAAAAAATGATCTCAAGTTATGTGGGAGAAAACGCACTCTTTGAAAAACAAGTGCTCTCCGGAGAACTTGAACTCGAACTCACTCCACAAGGAACACTCGCTGAAAAAATGCGTGCCGCTGGTGCAGGCATTCCGGCCTTCTACACGGCCACAGGATATGGAACACTCGTAGCAGAAGGCAAAGACGTGAAAATGTTTAACGGTCGCCCGTATGTACTCGAGCATGCGTTTCCAAAAGCTGACTTCGCTCTCGTAAAAGCATGGAAAGCCGATACTTATGGAAATCTCATCTTCAATAAAACAGCTGCAAACTTCAACCCGATGATCGCGACAGCAGGAAAAATCACCGTTGCTGAAGTTGAAGAAATTGTTCAGCCAGGTGAGCTCGATCCTGATCTCATCGATGTTCCGGGAATCTACATCAAACGTCTTATCAAAGGGACTTTTGAGAAGAGAATTGAACAACGTACGATTAAGAAATAAGGATTACATATATGGCACTTTCACGTGAACAAATTGCAGAACGAATCTCCAGAGAAATGAGAGATGGCTACTACGTCAATCTCGGCATCGGCATTCCTACTCTCGTCGCCAACTACATTCCGAAAGGCATGGAAGTCATGTTCCAGTCTGAGAACGGAATACTTGGTATGGGCGAGTTTCCAACTGAAGCAACGATCGATCCAGATCTCATCAATGCCGGAAAGCAAACCGTCACTGTGATCAAAGGGTCTGCCTTTTTCTCGTCAGCTGATTCATTTGCCATGATCCGCGGAGGCCACGTCGATCTCACAGTCCTTGGAGCTTTCGAAGTTGATGCAACAGGTGCTCTCGCTTCGTGGATGATTCCAGGTAAGCTCGTCAAAGGAATGGGCGGAGCGATGGATCTTGTGGCAGGTGCAGAGAACATCATCGTTGCGATGTCACACGCTTCGAAACATGGCGAATCGAAAATCCTCAAAAAATGCTCACTCCCACTCACAGGCGTAAACTGTGTGAAGCTTGTTGTGACTGATCTCGCGGTTCTGAGACTTGAAGGCGGCAAATTCCATCTGGTGGAAAGAGCACCAGGAGTCTCTGTCGAAGAGATTAAAAAACTCACAGAAGCTGAGCTCGTGATTCCTGCAAATGTTCCGGAAATGGTTTTTAACTAATTAATTACTGACAGAAGCATTCGAGCTTGATGCCCGCATCGCAAGTGCCGATTTTATTTCTCATACCGATGCAGGCATTCGCTGACGGATCAATCGTACACGTCAGTCCGTCCTGATCGATGGAAGGAGTCAGCAACGTCAGGCCACAGGATCGGACAAAGGTTCCTGGGGTACAAGCGATGGTCGTGTAGCTGATCGCACCGTCATCACAACTCAGATCGACGGGAATCATTTTCGTCAGGGCACCGCCCATCGGAATCCAGACAGCACCATTACAAAACGCCATCGCATGTGAGACCGAATCGTAACGTAGCTCACCTTCAGTCATCGGATTACAAAGCGCACTCTCCCCGACTTTGATACTGCCGGCAACGGTGAGCTTAGCTGTCGGTGTCGTTGTTCCGATCCCAACGTTACCAGAGTTATAAAATATGTTGTGATGATCGATAATCGATTTCTCCCAGAGATTATCTGAGTTGTTATTGAGAGCATAACAAGTCGCTATCAAACCGGTGTCAGGATCGAGAGAATAGTGAATCCGGAGAATGCCCTGAGAAGTATCGCGAATGGCCTCTTTGCCGAGATTAAAGTTGATCCGAAGGACAGATTCGTTAGAAGCAAGGCCCGGATACGTTTTGTTCAGCAAGTAATTATCAATCTTGATATTACCTGGCAGCTGAGTTCCTCGAACGTAAACCTCTTCAAAACCAAGTCCGACTTTTTTATAGAGCTTAGTCGGAACAAACATTGTCGCCGACTGGCCCTTGAATGAGTGTGTGCAGTTATCAGGTTCGGAAAGAAGGGAGCGGATCGAAGAAACCACAGTCACGGTTTCATATTTTTTTTCCACTGTTTTCTGGCTCTCTGACTGGTTTTTCATGAATTGCATGCCCATGACAGCAAGCCCGGTGAGGAGACCCATCGAGATTATAACTTCAATCATGGAGAAGCCGCGATTCATAAAACTCCCCTAGATTTCATGATAAGGGATGCTAAGATTACTACAAGAGGTTTTACGATGAAGCGACGAATAGTGATTAAAGTGGGCTCCCTGGCAGTAACCGACGAAACCGGAGGAGTTTCTCCGAAGAAAATCGCCGCCCTGGTGGAAGAGCTGATGGAACTCAAAAAGCGTGGTTTATTTCCGATTCTGGTGAGTTCCGGTGCGATTAATTCCGGACGTTCATTTGTGAAGAAGCCTGATGAAAAAAAGATGATGATTTCGTATCAACAGGCAGCCGCAGCTATCGGTCAGCCTCTCCTCATGAAGGCTTACGTTGATGCTCTCGCTGTTTATAAAGTAAACGGAGCTCAGATTCTCGTCACACATGATGATTTCAAGGAAAGTAAGCGCTTCCTCAATATCCGGAACACTCTCAATCGCCTGATTGAAAATGACATTCTTCCGATTGTGAATGAGAACGATACAGTTTCATACGATGAAATTACTGTGGGAGACAATGATCAGCTCGCAGTGATGATCGCTCAGGTTGCTGACGCTGAAAAACTTCTTCTTCTGACCGAAGCCGATGGTCTTTTCAACAAAAACCCCAAAGAAAAAGATGCGATTCGTTTTGATGAAGTCGACTTCACGGATAATTTCGCCGGCGTAAAGATTGCTGCGAAAACATCAGTCGGACGAGGCGGTATGGATACAAAACTCAAAGCAGTAAGGAAGCTCACTCCCCTCGGGATTGATGTGATCCTTGGTACTTTTTTGATTGAGAATCCCCTCACGCGACTCCTCGACAGAAGTGGCGGAACACTTTTCAAGGGTAATCCTGAAAAACAAACCTCACGTCGCAAGTCATGGCTTTCAACTGTCGTGAAAAATGAGGCATGGGTCGTAGTCGATGAAGGATGCATGAAGGCCCTTTCCGATCAGAACACCTCGCTTCTCCCGATCGGAATTAAAAAGATTCATGGCGTGTTCAAGCGGGGGGACGTCATTCAGATTAAGCACAAGAATAAAACCATCGCTGTCGGAATAACCGAGTTCGATCATAAGGAAATGGATAAGATCCGCGGTAAGAAATCTGGGGATATTTCCCAGTTGATTGAGAATTCACCTTCGAAGGTCGCTATTCATAAGGATAATCTACTTCTCAAGAAGCAGTAACCCGCACAATTCCTTTTCTCATCGACTCGTGACGTAGAAATTTTTTCTGCTAAAATAGGAAGAACTTTCTAAGGAACATTTATGTCTATTCTCGAGCTCGGTAAAAAAGCCAAAGAGGCCAGTCTCGCCCTTCAGTCCCTATCTGAAGACACACGTATTCGTGCCCTTCATGCCGTGGCCGATGCCCTCCTCAAAAATAAAGAGAAGATTCTTACAGAGAATGAAAATGATCTGACGGTAGGAAAATCCAATCAGCTTCCGAAGCCCATTCTTGAACGCTTGAAACTCACAGATAAAAATATCGATGCTCTCGCGAACATGTGTCACGAAGTCGCCGCGCAAGCACAGGTGGTAGGACTGATCACTGAAAAACACACCCGTGCAGATGGACTCATCATTGAAAAAGAACGCATTCCTCTCGGAGTGATCGGCATGATTTTCGAATCACGTCCGAATGTTGTCGTAGATGGTGCTGCTCTTGCGATCAAATCTGGCAATGCCATTATTCTCAAAGGTGGAAAGGAAGCTCAACATTCAAACCGCGTTTTGTTTGATGTGATTGATGCAGCTTTGAAAAACATATTACCAGCTGGAGCTGTCTCACTTATCGAAACGCGTGAAGATGTAGCCGAACTTTTAAAACTTCATCAGTACATTGATCTCATGGTTCCACGCGGAGGAAGTTCTCTCATCGAATACGTGAGAAAAAATGCATCCATGCCTGTCGTGGCCCACGACAAAGGGCTTTGCCACACCTACGTTCATAGCGATGCCGATACCAATTCAGTCACTGCCATTGTCCTGAATGCAAAAACCCAAAGACCGAGTGCTTGTAATGCCCTTGAGACTTTGCTGATTCATGAAAACTATCCCGATACTCTGGGTGTGTTGAAGGCCCTTCACCAGGCCGGAGTCGAAATTCGTGGCTGCGACAAGTCAAAGGCCTTGCTGAAGGAAATTAAACTCGCCACGTCAGAGGATTACAATACTGAATACTTAGATCAGATCATTTCCGTGAAAATCGTGAGCTCTTTGGATGAGGCCATTGCACACATCCAGAAGCACACGTCACACCACACGGAGGCCATACTTGCTAAAGATTCCCGTGCGATAGAAATGTTTTTGAATTCCTTAGATGCCTCTGTCATGGTAGTTAATGCGTCTACCCGATTCAATGATGGAGGAGAGCTGGGCCTGGGTGCTGAGCTTGGAATTTCCACATCGAAGCTGCATGCCTACGGGCCTATGGGTACCAAAGAAATGACGACAACTCGTTTCCGTGTTTTAGGAAATGGACACACCAGAATATAGGAATGTAACTCATGGCCTCTTTTGATCTCGTTTCCAAAATTGATGAAATGGAATTGTTGAACGCACTTCAGAATACCCAAAAAACCATTCTCGGCCGTTTCGATTTTAAAGGTTCAGAGGCTAAAGCCGAGTTCAGAGAAAAAGAACAGATCATAGAAATCCGCGCAGAAAATGAGATGCGTGTGAAAACAGTTCTCGATATTCTTCGCACGAACATGGGGAAGCGTGGCATTGGCTTCAGAGGCATGAAAGAATCAGAAATCCTGAACACTGGTCTTTCACATAAAAAACTCACACTCACGATTGCATCTGGATTTGATAAAGACGGGCAGAAACTTGTCAATCGCCTGATCAAAGAATCAGGATTTAAGGGCAAGTCTCAATACATGGATGAAAAATTCCGTTTTGAGAGCAAAAACATTGATGAACTTCAGACTCTCTATCAATTTCTTAGAACTCACAAAGATATGACTCTAGAACTTCATATGGAAAATATGAAGCGATGAATAGCGAAGCTATCAAAGGAAAACGCAGTCTCAAAACTCATTTGATGGGCCTGGTTCTTGTCACTATCTTTCCAGTTTTGATTTTCGCGGCAGTCCTCATCGGGTTTCTCACATTCCAGCAGCTCCAGAGTGTCGAAACAAGTCTCAAGAATACGACCCGTGCTCTTGCAGCAGCTGTGGACATACAAATCGTTGCAGTGAAATCGAGTCTCAAGATTCTTTCTCTCGTGGAAGATTTTGATACAAGTAACATGCCCGATCTTCATCGCAGACTTTCCCGCTACGTTAAATCTCAGTCAGGCTGGGCCTCGCTTGCTCTTTCTTTGCCGAATGGAAAACAAATCCTCAATACTGCTATGCCTTTGGGGTCTAAGCTTCCTACGTGGAATGACTATGAATTCTTCAAGCAACTAAAGATGACGAATGAACCTGAAGTCTCAAACTATCGCCTAACTCCGATGTTTAAATGGAAAGTCATCACTGTTGCGATGCCGGTCGTGGTGAATGGAAAACTTGTGTATGTTCTTTTCGGCAGCATTTACGCTGAATCTTTTTCGCAGCTCCTGATGAATCAGAAATTGCCAAAGGATTGGACGGCTTCAATTCTCGATCTCGATAACACCATTCTCGCCCAGTCCCGCAATCATGAAAAATACGTTGGTAAAAAAGCGTCATCCCTTCTGGCGACATTGACAAAAGATTCCGGAGAAGAAGCCTTTAGGGATGTGAACAAAGAAAACCAGGAAACTTACGCTGCTTTCAGTACATGCCACGAGACTGACTGGAAAGTTGTTCTGAGTTTACCTGTTTCAAAGGCAAAGCTCGCTCTGTGGGGACATTTCTGGATCATCCTCAGCGGAGGAACTCTGCTTGTATGTATCGCGATTTTCCTTGCATTCAAGTTCGGTCAAAAAATTGCTAATCCGATTCTGGCCCTTGCACAAGGTGCCCGTGCCCTGGGACGAGGAGAGGACTTCGCAAAGGTTGATACTTCGGTTAAGGAAGTTTACGACGTTTCAGAGGCCTTGAGACTTGCTGCTGAAGAACGGAATGAAGCTGAGAAAACTGTCCAAACGCTTTACAACAAAGCTCAGGAAGCGATTGAGCTCAGAGATACCTTCCTCTCAGTGGCCAGTCACGAGCTCAAGACCCCCATTACAACCCTTAAACTTCAATTTCAGATTCTTGAGCGCATGATTAAAAACGCTGAGACAGTTTCCAGCACATCTCTCGCAAAACCATTCCAGCGAGTTCTGGATCAGACCCGTCGCCTCTCTACCCTCGTGGATGATCTCCTTGATGTCTCCCGTATTACTTCAGGACGAATACAACTTCACCCTGAGCAGGTTGATCTCTCTGTTCTCCTGGAAGAAATTGTTTCTCATTTTGAAGGTGAAGCTGAAAAGTCAGGGTCAACCATTTCCACGAAAATAGTTCCTGGTGTGTCAGGCGTGTGGGATCGCGGAAGACTTGAGCAGGTTTTTATAAATCTTATTTCTAATGCTTTCAAATACGGAAATGGGAAGCCCATTGAAGTGACTCTTGACCTGGTTGATAAGAAGGCCATTGTCCGTGTGAAAGATAGCGGGATCGGAATTGCATCGGAAGATCTGGAAAGAATATTCGATCGCTTCGAGCGTGCAGTTGGAAACAGGAATATCTCCGGCCTGGGCCTTGGGCTTTGGATCGTGAAAAGAATTATTGAAACACTTAACGGCAATATTATGGTTGAAAGCAGTCCACAAGGATCTGTTTTCACCGTCGAATTAATTATTACTCAGGAGACTGTATGACACTCATGGATCAGGTCAATAACGATATCAAAGAGGCCATGAAAGCGAGACAACAGGAGCGCCTAGATGCTCTTCGTATGCTGAAAGCTGAGTACATAAAAAACAATACGGCCGCAAAACCAACGGATGAACTCTCGGTGACTATCGGTCATGCGAAGAGAATCCAGGATTCTCTCGAGATGTACCAAGCAGGAACTCCTGCCTACACTAAAATCGTGAACGAACTTGAAGTGGTAAAAAATTACCTTCCGAAAGGAATGGAAGAAGCTGAAGTTGTCGGCATCATCAACGACATTAAAGCGAAAGGTGCCAAAGACATGGGTGCCATCATGAAAGAGCTCCAGCCTCTCATCAAAGGCCGTTTCGACGGTAAACGTGCTTCTGATCTCGTGAAGGCCGCTCTCGCTTAATGGGGATTCAAAGTTTCGGTGAGAACTTTGATCGAAAAAAATTTTTCTTTGCCCGGGATGTGGCGAGAGACCTGACTTTTGAGCTCTCCTCACATCTCGTGCCGGGAATGACCGAAGCAGAGGCACACCAGTTGTACCGCGACCTCTGCAAAAAATATCCCATCCAGAAGCAGTGGCATCCTCCGAAAATCCGCTTCGGTTCCAACACTCTCAAAAATTTTAAAGACGAATCTGATCCTTACGTTCTCAAAGAAGAAGATATTTTCTTCATCGACATTGGTCCCGTTGTCGAAGGACACGAAGCTGATTTTGGTGAGACGTTTACTCTCGGTAATATCTTCGAACAAAAGCGGATCATCGAATGCTCACATCTTGTTTTTCAGGAAGTACGTGATCACTGGATGAAAACCCGATCAGAAGGTGTCGCACTTTACGAGTTTGCAAAGACCCGTGCCACTCACTACGGTTATCGATTGAACATGAGCAGTGATGGCCACCGAATTGGAGATTTTCCACACCATATTTTTTTTAAAGGTGGGATCGCCGAATGCACTGAGAATATCGTCCCGGATGCATGGATTCTCGAGGTGCATCTTGAGACCATGAATCGTACTTTCGGTGCCTTCTTCGAAGATGTTCTTACGGACTCTGACACTGAGCTGCAATAGACCGGTTTTCATTCGCAAATCCACATCATCTTTGATACTGGTTCGCTCATATGAAATACCTATTTTTGATGATGCTCTTTCCACTTTCTTCACACGCGCTGACGTCAAATGAACAATTAAAACTCAGCATTGCGAAGATTGTTAAAAACGCCACAATGCCTGACGTGAAAACCGGAATGGTTGTCGCAAGTCCAAGCAGAGAAAATCCAAATTATTATTACGACTGGGTTCGGGATACATCTCTTACCATGCGCTCGCTAATTGACCTCTACTCAATCACTCATGATCCGAAAATTAAAATCCTGATCTTTAACTGGGTTCAATCAGAAAGAAAACGTCAGAATACGCCGGCACTCACGGGCCTCGGTGAACCGAAGTTTAATATTGATGGTACTGCATTCGATGGTCCATGGGGACGTCCGCAAAATGATGGTCCTGCTCTCCGCGCACTTGCCATGATTACATTCGCGCGAGTTCTCATGAAAGAAGGCAACACAGATTACGTTTTAAAAAATCTCTATCACGGAACAATACCGGCCGATTCTGTGATCAAAAAAGATCTCGAGTACACTGCGACTCACTGGCAGGAACCAAGTGTTGATCTCTGGGAAGAAGAGCGTGGAGATCATTTCTACACTCTCCTCGCTGAGTATGCGGCCCTGAATGAAGGTGCAAAATTCGCCCGCGAGTTCGCCGATCATGGTGCAGCTGATTACTATTCCCGCATTGCTGAAGAAGTGGCCGATAAACTCAACCATGGTTTCCGGGATTCAGTGATCGGAATTAAAACGACGATCAACAAAAATAAACTCCATGGACTTTGGTATAAAACCTCAAACATCGATGTGGCCCCACTCCTCGGACTTCTTCACACCTACCCTTACCAGAATCTCTTTTCATTAAAAGACACTCATGTTCAGAGATACCTGGGTGTTCTCAAGGCAGCTTTCCAGAAGATCTACCCGGTGAATCAGGCATATCCTGCCCTCGGTGTCTCCATTGGTCGATACCCGGAAGATCGCTATGATGGTTATGGGACAAACGGCTCAGGGAACCCCTGGTTTCTCTCGACTCTCGCGATCGCCGAATACGATTGCCTTCAGAACCGTGGACAAAAAACACGGCCCTCTGAAGCTCAGTTTCAAAGAGTGCTTTTTCACTCTGATCGTAAAGGTGGACTCTCTGAACAGTTTAATCGCGACACTGGTTTTATGCAGGGAGCGATTGAGCTCACTTGGTCACACAATTCTTTCCTGACTGCTTCGATGAGATGCGGTCTGATGAGGAGATAGTCATGAAATCTTTTATTGTTTTACTGGTACTCGCTTGTTTTAACCTGCACGCGAAAGATCTTTCTTCTCAATACCATTCACTCTACGATGCGGCCGGTCCGGTCTTAACTCCGGATGAAATCGGAACTTTGGCCAGCAATGAACTTGTCCTGATTAACGGAATTGGCTCAGAATTTTTCCTGAAAGATTTTATTATTGATGTTTCATGGGCAACGACGGAATACTTCGGTGTTCAGAAAGCGTATTTTGAGAAGATGGGAATGAAAGTTTCGCGTCTCGCTCCTTCGTCATTCGGCATCCAGAAGGCCCGCGCTGAAGTTAAAGAAACCTTTGATGATCTTCGCGCACGAAAAGTAAAAGCGACTTTTATCACTCACTCACTTGGTGGACTGCTGGTTCTTGAACATCTTGTGAAATACCCAGCGGACCAGGACCTTATGGGGGGCGTGGTTTTTCTCCAGAGTCCATTCCATGGATCGCCTGTTGCCTCGATTCTCAGAAAAGCTCCACTGGATACTGTTGAATATCTTAAAGTTAAAAATCGTGAGGCATTCCTGAATGCCAATGCCGAAGCAATCGCTAGCTTCCTCGCTAAAGTGCCTGTGGTTCTCATGGCAGGAGTTGCAAATCAATCCAACACAGTGTTCACATCGACTGCTAACTTCATCAGGAAAGGCTGTCTGGTCGTCGTGAGAGGACGTTGCACGAGCATTCGTCGTTTCAAAGGTCCCTATGACTTCAGTGACGGCATGGTTCCACTTTCGAGCTCACATCTTAACGATGCAGATCATGTCACGATTCCGACAGTGGATCATGGTGAGACAGTTATGAACTTGCCTTTTCAGAGTGTCTTAAAGACGCGGATGAGTGAAGTATTGTTGAAGCTCTTGTTGGAAAAATCTAAAATCTAAATACTGTTAACGAGAGAAGGCCCCATACGGGGCCTTCTTATTTTTGTACTGTAACTGCAACTTTCTTGTACGAGCGGTGATGCATAACCAGGCTCACAAGCATCATAGTCATCATTCCTGCCATAACCATTAACATTTCCATACAGACTCCTTCGTGTGTGGTGACTCCTGCTTCCTGCTGTCATTGAAGGTGTCCGTCCTGGCCGCCTCATTGGAAACATATAAAGCAGGATTCGTGCCAAGTGGGACAGTCAGGAACTACGGAGACTTAGCAATAATCTTACAGGTGCCAGTTAGGCGAAGGTTTCAGACTGACACTGGCTAAGTGGTCCCAAAAATTCACCCCAAGGAGAACGTAAGTGCAGTATCTAGACAAAAAAAAGGCCCCTCTTCCGAGGGGCCTTCTTTACCACAAACAGGAGACCGGGAGCTAGATGCGAGATTTACTTTTTACGAGAAGAGCGACTCTGGAAAAGCAGGGAGAATGCCATCGTTGAGATCATGAACAACCCTCCAAATAATAATGCTTCCATGTGCGACTCCTGTCTAAAAAGGTGGTTCATCCTTGAACCAAATGAGGTCCATACCTGGAGGCCCATCGCTCAGCTCCCTGAGACTTTTATAAATATACAGTTTCATCTTGAAACTTCTGATTCCTACCTTCCTAGCAGGACTCTTGGAAATATATAAAGCATAAACCGTGCCATCTGGTCCGACGGCGAAAACACGATCTTAGAAGTTATTAGTGAATCACTCAGGGTCACTACGAAACCGTGAGGGCCACTTTGGGGAGTGCTTTTCAGTAACCGAGAAAAATTCTCCCTGGTGGCAAGAAACTGTGAGAAAAATTTTCAATCTCTCACTTGTGAACTTCGATCAATCATGAAAACATCTTTATAAGAAACCAGAAAGGTTTCGCCACCGACTACCAGGAAGGTAAAATCGATGAATCCACATTACTACCTCATGAAAAGCAAAAAGATTCTTCGCCTCGAGGCAGAAGTCGCTTTTAACGTTCTTCCTCTCGAGGTTAAAGAGATGTTGCTTGATCCTTTTGAAGTCATCTGCCTGGATCAAGAACAAGCAAACTGGCGTGTGGTGATCTTCAGAGATGAGATCATGGAAATGGATGAATACTCAGAGTGGCTCAAAACCGCTCCCGCTTCAGTGGACGAGGAATGGGAACTCGAGCAGACTGCCAACTGAATCAGGCAAACGCTCTCACTACCTAAAGTACGATTAGTTATGCTGACTCTCTAAGGGCGGGAATACTCATTCCCTTCCTGTTTCCGAGCAATTCCGTGCGAGAATGGGTCCACCTTTAAGGGGGCACCCCGTGAGCACAAAAAATAGTCCGCAAGATACTTCTCGGCAGGAAATCATAAAAAATTTCATGCCCTCAATTCGCTACTGGGCCCGCCACTATCATTACCAGTCTCACCAGGTGCTCGATTTCGAAGACCTCGTCATGGTTGGGGTCATCGGTTTAATCGATGCCATGAACAAGTATGACTGCCACAAGAAGAACCAGTTCAAGACCTATGCAGAGTTTCGTATTCGTGGAGAAATCATCGACGAATTAAGAAAACAGGACTGGATGACAAGATCCGAGCGTCGCAAACAGAAGACTTACCAGAAAGCAAAAACCAATCTTACTGAAGAACTTGGCCGGGTACCGACGACTGATGAAGTGAGTAACGTTCTCCAGTTCAAGTCAAAAGATATGGTTCGGATGGAGCAGTACGAAGCTGGAGACACGATCAAGCAGTATGTGGAAGGAGAGACTTTTACGAATGCAGCACTCTCCCACTCCGAGTTTGAAAACTATGCTTTGAAAAAGACCCTGGCCGTGGTGATGGATGAATTACCGAAAACGATGAGACTTATTGTGACTTTCAAATACTTTGAGGATTTGAATTTCAGCGAGATTTCCCAGATCGTCAATCTCTCAGAAGGAAGGATCTGTCAGCTCCATGCTGAGGCACTGACTCTTCTGAAGCAGCATCTCGATGACCAGAAGATTGATATTCTTGCAGCTTAAGAATCAGCCATGGGTGAGGTATTCGACTTTACTCGTCCGATTATAAAGAGTCGTACGCACCCAAAGACGGAAAAACTCCATCATACGGTCGCGGAGTTCTGTTCCCTCAATGATCCCGAGAGCATGGGCCGTTGCCTCATAAGTTGAAACCCATTCCGGGTGTTGTGCTTTTCTCAGTTGGTACTCACCCAGGATTCCCGGAGGAAGACGGACGGAAGGAACTGACTGAAAGGCCGTCTCACGTTTTCGCACACGACGGGCCTGATGCCAGTTTCCGTCTGGAACAATGAGATGGTAAGGACCTGGATGTCGGGCGAGAAAATCAGCGTTGAGTTCCTGCGAATCTTCGTGAGGATAAAGAAACAGCGGTGTGCCTGGTCTCGAGAGTACTGGCTCCGATGAAAATGGCTGCTCGACTCTGCCTCGGACAAAATGCTCAGCACTTTCTGGCAAAATAAGTTTTACAAACTGGGCCGTATTCGATGGAAGGATAATTTCGCTCACATGAACGATGAGAGAGACTTTCGTCAGTGATTGTTGTTTCATCGTTGCGATTTTGTCGCATAGACATAGATTGTTATTCAACCGACAGGCAGAACAGCGACCTTTACCGGATCTTTTTTGTGTCACTGAAGGGCCACCCGCAGGATTTCGCGAACTTTATTCATCGTCACTTGCTGGCGTTCACCTAGCAAAGTAATCCCACGTTCTTCGAAGCGCTTAATCACTTTTTCAATCACGTCCTCCTTGATCTGATATGCAGACAGTTTTGTCGGCAGTCCCATCGTTTCAAAGAACGTCACTGTTTTACGAATTGAACCCTGGAGTAATTCCTGGTCTGAGCCTTTTAATTTTAGAACACGTTCCGCATACTGATTAATTTTTTCACGTTTCTCTTCACGCATGACCCACATGACGGCCGGAAAAATCAAAGCGAGTGTGCGGGCGTGATCAATTCCATACAATGCCGTTAACTCGTGACCGATAGCATGAGTGGCAAGATCAAAAGGCATACCTGCGCCGATTACACCAGAGAGTGCCATTGTAGCTGACCACATGTGGTTTGCCCGCGGTTCATATTCCGTTGGCTTCATCAAAGTCTTCGGACCTTCTTCCATGAGAGTGGAAAGAATGGATTCTGCAAAGCGATCTTGAAGAGGCGCATTGTTTGGGTATGTAAGGTACTGCTCCATCACATGAACGAAAGCATCAACAACACCATTTCCGATCTGACGCCTATCAAGACTCAAGGTTGCTTTCGGATCAAGGATAGAAAACTTAGGGAACAGAAGCGGGCTTCCGGCAGAAAGTTTTTGGTCACCACGTGAAAGCACAAACCAGCAATTCATTTCAGATCCAGTGGCCGGTAAAGTCAGCACGCAGCCAAAGGGAATGGCCTCTGCGTATACCTGCTCGTGATTTGTGAGGATGTTCCATGGCTCACCCTTGTATGGGACGGCGAGTGATATAAATTTCGCTGAATCAATCACGGAGCCGCCGCCGACAGCGAGGATAAATTCAATTTTTTCGCGTCGGATAAGTTCCACCGCTTCCATGGCCTTATCGTAAGTCGGATTCGGCTGCACACCGGAAACTTCATAGAGCTCGTGCCCATAGAGCGCATTCTTCACCTGTTCGTAGACGCCGTTTTGCTTGATACTTCCGCCTCCGTAGAGAAGAAGGATTTTTGCCTTAGGGACAAACTCAGAGAGGCGACGGATTTCTCCCTCACCAAAGACGACTTTAGTCGGATTATAAAATTCAAAATTTTGCATTCTCAAATCCTAAACGAGGCCCTAAGCTTTAACAAGCAAGGAGTATACCCATGGCCCAGTCAGTTTATGATTTTAAGGTGAAAGATATCAATGGTCAGGATAAGTCTCTCGCAGACTTTAAAGGCAAATACCTTTTGATCGTTAACGTCGCGAGCAAATGCGGTTTCACTCCTCAATACGAAGGCCTTGAAAAGCTTCACAAAGAACTCTCTGGTAAAGCTGAAGTTCTCGGCTTCCCTTGTAATCAGTTCGGAAAGCAGGAACCAGGCGATGAAGCAGAGATTAAAAATTTCTGCTCCCTTACTTATGACGTAAGTTTTCCTATGTTTGCTAAAGTTGATGTCAATGGATCCGATGCCGCTCCCCTATACCAATTCCTTAAAGGCGAAAAACCAGGTTTTCTAGGAACTGAGATGATCAAATGGAACTTCACGAAGTTTCTCGTCGATAGAAATGGTGAAGTCGTTAAAAGATTTGCGCCGACCGATAAACCTGAAGATATTCAGAAAGAAATCAGCAAATTACCTTAGACTGTCTAAAAATTATTCACTTCATGTAATCTTGGGGCCTTTGAACCATGAGACGACTTTTTCCTGAGATAGTGTCAGGACAAGGAGTCTTCATGAAGTCCCTCATTTTTGGCATATTGCTTCTCCCTGCTTTGTCTTGGGCACAAGCACAGGAAAAAACACCTGCTAAAAAGCAATTTTGTAAGAGCAGACTCATATCAACCGACTCCATGCAAAGACATGTTTCCAGTCGCCTGAATCAACTTTCATTCTACAATCAGGGCGGATTTCTTAATGGTGGAGTTTGCTGGTGGCACTCACGCTTTACCCGTGCGGCGGCTTACCTTGGTGTCTTCGAGCCTTCTCTTCCAAGACCAACAGATGATGAAGCGAAAAAAATTATAGAGAATTTCAGAAAACGTAAGAGCGTTGTGGTTGTTCCGGGATACAAAAACCTCTACGATTTTTCTCTTTCATACGGCAGAGAAATTCTGCACGAACTGACTGAGTGGCAAAGATCAGACGGTGTCCTCAAATTCAAGTGGATCACCGGCCTCAAGGGAAATTCCGCTATATCAGCAGAAGAACTTGAAACACGAATGAATGACCTCTACGACCGCGTTAAGAAGGGTGAGGTTGTGTATCAGATGTTGCAGATGCCAAGTGTTGTGGCCCATGCCTGGCTGGTCGTCGGGATCGAGAAAGCTTTCGACGGATATGAACTTAAAATTGTGGATTCTAACTCTCAGTTTGGTGGAACAGAAACTTACAGATACCGTACAGGTGAAACGAAGTTTGAATACAATGACCTGCCCGACAGTCATTTCGTTCCTTACACGCAGGAAATTGATGAAGAAATAAAACTCCGCACAAAACTTACCAAAGAATGTGAGGAATCAGTCAGCAGAGAATAAGCTTTTCCGCGCATTTTAGTCAGGCTCCAATTCATTAGATTAAATTCTCGCCCTTGGGTACAATGTTTTCATTTCATTCCCCAAGGAGACTCCTATGTCATACCAAGGCCAGGCCTTTCGCCTGGAAAAATTGCCCAATGATATTCTGAAAGTCGTTTTCGACATCAAAGATGCTTCGACGAACGTCTTCAATGCTCTCGCATTGAAAGAGCTCGGTGAAATGCTGGAAGTGATACGTAAGGAAACTTCAACGAAAGGACTTCTCTTCACTTCTGGTAAGGCTTCAGGATTTGTGTTCGGAGCTGACGTTACGGAATTTCTCGGTCACTTCAAGAAGACTGAAGAAGAAATGAAAACGTGGATAGCTGGTATCAATAAAATATTTAATGGCTATGAAGATCTTCCTTATCCGAAAGTTGCACTCGTCAATGGTTTCGCTCTCGGTGGTGGTTGTGAGATTGCTCTCACGATGGATTACCGTCTTGCGACTCCGAAAGCTGCGATGGGATTGCCAGAAACAAAACTCGGAATTATTCCGGGTTGGGGCGGGACCGTTCGTCTTCCACGCCTGATCGGTGCAGATCACGCGATTGAATGGATCACAGGTGCTAAACATTACAAGGCCGAAGAAGCCATCAAGTTTGGCGCTATCGACGGGATTGTTGAAGATGCAAAACTCGAAGAGGCCGGACTCAAACTTCTTGAGCGCGCGATCAAAGGCGAGCTCGACTGGAAAGCACGTGTCTCTCAGAAAAAATCACCACTCAAACTCGATAAGATTGAATCGGCCATGACCTTCGATGGATCAAAAGCTTTCGTTGCCGGTATGGCGGGACCTAACTACCCTGCTCCGGTTCGCGCTGTTGAAGTCATGCAGAAAGGTGCACGCCTCGATCGCGACGCTGCTTTGATTTTCGAGCACGAAGGTTTCGCGGCCATGGGCCAGACGAAAACTGCTGAATGCCTCACTCAGGTTTTCCTCGGTGATCAGTATCTGAAAAAAGTTTCAAAGAAGATGACCAAAGATACGAAGCCAACAACATTTGGTGCTGTTCTAGGAGCGGGAATCATGGGCGGCGGGATTGCATACCAGTCCGCTTCTACTGGTGTTCCGGTTCTCATGAAAGATATCAAGCACGAGCAGCTCGATCTTGGGATGAACGAAGCTTCTAAACTTCTGAACAAAGAAGTTGAACGTAAAAAGATGACTTCTGAAAGAATGGCTAAAGTCATTTCTCAAATTACACCGACACTCTCTTACGCTGACTTTGGTGCGACAAACTTTGTCGTTGAAGCTGTTGTTGAAAATGAAAAAGTTAAGAAATCTGTTCTTCTTGATGTTGAGAAAGCTGTCGGTCCTGATGCCGTTCTTGCTTCGAACACTTCAACCATCTCGATCACAAAACTTGCTGAAGGCCTTGCCCGTCCGGAAAAATTTTGTGGTATGCACTTCTTCAACCCGGTTCACCGCATGCCGCTCGTGGAAATTATCCGTGGAGCAAAATCATCACCGGAAACTATTGCTACGGCCGTGAACTACGCAAACCAGATGGGTAAAACTCCGATCGTCGTGAATGACTGCGCAGGCTTCCTCGTGAACCGCATTCTCTTCCCGTACTTCAAGGGCTTCGTTCACCTGATCGAAGACGGTGTCGATTTCCAGAAGATTGATAAAGTGATGGAAAAATTTGGCTGGCCGATGGGACCAGCTTACCTTCTCGATGTCGTCGGAATCGATACCGGTGTTCACGCTTCAAAAATCATGGCCGATGCTTTCCCTGATCGCATGGCCTACAAGTCGAAGAACGTTCTTGAGACGATGTATGAAAACAAACGCTTTGGTCAGAAGAATAATCTCGGCTTCTACGAGTACGAACTTGATAAGAAAGGCAAGCCTCAGAAAAAAGTGAACCCTGCTGTCTACGAGCTCATCAAACCGATGGTGAAAAGAACTGTGGAAGTCACAGATGAGCAGATTGTTGAGCGCATGATGATCCCGATGATCATCGAGAGCTCACGCTGCCTTGAGGACAAGATTGTCGAATCCCCTGTTGAAGTCGACATGGGTCTTCTCCTCGGTCTTGGATTCCCTCCATTCCGCGCAGGAACTTTAAAATACGCCGACACGATCGGACTTAAAAAACTTGAAGAGGCCTCGAAGAAATATCATGAGATCGGTGCGATGTACGAGTTCACTCCGTTCATGAAAGGTCTCGCAGCTGAAAACAAAACTTACTACTAAGAGGTTGTTATGAAAAACGCCGTAATCGTTGATGCCGTTCGTACCCCGATGGGAAAATCAAAGGCCGGAATGTACCGGAACGTTCGTGCTGAAGATCTTTCTGCTCATCTCATGGGCGAACTCCTGAAAAGAAACCCGAGCATGAACTCTGGCGAAATCGCCGATATTATCTGGGGCTGCGTTCAACAGACACTCGAGCAATGTTATAACATCGGAAGAAATGCACAGCTCCTCACGGACATTCCTAAAACTGTTTCTGCGCAGACTGTGAACAGACTTTGTGGATCATCCATGACGGCCATTCACATGGCCGTTCAGGGAATCTGGTCTGGCGAAGGTGATATTTATCTTTGTGGTGGTGTTGAGCACATGGGACACGTTCCTATGTATCACGGTGTGGATTTCAATCCACGTCTCGCTCAAACAACATCGAAAGGTGCAGGCTCTATGGGTCTCACGGCCGAACTTCTCGGACGCATGAATGGAGTGACTCGCCAGATGCAGGATGAATTTGCAGCACGCTCGCACAGAATGGCCTATGAGGCTTCGGTGAAAGGCCGCTTTAAAAATGAGATCGTCGCAACTCCTGGTCACGATGAACTGGGTGTTCCGGGTATGATGACTTACGATGAAGTTATTCGTCCTGAGACGTCGATGGAAACTCTAGGCAAACTTCCGGCGGTGTTTGATCCGAAGAACGGAACTGTGACAGCGGGGAATTCTTCTGCGCTCTCTGATGGAGCTTCAGCAGTTCTCGTGATGAGTGAAGAGAAAGCAAAAGCACTTGGTCTCAAGCCACTCGCTCGTATCGTAGCGATGGCATCTACAGGTTGTGAGCCTTCGATCATGGGCTATGGTCCTGTCGCTTCTTCACGCAAGGCACTTGAGAAAGCTGGGATCAAAATGGACCAGATTGATATCGCAGAATTGAATGAAGCTTTTGCAGCTCAATCGATTCCGGTCTTGAAAGATCTGGGTCTTCTTGATCACGTTGATAAGAAAGTGAATCTCAATGGTGGTGCGATTGCTCTTGGACATCCGCTTGGGTGTTCGGGTGCTAGGATCACGGGATCTCTTGCTCATCAGCTGCGTGACAATAACAAGCGCTATGGTCTGGCCACGATGTGTATCGGGTTGGGTCAGGGTGTGGCCACGGTTTTGGAGAATATGAACTAAGCAAAAAAGGCTCGCTTCGGCGGGCCTTTTTTTTTGGGCTTTATGTGATGTTGGGAGTGAATTCCGCTGTTTCAGATTTTTTAATTTGCAGGATTTTTTGCAAAGAGAGAATTTGGGAAGGGGAATGCTCACGCTCAACGTTCAACCATTTCAATGCTCATGTGGACCCTCTTGGTGCCGTTACCACCTGAGGCCAGAGGCAATGCCTCGGCTTCACCCTTCCCTTTCAAAAACTACCATAAATCCAATTTCATTTAAATGTCGAAAAGGGTGCGGGTCACTTCGGTTGGCGGCAGTAATTATTTCTATTCTTTCACGAAATTATTTTTCTGCAGTCAGCATTCTTCGAGAATTTTCAAAGAGTTATTGAAATATAAATTTCCTATTTTCTTGCAAGAAATAAAGCGGGAGGGGCAAGCTCATGCTCAACGTTGTTCCAGCTAACCGTTCTTTCTGAGCCCTTTGGTGTAGTAGCACCATAGGATCTGAGTTTAATTCTCGATCCTACCCCTCCCGCATTTAACATTTTATCAGATTCGCCCACCGACTCAAAGGTCGAAAAGGTTGCGGGTCACTTCCGCCAGCGGAAGTAAAATCAGAGGGCCCTATGACCAGACCAGCACTCATCAGATCTTCCTGTGCTCCTTATCATGTTACCAACAGAACAACGTTCGGAGAGCCCTATCCCATGCCACTCACAGAAGTCTGGCCACTCATGGTACTGGAGCTCATGAAAGTTTCACGCATCCACGCGCTGTCTGTTCACGCATTTGTATTGATGGATAATCACTTCCATCTACTTTGCCATACTCCTCAGGAGAATCTCGATGAGGTCATGCAGAATTTTCTTCGCAACGTAGCGACCTCTGTCAGTAAGGGAAGTGTTCTCTGGAAAGGACGCTATAAGTGGAGCTTGATTTCAAACTCCATTCACTATCGTCAGGTGTATCGCTACATTTATCAGAACCCCATACGTGCTGGTCTTGTCGAACGCGTAGAAGACTATCCCTTCTCTACTCTCCGGCCCGTGCCCTTTCCTCTGCACTCCTCTCTGGCGATGAGCTTCGGTGGACAGGAAGGCGAGCTCAGATGGCTGAATCAGAAACTGACTTCAGAAGATGATCACCTGATAAGGCTCGGACTCAGGAAATTTGAATTTGATGTGAGCATGAGGAACATGAGATCATTTGCGAAGCTCGCGATGGAATAAAAAAAGGGCCTCCGAAGAGGCCCTCTGAACTCAGGTCTTAATTCTCGCAATGAGTTTTGATAATCATGCGTGTATTGTCGATGAACGTGACGGATCGGATGACATAAACACGATTAGCTTCGTAGCCTCTCCATGCCCATGCACCTTTGATACCTGAACTCTGATTGAGGCGTGCCATCGTGTACTTGCGTGCACCCATGAACAGCTCGAGTTCATCACCATTGAGATTGTAGCGATAGATGTCGCCACCTTTCACTGAAGTCTCACATTCGATAGCGCGGCCACGCACTTTAGATGATTTTGATTCTCTGAAGAGGATTTCGTTACTTGTCACTGTGACACTAACGTCAATCATACTTTCGAGAAGATCAATACCGCCTGGAGCATTTACCTCACAGTCTGTTGAATCAAAGCAGGTCTGTTCTTCCTGTTTATTAGAGTTGGAAGATCCTGATCCACCGCCGGATTTACCGCAACTGGTAATAACTAAGATAGAAAGCAAAACTAAAAAGTACGATCTCATTCATCTCTCCTTGAGAAAAAATCCTGAGGAGAGTTAACTGTATTTTTGAGAGAATCACATCAATATTTTGTGCGGGAGAATAAAGCTTTGGACAACATTAAGCCTGGTTATGCAAAGCAAATCTTTAGATTCTGCACACCAGGCTTCAATGAAAAATTACTGAAGATCTTCTTCGTTATCTTCGTTACCAAACATGTCTTCGAGATCTTCATCGTCAGCGTCGTGATATTCCTCGAGGTCCGTATTGTCTTCACCAAAGGCATATTCCTTATCAGGAAGAGATGCATCTTCAGTTTCTCTTACGGATTGATCCGGATCCACTTTTTTAAAATCATTTTTTAAATTCTGGTAAGCGCGGTCAAACTTCTTACCGGACTGATCATTACTGTTTTTTGATACATTGTTTGCATTGGCCATAAGTACCTCCTGCACTTAACACATTTAAGTGCAGGTATGGTGCCAGTAGAAAATTACTCAAACTCTTTGCCTAACTCTTCTATCATGTATCCGAGAGCGTAAGGAACTGAAGAATCCCGCGCCACTGAATAGCTGCTGGAGTGTTCATGACCAAGCTTATGCGTCCACTCATGAAAAACGTTCCCAGCGACTTCTGACGGCGTATAAACATCAAAGAATTTGCGATTCATCCAGATCTTCAGAACATTGGCGTAAGTGTAACCTACCGTGGAAGAAGAACTGTAATAGAGCTCGAGATTGAGATCCATTTCATGATCAACTCCAGGAACCAGAGCTTCACTTCCATCAATAAGGCCTTGATAAATTTCTTCCGGCGAAAGCTCGCTACCAACGAACTTATTCTGACCCTGATAAGAAAAATTTAAAACTCTATCTCTGAATTCAGAAGTCCTGATAACAGACTTAATGATGGAGAATGCTTTCTCTACCTTGGCCTTGTCTGCAGCTGTAAAGTTTGTGAACTCTGATTTAATCCCAAACAGAGAGGCCTCTTCGGGGACATCCACCCCAGGCTCCGGAAGTGGATCGGGATTGACCGGATCAACCGGAGTTTCTGGAATAGGCCCCGATGGATCCTGACAGGAAGCCGAGGGAGTTGCGGAACTAGCGGTCTGTTCCTGACAACTTTGATCAACGTCACCTTTGCAACTGAGAAAAAACAAGAAGATAAAAAGAAGAGCGCTGGAGCGATTGAACTTCGTCATTAAACCGTCCTTGGTTATATCTACGAGTGTCTCTGGTAGTATGCCCCTATAGATGGAAGCAACTCAAGGCGGCAAAATTGTTACGGTTTTACTGGATAGGACCAGTGTGGATTAGGGCCTAAAAACTCTGGCGAGGTTTAATCAAAGTGTTGCCGAGAAAAGTCCCAACAACGAGTGCCATCACGAGAGTGATCATGGAGAAACCCATGTCGAGACCACCGACGAGATCTTTTTCAAAAAGATAATTCATACTGCGGTAACCAACTGACCCGGGCACAAGAAGGATAATTCCTGGAAATTGAAAAATAGACGAAGGCCTGTTCATCACACGAGCAAAAATATTACTCATGGCCCCTACACAGGCACCACCAAAAAACATTCCAAGCTCGGGGCCCAGATAGTGTGAACCAATTTTTGAACATCCATAACCATAAACTCCGGCGAGAGTCATCCACTTCCAGTCAGAGCGTTCGGCCTTGAAGTTTACCGTCGACATCAATGCCGTAATGGGAAGTGAGATAAACGCAACCCAACCCGGGATGGTATCAAACTCATAAGGAACAGGAGCGTAATGAAACCAGGTCGCAATTTTACTTCCGATAAATACGCCGAAAGTAAGTTTGAGAAGAATCATAATACCGCCCACAAGGCGTGAAGTTCCGGAAGTCAGATTCTGAGTCGCAATTTCAGAAATCGCAATCGTGATGAAAAGCCCAGGCATAAAAATAATCAGACTCGAAAGAATGACAACACCGATATTTAAACCTGGCATCAGTTTCAGAAGAAGGTACGCACAAAGTGCGGCCACGAAGGCAACTATTGTTTCAAAAAGTTCCTTGATGAATCCATAAGGACGAAGAAGTGAAATCAATCCGATGATGACTCCTACAATAACGGTCGCAAGAAAATCTCCCCACGTTCCCCCAAAGAGAATCATGAATCCCGCAGTCGAGAAAAGGAAAAACAAAACGCGGATTCTTTTCCCATAGGGATCTGAAGAATTCAGAATATCGTGAAGCCTGTCTGAACCTTCTTCAAAAGTGATTGCTCCCTGAATAACATCGCGAGCAACTCCGTCGACCTTGGAAAGTTTTCCCAGGTTCACACCCATAGGATCAACTCGTTCGATCTTGGTGACTTCCTCGTCTCCATAACTGAAGGAAGAAAAAATAGCGGTAGGAAGTGAGACGATGCTGCCCTTGATGCCGAAGAGCTGACACATGTCCTGCATCGTTCCTTCGAGCGTGTGAGCAGGGGCCCCAACAGCATGGAGGGCACGGCCAAAACGAAGAATGAATTTTACCCGGCGGATGAATTCAGGTCTTTCCATTAACGGGTTTTCTTTAAGTCAGCTGCCATGCGATCCATCGTCATGAATGCGAGATCACGATAGCTCTTAAGCGCAGGTTTGATCACTTTTGCCAACGCAGTTTCAAAAGATTCCTGTTCTTTGTCAAAAGACAAATCGATCGGATATCTCAGAGTTGATTCGTAAGTGCGGAAACTAAGAGTGTGGTTTGGAGTATTGTTATTACCGCTATTTTTCAAACGCTCATGGTAGCGAGAGAGAGGAATCAAGATAGATGACTTAATTCCCACCTGAGTTTCTTCCGGAGTGATTTCACCGGAGTTTTTATTGGTCGCCATGTGCGTCCACTTCAATGTGCTTTGAATGATAATCACAGCATCAAGATTGAGACTCTTCGCAATGTCGTTGATAAAGTGTTTGTTGTGCTCAGACCATTTCGGGCCGGCCATAAGTTCAGTGGCAGGGACCAGCAAGAAAGAAACATCTCTCATCCCGCGGGGATTGTGCGCGACGACCATACTGATCTTCTTTCCGCTATCGAGAAAGAAAACATCGTCTGGTGCGAGCACTGATCTTTTTGCAATCACGTAATCAGTAACAGATGCTCCATACTGATCAAAGTCTTTTGATTTTTTAATTTTAGATGTCGGGACATATTCAATGGAAGAATCGAGGATAGGAAAGGCCTCTTCCCAAACCGAGAGAAGCTGTTCAGTTAAAAGTTGTTTTCCCTGATCAGAAAGATAAACGCGGTCTTCAGTAGATAGTCCGGTAAAAGAATTCTGGATGATCGTCTCAAAAACAACAATCCCTAGACGTTTGACGGGTGGTTGTTTGCTGGAAAAAAGATCTTTAAGTTTCCCTTCACGAGGTTCACGACTGAGGGTCGTTACCATTTCCGGGGCCATTTGCTTTAGCTGTTCAGCTGAGTAGTCTTCGTTCTGTATGTAAGCGTAAGTTTTTCCTCCACCTTTTGTGATCGTTCCGAAACCGCAGGAAGAAAGGAAAAAGAAGACGACGAAGATTCGTAGCATGTGAAAAGTCCCTTTTGGATGGCCTTGATACCAGACCATTCTATCGTTTCCCCAGAGGATAACTCCAGAGAAAAGACAGGCCAGAGGATGATTTTGCGGATCAAAGCGACATAGGACCTGTTCACAGTCAAAATGTCGACTTCACCTGACCTACGAAGTTCGATCAACATTCTCAGTAACGGACCCAGATCACTCTCAGCATGAATCACTTTAACGTCTTTCCACTGGATCGTGCGCGGTGGATGAAGAAGGTTAAACTGCATCCCTTCCAGGTGAGTCATCCCAAGGGATTCACCTAGCCACCTCTTACCATCCTGATTCACTTCAAGATGAAAACCCTGATAGGAAAGAGTCCAGGGTTCAAGTTGCGAGAGATCGCGCTCTACCGGAAGAGATTTATAGAGAACAGCATTCTGATAATGTCGCATCGATGATAAAGGGATTTCATCTATACGCTCAATCCAATTTTCGAGATCAAGGCGGGCCAGCAGGTCTCCATGTGATTCAATCGCAACAATTGTGAAACTTTTTTCTCTTTTTGAAAGTTCAGTAAGAATTCTGTCTAGTACTGGGCCCGTAGGGAAGTACAGAAAATAAATATCACCATCAGGGATTTCACAGGTAAAAAGATCGCCATGAATCAGTGAAGCGAGCGCACTTTTCTTTTTCTTCTTAAATTCTTCAATCCGATCCAAAGCAAGCTCAATACCGATGGCCTTCTCATGCTCATGCATCTTTGTATAATGAAGAAGACTCTCCCCTTCACCTGCACCAAGGTCAACCCAGGTTCCACGGATCAGAGGATGCGAACAAATCCTGCTCAGATCCTCGCAGGAGGTATAGAGTGCCCGTGGATCGAGGTCCTGATAAACCTCAGAATACACCTAAGACCTGACCCAGAAAAAGTTCATAACTCTGACGATCACCATCACCTTTAATTTTATAATTTCCGCGCAGACCAATGGTGATGGGAAGAAAAATTCTTGCGATGTGAGTTTCAAACAAAACTTCCCAGCCGTAAGATGAAGCATTGTAGGAGAAACTTCTATAGCGGCCGTTGAGCTCATCATAGAAAAGATTGGCGTATACCCGTTTCAGATATAGATACCGTGACCAGTGCACATCTGGACTCGCCATGGGAAATGTGTAATTTCCTGAATACTTTGTGAATTCCTGAAGAAATACGTTATCCGTTCCGCGTGGATAAAAAATGTAACTTGTGTATTGATAGAAATCATCGCGCTGTCTTTCATACGCAAACTGATGGAAGAATGAATGATGTTTCAACAGACCAGGCAGGAAGAGTCTGTTATCAACACTCGTAAGACTTCCACTTTGCTTCACACCAGTCACGTCCTGGCCTTCTTCCATTCTTCCGAAAAGACTGTAACCCCAATCAGGATTGATATCCCTCTGAGCAAGCCTTGAAAGAAAGGCATAACGGATTTCTGCACCAGGTGAGAACAACGCTCCATCATTTAATTTAGCCCGATTACGACTTATCTTGTTTGTAACTTTAATCAGACTGCTGAATGCTCTTGCCGTAAAAGTCTGGGTGAACCTTCCTACAAGACTCTTCCATGGAACAGAAATACCGGCATCAAAGGTTCCCTCTTCCCATTTATTATCTATTTTTCTTCCACCGATTTTAACATCCTGTCGTCTCGTACCATAGGCGCCACGAATATCGAAAACAGTATAGAGGTGAGACCAGGCAGCACTGACAAACCCTGTCGTTGTTCTTTCGTTGAGGTTATATTCAAATCCACCGGACAGCGAAAACTTATTCAGAATATCCCGGGAATAGAACTGGGCAATGACAAACGGAGACAATGGAGCGGCAAAGATCAGCCAACTATGAACGTTGGGTGCATGACGAATTTGAGAATACTCCTGAGATTTATATTTCTCTTTTTTAAGAAGTTCGCCTTCAAGTTCAGCAACATTTTCAGTCTGTGCAAACTTTTCGTAAAACGGAATAAAACTGTCCGAAGATTTTTGTTCCTCATCCCAGATCAGGGATTTTTTAACGACATTCATCCCTTCGGCAGTATAGTCGTTGTAATACAACTCACCGGACTTTAGATCGGGTGCGTAGGATCCAAATTTGGCACTCGTGATTTGTTTCGCCCCGGACTTCTGATAGAGAAAGATGTTATCGATCCCCGACTCCGGGCTCTCGTAGAGAATTTGACCGTTCTCACTGGCGACAAATCCAATGTTAACATCCGAGGGGCCAACTAAAACTTCCTGCGTCTGATCCTTGAGTGAAAGACGAACGATAGATTTTTTACTGTCGATATCTTTGATCACAAGAACAATTTCAGAAGCCGTCAGCCAATCCAGACTGGTGATCACTTTTTCTTTGGGAATTTCAATTTTCTGCTTCACCGTACCGTCGAGACCGATGATAACAACGAACTGATTCTGCTTTGTACTCCACTTCACAGCAAGAATGCGCTCACCCTGATGATCTATGACGGCCAGTCGGTATTTAGTCTTTCGGATATCTGTGACAAAAGAGTCTGATTTCAGATCATAAACTTTAAGGCGCGCATAATCCCGATATCCCCAGCGCGGATCAAGCTCGTACTCGACAAACGCAAGTTTGTTTTTTCTGACTTTATAGGGATACTCAGTCACGAGCCAGGCGGGAGTAAAAAGTCTTTTCTCTGAAAAATCTTTGATACGGACAAAATGTGGAATGTCCGATTGTCCGCTCTTCAATGCAACAACAGATTTGTCTTCCTGAACCTGAGGGTAAGAATAATTTGTCCAACCCATACTTCTGGAGAGAGATTTAACTTCATAAGGCGTGGGCTTCAGTTGATCCAGCTTGGATTGCCATCCTGCAATCAATTCCTGCATTGTTTTCTCGTAGAAGTCTTCAAACTTCTCACCAGTCAGGTCATCTACTCCGCGATAAAACGAGAGAGGGTTCCACCCCATGTCAGTTGAGTAGTTGGTGACTTTTGAAAGAAAAAGATCGCCATACTTATTGCGCAGGAAAGTTGTGTAGAAATATCCCCAGATATAATGATTGGGAATGTAGTCTTTGTACGATCCCAGATGAGCTTTATCATAATCAAATTTTTTACCGGACAAAAGAAGTGTACGCAGATCACGTTCAAAGCGTGGAATGCGTCCACGTCCACCACGGGTCAAAGCAGTTTCCATTCCGACAGCATCACCTTCCAGAAACCATGGTGGCATCGTGAGACCGAGACCCACTGCCTGACCGACTTCACCCAGAATGAAATACCAGAACTTGTTAAATCCTCTCTTCGATTTCTGAAACTGAACAACGTGACGGAATTCATGCACGGCCAGCGTCTGCAGCCATTCCGTAGATCCAAGATCCGGATCGATGGAAGGAGTCAGATACCATTCCGATCGTCTCGGTGCCAGAGTCACGATGCCGTTACTGATAGTCGACTGGTTCTGAAGGACGATGGAAATTTTCGGTGGAAGTGTTTCAAGGGAGCGGCCGACGTAAGGATAAACTTTTTCCAGAAGGTGGGCGACACGCTGAGCATCTGATTCCACTTCACGGGGAAAAATAATTTCGAAATGTTCTGTATCGATTTTTTTCCAGTTGATCTGAGCTGGGTTCTGCATGTAGTCCACCGGATTGACCGGAGCTTCGATCACGTCAGCAAAAACCGACCAGGAGAAAAGCACAGCAAGGAGAACCTGAAACATAAAACCTACCCATGGAAATGATGGGGAAAGTTTATCAATCTTTTAAAGTGAAGGGCCATGGGAAATCGACGAAAGAGCTTCCCATAAAGCTTTGGCGACGGGCCCGAATTGATGCTTCTTAAGGCGGATCAGGTGGATATCAAGAGTGCGCACATGGACATCGGGAAAATCCAGCACCACCAGTTTATTTTCCTGTATTTCACGTTCAACATAGTGCAAAGGCATGTGGCCCCAGCCGAGACCAGCGAAAATAATTTCTTTTTTTAAATTAGCATCCGAAAGACGCCATTTACGACCGCCTTCGAGTAACCCGAACGATGCTTTTCCGGTTTTGTTTTTGTCTCCGATGACGACCTGATCGATCTCCATCAGTTTTTCCTGAGAGAACACTTTTTTTTCTTCCAGGAGAATTTTATCAATCACGGGAAGCATTTTTACTTCGGCAACTTTAAGAACTTCAAGCGGACCTTGATCAGAGATAAAATGCGTGAGACCAATCTGCACTTCTTTCGAGAGAACTCTGCGCTCACACTCGGAAAGAATATCAAAGTTCATGTTGAGTTTTGTATTGGGAAAGCGATCGCCGAAATTTTTTAATAACCGCAGGAGTTGTGGAACAGGCGATATGCCGTCGACAGACACAGCTATCTCTGGCTCTTCATTCTGTTGAAAGCTACGAGTGAGTCCTTCAAGTTCATGCATGCCCTGAACGGCCCGCTGGGATTTTTCATAGAAGGCCTTCCCATGCTCTGTGAGGACTGGCCGGTAACCCGAACGGTCAAAGAGCTCTGCCCCTATTTCTTCTTCCAGTTTTTTGATAGAAAAACTTATAGCTGGCTGCGTTTTATTAAGCTCCGCGGCAGCCATTCTGAAGCTTCCAGCGTCAATAATCTTATGAAATACAAGTACTTGCTCAAATGTCATCTATATAACTTTTTTTTATATTGTTTAACAATAAAACTGTCTTTTTTTTTACATGATCTTCCCTCATGATGAAAGCACAAATTTCTCATCATCAAACAATACAAGGAGTTCAAGATGAAAATGTTATTGGCCGCTGTCTTCGCGGTAACTGCATTCGGTGCAGGCGCGCAGACAACATACAAAGTAGATACAGCAGCAACGAAAGTAGAATGGATTGGAAAAAAAGTGGCAGGCGATCACAAAGGTCTGATTAAAGTGAAGAGCGGCGATCTCACGGCAACAGGAGATATTCTCTCTGGTGGATCTGTGGTCATGGACATGCCAAGCCTCACAAACACTGATCTCACAGACAAAGAGTGGAACGATAAGCTCGTGGGCCACCTGAAAGCTCCGGACTTCTTTGATACTGCAAAATTTCCTGAAGCTATTTTGAAAATCAAGAGCTCGAAGAAAACGGCGAAAGGTCTCGACGTTATGGGTGACCTGACCATCAAAGGCATCACAAAGCCGATCACTTTCACAGCGACTGACGTGAAAGCAACGGCTACGTCCCTCACTGCGAAAGCAGTCGTTGTTGTGAACCGTATCAATTACGGTGTCGAATACAACTCCGGCAAAGGTGATAAGAGTATTATCGCTTCACTCGGTGACAAGATGATCAACGATGAATTCACACTCAATGTCGATCTCTCAGCTAAAAAATAATCTAAATTTTAAGGGGCCTTCGGGCCCCCGCTTCGAAATATATAAATGCCGATGATTTTATATGGCATTAGCTGCCCCGCAAGCCTTACAATCAATATATGCTCTGCAAGCTCACAATCCTGACAATTTTCGTTACCGTTCAACTCCAGGCCGCCACCATCGCGATTATCGACACTGGGTTTGATCTTGATCACGAGTTCCTTCAACCCAAAGTTTTGAAGCACGAAACTGATGAAGAAGGTCACCACCCCGACCTCATCAAGGAATTTCACGGCTGGGATTTTCACGATAACTCTCACTTGAAAGAAGCTGTCATCAAGGACCCAAACACTCTCCAGGAAATTCTCCAGTTCAGAAATCTTCGTGCGAAAGGCCATAGTCAGGGTCTGACCTTTGAGGAATTCGAATGGTTCAAGAGAAAAACTAACGACAAGTCTTTCATGGAAAAGGCAAAGAGTTTTAAAAAGCACGCCCACGGTACGTTTGTCGCAGGGATTGCTCTTCGCGAAGGCGAGAACATCAATATCTTTCCCGTCCGCGGATTAAATATTCCATCTCCGGTCCTCATGGTGGAGGATCATTCTCCCCAGGGTATAAACACTCTGACAGCAAAGATTCCGGAAGAAAAATTCCGCGAGTCGGTAAAAAGTTCTTTCAAAAGAGTGACTCAAAAATTTGCTAAAATCTGCCGCTACCTTTCGATTAACAAAGTGAACGTGGTCAACGCTTCGTACGGCATCACGTATAAAAACATCATCACCAAATTCCGGGAGAATTACAAAGAGCTCACCGGGAAAGAAATTTCCGAAATAAAGCTCAAGGCCGTCATTGACGAATACTTCGACGATCTCTATCGCCACACCTCTTCAACAATCAGAAAGTATCCGCACATGCTCTTTGTCTTTTCCGCCGGTAACTCTTCCCTCGATAACGACCAGTTTCATCACTATCCATCTCGTATCAAATTGCCGAACACAATCACTGTCGCTGCGATGAACGGCGACTTCCTCGCTAGTTTTTCAAACTTCGGTGCCCACAATGTTGACATCGGTGCACCCGGAGTAGCGATCCCTTCAATTGTCCCAAAAGTTTACGCAGATAACGCTGGTGAAACCCACTCTCCATCGAGCGGAACTTCCATGGCGACACCCTACATCTCGAACCTCGGTGCGCAGATTATGAACATCAATACGCAGCTTCTACCCTACGAGGTCAAGGCGATCATCCTTGGTACCGGAGATGAAAAAGTAAATCTGAAGGCGCGTCTCAGTTCGGGATCTGTTGTGAATAACCAAAAGGCCATCAAAGCGGCCCAGCTCTCTAAAGAGCTGACAGTGGAGCAGTCGATAAATCTCGCGAAGCTCGATCTGATTCCGATGGAAGACTCAATTCAATTTGGGATGAGACCTGCGAAGAGTGCAGAATCGTTAAAAGATAAAGTGTTGGAAAGTATTCCGTCGCCCATCATGCCTCATGAGGTGGACGACGCTCCTGAAGTCGAAGCCGTTCCTACCAGTGGAGTGTCTTCTTCACCGAAGGATCCAGTGAAAGGGCCACAGGACAATTCAACATCGCCTGCTTCACCTGCTCCAGAACTTCAGCTGAAACCTGCTGATCAAAGCCCTTCCAGTCAAAGCGAAGGACAATCTCCGACACCTTCCGTGGAGATGCCTGCATCTTCTTCTCCACTTCAACCGTCGCTCCCAGAAGCTCAGCCTTAAGAGAGCGCGCCTTCATCGCCCCAATAGTCAGCATACAGCTCGCAAGAGATGTGGACATCAGATCCGTGGGAGAGAAGGCCTCGCCTTTTCCCTGATTATCTTTTGGTGCATCGGTAATAAGAATATTTTTTGAATCTAAGTGCGTGGCCTCAGTGCGATAATCGCCGAGGTAGTGAACCTTCATTTGGTGCATGGGAACTCCTTCGTGAATTCCCCTATTATGAAGGAATCAAGCCTGAAAAGTAAACAGAGAGAGGCCCCAAGGACCTCTCCCTGATTTCCGGGAGGAAAGCGATTTAGTTTTTCAATTCTGTCTTTGTATTCCATCCGTTGATTTCAATTTTTCTGCTGTGAGATTTTTCTTCTTTCGGCAGGATCAAATCAAGAACTCCATTTTCAAACCGCGCTTCGATCAGGTCAGCATTTACATTCTGCGGAAGACTAAATACCCGCGATAATTTTCCGTAACGGCGTTCTGTGCGGATGATTCCTTCTTTCCTGTCCGGAGTTTCAGGAGATTTTCTTTCTCCGGTGACGTGCAGGCGGTTATCCTTCACTTCAATGACCATGTCCTCTTTCTGAAGACCAGGAATATCCAGACTGATCCGAAAAAATTTTTCCTCATCCACGATTTCGCAGGGAGGAGCAAAATATTCTGTAGCGGCCGGCGATGAAAACACATCAAATAGTTTTTCCACTTCTTTATCAAACGTTGATGCGGCCCTTGAAAAGTGATTACGGGACGGTTTCAGTTCAAAATGATACATAACTTCTCCTTGAATTCGGTTATGGGTACCTTTCTTACATTTAAAGATGGATCTCCCTTTTCGACCGTCAAGGCTGGAGCAGAAAATTTCGTAATTTCTCTTCTTTTTCCCTGTGTTTGGGCCTAAGATTTTCTCATCACAGGAGTAGCTCATGACTAAAAAAGTCGCCAAAAAAGTTGCGAAGAAAAAAGCCGTCAAAAAACTTTCGAAAGCAAAAACGTCGATTGTTGATTCTCTGTTAGAGCTGATTCGTATAACTTCGACTGTCATTCCAGACGATATCCAGAAAGTTCTAAGCACTAGCACGACCCAGGAAGAACCAAACACAACGGCTTCTTACGCCATGGGCATCATTAAGGATAATATCGAGCTTGCGAAATTTAAATCGCAGCCTCTATGTCAGGACACCGGAACTGTCATTTTTTTCGTCTACCATCCTCCTGGATTTTTCCAGACTGATTTCAAAGATAAAATCAAAAAAGCTGTTACTGAAGCTACGAAGAAAGGATTTCTTCGTCAGAACTCTGTGAACTCACTTACAGGTGAAAACGCCGGAACAAATCTCGGTGAAGGACATCCTTCGGTACATTTTTACGAACATAAAAAATCTAACGTTGAAGTAAAGCTCATGCTCAAGGGTGGCGGCTGCGAAAACGTTTCCGCTCAGTACTCATTACCGGATACGACTCTAGGTGCCGGACGGGATCTCGAAGGTGTCCGCAAAGTTGTGATCGATGCCGTTCATAAAGCTCAGGGTAAAGGCTGTGGACCCGGGGCCCTCGGAGTCTGCATCGGCGGTGACCGCGCAGATTCAGCGTACTACGCCAAGAAACAACTTTTGCGTAAACTTGATGACAGCAACTCTCTTCCTGAACTTGATAAAATGGAAAAAGAAATCGTCTCTACCTGCAACAAACTCGGAATCGGCCCTATGGGTTTTGGCGGAAAGACCACGCTCATTTCATGCAAGATGACTCACGCTAACCGCGTACCGGCTTCATTCTTTGTTTCAATTTCATACATGTGCTGGGCCTTCCGCCGTCAGGGAATTGTTCTAGATACAAAAACTAACAACATTAAAAAATGGCTCTACTGATGAAAAAATTATCCTACCCGTTTTCTGCTGAAGCAGTCCGTGAATTTAAAGTTGGTGACATGGTCCTCATTACCGGAAAACTTTTTACCGGAAGAGATGCCGTTCACAAATACATTCACGATGGAAACAAGCCACCAGTTGATCTTAAAAACCAGATCATCTATCACTGTGGTCCCGTCACAATGAAAGATAAAAAGACAGGTAAGTGGACAGTGACAGCTGCCGGCCCTACGACATCCATCCGCGAAGAACCCTATCAATGGGAAGTGATCCGTGATTACGGTATTGTTGGTGTCATTGGCAAAGGCGGGATGGGACAAAAAACTCTTGATGCCTGCAAGCAGTACGGCTGTGTTTATTTCCATGCTGTTGGTGGTGCTGCTCAGGTTCTCGCTGAAAAAATTAAATCAGTCGACGGACTTTACCTGGAAGAATTCGGTTTACCAGAAGCTATCTGGGAATTGTCTGTGGAAGATTTTCCGGTTGTTGTGACGATGGATGCTCACGGAAATTCTCTTCATAAAGAAGTCGAAGAGCACTCAAGGGAAGTTCTTAAAAGTGTCCTCTAGGGCCATATGAAATTGTATTTCGCCTGACACAGATCTGATTCTCGCCATCATCATCAAACATCAGAATTCCGACGAGGGCCCATGTATTTCCTACGCGGGTAAGAAGGGCGCCTCCGGAGTCTCCTCCGCAAGTTCCATTCACTGAACCATCCGTTTCAAGAACAATTGCCTCGCCATGACGTTTAGCTGTCAGAAGTTTTGTCTTCGCCTTCACACCCTTCGCGGCCATGTACATTTCCAGATTGGTTGTATAGTTGCCGGTAAAGAATTGGGCCGGAGAAATATTCGGTACACTTGTCTTGAGCTCGATCAAAACAAGATCCTCACTCGCTCGCCCTGAAGCTTCAAAATACGAGCGCGTGAAATGAACAGATTTCACGCCATAATATTTCCCGCTGAAGCCCACTCGCAAAAACTCAGGATGGGCCTTAAGAAAATAAACATCGTCGTAAAGATTCCTGCCCAATCCTTCTATGCAATGACCTGCAGTCAGCACTTTCGTGGGAGATATCAAAACGACTGAACAGAAAAAATTATAGTTCGCGTTCTCCTGATCTCTCAGATGGAGAGAGCCCACAAAGTTCATCTCACCGTTCTGAGAAGTCACTTTGCCATAAAAGGCAAAACAGCTGGTGCTGACAGCGGTGATAAGGAGAATAAAAAAGTACTTCTTCATGGGACCCTTTTAGTTAAGGGCCCTCAAGATGAAAAGTGAACTTGTTGCGAAGCAGTAAAACTTACTACTAACGCGCCGTGCTATTGAGTTTACTTGTGAAAAACTTCCTCGAAAAAGTCCTTCATGGCCCTCCATGACCTCTCATCGGCTACCCGATTATAGGCCGCACCGGACTTCACATCGTTGCCAGCATCGGGATTAGTGAAGGAATGAACAGCATTTCCATAGGAAATCATCTGCCAGTCAGCTTTGATATCCGTCATCTCTTTTTCGAACTCCTTGATATCACTGGCACTGACATAAGGATCACTGGCCCCATGAAGGACCAAGATTTTTGAGTACATACCTGTGGTTTCAAGAGGAGTATCGAGCCCTCCATGGAAGCTCACGGCACCTCTAATAGGTGCACCTTCACGGGCCAGTTCAAGTGCTACGGTTCCGCCGAAGCAGTAGCCAATAACTCCCAGTTTTTTAGGATCAACTCTTCTGTCACGGGCCAGGGCTTCGAGTGCGCCCAGTGCCCGCTCACGCATCAGACGACGATCGCTTTTGTATCGCTTAGCGAGCCTGGCCGCTTCATCCTGATCCTTTGCCCTTTGTCCTCTTCCATAAACGTCGGCTGCAAGTGCGACGTAACCGAGGGCCGCAAGTTCTTTGGCCCTTCTTTCAGAGTAAGTCCCTCTCCCCGTCCAGTCCGGAAAAACCACAATGCCGGGACGAGGGCCCGTAATCTTGTCATCAAATGCAACGACACCTTCCATTTGCTGCCCGTTTTTTTTATAGGGAAGAAGCTCAGTGCGGACGACTGCGTTCGCCATGATCGGAAGAATGAAAAGAAGAAGAAGAATGAATTTCATGCGGATTATCCCTGAATCAAAAGTTGAATCTGTTTTTTTAAATCTTGATTCTGATTAAATGCTGTTTGCTTCGAAAGATCCTCAAAGATTTTAACTGCCTTCTCTTTTCCTCCGGCCTGAAGGAGAACTTCAAACCCGCGTATGACGATGGGAGGCCAGCTCTCGGCTAGCGTAATCCCTTTGGCAGCGTACTCGATGGCATTATCCTTATCCCCTTCTTTCTGGAGCGAATTTAAAGCTGCTACGACAAGACCCGCAGAGAGAGCTCTTCGGGCAAGCTGATCACCCGATTTAATATTGGCCATAAGATTCAGCATGTCTCTCAGAAGGTCAAAGCGCTGGTTGTAAATCACGACTCTGGTCATATCCGGCACTGACTTATCATAGAGAGGAAATTTGCGGATCCATTTCTCAACAATCTCTCCCATCTCACCAAACCGCCTTGACGAGCTTCCGGCATTAACGGCGCCCACGAGTGTTCGAAAATCAAAAGCTTTCGAGAGCCCAAGAATGTAAGCATCAAAGGCCTGGTCATATGATTTCTCCGATTCGAGAATCTGGCCTTTGCTAAAAAGTGCTGCAGCTGAATTGAAATTTTTAAAGCGGCCTAGGATATTATTGGCCTCCGAAATATTTTCTGTGCGAAGAGCATCGCTGAGATCCAATGAGATTTCTTCTTCCGGAGACATGGACGCTTTTTGATTGAGGGCAGTTTCTATTGCTGCTGTAAAAGCTGCATTGGTGAAAGGTTTCTTGACGATGAGGTCTCCACCTTTCATGGCAAAACTTGCTTCGAGGAAGGGGGTCAATTCACCGGTCATGAGAATAAATAATCTTTTTCTGGATGATGGCAGATTTTTTTCGTGTAACGGAATCAAATCCGGTCCAGTTTTTGTTTCAGAGATGTCGTCATCTGCGATCACAATGTTGACCGGCGATTTGCTGAGGCGTTCTTTGGATTGTTCGAAGTCCGATGCCACTTCGATGGCATGATTATCAGCACCAAGATCACAAAGGATTTTCCTTAACCCGGACCGATGGGTTGTCTTCGAACTGACAAGGAGTATCGAGGCAGTCTTGATGAAACTATTCACACCTTCTATCTTAGCAAGAAGACCGATAAAAATGTGTAATATAAACTAACTCAACAAGTGTTTCAATCGGAGAAAGCCTCGTTCCATTCGATGTTATGGTAAACCTTGGTGACGTCGTCGTCTGATTCCAAAGCGTCGATAAGTTTCTGGAGTTTATCGTAAGTTTCTTTAGTCACTTCTTTGGTATTCAAGGGTAGACGTTCAAGACCAGAGTCTTCAATCGGAATCTTAAGCGCATCAAGTTTTTTGTACACGTCGTGATATGCATCCGTGGGTGCCTTCACTGTCACAAATCCGTCTTCGGCTTCAACATCATCTATATTGAAATCAATGAGCTCCATCATAAGATCGTCAGTTGATAAACCTTTAAGATTGTCTTCCTTGATCGTAAAAATTGACTTGTGCTCAAACACAAACTGAAGGCATCCAGGTGTTCCCAGAGAACCTCCCCATTTATTGAAGTAAGAACGGATGTTACTTACTGTGCGGGTCGGATTATCGGTTGCGACTTCTGTGAAGAGGGCCACACCGCCTTCACCATAACCTTCATAGTTAATTTCTTCGACAACAGCGCCATCCTGCCCAAGGCCTTTCTTGATTGCTTTTTCGATATTGTCACGTGGAACGTTATTCACTTTTGCTTTTTGGAGAGCAATTTTCAGCGCAAAGTTAGCATCCACTTCAGCATGGCCTGCATTTTTAACGGCCATGAGGATTTCTTTCAGGATTTTTGTATAACTCTGAGACCGCAACTTATCCTGAGCGGCTTTCTTCATCTTAATGTTATTCCATTTACGACCCACGGTGATGCTCCCGACTAAAGGTAAAAGATCGTGAGAATATAACAAAAAACGACCAACTTTGCCTCTGAAAAAAGCTAAAGACTCACTCCGTCACTTAGACAATGTGAGAGGGAAAGATGATACTATTGCGGAAAACAAGGAGCGTTTCATGAAAAATCTGACTCTCATATTCACATTTTTATTCAGTCTCTCGGCTTCTGCATTAACCAGTGGAGAGCCTGCCCCGGATTTCAAACTTAAAGGAGCTTCGGGCAAAGAACTCAGTCTCTCGAGCTTTAAAGGTAAAATCGTTGTTCTGGAATGGACTAACCATGGCTGCCCTTTCGTGAAAAAACATTACGATTCTGGAAACATGCAATCCCTTCAGAAAAAATACACAGGCCAGAATGTCATCTGGCTTTCGATTATTTCTTCAGCTGAGGGCAAACAGGGTTACGTTGATCAGAAAGCTGCTCTTGAAGAGAAGACCAGCAAAAAATCTTCGGCCACTGACGTTCTCCTTGATCCGGATGGGGCCGTGGGCAAGCTCTATGGTGCCATGACGACTCCTCACATGTTTGTCGTAGATAAAGATGGAAAGCTCGCTTATCAAGGTGCCATCGACTCTACACCAGACACGAGTGTTGATTCCGTGGCCTCGGCCAAGAATTATGTCGTTGCTGCTTTAACTGACATCATGGCAGGAAAGAAAGTAACTCAGCCGGCGACTCAATCTTATGGTTGTGGTGTGAAGTACTAAAAGTTATTTTCCCGAGTGTTCCGACCAGAAAGGTCGGAACATTTTACCGCTTTGATTCTGCGCCATAATGCTTTAGTCTAAAGGTACGCCCACGATTACTTTCTTAGGAGGAGAGATGATCTTGAAATTTACCGTGATGACGATGGCCTTTGGACTTTACTACATCGCTCAATATCTTAATTAATCCTCTCGAATAACAAGATAAAGACTTCCTTCTCCATAACTCTCTCACCAGTCAGATCTTCCCTATAGCCCTGCTCATGCATGCTCTTCACAAAAGTCTGTAAGTAGGCCCTACCAGGATCACTCAAAAGAATTTTTCCGCCAGGTTTCACAAATCTGACCAGACCTTCCACCACTTCACTCGGATGCTTACTCTCATACAGAACATCAGACCCCATCACGATATCAAACTGTCCGATATCCTCCCTGCTCTCGCGCCAGTTGAGGCGTTGATACTCGGCCACCACCTGGGAGTGCCGACAATTGCGCAGGAAGTATTCTTCGGCGTCCGGATGATAATCCGTCGTCAGGACTTTTCCACCAAGATGAGAGGCCACAAGGGAGGGAAATCCCAGACCGGAGCCTAGCTCGAGAATATTCTTGCCTTTGATGAGGGCCGGATTATTGCTGAGAAATTGAGCAAGACCTTCGGCCGCAGGCCACAGGATCCCGAAGTACGGGCAAAGGTCTTCAGCGAAAGGGTCTTTTGATTCTTCCGTCGTGAGAGCAGCACAAACCTGGTCGATGGCCTCATCAAGGTCACGGATAGTTTCCATGACATAGAGTTTATCGCCGAGTTGTCGTTGCGTGATGAGATTTTGGTATTTGATCTTTATGGAGCGCATGCCAGTGGACTATACTTCACCCATGAGAAAATGGCACGAGCTAAAGTTTTTCAGCACAGACCACTTCGAAGTTCCCTTGCCAGAGGGACATCGGTTTCCCATCGAAAAATACAGACTGGTCCGAGAGGCACTCGTCGCTGAGAAAATTCTTTCGGATGAGCAGATCATCCCAGCAGTGGAAGCTTCAGAAAAAGATATTCTCCTTGCTCACTCGGAGAAATACTTTTACGGAATAAAAAATGGCACTCTTCCGGAAAAAGAACTGAGACCGATCGGTCTGACATGGAGTCCGCAGTTATTTTCACGCTCCCTCGGTGCAGTAAACGGTTTTATTTCCGCCACAGAAAATGCCCTGAGAGATGGGTTTTCTGCCACTCTTTCAGGTGGCACTCACCATGCACATGCTGATCGCGGAGAAGGTTTCTGCGTCTTCAATGATTTTGCTGTCAGTGCCCTGAAAATCCTGAATGAAAAACGAGTTTCCAAAATCCTGATCATTGATCTCGACGTCCATCAGGGCAATGGAAACAGTTCGATCCTTGGCACGCGGGATGACGTTTTTATTCTGAGCCTTCATGGAGAAAGAAATTATCCCTTCAGAAAAGTTCCCTCTCATCTCGACGTTCCTTTACCTGAGCACATTGATGATGAGGAATATCTCCGGGCCCTGAGTTCGGCCCTCTCTCCGTTGCGCTATCTCAACCCGGACATTATCTTTTACCAGGCCGGCGTCGACGTTCTGAAAGAAGACAAATTGGGAACGTTCGATCTCAGTTTCGAAGGCATTGTGGAACGAGACCGGATGGTGTTTGAGTTTCAAAAATACCTACAGGTCCCGATGGCCATGGCCCTGGGTGGTGGGTATGCAAAACCCATCGCTCTTACGATAGAAGCACACCTCAACACCTATAAAGTTGCGCGGGAATTTTTCAGCTGATGAGACCCCCGGGAAATTCAGGGAAGATGAACAAGATCAAAATTCTGCCAGTCAGAAGCAATTTTCCCCGGTATCCTTGGCTCTTCACCAAATTCCCGTACAACCAGAGTGGCCGGAACGGTTCCGCCACTTTCTTTGAGAAAGCGCACCTTAACAAGCCCTGATGCCATGAGTTCACCACGGCACATAAAGTTCTGTGAGATGTAGAAATATTTATCATCGTTACCCTGAACCCGGGTCTCGATCGTAAACTTATCCCAGAGCTTTAGAGAGCGCTTGAAGCGAATCGTTTCTCCAGCAACAACAGAATACCAACCGCGGGAGCGTGAAAAGCTGTAAATGCCGTTAGAAAAAATCATATTCCAGCGGCCAAAATCCATGTACGAAAAATACATGCCGTTATTCACGTGCATGAGAAGATCAAGGTCCATCGGAAGAACCCGCATGGAAATTTTGGTGGTTTCATAGAGAGCACTCTTTTTCAACCATCGACGACGGAAGAAAATCCAGAGTGTTCGTAGAAGCATGTGCATAGTTTACCTTTCGATGATGGCAGCGACTCCCATACCACCGGCTGTACAAACGCTGATCAAAAGTCGACCTTTTCCTTTCTCTTTCAGGATTTTTCCAGCGGCCGCAACAATTCTCCCACCCGTCGCTGCAAAGGGGTGTCCGACGGCGAGGCTTCCCCCTTTGACGTTCATCTTCGAGCGATCAATAGATCCCATCGCTTTGTCCCGGTTAAGAACTTTCTTGCAGTAAGCAGGATCTTCCCAGGCCTTCAGTGTGCACAGAACTTGTCCGGCAAAGGCTTCGTGGATTTCATAAAAATCAAAATCTTGAAGAGTGAGATTATTTCTTTCCAAGAGACGTGAAACAGCGAGCGTCGGGCCCATTAAGAGTCCTGCACCATGGACGAAGTCAACCGCAGCAGTTTCAGCATCCACAAAATAAGCAAGTGCTTCGAGCTTGTTCTCTTTAGCCCAATCTTCTGATCCTAATAAAACAACAGAGGCACCATCTGTTAGTGGTGTAGAATTACCTGCAGTAAGAGTTCCCGTTCCGGTCGTATCGAAAGCAGGCTTAAGTTTCGCAAGTTTTTCCAGGGATGTTTCTTTACGTGTAATCGTATCTTTCTTAAGACCTTTAAATTCTGCAATCAGATCATTATGAAAACCCTGTTCATGTGCCCGGGCAGCATTCTGGTGTGATTCATAAGCAAGACGATCCTGATCTTCACGGGAAATTTTCCATTCTTTGACCATCTGTTCACAATGCTCGCCCATCGAGTGACCAGTGCGAGGCTCTTTTACGACCGGCAACTGGGGCATAATCAGAGAAGGCCTAAACTGAGCGATAACCGCGAGCTTTTCAGGAAGAGATTTTGCATTCTGGAGTTTAACCAACCAGTGTGTGAGTTTTCTCTGACCGATAAGAGGAATATCTGAGTTTGTATCACTTCCTCCTGCAATCCCTGATTCAATTTGTCCTGTCGCAATTTTAAGTGCAATAAGATTCGCGGCTTCAAGTCCAGTTCCGCATGCTCTCTGGATATTCATCCCCGGAGTATTGGGATCGAGTTTTGATCCAAGGACAACTTCACGGGTCAGATTCCAGTCGAAAGGATGGTTCATCACGGTACCGGCAATCACATCCCCGATTAATTTACCTTCTGATTTGGTCTTCGCGACAAGATCATTCAGGGCCGTCGTCAGGAGATCCTGATTTGAGGCGCCCTGATAAGTTGTCATCGACTTAACAAAGGGAGTGCGGGAACCGTTGATGATTGCGACTTTACGTGAAAAACTCATAAAGATCCTCTTGTGGTTGACGACCGACCGGTCGGTAGGCTACAATCCATCCTAAGGGGTTTTTTTTTAAATGTCCAGCACGATGAAAGAACAAATTCTGCATGAAGCTAGTCGCATGGTCCTAGACCGCGGTCTCAATGGTATGAGCCTTCAGGAACTGGCAGCGAAACTTAACCTTAAAAAAGCGAGTCTCTTCCACCACTACCCCTCCAAGCTCGCCCTTGCCATTGAACTCTACCGCTTTTACCAGACATCCTTTATTACCTGGATAAAATCCCACGAAGCCGCTTCACCAGAAAAACAAATCACGCTCTATACGAAAGAACTCACGCGCTGGATCTGCGAGCAGCAAAGAGTCTGCCCTGTCGGAGCTCTCTCACTTGAATGGCATCTGGTAGAACCTGAATTAAAAATAGAAATCCTCAAACTTCATCAGCTCCAAAAAGACTGGCTGACAGATTGCTTCAAGGAAATCAGAAAAAAAGAAAAACTCAAAGTCACTTTGAGCGAAGCTGTCATGGGAACAATGGCCCTGATTCAGGGAAGTATCCAGCTCGCTCGCTTGAATGATGACCCATCCCTGGTGAAGTCAAATCTCGCTTCTTATCTCAAAAGCATTAAGGAATAACATGAGTGTTCACGAAGAGTGGCTTAAGGGCCTTGCAAAATTCCGGGCAGGTATCAATTCCGCCGGCATGGAAGTGTCCTTGCCTCCTCCCTCCATGCTTGAACTCGGTCTCCATTATCTCGAAGTAAAGCCCGGTGTTTCCATGAAAGCGAAGCTTCCTTTTCAACAGCGATTCACCAATCCGGTTGGAACTTTCCAGGGTGGATTTTTGGCGGCAGGGCTCGATGATGTTTTCGGTCCGTTGTCCTATGTGACGACAGGGCGAACCTGTCTCACTCTCTCCCTCAATATGACTTTCCTCAAAGCATTCACAGAAAAAATGCAGTTCTGTACGGTCGAGGCCTTCGTACTTCAGACAACTAAAACCTTTGTCTTCATGCGCGGAGAAATACGAACTCCGGAAGGCGAACTCCTTGCTCATGCTGAGTCCCACGTCACCATCCTTCGTGATGATCAGATGCAGAGAAAAACATGAGGGTGTTTATCTTCTGGGTTCGCCAGAGATTCCTGGACCGGCTTATCAACTTCTACGGTCCTTACATCGGTGCCGGTGTGCGGATGAAAAACATGACCAAAGATTTCAGAAGTTGCGATGTGGAGATGAAGCTCACGTTTTATAACAAGAACTATCTGGGCACTCAGTTCGGTGGCTCACTTTATTCGATGACCGATCCCTGGTATATGCTCATGTTGATTAAAAATCTCGGCCCTGGTTACATCGTGTGGGATAAGGCCGCTGCGATCCGGTTTAAAAAACCCGGTCGTGGAAAAGTGAAGGCGCATTTCAGGCTCACTCAGGAAGATATTGATGGAATTAAAAGTTACGTCGAAGAGAATACAAAAATGGATAAGAGTTTTCTGGTAGAAATCCGCGACGAGGAAGGGGTCCTCATCGCAGAGGTAGACAAAGTTGTGTACGTCAGAAAAAAAACTTAGACGGCCTTCGCTGTGAACTCAGCATCGTGATGGTACAAAGACCAGCCACGAGACTTGCGGGAGAAAGACATCTTCTCACCTGAATCAAGCTTTCCGACAAAACGTTTCCCGTCTTCAGTCTCACCCATGATCACAAAGTACTTAATCTGGTGGCCCCAATCATTGAAGCGAACTTTCAGTTCATTTTTACGACCAGCTGTTTTCCAAACTTGCTCAAGACTGTAGTAGTTCATCTCTTACTCCTTGGTACCTTGTCACCTCTAAGCGGTGCTGTTACAAACTATCATACAAGATGAATGCCAATATACGCGATAGAAAATCCTCAAGATCAGGCCGCTTTAAAAAGAAACTGGTGTCAGAGAACCAGCTTGAGTCAGAGGCTCCGCTCATTGAGGCCAAAATGGCACTATATTTGGCCAGCTTCAAGGCTACCGAACTCTCCGCGGCCACTCTTACTTCTGTCTATATTTTGACACTTCTATCCCATCGTTATCCCGGTGGATGGCTCGGTGCCCGCAGACCTTCACTCAATCTTCAGCATTCGCTTAATGTTCCACTCACAAAACTGAAAGAGTTCGGACTGACGTTTGAAAAAAATATTGAGAAACGTCTTGAGAAAGTTGAAAATCTTGGCGACCTTCTCAACAACTTCGCCTTGAAATCCACACCAGAGACAGTGAACCGATCACTTCTCCTGTGGTCCAAGGGTGATTACGATCTCACTCTCATGTTTCGTATTCCAGACTCTCAGGAAGTTTTGGATCAGCAGATGAACGGGCGTCGATGTGTAAGTGTTCTCATCAATCCGGAAAGAACAAGCAGCTATATCCTGGGTGAACGGGATGCCCTCAGTTTCACCATGCACGACCTGATTCACGCTGATCATTTTTTCCATCACCCTGAATCTCACGAAGGGCAACTCGGCTTCTACGCTCTGATGGATTTTTGTATGCGGGAAAAGCATTTTGAAATTCACATGACTCAACCAAAATTTTCAGGTGAACTTGATTACCTGATAAGTGACATGAATGCCTATGCCGTTCATCTCCTCAAATGCCTGAAGGCCGCACTTTACTTTTACCATCCGGAAGGACAGCTCTTCTTTGAAGAGTGGATCAAAAAAATTAAATTGAGTGAGACAGAGAGTAAGGCGTTCCTTGAACTCAACACGAAATTCTACGTGCCGGAAACTCAGGACGCCGAGCTTCTCGGATTTCTTTCCAGATGGAAGCGCCACCTGCCGAAGTAGTAAGTGCCAAGGGCCGTCCCACAATGCCAGAACTCATGCCCATGAATCCAGCCGGTCGGGTGACAGATGTAATGAGTCGTATCCACGACGAACGCGCAGAACGACAGGAACATGATAGACAGAAACAGCCAGAACGAACGTGACCTCGGTCCCAGAAGCTGATTTCTTCTTTCCCTGAACAGATCACCAAGAGCAAAAAGAAAAATCAGAAGACAGATTGTGATCCGCGGCCATCCGGAAATAAAATATAAAATGGCCACAAGACTCATAACGTAGGCACTCAGCCAGAAAATAATCTGGCCAGGAGTCCGTTTCAACAGGACAAGGAAACTGTAGGCAGGGAAAAAGCTGATCAGGACGATGATGGAAGAAAAATCCATGGCGAGAGCAATCTTGAGATAACTCGCATGAGCAAACATGCTCGATACACAAAGGTAAAAAAGTAATCCGACAAAGATTTTAAGCTTCAATGAATGCTGTTGAATCCGGCGATATAGAATGATCCCGCAGATACCATAGGCCAGTGAACTCCAGAATCCCAGCGGCTGCATAATGAGACCACTGCCCAGGATCTCACAGCCGCACCTTGGCATGCAATCACCCTGAGGAAACTGGGCCCAGAAGGTATTCATTAAACGAGGTACTTTTCTCTGACGTCGTCAGGAATTTTTTCTGACCAGCCCGTTTCAAGGTTGATCATGGTGTAAATCATTTCGGCATCCAATACGAGCTTGTTCTTCGCCTTATGAAATATCTCTACATCGATAATGATATCAGTATGAGAAATTTCCCGGACCTGAGTATGAACGATCATTTCATCACCCATCACGAGGGCACGCTTGAAATTAAGTGTCGCCTTCTTCACTACAAAACCAAATCCGCGGTCCATGAATTCTTTCATGCTCATTTTGTAGCAGTTCACCATCTGGTGATAACGGGCGGCCTGAATGTAATCCAGATAGCGTGAGTTATGAACGTGTTGGAACTGATCGATGTCGTCCGGGCGGACAGGAAGCTCACTTGAAAATCGACTGGTCATATTTTGTCTGATGTAAATATCGCTGAGTTGTTTTCGTTTTCACTGACTTTAACAAGGCTGATCCAAGCACGATTGCCATAAAGCTTTCTCAGGATCTTTGAAGCTTCCTGATAAACATACATCGCCGTACCCTCCATTCCCGGATTTGGCAGCACTCTGAGCTGAATAATGCCGTCCTTATCCATCTTTTTAAACTGCTCGAGATAAGGGTCATCCTGAGACACAAGAAAAGTATGATCAAAAGTCTGGTTCAGCCATTCCTTGATCTCTTTAAGACCACCGAAATCAACAACCCATCCTTCCTGAGTGAGTTCACTTGCTTCGAATTCAAAATGAAATTCACGTGAATAGCCGTGAACAAAACGGCAGTGGGACTCGGCTTTCCACTGACGGTGGGTACAGGGAAAACCTTTAAACGACTTTGTAGATTTTAAATTCTTTGGATTCATGGAGACAAGTTAGCACAGTCAGGAGACTTCCGCCAGACTCCGCCAGCCCTCGTTCTTTGAGCGTACGTGCTTTAATTCCTGCAGATAGCGTCGTGCCGCGAGGTCCATATTGAGATGATTAAAGAATCTCTGCGTAATGTACTTCTCAGGGGCCGCATAGATCTCTTCAGAGCTGGCACGGGTGAATCCATAACCCAGGACATGGCCCTGGCGGATCAGGACAAATGAGCGCTCATCAATTGTGCGGCCTTCTCCTACAAGAACAAGGTTCTCTGATGGAAAGCGGGCATCACGCGCCATCATTTCCACTTTCTGATTATGACGAAGAATTTCTTCTTTTGATTTTCCACCTTCACGGTAAAGATAAACCTGATCGATGAGCTTGCCATTCAGCTCGCGCAATGTCCTGCGGGCATCATGATAGTCTTCAAAGTACCAGAGACCTGGAGCATATTTCTTAAACGGACGAGTGCGGAAACTTTTCTCGCCTGTATTCAATTGCTGCAGATTAATCATCCAGTTTATTTTCAAAGGAAAATGAAGAAGTTTTTTAAATTCTGCGATCAGAGCAATCCCCGTAACATCTGCTTCGATATATTCAGTCGCTTCGAGGAAGCGCTTCTTGTCGGGCATCACCTTCATGATTTCCCGGGCAGATTTCGCCATCTGGAAGGAACTCTCCATCCTGATCACTTTGCCATCAGTATTTTTAAATGTGAGGAGCCCCGGACGTGCCGGAATTTTCTCAAGAATTTTTTCATGTTGGGGAAGATACATCGGTGCGTGGGTCACTTTGAGGCGCAGATTCAGGAGTTCCTGAAATAATTTCAGGGTGGCCTGGGCATCACCGATAGCCCGATGACGATTCTTGATCTTGATATGAAAAAACGAACAAAGGGCATCGAGGGTATAGCTTCGGAGACCTGGGATTTCATGGTGAGCGACTTTAAGTGTGCAGAAGCTCTTTAATTGAATGGGTTGCCCCATCTCGGTAAACTTCCGGCGCAGGAGACCCAGGTCAAAATCAGTATTGTGTGAAACAAAGATAGACCCTTCGAGGCGGGAGCGGATGGCATCGGCAACCTCATAAAACTTGGGAGCATTATCAAGTTCACGGGCAGAAACTCCGGTGAAGTTCTGGATGAAAGGCGAAACATTTCTTAAAGGATTGATCAGAGTTTCAAAGACATCGAGTATCTTTCCATCTTCCCAGGTGATGAGAGCGATCTCTATGATCTCCTTCTCTTCATCCAGTCCGGTCGCTTCAATGTCACAGATGACGTAACGGCGTGGGCCCATGCTATTATTTTAGAATATTCCGGAGCATAAGGGAAACGATAGAACTTTCCCTATGTGAGACATTTACAGGACCAATACATAAGTACTCTGAACTGTGGTAAACACGCCCTATGAAGAACCTGATGACTTTAGTTCTTATTATCTCTGTCACCTCTTGCTTACCGAAGTTTCGGACGACGGGGCTGCATTTTAAGAGCAGTACAAAAGGAGTTCGGCCAGTTGTTATTGATCCTGATACGACGCCAGGGCCATCGGAACCTACTGAGCCAACAGAACCTCTTCCTGAACTCAAAACGTTTCAGGAGATCATGGATAACCAGTGTATTGCATGTCACTCAAAGACTCTAGCTGATCCGATTCGAATGGATCGTTGGTTGTCAGGCCCGGGCACCGAGGCCAGTAAAATCGTGAGGTCTGTCCATGAAGGAAGAATGCCGAAGGATAAGCCTGCTCTGCCAGTTGCTCAGGTTGATATCATCAGAGAGCACGTGACGAACTATCAGATCAAAGTAAAAATATTTGCTGAACAGTGCATGGCCTGTCACTCAAAAACATTTAATGATCCTGAACGTCTCGCCCGCTGGATTGTTCCGGGAAAACCGGATGAAAGTAAACTGTATCTCGCCGTCGTCTCCGGCAGGATGCCAAAAGACAAACCTGCACTGTCAGCTGATCAGATCACTGCTCTCAGAATTTATATCGAAAATTTACGCTAAACGGGCAGCGCAGGCGACGATCAGCTTATCGTGAGGGAAGATTTTCCATTCTCCGCGAACAGGAAAACCTCTGATCTCGAAGGTGCCCCGCTTTACCTTGATACTATTAAGCCACACCTTCTCCTGAATCTCTACCGGAAGTGATTTGTAAACAGCTTCCTTCACGGCCCAGTGACTCACAAGACCCATATTAAAATCGTCCGGGTGATGCATACGCTTGAAAATTTCTTCCGAAATTTCACGGGTTTTCAACTCAATATCAAACCCCATACCCAGTGCCAGCTTTTGCGGAATGGCCCAGGCCCCGGCATATTCTTTGGTATGTGAAAGTGAGAAAAACCAGTCAGGAATACCCAAAATTTTCTGGTGACCGATAAAAGATTTTCCACGGGGTGTCGGAAGTTCAAGGGAATCAAAAAGGACCTCCAGTGCACAACGCGCCTGAGACCATTCAACTAACCGACCCGGGTGAACTCCCGGGAGTGTCGTACTGGCAATCTCGAGCCATGGAGTTAATAATCGATCAGGAAACTCTGCTTTCGACAAAACAAGAGGCTCTCTGGAAAAGATATCCGTCATATTCAAAAATTTACCATGATAGAATGAAAACATGAAAACTTTTATACTTTTCCTCATAGTGCTCTCCTACCCGGTTCTGGCCGCGGAATATCATTACGATGAGCAAAGAGTAAAAGTTTTCGACACGAAAAATAGAATGCTTTCTGAAAGTTTCAACTACCGGTTTGTGACCATTGATCATGAACTCAAGCGCATCTCTGTTGAAACCACGGAAGCAACGATGGACTTTGAGTTCCGTAACCGTCATCTCTATCGCATTTACAAACTTCCTTCTAAGCAATGGATCCTCGAAGATACATTGAATCCTGAAATCAAACTCAATCTCACCGTACGTAATAAAGACGGATCAGAATGGCCGGTCAGGAACTACACTGCCGAAGGTATGTGGGAAGATAAGGGCAAACAGAAAATAACTTTTGAGCAGAATCTCTCTCAGCAACATGGACGCATCGATTTTTTTGACTGGAAAGGTAATCCGAAAGGATATGTACTAATTGATGGGAAAGTCATTCATGAAGCGCAGTACTTAGGCTTCCTTAAAAAAGTAAAACACTGATCACTTCGTTCTCTTCACAACCGCCAGATAAAATGGTCCCCACCCCGTCACATCCGGCAGCACCTGCCATCCATGCTCCGTTGGTTCACCGAAGGCAAACTCCGGACGAATGAGTTCAAACTTTCCGGATCTTTTCTGAAAGAGCTTGGCGATAATTCCATCGTTTTCGAGTTTCGACAAAGCACATGTTGAATAAACGACTGTCCCGCCTACTTTCACAATATCGAGCGCACTTGCGAGCATGGCAAACTGAGTGAAGGCTATTGCCTTGGTTCTTCCCGGGGCCCACTGATTAAGTTCCTTCGAGTCTTCGAGAACGTGCCGCTCAGAGGAGCAAGGAGCATCCAGGAGCACTTTATCATAGATGCTCTTCTCATAGAGACACCATTTACTGGCATCGTGTCCTGTGACCTTGTGATTCATCTGCTCAGACTTCGGCAGGTACTCGTCGAAAATTTTGTGAATTCGCGCACGCCTGGCGGCCGAGCGATCGTTAGAAACAAGGAGACCTTTGTTCTGTAGTTTCAGCGCACACATCAGGCTTTTTCCGCCGGGAGCAGCACATAGATCCACAACTCTCTCGCCAGGATGAAGATCGAGAGCTTCAACAGGAAGAAGTGAAGCCGCATCCATCAGATAATAATTGGTATAACCTTCTTCAGTTTTTTCAGGCTGGGGAAAATTCTCACCAACTTCGTGTTCAAGAGATAGTCCCTGCACAGTCAGCGGATGCTCAGGCATTCTGAATTTAGAAAATGGATTTTTAACGGCCACATGTTTCTTTGGAGCGAGCAACGCCAGCTTCAAGCGATCCCAACGCTCTCCGTACATCTCTCGATAAAAAGTATCAAAGCCCTCAGGGCCCTTTGTGGCATTCATATGAAAATTATAACAACGAAGTATCGAAGGTGGGCAAAAAAAAAGGGCCCGGAAGTTTCCCTCCGGGCCCTTGCGGAAAAATTTATTTCAGGTTGAGGTAAACATTCGTCCCCGGAACACGGATAGATTTCGGAAGTGGGATCGCGGCTTCAGCACCTTTCGCACGTTTTGCTTTTGCTTTAACAGGGGCAGCGATGGCCACAACTCTTGAGTCCGGTGTGAGCAACATGAAGTTCACATCTTTGATCATACCAGACTTCATAACTCCGAGAGTGGCCTGGGCCACACGGATGTCCCCGGTCTGGGCGATATCTGAATCACGACGGTTCACAGGGTATCCCGCATTATCGCGCTCAAGCTGTTCATCACTTTCAAAGTCCCAGAATCCCATGCCTTCGCCCATTGACCAATCACCCAGACCAAATTTAACTGAAGTCTGAACCTGTTGTTTCTCAGGTTTCGGGAAAAGAAGTTTAGCAAGGCCTACGGTGTATGAGTTGCCAAGAGTCCCTTTACCAACGACACAAGAGAGCATGTGGACCTGAGCATCTGAAGCAAGTTTTGCTTTGATGGCCGGCACTTTTGCCACGATCGCTGTCCACTCATTAAGGCCAGTGAGGCAGTTATAAGAAGGAATGCGAGCACTCATCGAGAGCTGGTTCATCTGATCGATATCTTCTTTGCCGATAGCTGAATAATATTGGTTGTAGTTATCATCGTCTGAGTTAGAAGCGGCATCTCGCCAGCTCTTGCACTCAGCAGAATCACGTGTCTTCGCGTCTTTCGGGAACCACATGCCACCCGGAAGACCGTGGGCATTCAGATTGAGTACACCAATTTTTTTACCAGTCGTCGTAGAGAGCTCAACCATTTTCACCAGAAGTTCTTCGAGGTTCGTGAAGAGGATGGTGTACGAATCCTCATCCGTTTTCATTACGTAAGCTTCTTTCGTTGAAACTCCTTCCGGAAGAATAAACGGAGTCCAGGCATTATTTTTGTCGTAAGCATTCACCTTATTGTCTTTTCTATGAAACTTGCCGATTCCAAACTCACCTGCATTGATGGTGAGATCAGCAGCGAAGGCACTCATGGAAAGTGAAAGTGCTCCAGCAAGGAGAATAAGCTTTTTCATGACGACCCTTTATTGATGGTAATTACTTTGCTCTATTATTACCAAAATTCCGGGTGCGATTGGAAAATATCAAAAAACAAGGGCGGAAATTACAAGGGGGGAAAGTTGTTACTCCCTCCCCCACATAATGATTAACCGATCAGGAGCGCCTGGCCTGCGGCATTCGCCACAGAGGCAATACGGATGGCAGACTGAATACCGACATTCTCAACACCGGCCTTTTGAATTTCATGGACATGGGCATTGATACACATGCCGCACCCTTCGACGGCCGAGATGGCCAGGGAGTAGAGCTCGAAATTAATCTTCTCAATCCCCGGCTTACCAATAACGGTCATCCGCAGTTTTGCAGGTAATTTTTTCAGATCATCCTGCCCTTCGAGAAGGTGCAGGTAGCGGTAATAAACGTTATTCATCGCCATGATTGTCGCAGCGGCCTTCACTCCTTCGATTTCTTCCGAAGTGATATGGCCCTTCACGATTTCCTCTGCGAGACTCTTAAGTTTCTCGTTTTTGGTCGCATAGGCCGATGCGAGGAAGGTTCCGTAAATCTGGGTCTGACTAAGACCAGGAGCGCCTTCGGAGGAAAGAACAGACTCGAGATTAATGCGAATATCTTTTCCATAATCTTTCACCAGGTCCTTTAAAATTTCGATGCTCATAAAAACTCCTTAAAGATGAATCGTGTCTTCGCCTTTTTGCCAGTTACATGGACAGAGCTCATCAGTCTGAAGAGCATCCAGCACACGCAGTACTTCTTTCGGATTACGTCCAACACTTCCGTCGTTCACAGATACAAAACGGATCACTCCGCCTGGATCAACGACATAAGTTGCACGCTGGGCAACGAGTTCTTCGTCAAGAATTCCAAGCTGTGTTGAAAGATCGCGGCGGATATCCGAGAGCATCGGGAATGGAAGATTGGTGAGATCTTTGTGATTTTGTTTCCATGCCAGATGGACGAACTCTGAGTCCGTTGACACGGCCAGTACCTGAGTATCACGATCCTTGAAATCCTTGTTGAGATCACCGAAACCTTTGATCTCTGTAGGACAAACAAAAGTGAAATCTTTCGGATAGAAAAAGACCACAAGCCATTTTCCTTCGTAGGATTTAGAATGGATATCAGTGAATGCGTTTTTAAGGTCTGTAGAAACGACCCCTTTCAAATTGAAGTCGGGAAATTTTTTACCTATACCTAACATATGAATGCTCCTTTGATTTTTGCTTTCATGTCTTACATTCACTATCGCCCTGTTCATAATTTTTGAAAAATCGATAATCTCGAATGTCTGATAGAGAAAATCTATGGACCCCGTAACCAAGGGAATTTATGATGAAAATCATGCTCGGCTTGACACTGATGATAAGTTTTTTAACGGAGGCGAAAACGATGAAAACAGAAACTGCGACACTTGCCGGAGGATGCTTCTGGGGTATGGAAGAAATTCTGAGATCAATTAAAGGTGTATCGAAAACGGTAGTCGGATATACAGGTGGAAAAGTTGAGAATCCAAAATATGAAATCGTAAAACTCGGAACAAGTAATCACGCTGAAAGTGTCGAGATCGAATTCGATCCGGCAGTTCTGAGCTACTCCGAAGTCCTCGGATACTTCTTCCGCATGCACGACCCGACTACTGTCAATCAGCAAGGTAACGATAAAGGCACGCAGTATCGCTCTGTGATTTTTTATCACTCACCAGAACAGAAACGAGTTGCAGAAGAAATGATTGAAAGAACAAACTCATCTAAGAAGTGGCCGAAGCCCATAGTCACTCAGGTACTTCCGGCAACGAAGTTTTATCCTGCTGAAGAATATCATCAGGACTACCTCCAGAAAAATCCCGGAGGATACACTTGTCACTGGCTGAGAAACTGATTTTTATTTTTGATGAAGGGCGGGGATGAATGCTCTCACTGAAACCTTGTCCCAGATTTTTTCGAGGGTCTTGAGACTGCTGTCGTCGAGACCCTGAAATTCCAGTCCAAGTGCTGTCATATTGTCATTTCCATCGATGACCTTTTTCCAGCGACAAATAACAGAGCCATCCAGGACAGCGTCTGAAAACGTAAATGTGAAGTGATAAGACTGGCCTACATCAACTCGCTTACCTTTAAGTTCGAAGAAACCTGAAACGCCTCCCCGACCGACCAGAAATTCATTGGCGAGGATAGCTTCAGCAATCGTTTTGTCTGAGACGTAATTTAATTGCTCGAGGTTCTCTTTTTTTTCCAGAAAACGATCCGCCTTGGGACTCGTGAATCGCACGGCCTGCTCGATAAGATCATCTAGCTTGAAAGGCTTGCTCATCAGGGCCTCGGCCCCTTTATCAAACGCATCTTCCACAGAGATATCTGCAAAACCTGTAATGAGAATCACTGGCGGTTGTGAAACATTTTTCTTTTTCAGGTTATCGAGAAGATCGATGCCTGTACCACCTGGCATACGAATATCTGAAACGATCAGGTCAATGTCGTTTTCCTGAAAGAGCTTCTGAGCAACGGAGATGTTTTCTGCCTGGAATACTTTCGCGCCCATGAAATCAAATTCACTCGCGACGATATCACGTAGATCATTTTCATCATCTACGATCAGGATGCATTTATGTAGTAAGAGATTTTCGTCCATAACGCATAATACCCGATTTCTTCGTTTTTGCCCCTCAACTTAGAGGGCTTTAGATAGAATTTAGGTTAACATAAGCACTCATTGATTATGCTCTTTAGAAGGAGACACTATGTTAAAACTCATATCTTTCTTATTGATGGGCCTTTCTCTCTCACTCCACGGGGCCACGGAGAAGGAAATCGCCGAGGCGAAGAAAACTATAAAATCCCTCATGCGGCCCCTGATTCCAGGCGGAGACAAGACTCTCCCCAAGGAGCTGGGTGATTTTCGTGTCAATGGATGTGAAAAGCACAAGGTTAAGTGGATGGATGTTCTTCTCATGAAAGAGAAGCCTCGGCTGACTTACGCGTACAAAGAAGGCTGTGATCTTCAGGGAATCATAGAGCCCATGGTCTTCAAAACTTTTCCAGCAAACCTTGATCTGAGACATCTTGATTCCTACAAGCGCATTGAAACCGAAAATAAAATTGCAGCAACTTTTGAAACAAGGCCTGTCGTGAATCTTGAAATGAGAAATGGAATACTCAGAGGGCCTAAAGGCCTTTTGAAATTTGAGGCCGACTATTCAGTGAGAGTAAATCCCATGAAGAAAGGCAAAGAAGCTGTGGAAGAAAATCTCGGTGGAGAAATAAGAATTTCTGAAATCTATACTGAGAAAGTTTCAATCAAAGAGAACATCAAGATCGAATAGATTCCCAATAAAGCAGCAATGAGAAAAAGGGGCCATTTTGGCCCCTTAACTTTTGTACTACTTAAATTCACGAACAATACGAATCTGAGTTGAATCCGTGTTGTGACATTGGTGACATTCTGTCCCTGCGAAAGCAGATCCAATCTGTGCGCCAAAAACGATAACGAGTGCTGTTAAAATAAGAGTTTTCATAGAAACCTCCAATGAAAATTTATTGAAATACTTAATTCATTTATCGCACTATTTTGTACGGAGGGGAAATAGATAATCTCTATGAGCTGATAGATTCTGACATTGTTTGACTTTCATGTGTAAGGAAATTAATTTTCATTACAATCTCTTAACGAAAATAGTAACGCGCTCCGACTAAAACGTTAAGGTCAACACCGACGCGCGAGATGAAATCGATCACCGGAGCGACTTCAGCGAACATATCTGAACCCATGTTTTCTGTTTTGTACACAAGCCCAACCGGTACACGCGCACCAATCTGAATATCATCAGCGAATTTAAAACGACCACCTAGACCAAAGTAAATATCAAGTGGATGGACATCATTCATGACAAGAGCACCTTCACTATGGAGAAGAAAATCAGAATGAAGAGTGAAATCAGAATGACCACCGGGAAAAAAACCTGCACCTGCATCGACTGCTTTATTTCCATCAAGCCAGTACTTTGCCGAAACTCCGGTCGGAGCTCCCACCATCGCACCAAGACCCATGTCCCCTTCAGCTCCGAAAGCACACAAAGCAGTCATGAGAAGTGCAAGACTCAGAAGAGTTTTCATGGGGATCCTTTTAAGGTATTGATATTAAATGGATATTAGGAAGTCCCCAGCTTCTTGTCAAAGGAAGTTTTATGAATAATTTACGCGCATCGTCATAAAAATCTCATTCCACGATATAAAGGCGCCATGAAAATTTCATTTCTCCTCACTACTCTTTGTCTGCTGCTCATAGCTCGTGGGAACGCTTCAATCAATCCATCCCGGACAGTGACGCCCCTGCTGGATATCTACTCAGCAACGACGAAAAAAGATGGCGACATGAAAGTGCCCGTGACGACCTACACGGCATTGGGTCTCCTGAAAAAGAATGGATCGTTTCAAATCGTGAAGCAGGACGTGTTCAACACTTATAAAGAATTGGCCGCACCGGTTTTGAAAATGCAGCCATCAGATCGCGGCCAGGGAGAGTTCCGTATGGGAACGGCCTTTCATATCGGTCACAACCTTGTTCTCACAAATCAGCACGTTCTTGACCCGACGAGAGTCAATCTCACTAAGTGTGATGACTTCCGTGTGCATGATAAATCCGGAAAGTCTTATGCCTGTGAGAAAGTGATCTTCTGTAAAAACCCGGATGACATCTGCCTCATCAAAGTAAAACCCTCTGAGCCTTCATGCCCGATTTTCTGCAAGGACCAAAAGAAACTTGCTGATGGGCCATCGGTGAAAATCAGAGCGATTTATGTACCAACAGAAGACGAAGTGGAAAACGCCATCATTACTGTGATCGGAAACAGCATGGGTCTTGGAATCCACCTGAGTCAGGGCCGTGGTGTGAAAATTCCAGTGAAAGGCAATGATCCATATGCTCTGTTCTTCTATGCTCCTGCGACGAAGGGAAATTCAGGTGGTGCTATCTTCGACGAAGAAGGTGTTGTGATCGGTCTCGTCAAACAGCAAAGTCATATCAAAGACTCATCGGTGATCAATCCGGTCGGAGACGCAACCTACAACGTTGCCCTTCGGGTTGAGCGCATACTCGAACTCTCCCGCGAAGCTCTTAAAAATGATCCGGAAACCCTTGAGCAATTCAACGAAGCCGTGATTGAATAAGGGATGCATCTTCGGAACATTCTTCTCTTTATTTCCATTTCCATCATAGGCCTGTGCCTTTCGATGTTTTTTCAAACAGAAACAACGAACGTTCGCTCCATGAACTGGGATCAGTACAAAGACCTTCAATACAACGAAGAGCGATCTCACTCACTGGCCGACTTCGATGCTAAGCTCTCCCCGACAAAGCTTGAGGATCTGATTCTCGACGTTCAGGAACGCAATCGCCTGATGGGTTATAAAACCCGCGTGATGGAAATTGGTGCCGGCAACGGACGTGTTTTGATTGAGCTACAAAAACTTTTTCCTGACGTCGAATTTTATGCCATTAACAAAGAAAAAACTCACACGTTTTATCGCAGGGAAAGCTTCATTTTGACGGCCCTCAAGTTCGGCATCTACACAGAAGCCGAAGCGGAGAGTGTTCACCTGCCTTATGTCGTCTTTCAGGATCTCGATTTCGGCCAGCGCATACCCTACGAAGAGAAAAAGTTTGATATCGTCTTCACTCAGAACACGATGAAATACATAAAGTACAAGTTTGAGCTCATGAACGAGATCATGCGGGTTCTGAGGCCGGGTGGACTTTCAATCCATACCGACATGCCGGTGGTGAATATTTATTCTAAGGGGCTCGTGATGGAGTTTCGGGACGCCATGGCACTGATGAGGAAAAAAGACATCGAAATCAGCTTCTCTCCCGAGGGAAATCTCTTAAAATTCAAGAAGAAGCAGGACAATACCCTATTCCCGGTTCTGCCTCACCAGCCCATTCCTGAACGCCTGGAAGGCCTCTCGCAGGAGCTCCGTCGTCCCGACATGGGTTACAACTTCCAATATTGAGTTAAGTTTTCTGGCGAGTGGTCCGAAGAATGATCCATGAAAATGATCGCATTACTTCTTGCCGTTGTTGTTTTTGGAGTTGCCCAGGTGGTGAAACCACCAATAGATCAGCGACTTCCTGCCAGCACGAATCAATCTCAAAAATCTGAATAAAAAAAAGCCCCGGTCACCCGGGGCTTCTCATTTTAAAAATCTTTAAGAACCGCAACTCACACATGCTTCCGGATTATCCAGAGAGCACATCATCGCTGCTGCCTGCTCTGCCGCCGACGGCATTGCATTCTTCGCAGTTTCTTTGATCGTGAACTTGATCGCGTCTACGGCCGGACGTGTACGGAGGTAGTACATCCCTGTTTTAAGACCGAGTTTCCACGCGGTGAAGTGCAAGCTTGAGAGTTTCCCGAAGTTTGTATCTTCCATGTGGATATTGAGAGATTGAGATTGATCGATGAATGCACCACGGTCAGCGGCCATTTCAAGAATCGATTTTTGCTTAATTTCCCAGACGGTTTTGTAGAGTTCTTTCATATCAGCTGGGATCTCTGGAATGTACTGAACCGATCCATTGTGAGCGATGATCCGGTCTTTCATTTCTTCATTCCAGAGTCCAAGCGTGATCAGATCTCTGACGAGATGCTTGTTCACCACAGCGAATTCTCCTGAGAGAACTCGACGAGTGTAAATGTTAGAAGTAATGGGCTCGATACACTCGTTGTTACCGAGGATCTGAGACGTTGAAGCTGTCGGCATTGGTGCCATCAGGAGAGAGTTACGAACACCGTAAGTCTTGATCTTAGCTCTGAGGCTCGTCCAATCCCAACGATCAGTTGTTTTTACTTCCCACATATCTGGCTGGAGGATCCCCTGAGAGACCGGTGAGCCTTCATATGATTCGTAGTGACCATGCTCTTTAGCAAGGTCAGCAGAAGCTGAAATAGCTGCGAAATAGATCGTCTCGAAGATTTCTCTGTTCATGCGACGTGCATCTGCGCCTTCGAACGGCATACGCATCTTGAAGAATGCATCTGCGAGTCCTTGTACGCCAATCCCGATCGGACGGTTTTTCATGTTCGAGTAACGAGCTTCTTCTACAGGGTAGTAGTTAAGATCGATAAT
>CAMCYI010000001.1 GCA_945883845.1 Bacteriovorax stolpii | reverse complement strand
TTGAGTCCATCGAACGAGGTAGCAAATGAAATACGAAATCCCACGGGAAGCCTTTAAACAGCGTCTTGAAGACAGAATGAATTTTATTTTCGTGGATCTCTCTAATGCTCAGGTGAAATACGAGAACATTGAGACTCTCACGTACGGGCCTCAGTTCAAGACTGAGTTTGCGGCAAAACATACAAACAAAAGCCAGAACGTTCTGATTTTCAGCATGAAAAAAGGCGACGAAGCTCCTTCGCACGCAGCTGATGATCTCTCCGCTCTCGGTTATCAGTTCGTTTATTATTACGTGGGATCGGCCGACGACAACGTTCTCGACAAAGGTATGAATTAAGCACAAAAAAAAAGCCCCTCGAAAGAGGGGCTTTTTTTTTATCTAAAACCAACCAAGGTAACGGCAATTAATGTTCGCCCATCCGCCTACGAAAGGAAGGAAGGGAGTTGTTGTCACATAAGCGTATCTGTAAGCGCCTATGGGCAGCACTTGCTCATAGAAGAATGTATTGAAGACCTGACCAGATGCGATCTGACCAAAAACCTGTCCACTACAAACGATCGGCTGAAAAAACGGATTCACTACCTGAGCAGCAATGCGACCTGGAAGAACGACGACATCAACTCGGCCTGGGAAAAACTGCGCGAAAGCAGTTGAAGCAGTGAGAAGACTCAGAACGATGAATGCTTTAAGTTTCATAAGAAACCCTCCGTCTTTTGAAGATCGATTTGTGCACTAAATAAAATTCTTGGGGCAGTCTGTCAACAAGAAGTGCTGACAAAGTGCCCCTGCGGAGGTAGAAAACTTTGAAAATTAAAGACTTATCTTCGAGGGGCAGATGCAAATTCCTTCTCATTTTCCGGCCGAGCCCCATCACCTCTGGGCCCATTTTCATGCGATCAACCAGATCCCAAGACCCTCTCGTCACGAAGAAAAATTTCGCGAATATATTGTGAACGAAGCGAAGAGACTAGGTCATCCAACTTCTGTGGATGAAGTCGGCAACGTGATCGTTTTTGTTCCCGCTTCAAAGGGATATGAAAATCACGAAACGGTGATCATCCAGAACCACATGGACATGGTGACTGACGCCACTCCAGATAGAAAAATAAATTTCCAGACGGATCCTATTATCACGATGAGAGACGGAGAGTGGATCAAAGCTGATCGCACAACTCTCGGCGCGGATAACGGCATCGGCTGTGCTGCCGCTCTTTCTCTTATGGAAGATGCGACGATTCCTCATCCGCCTCTTGAGCTTCTTTTCACGATGGATGAAGAGACGGGATTGAAAGGAGCGTGGGGAGTAGACGCCAAGCTCCTGCACGGAAAAAAGATGCTCAATCTCGATACAGAAGAGTGGGGCAGTCTATATATAGGATGTGCCGGCGGGATTGATTATGAACTGACACGTTCAGTGAGCATGGTTCCTTCTAAGATCAACGGACCTGTCTATAAGATGACTGTCGGTGGATTTCTCGGTGGCCACTCAGGCGTTGATATTCACGAGCAAAGAGGAAACGCTATTCGTTTTCTGATGGAATGGATGAATCTTCTTCCTCAGGATTCGCGGGAAATCATCGAATGGAGAGGCGGGAAGGCCCACAACATTATCCCGCGCGATGCTTTCGCTCTCATTAAATCTCAGGACAAGAATGTTGTTCTGAAAGTTGCTGAAGAACTGAAATCAAGATGGGCATCTTACTTGCCTGAAAACGACCGCAACTTTTTCTTCAAGCTTGAACAGACTGATACGGACGGCGAAAGTGTCCTCGACACAACACAAGTTAACTCCGTAGTTCAGTTCATGCTCGCTTTTCCACACGGTGCTCACGCTTACGATCTCGCGAGCGGGAGAGCGTTGGTCAGCTTAAGTAACAATCAGGCCATTTCTCTGATGGTGCGTGGGCAGTTTTATCTTGAAACATCGTTACGCTTCTTTGATCGCGGTGAGTGTGTGGCCCTGGAAAACCAGGTGATGGCACTCGCGAGTGGTTTTGGAATGGATTTTAAGAAAAACGGCGAGTATCCAAGCTGGAAACCCGTGCGCGATAATCAACTCCTTGATCTGGTTTCTGAGAAATTCGAAAAACTTTTTCATAAGAAACCCAAAATCACTGCCATCCATGCGGGCCTCGAGTGTGGAATCTTAAGAGACAAAATCGGCCCGATCGATGCTGTTTCTTTCGGCCCGACCATTACGGGCGCACACTCACCTGATGAAAGAGTCCTCGTCCCAACTGTTGAAACATTCTGGTCACTTCTTAAAGAAGTCCTGGCCGCACTATAAAGGAAAAAAAATGATCTCTTACCCCGTCTATAAAGTGATTCACCTGGCATCGATTGTTGCTCTCATCAGCGGACTCGGCATCAGTTTCTTCGGAGTTCAGTCGCGCGCGATCAAAATCATCACAGGAATCGCCACTCTTTTGACACTTGTTGGAGGAATGGGGCTCATGGCACGTCTGGGAATCGGTCACACAGGTGGCTGGCCACTCTGGATTTATATTAAATTTGCCGTCTGGGCACTCGTTGGAATCGGTGGAGCTTTGATCGCGAAAAGATTTCCTGCCTATGGAAGACCTGCGTACTTCGCGACTCTTGTTCTTTTTATTCTGTCTGCGATCACCGCCAATTATAAATTCGGGCAATAAATTTCTTTTCAACAGAGCTCGCAGGGCCCAAAATAAAGATAATGATTATTATTCATTATCTCCTGCAGCTCTATATCTACGTCATCATCGCAGACATCATTCTGAGTTATGTTCCTCATTTACGTGAGCAGAAGTGGGCAGACATGATTCACAAGGCGGCCGATGTTTCTCTTCGGCCGGTTCGTGATCTGTTTCCGAAGGATCTTCCGATTGATCCTTCTCCGATGGTAGTCATTATATTGATTCAGGTGATGATGTACTTACTCTAAGGACGTCCGGATGGATGAGATCTCATTTCTGGTCGCTGAAACGTACAAGCATTTTCAGGAAACATATCAGCCCGAGTTTAAGCCAAATCCGGCAGCAGCCGATTATGCTGAACTTCCTGATGGCCCCGGAGTTCTCTATCATTTACAGAAGCATCCATCGATTTTTGTCATCAGAACTCTCGTTTCAAAAAATATTCGTGAAGATTTCCAGACCATCATCTCTGAACCCGGCAATTATCCGAGCCTTCGTTTAATTGATGGTGAGGAAGATGTTCGTGAAAAACTCCGATTTTTTTCTGTCGAAAGTTCATGTGAAGCTGAAATTATCCACGATCAGTTGAACAATCGACGTTTCCCGGTTTATGAAGAAACACTGTGTAACCTTTCTGACCCGGGTTTTAGCTGGTGGTTACGAAAGACAGAAAATGGAACTCAACTCGCTTTCACTCTTTCAGTTCAAGATGAAAATACCGTCAAACTCGGGCCTCTGGGTGACCAGCAGCTGGCATTAAGGAATTTTAATGTGCTGTCTGATCTGTTTATTCAGGCCGGTCTGGAATACTCCGTACAGAATGAGGGCAACCGCGTTGTGTTCGGTGATGAAGATGCACTTTTGCAGGAAGAGTTCGGAAATATTTTTGAATTTGGAATGATCAGCGACAACCTGAAAAATATTTTCAAAATCCTTTCCCGTCGTATCCAGGACACTTCAGAAATAGAGACTTGTTGGTTTTACCTTCAGGAGTTGGCGTCCGTCAGACGCTTCTGGATTCAAATTCAATATGACTTAACGGCCTAGTGACGAGGTGAAGATTTCTGTCCGCTCTCGTGCTTGGCCGCGAGATATCCAGTGACCATCAACTGCGCAAGCATGCCGAGTTCTTCATCATCAGAGATGCCGTAAAAATTTTCAATGTGGTGTACAAAGATTTCAACTTCATCATCACTGAGATGTTTATTCACCATCTCCATCATGTCTTCTGATTCCATTTTTTCAAGGCCATCAAAGAAAGAAGTAAGAATCTGAGTCTTTTCACTGGCCATGAATGGGTCCCTTCGGTGTCACTATTGCACCACGATAAAAAAGTTGTCATTTAATAAAGTCCATGAGAACTATCGATTATCCTTTGAGTTCTAGTCAAGTTTGCTTAGAATTAAAAGCACGTTTTAAAAATTTAATGATTGTAAGGAAGGCGACACCGGTATGAAAAGTTCTTTTCTATTAGCTCTTACGCTTCTTTGTTCTTCAGTAGTCTGGGGACAAACAAGATCAACTCGACCAACCCGTGCTCAGAGACCTTCTGGCGTTCCTCGCGGAACTGTTAAGAAGGTTCCAGCTGCTCCTGCTAAAAAAGTAGAAGTAAAAGCTGAAACTCCTGCAGCGCCTGCCGCAACAGTTTCTAAAACGGATGTTATTGTTAACAAAACATCATTTGAAAGATTCAGTGATCGATTGAAGATCGGTTACTTCGGAGCTGCTCAGGGGTCAAGTTTGGGCCAGTGGGATGAAAAAGCTCTGGATGAGAAAGGGGTCAAAGATCCTTCTTACGTAAACAACTTATGGAACCAGGTTTCTTTCAGGTATCATTTCGGCGCAAAGATGGATTTCGTGCTTAACCCGCGTTTCACAATCAACGCTGGTTCAACCAGAGGTCACGGAGCTAAGGGCAAAGGGATGCTCAATCTCGAAGACCCATTGATCGGTTTTCAAGGTGTCATCCTCTCAAGTGATGATAAGAAATTTAATATTTGGACTCGTCTAGGTCTCCGTCTTCCTTTGAGTCGTGGCTCACGCGAGAACGATATTACTTATCAACCTGAGAAGCTCTCTCAGTTCTCTTACGATTTCAACAAAAAGTGGCAGCTTGGTTCTTACATGCAGCTTCGCTGGTGGATATACGAGGAGCAGTACACTCCACGTCGTTACCGTGTTTACGTAGCTCCTTACATTCAGTATGCGATTGCTGACACAGACAAAGTCGCTTTCTGGTATGAAAACTATTCTGAAAACCGTAACCACTGGAAGAGCTTTAACAAAGAAAAACATAAGTTCCAGGCCGAGTGGTCAAACTTTATGGTGTCTTACGCAAAAGACATCACTCCTAAAATGAACTTCATGCCGTTCATCGGGTACTTCGTGAACTCGAACATCCCCATTGATGAGCGTCCGCTTGATCCAGCATGGTTCGGCTTCTGGTTAAGTTACTCAATTAAATAATTGAAAAAAAAAGCCCCTCGGAAGAGGGGCTTTTTTTTTGTCTGACTTTTTATTCGCCAGTGCTTATGAGGGCCTGATAGGTCAGTAATGTGTCCATGAATGCCAGGCGGGATTCATGAAAAGATGCTTCCGCACTCGCCTGGGCCTGTTCTCTTACATTAACCAGAAAGAGATTTCCTCCGCCGGTTTTTAATTTATAAGTTTCAGAGATGACTAGCTCTTTTGATTTCGTGAACTCGATTTCTGATTGTGTGACTTGCTCCAGTCTTAAGGCCAGAGACTGTCTGAGTGCCATCACTTCATATTTATAAGATTGATGTCCATAGCTCAGTTGTTTTTGGGCCACCATTTTGCGGGCGCGGGCAGCAGCGATTTTACCATTTCCCAAATTTCTTTCGATGGGGACACTCACTTGCGCCATCACCATAAGGTAATCGCGGTGTATGCCGGGATGATTTACAGTTCTCTGAAAATACTCCGTCGTCACATCAACCTGGGGTCTCAGATCCTGCTTGGCTAGTTCCAGATCCACATCCGATTTCTCGACGATCAAAGAAAGATTCTTCATATCCGGACGTTTCTGAATAAGTTCATCAATATTGGAGTTGATATCGAGATTCTCTAAAAGGACGGCCAGCTTACTTGGATAATCTTCGTAGTTCTCTGGTGGAATGGGGAAAATGGGGTCTCCCTTTTCATTCCGCAAAAAAAGAGAAAGTGCAAATTCTGCACGAAGAAGTCTTTCTTTTGCAGCTTGGTAGGATCCTTGTCGGCTGGCCACATACTGCTCATTCTCAGTGACGAGAATTTCAGCGATATCGCCTCTTTTATTCCGGGCCATGAGATATTCATTTCTCGTCTCGCCATTCTTGAGAAGTTCTTCGTAGGCGTTTTTAACTTTTTGGGCCGTGACCCATTCCCAGTAAGCAAGTTGTCCTAATCTTCCGATGTCCAGCTCGGTTATGGTTTTATCACCTCGGGCAATTTTGGCATCATACTTTGCATTCTTAAGTGCTGCACGATCAGGATCAAGAGTGAGATTTTTCCAAAGAGATAACTGGAGTCCGAGAAGAGAATAATTTCCTGGCTGACCGGTCGTCCCTGGATTTCCTGTGTTGTAGATTGGGGCGAGGGCGCCGTCAGGATTGCTGATTTGCTCAGTACCACCATAGATTTTGGAGTTGGCGAGACGCAAAGGTTTTTCAATCTGTGTCCTGGACACAGTTGTGTTCCAGCTGTGCTTAGTCTGTCTCTTGTAGTTGGAGACAACCTTGGCATCAAATCTACCTCTGGCCCCTGTGATAGATTCTTCTGATGCTCGTAAATTTTCCAGAGCCGAGAGAACTGTCGGGTGATATTTCAGTGCACTTTCTTTAACAACGGCTGGTGATATGGCCGCGATTGCTGGAAGTGTGAGGAGACTAAAAAAAATGTACTTCATTCCGGAATCTCCATTGTGGATGTCTCAAGTTTGCCGGGTTCAGCTTCCATGGATGGTGGGAATCCGTTGAACTGTCTCCAGAGCTCATAGCCCATAGCGACTGTGTTCAGAAGAATCCATCCATTCACGCGGGTACCTTGTCTGATGAAACGTGCTGAAGGCCATTTATCTTTTGGACCAGGAACGACGATCACTCTGAAGAGACCGTCAGGTGTTGCAGTCTGATCGACGAAACTGACGATACCCCCGAAGGTTCCAACAGCAACTGAAGGCCATCCTGAAAATTGAATAGCGGGCCATCCTTCAAACTGCAAACGTACTTTTCTTCCCTCGTACACGAGCGGAAGATCATTACCTCTGATAAAAATTTGCGCTGAAAGATTGTCACTGCGTGGAACGAAGATCGCTACGACATCACCCTGATTCACAACAACAGAACTCGTCCCGACGAGAAGTCTCACGATCGTTCCATCTGTCGGAGCTGGGACGACCTGAGTTTTTTGTCTCGTCACTTTTGATTGTGATTGAGTGTAATTCGAAAGGGCCTGGGCTTCGGAAGACTGGGCATTTTTAAACGTAATGGTGGCCATTTCCATGTCTTTTCGCGAGCTGATCCCTTTATTAAAAAGATCAGTCTGACGGTCGAAATCATATTTTGCTGTTCGCGCGACAGCGACCGCTGCATCGTACTGGCTTTTAACGGCGTTATTTTCAACTTCAAGACGTGCCATGTAGTTAGGGTCAATGTCGACGATCTCCATGATGGGATCGCCTTGCTTAACGAACGTACCTTCTTTCACGAACCACTGCTTGATTCTTCCGGTAACCGTCGCATGAATGTTTTGCACCCGATCTTGCGGAAGATAGGCCATCACTTTTCCAGAGCCGTCTGCGGTCTGCTGCCATGGAATGGCAATGAAGAAGATCGCCATGAACAGGAAGAAGATGATCATGAGTCGCGTGAAAAGTTTCGCAGGCTCAGGAAGCTCATGAAGTTCCAGCATGTCCTTCGGATTTTGAGCGTAGGTTTCTTTGTATACAGATGTGACAACAGAATAAAGTGAGGAATCATTCTGGTGGTGATGTTTATCAGCCATAGTTTTCAATCTCCTTCAGGAAGTCAGCTTCAGTTGGAAGCTCTCTCATACTCGAGCGCTCGAACATGACTTTGCGATCAAAGTTCCCTTTGTAATAGCGCTGTGTGAAGAACAGAAGAGTCCAGTCGTTATGTCCATCCAGGAGCTCATTGAGGACGAGCCTTCGCTTAAATGTAGAAATTCTCTCGAAGTCTGGAGTCACGAGCAGGATTTTTGGCTTTTGGAAAAGAGCCCTAGCGATCTGGATCGTAAGGAGCTGTGACTTACTAAGTGGATATCCATTAGGCCGGATCAAAGTATTCAGGCCTTCCGGAAGTTTCATGATGTTTTCAAGTAAGCCCACTCTCTCAAGAATCTGATGGATTTCTGTCTGCGTAGAAGTTTTCTTCGATCCAATACCGACGACGTTTTCAAGGATTGATCCTGAAAAAAACTGATCATGGGCAATAATCTGAATATGATTTCTGATTTGTCCGATATCTAGATCATCGATAAGCTTGCCGCCATATCGCACGGAACCTGAGGTGTGATCACTGAATCCCATCAGGCCTTCGTAAAAACGATCGATGGAAGAAAAGCTTCTGACGAGAATCAGATTTTTTGACCCTTCCTTGAACTCAAATGAGAAATCGTAATTTGGTTCGAACTTTAGATTCTCAAAAGAGATATCAAAAGATTGAGGCATGCTGACGTTCGTTCGTGTTGGTTCAAGAGGATAGTCGTAGAACCGGGCAACCATATCGAGAGCAGTAGAGTAGTTATAAATGCTGAAAAAGAAGCTTTGAAGATTCGGGAGACTGGCAATGATACTGTTGACGACGAGGGCTGCAGCAACGAGCTGTCCGGCCGAGAGTTCTTTGTTCAAAACAAGATATCCACCGATACCGAGCAGGAGAATGTTCATCACCACGCCAAAAATCTGCAGGCCAATGTGCTGACGATACTGGAAGTTAAAAAGGACGTTTCGAACTTCAAGCCATTTGTTAAACAAGGTATTCATCTTGTTATTGGAAAAGTCTTTACCGTTATCTGATGTGAAAATGTTTCTCGCGCGGCTGACTTCTTCGACCCAACTGACAAGTTCGTATTTACCATCTGCCTCGGGAGATCCCGCTTTGACACCATCTGGTCCAAAGAGCATCCAGTTGATGAAGAGAAACTGTGCCATAAAACCGGCGAATCCCAGAAAGTAGGGATGGTAGAACGCAAGAAGTGTGAACCCGACAATAAACTGGATGACGAATCCGAAACCGTTCACAAAGAAGGTCACCATACTCGATTGCATGGTTATGATATCGAAGTAACGGTTAATCAGGTCCGGAGAGTTTGCTTTCTTAAAATGCTGATCCTGGTAAGCCGTCAGTCGTTCGCTGATGATGAGTCCATAACGAACAAATAGACGGCGTTGAAGTATCTCTACTGTGTGCGTCTGAATCGCCTGCAGGACTCCACTCATAGAAAGAATGAATAAAAGTAAGACAATAAGGACAATCAACGGCTGGGCCATGGTCCGCACACCAATATTGTTGATGATCATCTGGATAGCGAGCGGAACTCCAAGACTCAGAAGGTTCACGGCCATAGTGATGATGACGATAGATTTAACAAAGCCCATTTCTGGCTCTGCCATAAGCTTCAGCAAGTCCCGGAAGCGGGCACCTGATTTAATACGGTCGTCAGATTTTGAATGAAAAATTAGTTTGCGACTCATGATTTTTTCTCTCTTGCTTCGATGTAGTCTGTGATCCGGGAATAAGTCCACATGAACAGGACCGTCGTCATAATTCCCCAAAGAATCGTTAACTGAGGATCAAATCCCAGACGGAAGTGATTGATCCCCATACCTATAAATGTAAATCCGAAAGTCAGGACGATAAGAGACGACGAAAAATTAATCCTAATATGTTTTGCAAATAGCATTCTGCAAATGAAGAAGGCCAGGAGCGGAGCAGTTGCAAGGTAAGCGAACTGCATGCCGAACTTCAGTGAGTTCGGAATCATCGAGAAAAGAAATGCCATCATCACGATAGCAAGAGTGATGATGAAGTTATCCATGTTGATATAGACACGGATCATCTTTGATTTTTTCACATTGAGAAGATCGTTCCACATCACTGAACTGAGAGCATTGATGGAGGAATCAAGTGTGGACATACAGGCCGCCAGGATACTTGCGACCATCAAGCCTTTTAACGGCGATGGAAAATTGTTTTCAATCAGGTGCGAGAAAATTTTATCCGGCGGTGGAACGGCTTTCCCGTGCTTCGTATAATACGCCCAAAGTACAACACCCAGACTAAGAAAGACGAGGTTCACAAGAAGAGATCCGAGTGCCGACCATGCGAGTGCCTTCTTTGCAGTTTCCTTGTCCTTCGCACCGAAAAGTTTTTGTGTCAGATCCTGATCCACTCCATGAGTAGCGGCATCGTATGCGATTCCGGCGAGGATGCCGTAGATGAAGTGAAGGAAGCCGTAGTCGCCAGACCAGAAATCAAATTTTCCGGCCTTGATCCCGAAAACGACGAGCTCGCTCCATGAGTAAGAACTCATTTGTCCGATCACATGGTGAGCAGCGATACCACCCAGAATGAACATACTTGCTTGCAACATATCTGTTCTCACAACGGCCTTAAGCCCTCCTACGAGAATGTAGATGTAAGTCATGGTCGAGATGGAGACAATAGCTGCGAAGAGTGAGATGTTGAAAAAATCGGCGATGAGGATGGCGCCGCCAAGAAGCTTAACGGAAACTCCAACAACCTTACTGATGATGTAAAAGAATGCGAAAGTTCTTCTTCCGCTTTCTCCTTCTTTGTTGAGAATTTTATATCCGTGAATCCCGCGTGCAAGAACCTCGAAGATCGTCAGTCCTTTTCCATAAACGTGAGGGAGAAAAAAGAACGCGATGAGGGCACGACTGATGCAGGCACCGATGATGAAACGAATGTAGCTCATATTATCGAAGTAAACTAATGTCGGGATGATGAGGAACGCGAGCGCAGAGAATTCTGTCGCGATGATGGACATGAGCGCTTCCCAGAAAGTAATGGTCTTCCCTGCGAGATAGTGCTTTTCCATGACGTCGTGATTTGAGAGTGCAGCACCTTTATGAACTTTCTTCATCGCCCGGTTGGCCATGATCGCGATCGTATAAATCATGAAGATGTAGAGGAGAACGACAGCTACATCCATTGATGATAAATGCATGAAACTTCCTTGTTTCACTTAATGGAGACTCAACTCTATTTATACGGGGAAATTCTAAATCAACAGGAAGAAATTCTTGGAGCGTATGAGATCGTAGAGAGGAAGATAGTGAGTGAAAGTTGGATGCGAAATGAGTTCACTTGCTAGAGTCACGATAGGGATAAAGGCCTGGGCAATATAATTTTGTTGTGAACTGGTTTTTGTATCTGCTTCTTTGAGTGGATTTAGATTCCAAACTTCAACTGCACTAATCGTTTCTGATTCAAGATCAGAAGTCAGCGTGAAACCTTTCTGGTCGATCACCTGAAAAGAAACAAGGGCCATCATCACGGCCAAAACATAAAGACAAAATACCTTCATACAAAAATTCTAAGGCCTATTGGATTTTCAGCAAGGGAAATCTCGTCAAAAACGCACTACAAGTACTTGATATCCAAGCAAAACAGTCGGTACCTTAAGGATTAAATAACGCAGGGGTGTACAAAGCTTAAGATGGTGTGCTACTAACCCTTTAGCCGTTAATTTTTTTACCTTTCCCCACCCGGATCTTTCTTTGTCTATAAGGTCTAAGTGGTTCTTAAGGTCGGTCCGATGGACCGGTTGAGACTAGATTGAAGAGACCGTCTCTCACATTACAAATTTGCGCATAACTTTTATTTTCTCCAAAGGAGAATGCATGTCTTTTATTGAACTCGGACTCAAAGAGTCCTCCCTCAAAGCTATCGAAAAAATGGGCTTTGACACACCTTCTGAGATTCAAACTCAGGCCATCCCTGTCCTCATGAAGGGCGACATCGATTTCATCGGTCAGGCACAAACGGGCTCAGGTAAAACTGCAGCTTTCGTTCTTCCTCTCCTCGAAAAACTGGATTTTAAATCACCAGCTCTTCAGGCGATCATCCTCGCTCCGACTCGGGAACTTGCGAACCAGATTCACGAAGAAATTCAGCGCCTGTCTGCATTTGAACCTATCCGTTCAATGTCAGTTTACGGTGGTACTTCTGTGGGTCTTCAGATCAAAGATTTCAAGGCGAAAAAACCACAAATCATTGCAGGTACTCCTGGTCGCGTGATGGATCTCATCGAAAGAGGAGTTCTTAAATTTGAATCAACTCGTTTCGTTGTTCTTGATGAAGCTGATGAAATGCTCGACATGGGTTTCTTTGATGACGTAACGAAGATCCTTGAGGGAATTCCTGAGAAGAGAATCTGGATGTTCTCAGCAACGATGCCTGGCCCGATTACTGATCTCGTTAACCGCGAGTTCTCGAATCCTGTCACTGTTCGTGTGACGAAAAAAGTTCTCACTGCAGACAATATCGAGCAGCAAGCAGTTGTTGTTCGTCGTGATAATCAGGTTGAAGCTCTTTGCCGTTACCTCGATTATTCAGACGCTATGTACGCAATCATTTTCACTCGTACGAAAATCGGCGCGAAAGAACTTACTGATGAATTGAATGCTCGCGGATACCCGACTGATGCTCTTCACGGGGACATGGATCAATCATCTCGTGACATGACGATGAAGAAATTTAAAGAAAAGAAAATCACTCTTCTCGTTTGTACTGACGTTGCTGCCCGCGGGATTGATGTTAACAACCTCACTCACGTTATCAACTTTGGACTTCCTCAGGACAACGAGTCTTACGTTCACCGTATCGGTCGTACTGGTCGTGGTGGTTCTAAGGGGATTTCACTCTCAATCATCGAGCCAAACGAACAAAGCCGTGTTGGTCAGATCGAAAGAATTACGAAAGCTCAAATTCAGCGCATCGAGCTTCCTAAAGTGAATGCTATTCGTGAAAGAATTCTCGAGAAATCGATGACAAGATTCACTGATCATATCGGTAGTTTCCATGATGAAGAAGTTCTTCACTATGATTCTTTCAAAACGAAATTTGATGAACTTTCAAAAGAAGACATCATCAAGGGTGTTTACGGATTTATGTTTGAGAACACTCTCAAGCGTTACCAGAAAGCACAGGATATCGATCTCGCAGCTCCTCGTGAGCGTGGAACTGCAGTACGTGCCACAACTGGTATGCAGAAATTTTTCATCAACCTCGGAACAATGGATGGCGCTACTCCAGGTGATCTCATCAAGTTTGTTGCTCAAGTTGCAGGAGTTTCTGGTCGCGATATCGGCCGCATTGATACAAAAGAAAAATTCGCGTTCATCGAAGCTTCAGCTGCGCATATCGATGCCATGCTTGCACTGAAAGGTCAGATGTATGGTAATCGTCGTATTGCGATCGAACTAGCGAGTGCTCCAACATTCAACGGCGGGCCTGATCGTGGTGCTCGTGGATTTGATAGGGGCGGTCGTGGGGGCGGCGGTGGATTCCGTCGTTCGAGTGGTGGGCCTTCTCGCGGATCACGTTACTAAAAATTTCTTCTCACTTTTTGCCTGGTCCTACGGGCTAGGCAAAAAGTTCTTCTCCATAACCTATTGAAGTCATTAGTTGAGCGTGTTAACTTGGATATTAACACACAAACCCAAGTGATATTGGGCATCAATACTCTTAAAATACAGGACGTATTTTAGTGGAATTTAGAATGAACTCAACAACTCAAGATGATTTCGAAGAAGTAGAATCTCCTTTTGCCCAGCGATCTGCGAAGACCGCACCACGGGAGAGACTTCGTAACCGTAAGAATGTTTTTAATCGTCCTTTCGCGACGGATTCTTCCATTGCTCCTGCAGTATTTGAAACAACATCCACCAGAAGAAGTGTCGGGCACCCTGATCAGTCAGAACTGATTGAAAGACGTTCAAGCTCACTTGCTCAGACTCAGATTGATTACCTCGACGAAGAGGAAGATGAAGAAGAGGAAGAAGTTGTTGAGAGACGACCTGCTCGCACGAACACATCAAAGAAAACGAAAGCTAGAAAAAATATCCTTCCGAAAATCGCATGGGCCGCCATTGGTCTTTTGGTTCTTCGCCTGATCTGTATGGATCGTGGTGTGTGGGATTATTTTGCTACAGAAAGAGAGATTCACGAGAAGCAGGAAGAGCTTCAGGCGATCAACACAGAGAACCGTGAACTAAAAACAGAAATCAACCGCATCTCTCTTGATAAAAACTACCAGAGACAGCTCGCGAAAGAACATCTGGGTGTGATCGCAGTAGATGAATTCTTGGTCCTCTTTGCCGGTGAATCTTCTGAACCGTCGACGACGGCTTCAACAACATCAATCCAGTTTTAATTTACGGATGAGCTGTCAGCTCTTTACGAATCAAATTTTCACTATCTTCCAGTGACATTTTTCCGTTCCATTTCAGCTGGTCGCCGATTTTTAAATTCGCAGAGATTTCGGAATCGGCTTTCATCTCGAGTGTGTGACGACAGTAAACACTGCGCGCACGTGGAATAAGATCTTCGTTATTGCGGCCGATGTAGTGGGGAAGTTTGCGGATAATATCTACGATGCGCAAATCGCGGTCGAGAAAAATCAGGTCGAGATCAAAATAAGTATCCGGCATCCAGAACGCTTTTTCTGAATCATCGAGATAGAAGAAAAGCATTCCTTCCGAAGTGCTGAAGTCCTCCGGTCTGACACCTGAGAGACCCTGAGTCTGGTCGGGAATGGTGTAAACGACGCGCGTCTCTATCTTTCCACCTGCAGGAGTTTCAAGGACAACCCCCTGAAATGGGCCCTTGCTGCGAGGCTCAGACTGGCAGCAAAACAGAGTGAAGAGGACGAGTAGTGAAAGAAATTTTCTCATGAAGTTTATCTCTGATTCGGGTATGATTTTGGAACTAATTCAAGAGATACGACAGGAGCTTTCAAATGTCATCGGTTAAAACCTTGCCTGGATCAATGCGCACCCATCACTGCGGAGAATTGCGGGAATCCGATATCGGAAAGACGGTGACTCTTTGCGGATGGATGAATAAGTACCGCAATCTTGGAAGTCTTCACTTCATCGATTTACGCGACAAGTACGGTGTGACTCAATTAGGGTTCGAGAGTTTTAAAGGTGACGTTAACGATCTCCGCGCGTTCTCACTGGAATCAGTTCTCACTGTGACAGGAAAAGTTATTGCGCGTCCTGACTCTGCTAAAAATGCGAAGATGGATACAGGGGTAGTTGAAGTTCAGGTTGAAAGTATCAAAATGCTTTCTCACGCTGAAGAAGTTCCTTTCCTTCCGCACGGAGCAGTACCTGCGACGGAAGATCTTCGTCTTCGTTACCGTTACCTTGATCTTCGTTCAAAAAAACTTCAGGACATTCTGACACTCCGGTCAAACACGACTCGTGCTGCACGTCTGGCCTTGTACGAGCTTGGTTTCAATGAAGTTGAAACTCCGATTCTCTATAAGACAACTCCTGAAGGTGCCCGCGATTATATTGTTCCTTCACGTGTTCATCCCGGAAAAGTTTATGCTCTTCCTCAGTCGCCTCAAACGCTCAAGCAGCTTCTGATGATCGCGAACACGGATAAATATTTTCAAATATGCCGTTGTTTCCGAGATGAAGATCTTCGGGCTGACCGTCAGCCTGAATTCACCCAGATTGATATCGAGGTTTCCTTCCCGACTCTCGAGTACATGAAAAACCTCGCGACTCACATGATGAAAAATATTTTCGCACTTCCTGAAAACTTCACGATGAAGGGTGTTTCCTACGATGAAGTCATGCGCGACTACGGCTCCGATAAACCGGACGTCCGCTTCGGCATGAAGCAAATGGTTGTGACTGATCTCTTTAAGGGATCAGCGTTCACTACATTCGCTGAAGTTGCCACTGCCCAGTACGGAATGGTGAAGGCGATGTTTGTTCCTGCGACTATGGGAACTCTCGCCCGTAAAGACATCGATGCTCTCGTTGAGGTCGTCAAGCCTTACGGTGGTAAAGGTGTGGCCTGGTTCAAGGTCGAGAACAATGCCGTCACCGGTGGTATCTCGAAGTTCGTTGATCCGACTCTTCTGAACGCTCTCGTAGAACGCGCAACAGTTGCCGGCAATGAGAGAGGGGACGGCTGGTTCTTCTTCACGGCAGATAAAAACTTCAACGTCGCCCACGACTGTGCCGATGCTCTTCGCCGTCACTTCGGCAAAACATTCAATCTCGTGAAAGGTGACGAGTACGCCTTCCTCTGGGTTTATGATTTTCCTCTGTTCGACTACGATGCTGAATCAAATACTCTCGCAGCCAAACACCATCCCTTCACGCGTCCGAAAGATGAAGACATGGAACTCTACTACTCAAACGACAAATCAAAAATCGCGAACGTGAAAGCGTACGCCTACGACATCGTTTGTAACGGGTACGAGCTCGGTGGTGGATCGATGCGTATCTTTGATAACAAACAGCAGTCGCGCATGTTCGAACTCCTCGGCTTTACTCCAGAAGATGCTCAACACCAGTTTGGTTTCTTCATCGAAGCTCTCAAATACGGAACTCCTCCACACGCCGGCATGGCCTTCGGGATGGACCGCATTGTGATGCAACTTGCTCGAACGGATTCAATTCGTGATGTGATCGCATTCCCGAAAACGGCGAGTGCGACAGATTTGATGGCGAGTTCTCCGTCTAAGCCGAATCCAGCACAGACTAAAGAGCTGGGCTTTAAATGGCTTGAGGAATGATGTGAATGGATCCGTTGGATGTATTTCTCAAACTCTGTCATGAATTAGGACTAGAGCAGGTTGAAGAATATGTTTATCGGTTCTCATTTCCAGGTGCTAAGAAAACACTTTTACTATCGGCTCTGATTCACGGAAATGAGACTGGTAGCTTGCATCTTCTCATCAGGATTCTCCAATCCCTTGGAGAGGGGGGAATTAGTCCTTCGATTAATATTCTGTTCAGTCTTGGTAACCTCAGTGCATATCATGCAAACAAAAGATTTATCACTCATGATCTCAACCGTTCCTTTGGAGCTGTTAAAGATAATTCTTTCGAAATTGAAAGAGCACAGGTTCTGAAAAAAATTCTCGCTCAAGTTGATGTCATGATCGACTTCCATCAAACTCTTGAGCCAGTAGCGAAGCCTTTTTTCTTATTCCCTTTTAATGAAAAAAATATTTTATTTGCGAATGCTCTGGATCCTTCGGTCAATAAAATCACTTATCAAAGGACGATTCTTGAAGGAACTACTTTTTCGGGGGCTGCAGACGCGGCTGGAATATCTGCTATAACTATCGAAACTGGTTTGAAAGGTTTTGACCCGGCTCAGATTAATTATGGCTTTCTTGTTTTTGAGAATGCACTGGAGTTTCTTAATCCTGAAAGGGAAAACATCCATTCTTCTGAATACTATAATCTTTTCACCTGGGCCGAAACAGTTTCTAACCCGGATCAACAATATGAATTAGTATCTAAGTTTGAGAATTTTGAGCCCATCCTAAAAGATAGCCCTTTGGCCCATTCTCAAGATGGTAAAGTCCTTAAAAGTCCTATCGATGGATTTATTATTTTTCCGAAATACGGTGAAAACCGCAACCAATCAAAAGAACTTGTGAGTATTTTAAAATCAGTTAAATCTGAAAATGATCTGGCTTAAGCAGCTTCTTCGAACTGCTCATTTTTTGAGTTCTCAGCTTCCGTCTGATCGACGAGGCCGGGAGCTGCCCATGTCTTATAGCTCATGAGTTCCTGGTAGAAATGATCATGCTGCGCCATCGCGCCATGACCTTTTTCTTTCAAAGCTGCGTGCATGACTTTCGCGGTAAGACCGCAAGTTAGAAGCACACTCAAAGAATAAAAACTCCACTTCAAAGAACTTTCAAATGAATGCTCAGAGATACTGATTCTCTTCTTCATGAGTTTCATCGCAGGCGTCTGGCCCTGGTTGAAGAAGTATGACGTTGCAAAATATGTCCAGCCCACCAGGGCCAGAACTGAGAAGTTCAGGGCGAACTGTTCAGTCTCGTTGTAGGCCATATCCATGAGACGAGTCGACATGAGTGATTTAAAAAATACAAAAGAAACGACTTTGACCCAGACGTAGAGTTGAAGAACAAGGACACCGTCGAGGATGTGTGAGCCGATGACGTCTTTAACTTTAAAAGGCTGCTCTGATGTCAGAGAAGTTGTTAGTAACTTCGAAGGAACTTTATGATTGTTTTCAGCAAATAATGAAAGATCGATCTGATTCATGAACACCTCTGAAAACCCTATCGGCTTTCAGAGGTTCAAAGTTGAGTTAAAAGCTGATGATTTTTGTCTTCAAGTCGTGAAGTTTCTGGAGGGCCTGAAGGGGCGTAATATTCATAACATCGAGACCTTTGAGGTCGAGTTCGAGGTCTGTCAGGTGCTCTGGAACTGTCGCTACCGGTGTAAAGAAAGTCAGTTGATCTGCTCCCATGGCCACTTTCCCGACGAGGTCATTTCCGGATTTATCCTGGCCCTTTTCGAGAACTTTCAGGATTTCACGGGCACGTTTAAGAACATCACGCGGAAGGCCCGCGAGTTCTGCTACATGGATCCCGAAACTCTGAGTCGCTCCTTGTTCAATAAGCTCATACATAAAACGGACTTTTCCGTTCTTCTGCTCAGTACGTACTGTGAAGTTCTTCGCTTCCGGAAGTGATGTCGCGAGCTCAATGAGCTCATGATAGTGAGTAGCAAAAAGTGTGAGTGGTTTGAGCTTTTTCACAAAGTGTTCAACCAGAGACCAAGCGATAGAAAGACCATCGTAGGTTGAAGTTCCGCGGCCGATTTCATCGAGAATAATGAGTGAGCGTTCTGAAGCATGACGGAGAATTTCTGCCGTCTCTGCCATCTCTACCATGAATGTCGACTGGCCTTTAATGATGTCATCCGAAGCACCAAGGCGTGAGAAGAGATAATCGCAGATACCAAGCTCAGCTGCATGAGCAGGAACATAGCAACCCATCTGGGCGAGGTATTGAATGATCGCGACTTCTCTCATGACAGTTGTTTTCCCGGCCATGTTGGGACCAGTGATCAGGCCAAAAAAGCAATTCTCGTTGAGTTCAATACTGTGAGTGACGAAGCTGTCTTTAATGTTCGCCTTGATGAGCGGATGCCAGGCACCTGTGATCGAAACAAGCTTTCGGTTTTCATATAATGTAGGACGAACGAAGTTTTCCTGAAGTGATACCCAGGCGAGTGACTGGAACACATCAATCTGAGCGAAACGCTTGGCCACGTCGAGAATGAGATGACCGTTGTCACTGAACTTACGGATGATGCCATCGAAGATTTCTTTTTCAAGCTTCGTGAGTTTCATCAATGCAGACGTCACATCTTTTTCAAAGCTTTCGAGTTCTTCAGTCACGTAGCGCTCGTTGTTCACGAGTGTCTGACGGCGCATGAAGCTTTTCGGGACTTTTGAGAGGTGAGAGTTGGATATTTCAATGAAGTATCCGGAGATATTGTTGTACTTGATTTTGAGGTTACCGATGCCAGTAGAAGCACGATATTTTTCTTCGAGTTTCAGGATTTCATCAGCGGCGGAGTTCTCAAGTTTGGCGAGACGATCGCGCTCTTTATGTGCCCCCGGCTTAATCAGGTTACCCTTCTCCGGATGTGCACCCATCTCTGCGCTGATGGTTGCCCTGATCTCTGAGGCGAGTTTTGTCAGGAAATCGATGTCTTTCTTAGGAAGTTTCTGGAAGAAGCTGATGCTATTTTTCTCGAGCTGCTCCTGAACTGTAAAAAAGATTTCAATCGCGGCTGCTAGATTAAGAGTGTCGCCTGCGTTCACTTTCTGCGTGGAAACTTTCGCCATAATACGATCGAGATCGCGGACGTTTTCGAGTTCGGCGCGTAGTTCTTTCAGGCCCTGGGGATTTTTCATCATATCAGCAAGAAGGTTGAGCCTTTTGTTGATGACACTCTGATCACAGAGCGGAGTCTGGAAGAAATGTCTGAGGTAACGTGTCCCCATCGAAGTTTTTGTCTTGTCCATGAAGCCGAGAAGGGAGTTGCCTTCTGTCTCGCGTGAGCGTGGGAAAATTTCGAGACCTGCGAGAGTCGAGTATGTAACCTTCATATTCTCATCGTTGTTTATGAGACGGAACGGACGAAGGTGAGAGATCTTGTCGATGGTCTGAGTTGAAGAGACGTAATAACTGATGGCACCCAAGGGAGAAAGCACACCAGAGCTTTGAGAAATGATTCCATCACGCTCATAAGTCGGTATCAGTTTCTGAAGATACGGAGCTGCATGTTTCTCCTCGAAGTATTCCTGAGACAGGTGTGTCTTGAGGATATCGAGAGACTGAACATAGTCATCTACCAGAGGGAATTTTTCCCACTGGCCAAGGTATGAAATGAATTCTTTTGGTCTTACCATCATGAGTCTTTCGCAGAACTCTTCAATGGTTTTGAAATTGATGCCGTAGAAATCTCCCGTCGTGAAATCGAGGAGAACGAGAATAAAATGTCCGTTATCGTAACAGCCTGAGGCGATAAATTTATTCTCGTGCGAAGCCGCTTTATCCAGATCGTACGGCATGCCCGGACTCACAATCTGAGTCACTCCACGCTTCACGATTCCTTTTGCTTCTTTGGGATCTTCGAGCTGTTCACAGATCACGACTTTTTTTCCAAGTGCAGAAATACGGTCAACGTAAGTCGCAGCTGCGTGATGAGGAATACCTGCCATCGGAATCGGATGATCTCCGAGTTTTCCGCGGACCGTGAGAGAGATGTTGAGGATCTTCGCCGCTTGACGTGCATCTTCAAAAAACATTTCGTAGAAATCTCCCATGCGGAACATGAGAAGGATGTCGGGATAGAGCTTTTTGACCTGGTAGTACTGCTCCATCATCGGCGTGAGTTTGACCCCACTATTGACGAGGTCTACGAGGCTGGGAGAGTCAGGAAGTGATTGATTTTGCATACTTCTAAATTACAAAAACCGACCATCATCGTCATCTTTTTTTAGCTAACATAAAGATTGAAAGCGATCTTTAACTATCTGAATTCCCTCACATCGGCGATAATCATTTCTATGATAAAGATTCGGGATAAGCGTTCAATAATTATTATTTTAGTCTACGCCGCTGTTAACGCCTACATCATCAACCTTGCCTTGTTTCAGAGTAAAACTCCGGTGCAGGCAAAAGCGAAGAAGAAGGCCCTGGCACCTGACTTCACCGAGATTGAAAATCTCGATTACTTTCATATGAAAGAAGGTCTTCCTCTTCTTTCACTTTCTGCAGATAAGATGAAATCCCAGGGACAAGAGTTTGCAGAATTTGATCTTCCGAAGGGAGTTTATAATTATCAGAAAAAAAATCAGACGCTCAGATATCAGGCCGCTTTCGGTGTGTATAAGAAATTAAATGAAGTGCTGACTCTCGAGGGGAAAGTGAAGATGGACACTGATGAAGCAGAATATTTTGCTGATCAGTTTAAGTACTTCATTAAAAAAGATCTCATCATCGGTAAGGGAAATGTCAAAGTCATCGGTGAAGACCTGCAAAGTAAGGACCACTTTAACATCGAGTCCAACACGATGAGGGCCCATCCGGAAAAGCAGTGGAGCAGATTTCGTGGCAACGTTCACGGGTCAATCATGAGAAAGAAAAAGTTCGAAGGTTCTTCAACGTTTTCAACCAATGAAGCCGAAATGGACGGTGCAAAATCCCTCGCCCAACTCCGCGGAGATGTGAAGCTCAAGCGGGATAACTACCTGATTACAGCGGGCAAAGGGGACATCCATCTCGAAAACTATAACAAATCCCTCAAGTATTTCGTTTTTAATGACGATGTGAAAGTGACTGAGACAGTGAAAACTCCTGAGGGTGTCAGTACCCGCAGAGCGTTTTCTGAAAGACTCGAAGGCTTCGGCCGTGAAGAGAAAATGGTTCTGTCAGGCGCCCCTCGCGTAGAGATGGGTAAGGATGTGGTGAAAGGTTACCGCATCACGATCAGAGAGAATGTTGATCTCATTGAAGTAGATGACGCTCTCTCGGACGTTGAAGTGAAGAAGAAGAAAAAGAAAAAAGCAAAGAACTAAAGGAATAGTTAATGGCCGATGCAAGTTTTCACGCCCGTGGTCTGAAGAAGACTTACAACGGACGGACAGTTGTTAAAGACGTAAATATCGATGTTGAGCGCGGAGAAGTTGTGGGCCTTCTGGGTCCGAACGGAGCGGGAAAAACAACATCGTTTTATATGATGGTTGGATTAGTGAAAGCGGACGAGGGGCAAATAAATCTACTCGACGAAAACGTCACAGATCTTCCATTACACGTGAGGGCCCGCAAAGGCATTGGCTATCTTCCTCAGGAAGCCTCTGTTTTTAGGGAACTTTCAGTAGAAGATAACATTTTTGCGGTCCTGGAAATCAGAGACCTGTCCGATAAGGAGAAAATGAACACGCTCGATAATCTCATCCGGGATTTCGGTCTGGATCACATCCGGAAATCGAAAGGAAGAGAGTTATCAGGTGGTGAGCGGAGAAGGGTGGAGATTGCGCGAGCACTGGCCCTTGATCCGAAGTTTGTTTTGCTTGATGAGCCTTTCGCTGGAGTTGACCCACTTGCGGTTCACGACATCCAGGACATCATCAAGCGTTTGAAGCAGAAGAATATCGGAGTGCTGATCACGGATCACAACGTGAGAGAGACTCTGGGAATTGTGGATAGAGCGTACATCATGAGTAAGGGAGAACTTCTCGTGAGTGGAACGCCGGATGAGATCGTTAACAATGAGATCGCTCGTAAGTTTTACTTAGGAGAAGATTTCAAGATTTAGGGGAACGTTTTATGGCGATTAAAATGGGTCAGAGCTTAAAGCAATCACAAAGCTTAATGATCACGCCTCAACTACAGCAAGCGATTAAGCTTCTGACTCTCACTCACCTTGAGATGACAACACTCATCTCTCAGGAAATGGTAGAGAACCCGATGCTCGAGGAGATCGACGGAGAGATGGACGCGTCCACTTCGGACGACTCTTCGAGAGAAGAGATGGATGCTCAGGAAGTCACTGCCGACAATTTCTCCGGCCCGGAGTTGATTGAAGGTGCAAAAGATACATTCGATTGGGAATCATATAGCGAATCTTTTAACTCGTCTTCGTCATCATCTCCGAACATGAAAGAAAGCATGTCTCCGGACGATATGCCGAGCTACGAGAACATGGTTTCAAAAAATCAAAGTCTTCAGGAACACCTTGAATGGCAGCTTCGTATGGAATCACTTTCTGCCGAAGATCTTAATTTTGCCCTGGATATCATCGGTAACATAGATGATGACGGATATCTTGAAATTCCATTCGAAGAAATCGTTGGCCGTCATAATCTCGAACGCGATCATTCCATTGGTATGCTCGGAATGGTTCAGCATCTCGACCCGATCGGATGTGGAGCCCAGAATATTGAAGAATGCCTGGGTGTTCAGGCACGCATGTTGCCGGAAAGATCTCCTCTCGTTGAGCTCATCATTGAGCGCAATCTGAAAGAGCTCGAGAAAAAAGATTACGCAAAAATCATCAAAGACTTTGGTGTCTCAAAAGAGAAAGTTAAAGACGCTGAGCTGATCATCATGGGACTCAATCCGAAACCAGGTCGTCTGGTTTCTGTAGAAGAAACCCAGTACGTTGTTCCTGATATATTCGTAGCTCAGGTAGGCGGAGAGTTCGTGGTTCAGGTTAACGATGAAGGTGTTCCTCGTCTTCGTATCTCGAACCTGTATCGCTCGTTGATCAAATCCGGTCAGAGTGATGCTGAGGCAAAAGAATTCGTTCAGGATAAGCTTCGCGCGGCCCTTTGGCTGATCAAGTCCATCGAGAACCGTCAGAAGACAATCTATAAAGTGGCCAACTCCATCGTCCGCACGCAACAGGAGTTTTTCAAGAAAGGCCCCGCCTTCCTCAAGCCGATGATCCTCAAGGACATCGCGGGCGAGATTGGTATGCATGAGTCTACGGTCTCCCGTGTGACCACCAACAAGTTCATGCACACTCCTATCGGAACCTTCGAGTTGAAGTACTTCTTCAACACCGGGATCGGAGGAAAAAATGGTGGTATCGATATCGCTGGTGAAAGTTTGAAGCTCAAGATCAAAGAACTGGTAGGGAATGAAGATCCCAAAAGGCCGCTCTCAGACCAGAAAATTTCTGAACTTCTTTCCACCAAAGACATCGTTGTCGCCCGTCGTACGGTCGCGAAGTACCGTGAGATGATGGGGGTTGCTCCTTCATCGAAACGTAAAAAGTAACCTGAGGAGGTAGTTGAATGACGTAAGCTTAGTTTTTTTTTGCTTGAGTCTCGCCGATCTTTAAATAAAATTTTGAGGCACGTTTATGAATTTAAAATTTTCGTTCAAGCACATGAGCCACTCGCCGGAATTTGACCGGCACATCAAAGATAAATCTGAAAGATTTGAAAAGTACTTCCAGGGACACCTGAATGTTCAGTGGTTCTTCTGGGTCCACGAAGACGAGCATTGGGCCGAGTGTAAAATTCACGGTCCGAAATTCGATTTCTTCGCTAAGGCCTGCGGAGAGAATATGTATAAGGCCCTCGATATCTGTCTGGAAAAAATGGAAAGACAGATTGAAAAACAAAAAGAAATGAAACGCGATCGTCTTCACCACGATCACTCTGATTCTCCGAAGTTCCGCGAGATGAAGAGACAGATTACGGATGAAGAGTATTATATCTACAATGACCCTGAAGAATGGTCTGCTTAAAGAAGAAATTATCCCGAAAAAAAAGGCCTCGAATGAGGCCTTTTTTATTTTATGATTCTATAAATTCGCATCCTGCGCGGAAAAGATTTTCCGGTCCGGGTACTGAAAAAATATAAAGCACCTCAAACTTCAAGGTGTGATCAAGAATCTTTCCACCTAGCTCCATGATGAAATACTTGTCTCCGACTTTGAATTCATTCTCACTCTTAACGTAGATACCGATTCCACCACGGGAGATATCGACGATCTGATAGAAACGCGGATCGAGTCCATCGCTGTACTTACTGACCTTAACCCAGGTACCAGGCTTGAAGTCTGATCTCTTAAAAATTCTTAAATCGATAGCCATGATCTTATTATAAAAGAATGTCTTACAATTTCAACATAGATGAGGTTTAGTAAGATTCTCTCTCTGGTAACCGGAAGCTGGTTCGTCTCCAGCACTGTCCCGCAACTGTAAAGTCAGATACGGCCCTGAGAGCATGACATTCCCGGGGAGGAAATCAATGTCAGCTTCTTCAGCTATCCTCTTCATTTGTCTGTTCATACCTATGACCCTGCTTGCGCAACAGGACTCCCTCGAAGAAATTGAGGTCAATGGAAGCAAAGATCCTTCTTCTTTTACTCTCAGTAATTCGGTCGTTGTCGGGATAGATGAGTCAGGACCTCAGTCACTTTCTCCTCTGAAGAGTCTTCTTGAGAACATCCCCGGAGTCATCGCCAATCAGAACGGTGGGCCTGCTGGCCGGGTTTCTTTCTTCATGCGGGGGACGGAAAGTCGGCATGTTTCATTCACTATTGACGCACTGAAAATTAACGATGTTTCAAACAATGATCGGCAATTCGATGCTGCCTTTCTTTCTTCACCATTTCTCAGATCAATGACTGTCTTTAAAGGGCCGCAGGCCGTTCTTTTTGGATCGGATGCCATGGGTGGACTCATTGATATGCGAACGCGAAAGGGTGAATCGGCCCCTGAAACAAGACTGAACTTGAGTGCAGGAAGTTTTGGAACTGCCAGCGGTTCTTTGTCTTCTGACTGGAAAAAATCAGATCATCAGGGAACGTTAACTTACACGCAGGCACATTCAGACGGTTTCTCACGCCTGAACAAAAAAAGATTCAATGCTAAAGAGCGCGATGGATCTGACTCTCTTCAGGCCACGTCTTCCTCGATTCATCGCTTTGGGAAAAATCAGACCGACTTACTCCTTAGCTTCATCAATGGACGCAACGAACTAGATGGCATGACAGATGATAATTCTCACAACGAAAGCAGGAATCATCAGTATCTCTTGCAACAAAAAACCTCACATTCGTTTTCAAAAGGCACTTCTCTCTCTCTTCGAAATGGACTCAACAGAAATCAGCGATTCACAAGGTCTTTAGGGTTCTTCGGGGACCAGACTTTCACCGGTGACCTGATTCAGAATGAGCTGCTGCTTGAAAATAAATCTTCAAAGTATGAACTAACCGGAGGACTTTCTTCTGAGCATGAAAGTGTGAAGAGTGCTGCTCTCGACAGGGCCTTTGACCTCCATTCCCTGTTTCTTCAGTCTCTCATGAGGGCCGGAATATTATCATTACAGGCGGGCGGTCGCCTCGAAGAACATTCACGTTATGGTCAGTTCCAGACTGGTTCCGCAGGTGTGAGTATGGAGCAAAATAAGCAGAAAATTTTTCTGCAGTATTCTCAGGGATTCAAGGCACCCTCTCTTTATCAATTACATGCACCCGTGTTCGGAGATTCAAGTCTTGTTCCGGAGAGAAATCGATCATGGGAAACGGGCTGGAAGTATGATCGTGCTAACCTAAGAACTGAAATCACTTTTTTTCAGAATAAATTATCAAACCTCATCACTTTTACGTCAGGAGGTTTTCGTAACCAGGGCGATTATGAAGTGAGAGGTCTCGATGCAAGTGCGCGCTGGACTTTCGCTCAGTTTGCGCTGAGACCGGGATATACCTATCAGGAATTCAGAAATACTGAAACAGTCATTCTCAGAAGACCAAGGAATTCAGCAAACCTTCAGGCTTCATGGTTTGTGACGGAGCCTCTGGAACTTTACGGAAAGCTGAATTGGTTTTCCGCCCGAAAGGATCTGACACCGGATTCCGGAACGGCAAAGCTCAATGGATTTGAAACAGTGGATCTCGGTGCAAACTTTCAGGATGGATTAAACACATATTCTCTGCAGGTCATTAACTTACTTGATAGGGAATATGAAGAGCTCTACGGCTACAGTGTGATGCCAAGGTCGGTATTTGCTGGTTTTGGAAGAAAATTTTCTTTCTAATGAAGCTTGTCTTTGTCGGTATCTTCGAAGCAGCACGATCCATCATCATGTTCTTCCATTTCCTGAGCAAGACTTTCCTCATAAGTGCGGACTTCTTCCTGGTTCAAACCCAGAGAAGCAGTGAGAGTTTGAGAGAGAGTTGGATTTACGACCTGAACATCTAAACCCATTTCTTCATATTCAGCGGCCCGTGCGTAAGCTGACTCAGACTGATCCAGATCGCACTCAAAAAGCGTTTGCTCAGTCAGTCTGTCTTTCACCTGGATTTTCTGCATTTCTTTTCTCATTTGCCCATGTTAGGTATCAGTGGCCCCGTTGTCAAAGGATCGCCCATGGCCCCTATATTTTGGATTGATAAGAATAAATTTTCGTCTGATTTTATTGAGAAAACTTTCAAAAAGAAGAATATTCCTTTCTATTCTCTGAAAGAGGCACGGAATTTTGCCTATCTGGTCGACGATCTTCTTCCACTGGCCATCGTCATTGATGCCTCCACTGTTCAGGATACTTTGGCAGAATTTCGCTCCGAATTTGAGAACTCGCCCCGGATGCAAAGTACTCCCTTCATTTTTATCAACGAAATTCCAGAACTTGATTTTGTTGCCCCTTTGGGAGTTCTGAGAAAGCCTCTGGACCCCTTTAAGGTTCCGGACGCGGTTCTTTCCCTGATTAACGGTAAATCTTCACAGCAATGAATTTTGTCTTTATAATAAGAAGAATGAAACGCGATATATTTATCATCACAACAGGCATATTCCTGACGCTGCTTATCTTTTCACTCACCCTTTATTTTCGAAGCGGTGCTTTCCGTTAATTCTTTTTTAGATTTGAAATTCTGTAGCGTGAAGTCTTTCAGATTGAGAAATGAAAAACGTACTCATTCGATTGTCGATTGCTGAAAGCAACAGATCAATGAGTTCCTGGTGATGAGTATGAATCCATTGTGCAGAGAAGTGGTTTGATACTTCAAGGATGAGAACGTTGTGAGAAATCACCAGGGGCTTCACATTCTTAAAGCACTGATGGTGAATGGTAGAACCCAGAACATCACACAGTTGATCAGAGAGTATGTCCCAGATATAAGATGCTTTAACAACCGGATGGGCAAGGTTCAGATTTTTTGCTCTGAAACTTTCCGGTCTTTGAACCCAACGTGCCTTAAGATTAGGCTTACGTTTTATCACTCTGCTTTTTTTCATTGAGGTGAAGAAGTTAAGACTTTTTCTGCACTTTCACAAATAAAACTTCAAGGGATCTGCGGATATTGTTCCCACTTCTCTGCATCCTGTGGAGCAAGAATGTACTGGTTTAATCCGAGTTGCTTGAAAATAAAATCCGGAACTCTAATGCGATAGAAAATTCCCTGCTCGTGGGAAACAGTATTCAAGATGTTCGCATTGGCCCTGATTCTCGAATGAGCTTCGCCTGCCTCGTACGGAATAAACAAATCGTAATGGTCCTGTTTCGACAGAAAATATTCAATGATGTGTTGACGCAGATTCTTCATGTCTTCTTCATTATATGAAGATACAAGGAAAGAATCCGGATAGTTTCGCATGATAATGCGCGCTCTGACGGGATCGTTGAGAAGATCTTTTTTATTGAAGACAATAATCCTGTGCTTCTCCTGAACGTTGAGCTCTTTCAGAATGTCTTCTGTTACGCGGAGATGCTTTTGATAATTCGGGTCTGAGATATCGCAAACGATGACCAGGAGATCGGCTTCAAGGGCCGATTCAAGCGTCGTCTTAAAACCTTCGATTAACGTATTGGGCAAATTTGAAATAAATCCCACCGTATCAATCATGATCATCGGTGGTTTTGAATCAGGATTGAGAGTCCGGAATGTAGAATCCAGTGTGGCGAAAAGTTTATTTTCTTCAAGAACGTTAACACGACAAAGCCTGTTCATAAGAGATGACTTACCCGCGTTTGTGTATCCCACGAGAGCAGCTGTGACAGCTTGATTCTGACGTTTTTTCCGCTGCTCGATACGAGAGCGCTGAACTTCCTCGAGTTGCTTCTTATGAAACTCAATTCTCTCGCGTACCATACGTCGATCGAGCTCGAGCTGCTGCTCACCCTCACCACCGAGAGCAGCACCACTGGCACGCTGTTTGGAAAAGTGACTCCACATCGCTGTAAGGCGGGGGAGAAGATATTTTAAACGGGAAATTTCGATCTGGATCTTAGCTTCTTTGGTACGCGCATGGTGAGCGAAGATCTCGAGAATGACCGTATTGCGGTCGACGATTTCAAGCTTTGTGATCTCCTTGATGTTCCTGGTCTGAGAAGCTGTCAGTTCAAAATCAAAGACCAATACCTGGGACCCTTCTTCTCTGGCTGCATCTGCAATTTCCTGTAGCTTTCCTTCACCGAGCATCGTAGCAGGATCAATCTGCTTTCTGTTCTGAATGTATTCTTCACCCGGAATGAGACCGAGAGTCTTGAGAAGCTCTCTTAATTCGCGAAGGGAGTTATTCGTTTCAAGAAGGGTGGAGTGACTTTCAAATTTATCACACACAATGGAAACGAGACTGGCCTTCTGGCCTAGGGGAAGTTTGTAATCATCCTGATTCATGACAATGATACCTCTAAGTTATCCAGAAGCCTTGTGGTCCGGAGTTGATAGACACCAAGGATGACTATCATTTTCGAGTGAGTCGTATCAGTGGAAAGACTCTCGGCATCTCTGATCTCGAGATAATTCCACTTCTTATTTTGTAGCATTTTCTGGACGGCCGACTTTGCGAGATTCAATTTTGATTGCTGCCCTTGAATCATTCCTGCCAGTTCACTCAGTGATTGACTCAGAGTAAGACCTTCCAGCTTTTCTTCCGGGCTCAGGTACTGATTGCGGCTTGAAAGTGCGAGACCGGATTCTTCTCTGATGATGGGCATTCCCTCGATTTTAACCGGGAGATTAAGGTCTTTCACCATTCTCTTGATGACGAGGTATTGCTGGTAATCTTTAAGTCCAAAGTAAGCCTTCTGCGGGCGAACGAGTTCGAAGAGACGGTAAACCACCGTTGCGACCCCATCAAAATGGCCCGGACGAATTTCACCTTCAAGAATGTCTTTGATTCCTTCAATTGAAATATTTCTTTCTTTATGAACGGAAAAAACCTCTGACGGATCTTGAGGAGCAAATACGATGACGTTTTTGCCCGGATAAAGTGAGGCACATGTTTCAATTTTTTTGATGTCATCTTCAAGAGTGCGTGGATATTGAGTAAAGTCCTCATTGGGACCGAACTGCTTTGGATTCACAAAGATCGAAAAATAAACGGTATCGAATTCCTGGAGACCTTTTGCAAGTAGTGAAATATGTCCTGCGTGGAGATTTCCCATAGTCGGAACAAACCCGATGGATGCTTTTTCAGCTGCACGTACCTGTTCAAATTCAGAAAGGCTCTTTAGTACTTTTACCATGTCGTTTTCCCATCAAACCACTGACTGAGCTTATGACCCAGGCCGATTTTTTTCAAGGGAATGGGTCCTGTCGTTCTGGTTGATTCGACAAAGTAGTACTGGCCTTCGTCGACCTGGAAGCCGGTGAGTGTTTCTTCACCGAGAATTCCACTGGATACTCTATTCCCAATCATCAGATCCACCGGCTTGCGTTTCATTTTCTCTCTGAAGACTTCTTCGGTCGTCTGCGTCTCCGCAGCAAAGCTGATGACTTTTTGATGAGCTTTTTTGAGCCCAAGAATATCTTTCAGGATATCCGGACCCTGACGGAAGGGAAGTGATGAACCCATAGATTCTTTTTTTATTTTTTCTGTGGCGATGTCAAATTCAACATCCGCAATGGCACCAGTTGAAATGTAGAGATCAGCTTTCGGGAAATGAACCATGGCCGCATCTCTCATTTGCTTTGTCGTAGGAGTTTTGACGAGTTGAAATGCCGGGTGACCAAGGAGGTTTTCCACTTGAGGCGTACACTGGTATCCGGCAAGGACTGTGACCTCATGACCTGCTTCCAGAAACGCCTTGGCGATGGCGACACCCATCTTACCACTCGAAGGATTTGTCAGGTAACGGACAGGATCTAGCGGAGAAACTGTGGCCCCTGCCGTGACAACAATTTTCTTTCCACTTTTTTTAAGCGGATCCAGAGTTTCAATCAGATCAACAACTGCTGAGACATCAGGAAATTTCCCCTGACCAATATCGCCGCATGCGAGTAATCCAGATACAGGATTAACGACAGCAACATGGCTTAAGTGTTTTAAAGCTGTGAGATGTTCCTGGGTGCGGGGATGGTTCCACATCTCCGTATTCATCGCAGGGAAAAAGAGTACAGGCTTTTTTCCATAGGCCAGGTAGAGACTACCGAGGAGATCATTATTAAGGCCCAGCGAGAGTCTCGCCATCGTGTTGGCACTTGCCGGCGCAATTATAAGTTTCTGCGCCCATTTAGCGAGTTCTACATGAAGAACATTTTCTTTCTGATCCAGATTGGCAGGAACAAAATCATCTGTCGGAAGAAAGACGTCCTGAACACCGAGATAACGAAACGTCTCAGGTTTAATGAATTCAAGAGCACCCTGAGTGAGAACAACTTTAACCTCATGTCCATTTTTCACGAGTTGTCGGGCCACATCATAGCTCTTAAAACTCGCAATAGAACCGCTGACGGCAAGCAGGTATTTCATTGAGGCTCGATTTGAGTAGTAAACCAATAGTGGAGTGCTTGATGAATCAGATGAAGTTCTGTCACCACATTAACTCCAGGACGGTTAATTTGTAAAAACGTTTTCCAGACATCTGCTTTGCCACCGGTCACCAATACATGATCAAGCTGATGCTCATTCACCATTTTGTCAGCGAGTGCTGCGAACGCCGTATAACTTTCGGTCATGGCATCTGAGGTCTTGTGAGGAAGAGTAAGGGAGAAATCGTGTTCGAGTTTGACGTCTTTGAGCTGTTCACCTTTCTGGAACATATTAAAATACGTCTCAAGACCTGGAATGATGTAGCCACCAACAAAACCTTGAGGGGTGACGACATCCATGGTGACGTAAGTTCCTGCATCAATAATCAGTGAAGCAGATTTCAATTTCTTAAAGACATAAAAAGCTTCAATTAATCTGTCTTCACCAAGAGTTTTCGTATAATTAACAGGCATTCCCGCGAACCGCTCACCTTTCCAGTAATTCTTTACTCTGGTGATGAGATATCCCTGATCAACGAAAGGCTGCAGGTCTTCCTCTCTTGGTTTGACTTCACTCAGGATCATTTGTGAATTGTGAGCAGTCATTTCAAACTGACTCAAATAAAGAGACAGCTCCTGAAACGGAACCACCTTCATGAGCTGCCATCCTGAAGGTAATTTATGAAAGAGCCCGGCGTGGGGATGAGTATTTCCAAAATCGATGGTTATCAAACCCTGCATGATCTTATTTCCTCTGATCCTTCAGGTACTGAGCAATGAGATCTTTGCGGACAGCATAGAGATCTGCGATTGGCGGGCAGAACTTCGGAGGAGTCTTCGGTCCCATCTTCAATAGGTCATTGATCACAAGTACCTGACCGTCCGTATTTTTACCGGAACCAATGCCGATCGTAGGTATTGAAATTGTTTTTGAAATTTCAGTGGCCAGATTTTCTTCCACGCATTCAAGTACCAAAGAAAAAACTCCCGCTGCTTCCAGTGCCTTTGCTTCGGCCATGAGACGTGTGGCAGAAGCTTCAGTCTTACCATGCGTAAAGTATCCACCCTGCTGGTGAACAGACTGAGGTGTCAGGCCGATGTGTCCCATCACAGGAATTCCGGTTTGGGTAAGTCTCTCGATCAGTTGAAGCTGATAAGGAAAGGCCCCTTCAAGTTTCAAAGCTTCAGCTTTTGTCTGCTGAAACAAAGCTGTACCGCTTTTAATCCCCTGAGAGATCGTTGAGTAGCTTCCAAATGGCATATCGAGAATCAAGAATTTTTCCGGAGCACCTTTACGGACAGCTTTCCCGAAGATGATCATTTCTTCCAGGGAAACTTCGACAGTTGTATCGTATCCCAGGATCACATTTCCCACACTGTCACCAACGAGGATCATATCAAGATCAGTTTCATTCAGAAGAATTGCCGTCTGGAAATCATAGCAAGTCAGAATCTGAAGCTTTTGACCTTTCGATTTTCTGATGTCCCTGACGTTAAGTTTTTTCATGAGGGTCCCGGTTGATATCGATGAAGGTCTGATTGAGTTTTGATTTAGACCATCGCTCACGTATAAGTTTGCGGTGATCTTCGACAGATGCTTTCTTGAGTTCTTCATTGAACTGCCCACTCTCGATTTCATCAAGAAGTGATCTCACATTCTTTCTGAAATCATCGTTCATGATCCGATGAAAGCCTTTTTCAGATCCGATGAGAGCATTCGGACTAATGAGATCGAAAAAGGCTGAGGGACCTTTATCAATCATGGCATTCATGATGAGTTTGAGTTCGTGCCAGCATTCAAGGTAAGCAAGTTCAGGCTCGACACCGGTTTGAATAAGATTCTCAAACATCAGATCGGCCGTGTAGGGGATGAGCGAACAAAGCAAGGCCTGTTCAGAAAAAAGATCTGCTTTCGTTTCGCGCTCAAAACTAGTTTTATAAGGTCCCATGTTAATACCGACCGCGCGAGCGAGATCGTGAACCCATGATTCAATTTCAGTTTTGTTGTGATGAACATGTTCCAGAGAGTAGACGGCACCCAATTTACCTTTGATAAGAAATTGGTTCCTGACTTCAGCGCCGATAGCTTTTGGGGCAAAGAGAACATGATGGAGATTTGAGAACTTTTTATCGAGCTTACTTTCCGTGACAGAAAATCCATGAGCATAAATCATCAGTGAATGATGACTGAAAGATGAACCGTACGTTTCAAGAAAAGTTTTATGGGTATGATCCGGAGTGAGAAGGGCAAATGCTTTTTCAAGGAAAAATTCCGGAGTACCGATCTCCAGCGTATGAAATCCCATCGCCTTTACTTTTTCAAACGAGAGACTATTTGGTTGCAAGGCAATGATCACCGGAAACCCCGAATCCCTCAGGTTTTGTGCCCAGGATTTTGCCTGGTTTCCGAAGCCAATGATTGTCAGTCGCATCATAAAAAAAACTAGGTTGAAACTTCGAACTAAAGCTATCATGGACCATTGAAAGGTGCCATGTTTTAAGGGGCTTTTTGTGAGTGAAAAGACGAATCGGGCGTTCCTATATGGTGAATCAGTTTTCACCACGATGCGAATGACAGATTCACAGGTCAAAAACTGGCCAGAACATTTTGAGAGACTCCGGAAAGGTGCAGAATTTCTATACGGACCTTTTCCCGAGGAGGACTGGGGCCTTAAACTCAAGCACCGCCTCGAACTTCAGCTTGAGCAGGAAAAGGGTGACCGAATCCTTCGTTTAGCTCTTTATCTTGATCAGGAGCAGCGTAGTCTTGCCCTTTCTCCACAGCACATTTCCTCTCTGAAAATCCATCTTAAGTCTGAACCCCTTATGCCAGAGTCTGGTCTTCCTTCACTTAAACTTCGCTCATGTGCAGCACCCGTCAGACCAAACTGGTGGCCAGCTTACCTTAAGTGCGGCCAGTATCTTGAGAGCATCCTGGCGAGAAAGATTTTTCTAAAGCCTGGTGACGATGACCTTTTATTTCTCGCACATGATGACGTTGTTTCTGAAACGACAGTGGCCAATGTGTTTGTTGTAAAAAATAATATTTTATATACTTCACCGATAGGCCCACAGGTTCTGGAAGGTGTGATGAGAAGTAAAATCCTTGAAATCGGTGCGAATTATTTTTCAGGTGTCCAGGAGACTGCTTCATCTTATGAACAACTTCTGCGGGCGGATGTCGTTTTTGTGACGAACTCTGTTCATGGATTACAACTTGTGAAGTCCTTTGATGATCATGACCTGAAAATATCTGATGAATGGATAGCAACTTTAAGTAGACTGCGGGAGAAGGTACTGGCGTGAAACAACTTGAAGTCACTTGCCCTCAATGTAAAAAAAAGTTCAACTACTATTCGAGTGAGTTCAGGCCATTCTGTTCAGAAAGATGTCGCCTGATTGATCTTGGCCAATGGTTATCTGAGTCTTATACTGTACCTGTTGAGAAAATGACTGAGGAAGAAATTGAAACCATCGAACAACTCATTGAAGAAAAAACCAAAGCTGAAGAAGAAGACAACAACGATTGATCTCGATCTTCTCCTGAATAATATGATTGAGTGGTCTTTCCAGTGTGGAGAGATTCTTAACAGCCATCTCGTCAGATCTTATTCGGAACCATTAAAGGTAACTGACAAAGGTAAACAGGGTCTTGCTTCTGAAGCGGACATACTTTCTGAAAAATATGTCATGGCCGAAATCAAAAAATCCTACCCTGGTCATCACATTCTCTCTGAAGAAGATTCTTTTGCTCGATCATTAAAAATTGATGGAATCAAAGAAGGGGAGTTTCTCTGGCTCATTGATCCTCTCGATGGAACGAATAATTTTTTTAATAAGATCCCACTTTTCTGTGTCAGTCTTGCTTTGAACTGCGGACAGGAAACTCTTGCCGGTGTTGTCTATAATCCAGTGAACTGCGAACTCTTCTATGCAGTTAAAGGAAAGGGCGCTTACCTCATCAGGCTCATAGGTGATCAGGAAGTACGCGTTCCTCTTAAGGCAACGAAGAAGAAAAAAATCTTCAAAGAGGCGCTCCTTTCGGCCAATCTCACGAGTAAAAGAGTCGAGAAAGACCTTCTCAAAAGTTTTCCAGAAGTGAGGGCCATCCGAAGATTCGGAAGTGCTGCCCTTGAATTATCCTATGTTGCGGCCGGAATGCTCGATGCTTACTGGGAACACAATCTCCAGCCTTGGGACATGGCCGCTGCCGCTTTGATTTGCCAGGAAGCCGGAGTAAAAATCTCAACTATGAGCGGCGAGCCCTATCATCCGTTCAATCCATCTGTGATCGCCAGTGATCCGGCCCTCTATCCGGCCTTGATCAAGATCCTCAACAAGTAATTGCTTCCTTTACTTTGACAAGAATTCTGATGGGTTAGATAATAGACGAAGAGCATCTATTTGTTATGCTACTGAACTCATATCCATGGAGGGGTTGTGTTCGATTCCTTAATTAATTATTTGGACAAATTTGGACCTGAGGTTCTTGTTATCCAATCCGGTTTTCTGGTTATCATCGCCACACTTTTTCTCTGGCTATGGTTTTCCAATCGTCGCAAATACAACAATCTCAAACATGCTATCCCTGCCAATGTTGTAAAAAATTATTTAGATTCCATTATTCAAAATTCTACTGCGCTTAAATCTTCTCTATTCCGCGGTGGTGGACTTGATATCGGAAGTGTTCCATCAGTGATGCCACTAGTTCAGTTGAGTGGTGGTGACGGTCTCGCAGTCAGTGGTGCTCCGAGTACAGCTCTTCTTGAAGAACTTAATCAGAGAAAAGCGCAGATTGCAGCTCTCGAAGCTCAACTCCAGGCTTCCCAGAATGCGGCCCGCGAATGGGAAAATAAATTTAATAAATCTCAGCAGGAACTTGCTGCTGCTCTCGCGAAAATTAAAGAGCTTGAAGCCTTGTTGGCAGCTTCCAAAGGTGGAACTGGTGATGAAGCCATTAAAGCCGAACTCGCGATGGTCACTAAAGAGCGTGATGAAATCCGTGACCGCCTGAAAGAATTTGAAATTATTTCTGATGACCTGGCCAACCTAAAACGTCTCCAGCAGGAAAATGAGCAACTCAAGCGTTCTCTCGCTGCTAAAGGCGCACTCCCTATCAATGCTGCTCCGGTTGAACAGAATTCTGCCCCTGAGAAAAAATCTGCCGAAGAAGCTGATCTCTCAGATTTCCTTGAAGATCTTGGAAACAAGAGTGAGCCAGCTGAAAACGATGATACGAAAGCTCTTGAAGATTTCCTTTCATCTCCGCCTCCGGAAGCGCAGGAAACATCGAATGCAACCCCCGATGATATAGCTGCATTTGACGAACTTGCAGCAGAAACAGAGAATAAGCAGAAGCCAGAAAAAACCTCTGAAGATCTCCTTTCAGAATTTGAAAAAATGTTGGGGTAACCATGAAATTCCTGCTGTCACTTTCTGTGGTCCTCATTTCGGTTCAGGCCTTCTCTGCAACGTCACAAAATAAATCAATCGAACTTTTAAAAGATCCTTCCGGCAAGCAAATGGCCGTTGCTGAAAAAGATATCGTTCCCCTCGAGCGTCTTGAGAACATGTTCACTATGGATGCTCATTACCCGGGGCTGATGGCCATGTTGAAGCGTAACGTGTTCAAGCACCGCCAGAAAGCTGTACCTATTCTTATCAAAGTCATGAAAGAGGGAAAATATCCTGAACAAAACCGCTGGCACGCAACAATGTTGCTCGCTCAGGTGATGGGGGTTAAATCAGCGCCTTTCATTGCGAAATTCGCCGAGCATCCGCACTGGATGATGAGACTAGCTTCTCTTAAGGCCCTTCTTGGTTTGAGACAAAATGAATACCAAGCTGTTTACTCCCGTGCCCTGAAAGATTCTTCGCTCATCGTTCGTCTTCAGGCACTCGATAACATCTCTCAGATGAAGATTGAGTCTCTGGCACCAAATGTCTGGCAGATGATGTATGACCAAAGTAATTACTCTGGTGCTCTCGGAAAAAGAAAGCGCACATCAATCGTGAGAAGTATTATCCGCACTGTCGGTGATGTGAAATTCAAAAAAGCGAGTCGTCCGCTCGCGAAGCTCATTCAGAAACAGAAGTATCAGGATCTCATTGATGATCTGGATTATTCACTCGAGAAAATTACAGGAAAGGTTTCACCGAATACTGTGGATGCGAGAAGAAAATTCTGGTCAGAAGTGGCAATGGACAGCGGCAAGAAGAAGATCTGATTTAAAGATCTGCTTTCTCCATCTGCTCTTTCTCTCTCGCCTTATCAATCTCTTTTAATTTATTGTCACGGGAAATCAGACGTTCGATGCGGTAGAGAAGTGTTTTCTCAGTAATACCGTCAGTAGAAACTTCTTTCCAGCCTTGAAGAAAATCCTGCTCAACTAATTGCCGTTTGTAGATCGTCACTTTCGTTACTTCACGTGAAGATCTGTAGCCTTTCACGACGTTCACAACAAGTTTATACTTCGCCGCTTTCACCGCATCTGAAGACCCGAATGAGTCTGCAAAATTCACTTCAAGAGTGTTATCCATCCAGCGGGTTTTAAGGAATCCGGCTTCCTGGTTTTGTTGTGCGATATCAAAGCGTCTCATGACGGTAATGACGGCCTGCCATGTCTGGTTGTAATCAGCGCGGAAAACGCGGGCAGGAATCTCGAGTTCTTCTGTGACCTGGCGAAATTTCTCGTAGCTGGCGCAAGAGCTGACCAACCCAATCATCAAGATAAAAAGAGTAAATTTCATAACTTTTATGTTATCAATGAATCAAATAAAATGGAACATTTGGAAACTGTATGGATCATAAAAAGCTCTTTTCACAGGTATTAGTCACTGAAGCTGAGGCCCTGATGGCCGCTGCCCAAAGGCTTTCCGGCAAAGAAGTAAGTGGTCTGGTGGAAGTCTTCGAACTTCTGGCCCTCACAGGCGGCAGTTTGATTATTTCCGGCGTTGGTAAGTCAGGTCACATCGGGGCGAAAATCGCCGCGACCTTTTCATCTCTGGGACTTCCCTCATTTTTTCTTCATCCCACTGAGGCCATGCATGGTGACCTCGGACGTGTGACAAAATCAGATGCAATCGTTCTCATCTCGAAGTCAGGAACCACTGAAGAACTTCTGAACATGCTTCCTTTCGTCTCGATTCCAAAAGAACGCATTATCGCCCTCGTTGGTAATATTAATTCTCCGATTGCGAACAAGTCCGGTATCGTACTCGATGCTTCGGTTGAAAAAGAAGCCTGCATCAATGACCTCGCTCCAACAACAAGTACAACTCTGGCACTTGCTTTAGGGGATGCCATGGCCGTTCTCTATGAGAATGTCCTCGGAGTTTCACGTGAAAAATTCGCAGTAAATCATCCTGCCGGACTTCTCGGTAAATCGCTTTCACTGACCGTTGATAGACTCCTTGTGCCAGCTTCTGAGTGCCCGCACGTTGATGATGGCGCCACTCTTCAGGACGCCATCCTCGCGATGACACAAAAACCAGTCGGCATGTGTGCTGTTCTCAAAGGTCACACTCTGCTCGGAATCGTCGTTGAAGGTGATATCCGCCGTGCCTTTGCCAAAAGCCCGGATGCGATCCGCACACCCGTCAAAGATCTCATGAATAAAACCCCTCAAAGCGTAACCTCTACGATTCTTGCCTTCGAGGCACTGAAGCTTATGGAAAATCCAAAGCGCCAGATCTCAGTCATGCCCGTGATTGACGATGGAAAATTTATGGGTGTTCTAAGACTTCACGATCTCTTTAAGGCAGGCTTTTCTTCTTCTCTATCCACCAGGTAATTCCCAGAAGAAATACGAACATCATGATAAAAGGCCACAAACCGTAGGTTTGATAAATCGTCGCTTTCCCATTGCCCAGGGGAACTTTCACATCCAAAGTTCCCTCTTCACCAATACCAAGCTGTTTCGACTCAGACCCATCTGCAAAGACAACAGACGTTACACCTGTATTCGTACTGCGAATGATCGGCATGTTGAATTCAAGAGCACGCCACTTACTAAGAAACAAATGCTGATAAGGCTCGGCCGTATCACCATACCAGGAATCATTCGTATGATTTATGATCAATCTGTTCTCACCAAATTGATTTAAAAGCTCCCGCATGTAACCAGATTCAAGAACTTCGTAACAAATCGGCGTCACAAATCGTACACCGTTTTTTGTCTCCATCTTCGGATGATTTGTCCCGCGAGCAAACAATGAAACAGCAGGAACCCATTCGACAATCGTACTATTGAGAGGCCCGAAGGGAAGTGTTTCTCCAAATGGAATCAGGATCTGTTTATGATAACTCGTTTTTACTTTATCCCCGGAGATGAGTACTGACGAATTGAAGATCGTCTCGTACATATCCATCATCGATTTAGTCATATCCTGGTCATATCCGCCAATGAGCATTTCTGCATTGGTTTTTTTGATAACGTCTTTGAACACTTCACCAAGAATGGTTCGCTCGCCGAAGAAAGTATCCGGATATGCCGTCTCAGGCCAGATGATGAGATCTGGCTTGAATTCACCTTCAGTAAGTGAAAGTCTTTTGTAACGATTGTTAATCGTCTCGAGAGAATTCACATCACCTTTTTCAGAAGAGACTTTCATGAAATTGCCGACGTTCGCCTGAACGATGCGAGCATTCAGATAATCTTTCGAAGGCTCTTTCTCCGCTTTCATCACAAAGTTGCAGGCAATGAAACCAATGATCGCGAAGAAAGGGACTGGACGGAATTTCTTCTCACTCAGGTGAGAGATCATTGAGTTCTGAATACTGAGCCAGTAAGTAAAAAAACTGAATCCAGTTACACTCACGATACTTGCCATTCCCAGATAAGGTGCCATTCCAAACCAAGGGCTACCTGCAAAGATCGGAAACTGCTGAGGAACATATCGCTCGAAAATGGTCAGAAGAAATGCGGTAATGAGAATGCCCCGCTCTGAGGCCCACGGAAATACTCTCGGTCTGAATTTTAGCCAGAGTGGGTAGAGCCACCAGTGAGGCTGGAGGATAAGGGAGAAAAATGCTCCGAGCACCCATGAGACCACAACAGGTAATTGACCAAAGTCCTGCAGCGTCTGAGGGATCCAGTAGAAACCCGTGAGATTGAGTCCAAGGTTATAAAGTAGAACCAAAAGAAATTGTTGTTTGAGATTTTCTGCCTGATGAACCTGTTTCAAAAAAAGTGGAAGTGCAATGAGCACCAATATTAATGATCCACGATGAGTAATGAAAGATGGATAAGAAAGCGCATAAAGTGCGCCGGCCAGCAACGTGAGTAAACAAGATCGAAGGAGAGAATTCATCTCACCATTCTAGGGGAAGAATTACTGGTTTGCTACCTTGCGAACTGATGGAGCTGTAAGTTTTTGATTCACGCTATCAGCAAGTTCAATCGCGCGGGCCGCATCGAGTTTACCAGCACCGAGGATTTTGCCTTCAAACGTTTTTACTTTGAGAGAAGAGCTAAGAATGATGTTCTTCACTTGTTCGAATTTCATTCTTGGGTACTTTGATTTGATAAGTGCAGCTACACCAGTTACGAATGCCGTTGCCTGTGAAGTACCAGTCATATAACCAGCACCGTTACCTGGAATCGCAGAGCGGATGCGGTGACCAGGAGCTGCGATATCAACAGAGTTCTTACCGTAGTTAGAAGAAGGAATGATATTCAGTCCATCATCGTGAGCACCAACTGTGATGATGTTCGAGAGACCATATGAAGCCGGGTAATATGCGTGGCGCTTGTCGTCAATGTTTGAACGCTCGTTACCTGCAGCTGCGATTACAAGGATACCTTTCTTTTCAGCTTCTCTGAGAATACGAAGCTCATCAACAGAAGCTTCCGGACCGCCGCCAGAGTAGTTAATAACATCAACTTTCATATCAACGGCATACTTCAAAGCTTTGATCGTCGCATCGAGGTTCGCCTGACCAGAAGCTTTCGGATTGTAGTATTTGAGAGCAAGAATTTTAACATCAGGAAAGATGGATTTCACGATACCAGCAACGTGAGTTCCGTGACCGTGTTGATCGATCGGAGTGTTTGTTACTTTCTCACCAGAGAAATCCACACCGTAGTTAATTGCTGAAACTTTTCCAGCTGGAACATAGATGTTCTTCACAAGAAAAGCGTGATCGGCCTGAATACCTGTATCGATAACAGCGACAACGATCTCTCTGTTCTTTTTGAATTTGAGCCACGAATCTTTCACATTAATAGAGGCGAGATGTTTATCAGGGTCAATACCCCATGAAGCGTAACGAGAGATAAGAAGTTCAGGATTGTAAGCAAGAGTAGCAGCAGTGACTGTTGCAGCTGGTAGGGCAGCAGTAAGAATTTGTGCCTGGGCCCCCATCATCTGGAGTCCAAGAGTCAAAGCCAGTAGTGTTTTCGCTGTCTTTTTCATTTCCGTTCCTTACCACGTTTTAAGTTCTACCCAAGAATCGTCATGATCCCTGTGTAAATAGTAGAGCAATCTGCTTGCCAGTTTCTTAGACAGTGGGTGAAAGGAGTATTAAGGGGTTAGGGGGAGATTCGGTGTCGTTTTGGTGTGATCTGTTGAAAGTTTAGACAGTGTAAAAGTGTCTCTTTCCCGCAAGTTAAGTAAATAAAATGGGCCCCGAGGGGCCCTGAAATCTATTCTTCGTTAGAGAGATCGGCAAATGTCACGAAGGACTCATCGATCGTGAACACTTTTAGCTTCTTCTGAAAGCCATCCATGGCCGCAAACTGAGCCTTGGTGGCCTTGCGCAGGCCCTTCTTTTCAATCAGGAGGCCAGCATGATCGAGGCCTCCCGCAACCGCATTCATGACAAAATCATGGTCCAGAATGATAACAAAGTTCTCTTCGTGGTTGGCCACGTTCACCAGGCACGCGTCTCCAATCGCAAAAGGATCAATTTCACCGCAGAGAGATTCCTCTACCCAGTAGCCGTGTTCCGCAGAGATTGCAGAAAAAGAAATGAGGAGAAGAAAAGAGAATGCGAGGGTTTTCATGTGCCGTCCTGATGTTATTTGTGAGGGCGTTTTAGACTGCGGAGAAAGACATGAAAAGTAGATTAAGTGGAACAACTCGATCTAAAAAAAAGATAATAAAAAAAGCTCCCTTTCGGAAGCTTTTTTATAAAACGAAATTCGTGTTGGAACTAAGCCTGACGGAAAGTCTGAGCTTCTTCGCGCTCTCTTTCTTCAGCGTGCTGGATGCAGAGGTCGGCCCACGGCTGGTTCTCCAGACGCTTCATACCAATCTCTTCTTCGCACTCTTCACAGTGCCCATAAGAGCCTTCGTTCACTCTATCAATAGCAGCATCGATCTTTCTGAGTTTCGAATACTCACGATCGCGAATCGTGCAATTCAGCTGCTGCTGAATCATCGATGTCGCGAGGTCAGTCTCATCAGAGAGATCTTCCTCTGAAACATGAAGGTCCTCAGACTTATTGAGCAGCCCTACGTTCAGTATTTGCTGACGCTGTTTTAAGAGCAACTGCTTAAAATGTTCTAACTTCTTCTTTTCCACGGGATTCCTCCTCCGGTCTCATTGATGGGTGCTAAATATTGAAAAACCCACTCCTTCAATTCTAAGCTTTGACGTGGGCGCACTCAAGTGACCCATCTCATCGGCAATATTTTACCAGAAATTGAAATAATTCACCGGAAATTAACTTTGTCCCGGCCGTAAGTTTGACAAAGGTGCTCTGTGGTCGTTAAGGTGGAATATGACTCTTAGAGAAAACGGGGCTTTATGCTGCTAAGTGACAAGGCTGATGCCGTTGGGCACATACCTTCCGGTCTGTTTATAGTGGCCGTTCAGGACCAAACAACTGGAATTGCTGACGGATACCTGGCCAGCTGGGTTCAGCAAGTCTCTTTCAATCCCATGATCATTGCCTTTGCCATAAAAAGTGGGCGACCTGCCTATGACCTAATTAAATCCGGTAAGAAATTTGCGATCAACGTTATTGGTGACCATGACAAATCTTATCTGAAGCATTTCTGGAAAGGTTACGATCCGGCCCAGAATCCGTTCAATGAATTGCCTACAGAAATTGGCCAAAATGGTGGCGTCATCCTCTCTCAGGCCAAGTCTGCCATCGAATGCGAAATGATGGATGTTACTAAGCCCGGAGATCACGAAGTGATCTTCGCTCGGGTTCTCGCTTCATATGGAATGGCACCGGATGCCAAGCCTCTCGTTCATGTCCGAAAATCAGGAAGTGATTACTAATGACAAGACGGAAGTCAAAACTCATCTTCACGTGTGCTCTTCTCTCCTGCCTGATCGGTATCTTCGGATGCGGAAAGAAGGCAGAGGAAAACAAAAACGATGAAGTGAAGAATACTCAGCCGATCACTCCTGAAGAGACTGAAGCTTATATGCAGAAGCAGTCTATCTCCTGTGGCGAAAATTCTATTTGTCCTTCGTATATTGCTAAAATCGTCGTCTCAACCGGCGCTGGTAAATTCAGATTTTGTACTGGTTTCTTGACCGACGATAATACCCTCGCAACTTCTACCAGCTGCCTTCCTCCGCTTCTTCGCCTTAACGGAGCTGATTGTAGTCGCGATGTTTTCTTCTTCTTTCCCAAAGCATTTTCTAAAGGGCAGAGAGTCGGTTGTAAAACTGTTCTTCAGGCTTCTGATAACTATGGCAATGATCCGCTTCTGAATCGCGAAGACGTTGCATTCCTTAAGCTCGACAAACCCCAGCCTTTCAAGCGTACTTTGAGAATCATCCGCGATGGTCTTCCGAGCAACAAGGCCGTGACTGTTGTGGCCGTAGAACAGCTTGATGAAGAAAACGGAGTCGTTAAAGAACTCGAATGTCCTTCGGTTCACAATTCTTATGTTCACCCATTGGTAACATCTGAATTCTCGCCGGGGATTTCTCTTGCTGGTTGTGCATTTGGCAGAGGTTTCACTGGTGCGCCGGTCATCGATTGGAAAAATAATTCACGTGTCCGCGGAATGGTTACTAGCCCCATGGATCCAGAAACCAGACGATATCTGATTGAAGTTTCTAAACTTCTCACAAACGGCTTGAAAGAATTCGTTCTCGGAACAAATTTTGCCTGCGCACCGACTATTTACGATACGAATGTTGGCGAAGAGAAAGAATGTGGCAAAGAACTCACTGAGTATCAGGTTGAGAAACTTCGTTCAGCGATGCTGGCAACAACACCCCTTTTCGCTGAGTTCAGAACACGTCTCGAAAACGCACTTGAGACTGGGAATAAGTTTATCCGGTATGCCCTGAAGCTCATTCCAACACCAAATCCTAAGGACCCGACTAAACCGAACTATGATATCCAGAGCATAGAAATCACCCCAAAGTGTTTCAAAGACCTGACTTCGATGATCAATAAGAACCCACAGACCATTTATGACTTCCGCCTTCCACGCAGAACTTTCAAAAAAACCATGGATGATCTGGGCAGAGTGCAGGGGAGCGAAATTGATAATGGTAATCTGATCTTCAACATCAATTTCAATGCGAAAGATGTGAAGAGAAATCGCCAGAGTCCGATTTACTTCTGGGATCGCATGACGGGGAATACTCAGGAAACGTTCTTGAATGTTCCGGTTTGTGAGTAATAAACAACACAAACCCTTAGACCGAAAACTCCACGCCTCAAACATCTCACCTAAATTTCAACTTTTTGTCTTTTGTTGTGAAACCTAAAAAAAACTTCGCTTTTTTTAGGTTGTCGTTCGAACAGCCTGGGACGCCTGAGGCGCGGTCATCCTTGAGAACGAATCTGAGGTGATTGTCTTGTTTCTTTGTCCCTACTGCTTCAAATTCCGCCAACTCTTCCCCGATCTCGCCCTTACATTTCTCTGAAAATCATTCACTGCCTGCACATGATCCTCATACGACTTCGTGAATTCATGGGTCCCATCGTTCTTACTCACAAAGAATAAAAACTCATGCTCGGCAGGATTCAGTACCGCCTGAATCGCCTCCAGGCTTGGATTACAAATAGGACCTTTCGGCAGCGCCGGAATTTTATAAGTATTATACGGAGTCATTTCCAGCAGATCTGCTCTTTTGATATTTCCTTTGTACCTTTCCCAGATTCCATAAATAGTCGTCGGATCAGACTCAAGTCTCATTCGCTTCTTAAGCCTGTTTGTGAACACACCTGCGATCGCCGGTCTCTCCACCTTTGCACCAGTTTCTTTCTCAACCACACTGGCGAGAACAATCACCTGATGCTTATTCAGAAAAGGATGATTGAAGTTCAGAGCTTCGGTTTTTTTGCTGAAGAGATCAACCATGGCCTTGGCCACTGATCTCGCCGGAGTGTTCGGCGCGAATCGATATGTTTCAGGATAAAGGTATCCTTCGAGTGATGGCGCTTCAGCGCCGAGCATTGAAATCAAATCTGGAGACTGAACAGCTTCAAGAAAATCTTTCTCGGATGCAATTCCGGAGTTGCCCACGATGCGCGCGATCTCGTACATGTTTTTGCCCTCTGGAATGGTGAAGCCCATGAGGTTAGGTGTGCCACGTATGAGAATGTCGAGAACCTGGGTCATGTTGGAGCCACGGGGAATTGTAAAATTACCGGCACGGAACTTCGTCATGAGGTCTTTGTATTTAGTGTAGTAATGAAAAAGACGTGTGTTGGAAATAATCTTTTGATCGTGAAGACGTTGATTGATTTTTCCGAATGTGTCGCCGTTTTTAACTTCAAAAATAACGTCAGGTCCGGTGTAAGTTTGCTTGAACATGAAGGTAACGGTTGTACCGATCATAATGAGCGCAAGCAGAGGTGCTACAACAAATGCGAAGATAAGAGTTTTTTTAATCATGAGATATTATAGGCCAGAGTCTTTCCTCTTGCGGCGAATAAAATCTTCTAAAATAACTGAAGCAGCAACAGCATCAATTTTTTTAAGGTCGACCTGGAAATTATATTGGGGAGAGTTTTTCATGCGCGATTCTGCTTCAAACGTTGAAAGAGTTTCGTCCTGTTCATAAACGGGAAGAGTAAATTGCTTAACTATATTGTTGATGAATGCCTGAGCTTTTAAGGTCATTTTAGTCTGCTTACCATCAAGCAGGTGGGGAACACCGATGATCATGATGTCGATAGATTCATCGTTAATTATTTTCTTGAGCTCGATGTAAACATGCTGTTCATTGATGTTCTGAATGCGGCCGTAGGGAGTCGGATAGGGGTCTCTATTGACACAGAAAGTAGCAACTCCGATGAACTTCTCGCCGAAATCCATCGCGAGAAGTGTCTTCAGGTTAAGCGGGTGCTCAGGTGCTACGGAGAATTCATTCATGGGGAGTGTTTACACTTAAGCCATGGCTTCCGTCAAAAGAGGAAGTTGAAATGCGGGTGCTTCTGACGTTTTCTCTTCTTCGAACTTTACACCGACACCGAGAAGACGGATAGGCCGCGGGTCTTGTAGCCAGCGCTCTTCAAGGAGCATAACAAAGTTCTCTTCTTCAAAAGGAAGCTTGCGCTCTATTGTTGTTTGCTTGAAGTCATAATACTTAATTTTTACGTGGAGGTTCTTGATGACCCGGTCATCATAGTCCGCGAGCGATTCTTTAACTTCAGCGAACATTTTTTTGATGTGGGCCTTCATTTCCTCGAGGTCCGAAATGTCCTTAATGTATGTTTCTTCAGTGCCGAGAGATTTTCTCTCGTACTCAGTTTCAATCTCTCGCTCGTCCTTACCACGGCAGAATTCATACAAAGTTTCACCGAACTTTCCAAAGAGATTAATCATATCACTGGCAGAGTATTGCTGAAGATCGAGACAGGTTTTAAGACCCATTTCGTGCAGGCGTTTTGCTGTTACTTTTCCGATGCCAGGAATTCTTTCGACAGGAATGCGGGTTATGAAATTTTCAATCTGGTCTGGAGGAACGGTAAACTTTCCATTTGGCTTATTGAAGTCACTGGCGAGTTTCGCGAGAAGCTTGTTGGTGGAAATTCCTGCAGAAGCTGTGAGACCCGTGCGCTCGAATATCTTTTTGCGGATATCTTCTGCAATCCAGGTAGCAGAATTAAAAAAGAGATCAGAGTCCGTCACATCGAGATAAGCCTCGTCGATGGATACGGGTTGGACAAGACTTGAATACTCGTGAAAAATTTCAAAAACCCTCTCAGAAGCTTCCACGTATTTTCTCATGTTGCCTCTGACAAGAACCAGATGCGGACAAAGTTTCATTGCGTGAGATGTCGGCATGGCAGAACGTACTCCGAATTTTCGGGCAGGATAGTTGGCCGTACTTATCACTCCACGACGGTCACTTGAACCACCAATAGCGATGGGAACATTGCGAAGTGCCGGATTGTCTCTCATTTCGACGGCCGCAAAAAAGCAGTCCATGTCGACGTGGATGATCTTTCTCATAAAAATTATTATACGGAAAAAATACGTAAAAACATATGCGATCTTTTTACCTGACCTTTAAGTGATTGAAAGAACGTCATCTTAAACCTACTTTTAATAAACTAAAAATTGACTTCCCTCTATTTCAGGTTAAGATTGAAACCAACAAAACAAGTTTCTGAATTTAAATCCCCAAATATATTTTTGTTTATGATCAATCCCCAAAATATCTATTTTAACATTACCGTGGAGTCCAAATGCACTTAAGTGGTTTGCGTGACAAAGACATCGAAGAACTAACCAAAATGGCCGAAGAGGCACAGGTTGAAAATGCTGCTGGATTAAAAAAGCACGAATTGATCTTTGGTCTTCTCACAAAGAAAGCGAAAGAAAACGAAGAAATCTTTGGTGACGGGGTTCTTGAAATCCTTCCCGATGGTTTCGGATTCTTGCGCTCACCATCTTATAACTACCTGCCAGGTGCGGATGATATCTATGTCTCACCATCTCAGATCCGTCGTTTCGGTCTGCGCACAGGGGACACAATCGAAGGTCAGATTCGTACTCCGAAAGAAGGCGAACGTTACTTTGCTCTCCTGAAAGTTTCCCACATTAACTTCCAGGATCCTGAGAAACACCGTTCTACGGTTCTCTTCGATAACTTGACTCCGCTCTATCCGAATAAAAAAATCAATCTCGAAAGCAAGCCAACGAACTACTCAACCCGTGTGATCGACATGTTCGTTCCACAAGGTTTTGGTCAGCGTTGTCTTATCGTTGCTCCTCCTAAAGCTGGCAAGACCATGCTCATGCAGGACATCGCTAACTCCATCTCTGATAACCATCCTGAGGCAAAACTTATCGTTCTCCTGATCGATGAGCGTCCGGAAGAAGTTACAGACATGAAACGTAACGTGCGCGCTGAAGTTGTTTCTTCTACGTTCGATGAGCCAGCTACCCGTCACGTACAAGTCGCCGAGATGGTTATTGAAAAAGCTAAACGTCTCGTCGAAGCGAAACAACACGTTGTGATTCTTCTCGATTCGATCACTCGTCTTGCCCGTGCTTACAACACAGTTGTTCCACCGTCAGGAAAAATTCTCTCAGGTGGTGTGGACTCAAACGCACTCCATAAACCTAAACGCTTCTTCGGTGCTGCTCGTAACATCGAAAACGGTGGATCACTCACAATTATCGCGACAGCGTTGATTGATACTGGTTCTCGTATGGATGAAGTTATCTTTGAAGAATTCAAAGGTACTGGCAACTCTGAGATTCAGCTTGATCGTAAGCTCATGGAGAAACGTGTATTCCCATGTCTCGACATCAACAAGTCCTCTACTCGTAAAGAAGATCTCCTCATGCAGGACAAAGACCTTCAGCGCGTATTCGTTCTCCGCCGCGTTCTCAATCCAATGAACACGATGGATTCGATGGAATTTATCCTTGAGCGTATCAAGGACACAAAGACCAACATGGCCTTCCTGGATAAATTGAACGGATAATGATTAAAACTCTGAAACGCATCATTCTTCTCACAACCAAGCAGTACACCTCCATCGGTGGGCAAGCTGTTATTGAGGGCGTGATGATGAGATCTCCGAATGCTTTTGTCGTCGCCGTCAGAAAACCTGATGGCTCGATCCGCCTTCGTCGTGATCAGTGGTACGGACTTTCTAAGAAACTCGACTTCATGAAGAAACCACTTCTTCGTGGTGTGCTGATGCTTATTGAAACCATGGCCAATGGTCTGGTGTCCCTGAATTATTCAGCGAACATTGCGATGGCAGAAGAAGAGCGCGCGAAGGCCCTGAAGAAAGGGAAGACTGTCGAAGAGTTCGAAGCTTCTCAGAAGAAAAAAGAAAAAGTCGATTTCGCCACTTTCCTGACGATGGGTGTTTCGTTCGCGTTTGGTATTGGCCTTTTTGTTTTCGCTCCTCACGCCATTGCGTTCTGGGTGGGTGATCTTATGGGACAAAACTGGACTCTCGATAGCTTCGCTTTCCACGCCGTAGATGGTGCTGTCAAAGCTATCATCTTTGTCAGTTATATCTGGGGCATCTCGTTCATGAAAGATGTCTACCGTGTGTTCCAGTACCACGGTGCTGAACATAAATCGATTGCGACTTTCGAATCCGGCATGGAACTTTCTGTCGAGAACGCGAAAAAATTCACAACACTTCATCCGCGCTGTGGAACGAGTTTCATTTTCTTTTTGATCCTGATCTCAATCATTTTATTTTCTGCCGTCTTCACGTTGTTTCCGGTTGGAGCAAACCTTCCACCGATTCTCCGTCACGTCGTAGCAGTTTTATTTAAAGTCGTATTGATGTTACCGGTTGCCGGAATCAGCTATGAGCTGATTAAGATAGCGGGCAAATGTTCAGATCAGTGGTGGGCCCGGGCCATGAGTGCTCCCGGGATGCTTCTTCAGAAACTGACGACTAAAGAGCCGGATGACCAGCAGCTTGAAGTTGCGCTTTCGAGCATCAAGGCCGTTCTTTTCCTCGAGGAGAAATACAACCTGAAGGACGCCAAAAAGAAAGTTCTGAACGTTGAAGAAATCGATATTCGCCATCTCTCTGACATTGAGAATACAAACTCAACACTGAAAGAGTTTCTGGAATAGAGGGATAAACACGTGTTCGATAAACTTGAGGCCGTCGTACGGCGATTTGATACATTAACAGAAAGACTTGCTGATCCTTCTCTCTATGATCGTCCTCAGGAACTACGTGAGACGAATACAGAACGAACGAACATTGAACCCATCGTCATTAAATTTAAAGAATATAAAAAACTCGTCCAGGACATCGAAGGCAACAAAGACATTATTCATAACGAGAAAGATGAAGAGATGCGTGACATGGCCAAGGAAGAGCTGGGAGAGCTTGAAGCAAAGCTACCTCCACTCGAGCAGGAGCTTAAACTCCTTCTTCTGCCGAAGGATCCTAACGATGAACGGAACGTTCTCCTTGAGATCCGTGCCGGTGCTGGTGGAGATGAGGCCTCGATCTTCGTTGCCGACGTCTGGCGTATGTACCGGAACTATTTTGGTACAAAGGGCTGGAGATCGGACGTGGTTTCTATTTCTGAAGGTGACCGCGGGCTTAAAGAAATTATTGTTAACGTTTCCGGAGACAAAGTTTATTCCAAGATGAAATACGAATCCGGTGTTCACAGAGTGCAGCGTGTTCCTGATACTGAAGCTCAAGGCCGCATTCACACCTCGACGATCACCGTGGCAGTTATGCCGGAAGCAGACGAAGTGGGCGACGTTGTGATCGACATGAACGAAGTCCGCATCGACGTTTATCGTTCGGGCGGATCGGGTGGTCAGTCGGTAAACACGACAGATTCAGCTGTTCGCCTGACTCACGCCCCGACTGGAATCGTGATCGCCATGCAAGATGAGCGCTCGCAGCTTAAGAACAAAGAAAAAGCATTTAAGATCCTCAAGGCAAAAATTTACGATCTCAGGATCCAGGAAGCTCATGCTATAGAAGCTTCTATGCGCAAAGGTCTCGTTGGAACTGGTGACCGCTCTGAACGTATTCGGACCTACAACTATCCTCAGGGCCGCATCTCCGATCACCGGATCAACTATACGGTCTACAATCTTCCTGCTTTCATGAACGGTGACATTGAAGAAGTGATCGATGCCCTCATCGCTCACAACCAGGCGATCCTGCTTCAGGGAGACGAAGGATAAAAACACTGCGCGACCATTGGGTCAGTTTTTATCAGCTCCACGAGAAAGACCTCGGTCAGTTTTATCCGGGAATTACACAGAACATTTTTTTTCGCGAGCTCACTGATCTCCATCCTTGTTCACTCGATGATGCCTACGATTCTATCGGATCAAAAAAAATCGCCAGTCTGGAAGCGGCATTCACCTCGGGTGTTCCGTTCAGCTATCTTCTGAAGTTTTCTGAATTCTTTTCGCAGAAATTTTTCGTCAACCAACATGTCCTCATTCCGAGACCTGAAACAGAGTACCTTGTTGAGAAACTTGTGGAGCTTCGTAATAAGAGACCAGCTCCTTTTGAGTCAGTTCTGGATATTGCCACCGGAAGTGGTGTCATCGTTCTGAGCTTACTGGCGCACGATTTCGCGAAAACGGGGATCGGTTCTGATATCTCACCGGAGGCACTGAAGGTAGCCGCTACGAATGCCAGACGTCTAAGGCTCAATGTTGAATTCTCTGAAAGTGATCGCTTCTCAAAAATTTCAGGCAAGTTTGATGTCATTGTATCCAATCCTCCATACATAAAAACCGGGTCACATCGCCCAGGTGTTCATCAAAGTGTCGACCGGCACGAGCCGCACATCGCACTTTTCATCCCTGACGCCGACTATGATCAGTGGTTCAGAATGTTTTTTCAGGGAGTTTCAGATCATCTTCTTCCGGACGGAATTTTTGCTATGGAAGGTCATGAAAAAGAACTGGAACAGCAGGCCCAACTACTTAGAGAACTGGGTTTTAAATCTGTCTCTGTCGAGAAAGACCTTGCCGGCATTTCGCGCTATCTGATGGCCAAGAAAGAGGCCTCCTCGTAGAATAGACATAATTCACAAAGGTGTTTTATGGATAAGCTCATCATTCAAGGTTCATGCAAACTTCAGGGAACCGTAAAAGTTTCCTCGGCGAAAAACGCCACCCTGCCTATTCTTGTGGCCGCACTCCTGTGTCCTTATCCGGTGAAATTTGAATCCGTGCCGGATCTTCTGGATGTCACAACGATTCTGAAACTACTACAAAGTCTTGGAGTGAAAGTCACAAAAGATGGCGATGGAGTCGTCATCGATGCAACAACACTTGAAAACCAGCACGCTGATTATACTCTCGTGAAAACGATGAGGGCCTCTGTTCTTGTTCTCGGCCCGCTTCTCGCAAGATTTGGTATTGCTTCCGTTTCTCTTCCCGGTGGTTGCGCCATCGGAACCCGCCCTGTTGATATTCACCTGATGGGAATGGAAAAACTTGGCGGTGAGATCCAGATTGAGAACGGGTATATCAAAGCAAAATCCGGCAGGCTTCAGGGAACGACGATCACTCTTCCGTTCCCAAGCGTTGGTGCCACTGAAAATCTGATGATGGCCGCTGCTCTTGCAGAAGGTGTGACGATCATCGAGAACGCTGCGATGGAACCAGAGATTGACGATTTGGGAGACTTTCTTGCTGAGCAGGGAATCCAGATTGAAGGAGCAGGGACTTCGCGCATAACTATTCATGGAAAAAAAGTAAACGAACTCAAGTCTTCGAACAAAACTTATCACATCATTGGCGACCGTATTGAAGCTGCGACCTACATCATTGGTGGACTTATGAGCGAGGGCGAAGTGAAGGTAACAGGATTCAATCCTAAACACCTGGGCTTTGTTCTTGAGACACTGACAAAGATGGGTGCTGATCTTGAGATCGGTACTGACTACGTCAAAACCAAAATATCGAAACGTCTCAAAGGTGTAGCGATCGAAACTGCTCCGTATCCTGGCTTTCCTACAGACGTGCAGGCACAGATGATGGCCCTCATGAGCATTGTTGATGGAAACTCTATCGTCTCAGAAACAATTTTTGAAAATCGCTTCATGCATGTTCCGGAAATGGGCCGCATGGGTGCGAAAGTTAACATCAAAGGAAATTCCGCTCTGGTTGAAGGCGTTGAAGGATTAAGTGGCGCACCTGTAATGTGCACTGATCTTCGTGCCTCAGCCGCTCTTGTACTCTGTGCTCTCGTGGCCAAAGGTGAGAGTGAAATCCAGCGCGTTTATCATCTGGATCGGGGATATGAAAAGATTGATGAAAAGCTCACGGGGTTAGGGGCGAAGATTCAAAGAGTAAAGGGATAATAATGGCACACGCAGATTGCCTCTTTTGCAAAATCGTCGATGGTAAAATTCCTTCGACCAAAGTTTTTGAAAATGAAAGTGTGATTGCGTTCAAAGACCTTCATCCTCTGGCGTTGAAGCACTATCTCTTCATTCATCGTGAGCATACTCGCGACATCGTGGACATGATGGATACAGATCCTGCTCAAATTCAGGATATCTTTAAAGCGATCAGTCAGTTCTCTAAAACTGAAGGGCTGACAAACTCCGGACTCAGAGTCGTTACAAATCTGGGCGCTCATGGCGGACAAAGCGTTTTTCACACGCACTTTCATCTTCTTGGGGGGGAGTCTTTGGGAAGATTTGGGAAGTAACTAGTCCACAACCTGCATCAGAGCATCCAGGGTTTTTTCAAATGTCTTGGATTCTCCGTAAATATCCTTGAGCTGAACGATGATGTCGAATCGCTTCTCATAATCATATTGATGTTTGTGTAAGAGGTGGGTGAACTGCTGACTGATGATGAAAATTGTCGAGAGCTGATTGAAACGGCTACCAGTGATCCCAAATGGAAAACCTTTCCCACTTGGAAGTTCGTGATGCTGCTCTATGATCGTGATCGTCTCAGAGGGTACAAGGTTTCTGGTCTTCTTCAGGTTTTCTGCAGTCTCCGAGGGATGCTTTTTAATTTTTTCTGGAAGTTCTCCACCTTCAACTTCCCATTTTCGCAAAGTCGAAAAATCTTCAGAGTTCAGCATCATGTCGCACATGTAAGAAGCGAGTGCGCCTTTTTCTTTCACCTGATCTGACTTCCAGGGAAACTTATCAATCACAAGGGCCATGACATAGTTGGTGAGTACAGCGAGTAGAAATTCTTCAGTACAGTTCTTTTTAAAGTTTTTAATGAACGCAAAGATAGAAGGGGATTCGCTCATGACTGACATAGCACGTGTATTAATCGTCTTTATGAGTTTGAGAGTTTCTACTTCTACACCTAGCTGGCCAATGACAGACTTCACAACTTCAAATGAAGCACTCATGCTTTCCACTCGCTGCTCATTCACAGTCGCAGGATCATAGAACGTCTGAGCACTCATCGCTTTCTGAGCAGTGTCGACCAGAATTTTACAATCACTCTGATAGATATAAACTTCTTCGACTTCTTTTTGTTGAAGTTTTCTCAGGATTTCAATGAAGGTATCAGTCGGGTAGTTCAGCTTCACATACTTGCCACCGACTGCAACGTGCACTTCAATTCCTGCGAATTTATCTGAAAATTTGATAAGAGTGGTTATCGCCACCTTAACTAAGGGGCCGGTCTTCGGTTGAGCTTGTTCCATGCTTGCTCATCGGCAAAGGCCTGATAAGTATTAACAAACTTCGAATTAATTCAGATTAGAATAACAATAAAATTTATCGGCTAAAACTTAGAACTGTAGCCCATTGAAAAGTCCTGCCATCAACGTTCTTTGAAGTTGATTGAGCTGAACTGTACGGGCCATGAAGATAATAGGACTACGTTCAACCTGGGTGGTTGCAACGAACTGTCCTTTCGTCTGATTAAATTCTGTAACCTCGAACACATCATGGAATTTATCCAGGTAATGAGTCATAAGTTCTTTTTCTTTAGCTCCACCCTGAACAAAGTGAGCTTTCTTTGTACCGCTGAGGATACTCTGCACAAGTTTGGGCCGATCTTTCTTTTCATTGTTCTCATCCTTCTCTTCTGTATGAACAACGTCATTAAAGAGGATCGAGAGATCAGTTGATCCGAGGTTGCGCTTCATCCAGTACCAGAGCTCTTCAAAGAATGTGATGCGGTCACTTTTCCAGAGCGTACGGAAGTGCTCGGTGATCTTATAAAGATTTTCAACGGAGTTCAGGTTCTGGTGAAGTGTCCAGCGATTCAGGATTCTCTGATAAACATCCCTGAACTGTTGCGGACGAATTTCTTCGAAAGCAGAATAGGTAAGGTTTTCATCCTGAGCGAGGAGAATCGGATAATGCATTCTCTCTTTTTCAAGAATACCGACGAGGGAATTAAAATGCTCATTGTCTGCGATCAGAAGGCCCTGAAGGTTCTGGTCCGGAAGGTCAGTCACATCGACGAGGCGGTTTTCGATAGAATTCTGCTGCCAATCGAGTTGTGTAATGAGGACCTGACTGGAAGAACGGACAAACCCGAGCGAAATAATCATGTAAAATTCCTTTGAACCTAAATACTAACAAACGCGACTTTAAGTTACAATAAACTCATGGCGCGGCATGGATTCATTTTTTGCATTTTCTTTCTCTGTCTTTCCGGGGCATTTGCTCAGGACGAGCGTTATTACCGTCAGCTTTTGACCGGGGAGTTGCCCGGCTCCATGGATAACATCAAAGACACCATTGTTCCGCCGTTTAACGCCTATGGAATGATGTACCGCCTCGACCTGAATTCAGACGGCATTGAGGAAACGATTCAGCCTCAAAAGAGAGATGGAGTCGACTGGATCGAAATCAGAGACTCTTCTCAGAGAAAAATCTTTGAGGCCAAGTTACTGGCGATGGGGCGAGATAGTTCTCTCTATAAATTACGTCTTGTCGCCCTGTCTGAAAAAATCCGCTGCCTGATTCTTTTCCTGGATGAAGGAATTGTAAAAGGTGAGCATTTTGAAAGTTCAGGAAAAATCTATCTTGTGAGTTTTGAAAACAATGATCTCTCCACTCTCTCGATCACTGATGGCGCGCATTTTTTTCATGAGAAGAAAAAGCATCGTGAACAATATTGGCGCAGGAATTACACTGTGAATGTCTATGATATTGATGGGGATAATAGAAAAGAAATTACCATTGAGTACAACCACATCCAGCGGATTTTCCGGTATAAACAGAGTGGTGAGTGGGATAAGATCTAAGACTAAGAAGCTTTTTTGTGTTCCTGAGTCTTCTTCGCTTCACGTTCTTTGCGGTACTTCTCCAGCACTTCAATATTAGAAGCACTTTCAGCACTCGCTTTCCGGCGAAGTTTATTCATCATAAAGATAGCAACGATCATTGGAAGAAGAGCGAAAAAAGCACCAGCGATGACTGTCATCGGGCCGATATTTTTTGCGGGCTCAGCATAGAATTTTGTACCCTGATCATTGGCCTGAACTTTCTGGATATCTGATTCGAGATTATAGAGGGATTCCGAGCCATTTGGTGTGGATTCCACATGATCGACTTCTATCCCCACAAAGTCTTCCACAGCGGGTGACCTTCCATCTGCAAAAGCAGACATAGATAAAGTGAGTAGCAGGCAGGCAAGCAGGCGAAAATGCATAGTTAAACTCCTAAGTACTCTATCGGGTGGTCCCGGCCATATCTTTAGCTAAAGAATTCCTAAACTAATCCGATATGTATGAGTGCTTTTAAGGAACTACGAGGAACTATTCCTATGAAGATCTTCTTTATTTTTACTCTCATGGCCTTCGGGTATGTCTTCTCTCTCTGGAAATGGGGAGGACTCGATACATCTGTCATGATGAAATGGAATCAGCAGTTTGAGTACGAGAGAAAGTCCCAGGTGCTTGCCCGTGAGAACCGTGTTCTGACGGCAAAAGTTTCGGATCTTCAGTATCAAATCTCTCAACTCGAATCTCGTAATAAGTATTTCTCTGCTCAGAAAAAGAACGCAGAGTCTGGCAGAAAGATTGCCAGTGTACCTATTCAGAATCCGGATGATCTTGTGGCCTATGAAGTTTACAGGTGGACACCGGAAAAGCTTCTCGCCATCGGTGAGAAAGAGCTCCATTTCAAAAACTTCGAAAAGTCGGCCCAGTTTTATAATGAATTGATTGGTCGTTTCCCTGCTCACGCCATCGTCAGTGACCGCGTTCTCTTTGGTGCAGGTGTAGCAGCTTTTGAAACAGGCAAACGTTTTGACTGGAGCGAGAAGCACCTCAGTCGTCTTGTTAAAAACTATCCGAAATCAGAATTTTATAGAGGTGCGAAGTTGTGGCTTGCTCTTGCTCAATATCAGCAAGGTCACCATGATAAATTTCTCGCCACTGTAGAAGAGTTTCGCCTCAAATATCGAAATACAGAAGAATGGAAAATACTAAGCAGGTACTATGAAGACATCAACTACAAAGTTAAAAAGTAGTCTCCTCCTCGCAGCTTTTGTTGCTCTTCCCCTATGGGCGAAGCCAGTAGCACAGGTGACCGAGATCCAGGGGTCTGTCTTCGCCATCAGCACAGATGGTAAAACACTTGTACTCAAAGTGGATTCTCACATTGAGGATAAATCGGAAATTATGCTCGAAGAAGGAGCAACGATTACTCTCAATGATTACTACGATGCTACTTACCACCTCATCGGTGGTTCTCACCTCAAATTTTTCGATAAGTCTGTTCAGCTGAAGCGCGGAAAGGTATGGATTGAATCCGGTGCGACCCGGTCTCCACTCGCTCTGACTACGGCAAACGGATCTGTTAATTTCTGGAAAAGTGAGTTCATAGCTTCTTTTGACCAGAGCAATTCACGTTCTCAGTTTCTCGCCGTGAATGGTGAAGTTGAAGTTTCTAACGTCCTTGATAAAAACATGAAATACACTGTGACTGCCGGTTCGTTTAGCCTGATTGATCCGGAAGTTGAAAATGGTGTTCCACGCGCTCCGACGAAAGTTGGACTCGCTTCTCTGAATCAGTCACTCGGCGAGTTCAAGCAGATCACCATGCAGAAACCTGCTCCCGCAGCACCATCACGTGGCGTGGCTTCAGTGAATGAAGAAACAAAGCCTGAAGTGAAGAAAGGCGAGATCATCTTTATGAATCAGGGCCGTCTCCCTGCTTCGGTAAAGGGTGGCGCTCATTCTTATTTCACGAAAAAGCTCGGTAAAAATAAGCCTTCTGCTTCCGGCGATGTTGTCGTGCGCTTTTACGGTTTTGGCTCACCCGCAGCTAAACCGGCCATGGGACTCACTGAAAAGAGTGTTGTAGCTCCGAGAGCACCGGCTTCTTTGCAACCTATGCAGGTCACTCCGGCCCCGAAAATGCCTGCCGAAGACTTCAATCTCGACAATGAGTTTGACTCCAGCCTTAAGAATCAGGTTCAGCAGCAACCTAAGTACTCAAAAGAACTTGATAGCCTTATACAAGATTTAAAGAGTTACTAAGGTAAACTAAAGAAATTCTTGATTTCAGCGAACAAACGATTGTTTAACTCGCAGTTCACAACCATTTGTAAACATTAGTTTTTCTCCCATCTCACATCATCCTTGTAAGAATTAAGTATTCTTGAGTTTGGTTTTTAACTTTAGGTGCCTAAGATGCCCTCAACGGAGAATCAAACCATGGAAAAAAACAGAATGCACGTAACTATCATCGACGACAACAAAGACTTGTTGGATGTCTTATCTCATTCGCTTTCAGACTCATTCACGCTGGAAACATTTACTGAGCCGGATAAAGGTCTGGAGTTCATTCGTAATAACCATACGGATGCGATTCTTCTCGATCTTCATATTCCTGGTAAAGACGGATTCCAGGTTTACGAAGAAGTAAAACGCGCTAAACAGAACCTTCCTGTACTCTTCCTTACGGGAGACTCAGATATGGGTGCTCGCGTTAAGGGCCTTGAGATTGGTGCAGATGACTTCCTTATCAAGCCAGTTCAAGCTGAAGAGCTTATTGCACGAGTGCGTAACCGCATTCAGCTTTCTAAGCGCAATCTGCAGAACAACAAAACAATCAAATTCAAAGATCTCACGATTGATCTTGATGGCCACCAGGTCATCCTTAACAATCAACCAGTTCGTCTGACACCGAAAGAGTACCAATTGTTGCTCGTTCTTTCTCAGAACCCGAACCGTGTTATCCATAAAGATGATTTGATTCACATGCTCTGGAAAGACGTGCACGTTGAAGTGAACAACCTCGATACGCACTTTTCTAACTTACGCCGTAAGTTGAAGCCTTTCTCGATGCACATCAAAACCCTCAAAAACTTGGGTTACGTTCTTCGCATATAGTTTTAAAAGAGCTATCCTTTGGTCATCAAAGGATAGCTCTAATGTTCTACACTGAAGACTCTGCACTGACCTATGATGATGTCCTGATTGTTCCCAACTATTCCGATGTTTTGCCCACCGACGTTGAACTCAAAACAAGATTCTCCCGCAACATCACCATGAACATCCCGATCGTTTCATCTGCTATGGATACCGTTACGGAATCCCGGACAGCGATCACCATGGCCCAGGAAGGCGGAATCGGTGTCATTCACAAGAACCTGACTCCTGAAGAACAGGCCTTCGAAGTGGAGAAAGTTAAAAAGTACGAATCAGGAATGATTCTCAATCCATTCACTGTTCATCCCGACCAGAAAATATCGGCCCTTTTTGAGGCGATGAAAAAATACAAGATCTCGGGATTCCCGGTCGTCGATAACCAAAACAAGCTTGTCGGTATGATCACTAATCGTGACCTGCGCTTTGTTACGGACACGTCGAAGAAAGTTCAGGACGTGATGACGTCAAAAAATCTCGTGACCGCTCCGGAAGGAACGACTTTCGAGAAGGCAAAAGACATCCTGAAAAATCACCGCGTGGAAAAGCTTCCGGTCGTGAACAACGAGGGCCAGCTCAAAGGCCTCATCACGATCAAGGACATTGAAAAAACTGTCATGTATCCGAACGCCAACAAAGATAAATACGGTCGTCTGAGAGTGGCGGCAGCCTGTGGAGTTTCCGATAAGGAAGTGAAACGTGTAGAAGCTCTCATCAAGGCCGGAGTGGATGCGATCGTCATCGACACCGCTCACGGACACTCGAAAGGTGTCATCGACATGGTGAAGACTGTGAAGAAAATGAGCGCAGACGTGGATGTAATTGCAGGAAACGTCGCGACTGCCAAAGCATGCGAAGACCTCATTGCCGCCGGTGTCGACGGGATTAAAGTCGGAATCGGCCCGGGCTCGATTTGTACCACTCGTGTGATCGCCGGTATCGGTGTTCCACAGATGCAGGCCATCTTCGATTGCAAAGGTCCTTGTGAGAAAGCCGGAATTCCGTTCATCGCGGATGGCGGTATCAAATATTCCGGAGACATTGTTAAAGCTCTCGCCGGTGGTGCATCCACTGTGATGATCGGATCTCTTTTCGCAGGTACGGACGAAGCTCCGGGCGAAATGGTTCTTTATCAAGGTCGCGCTTATAAAATGTACCGCGGAATGGGATCTCTTGGTGCCATGGAGAAAGGCTCGAAAGATCGTTACGGCCAGAGTGCTGTGGATGAAGTTTCAAAACTTGTTCCAGAAGGAATTGAAGGACAGGTTCCTTATCGTGGATCTCTTGCGACGAATTTATTCCACCTCGTCGGTGGCGTTCGTTCAGGCATGGGATACGTGGGTGCAGAAACCATTGCCATCCTGAAAGAGCGCGCGAAATTTATCAAAATCACCGCAGCTTCTCTCAAAGAATCTCATCCACACGATGTCATCATCACTAAAGAAGCTCCTAACTATCGTCAGGTTTAATCATGCAATCATCGGTCTGGATTATTGATTTCGGTTCTCAGTACACTCAGCTCATCACCAGAAAGTTTCGTGAACTCGGATTCACCTCCGAGATCATGACTGTGGAAGATGGCCTCGAGAAACTTAAAACGCAGAAGCCGAAAGCTCTCGTTCTTTCCGGTGGCCCGCAAAGTGTGTTCGAAGATAAGACAGACTACGCGCCTTTCCTCGACCAGGAGGACCTTCCGATCATGGGTGTATGCTACGGCATGCAGATCCTGGGACAGTTCTACGGTGGTAAAGTTGAGAAGGGGATTCAGGGAGAGTATGGACTGGCGAAAATTAAAACCGTAAATGGTTTTAAGATCGATGGCTGTCCTTCTGAGACTGACGTGTGGATGAGTCACTCCGATCACGTGAGTGTTCTTCCTAAAGACTTTAAGCTCGTCATCCAGAGTGAGAATGGCCTTGTGGCCGGAATCCTTCACGAGAAGCGTCCAATCCTCGGCATTCAGTTTCATCCGGAAGTTCATCACACAATTCACGGCAAAGAAATTCTCTCGTACTTTTTGAATAGCATCGCCAGACTTAAAGCAGACTGGTCATCAAAAACGATGCTGGATTCTTCTCTGGAAACGGTGAAAGAAGTTAAGGGCAAAAAAGTTCTCTGTGCTTTTTCGGGCGGAGTGGATTCACTTGTCGCTGCGACTCTGACTCATAAAGTGATCGGCAGTGACATGCACTGTTTTTTTGTCGATAACGGGCTTCTTCGTCCACAGGATCTTCACACCATCAAACTCCTTCAGGATAAAACAGATCTCAACATCGAGATCATCGATGCCAAAGATCTTTTTCTGAATGCTCTGGCTGGTCAGAAAGATCCGGAACAAAAACGAAAAACGATTGGTAAGACTTTTATCGATGTGTTCGAAGCGAAAGTTCACGAATACGAAAAAAATCACGGTATCAAATTCGATTATCTTCTTCAGGGTACTTTGTATCCGGATGTCATTGAATCGATTTCCCCTCACAAAAAGGGTGGAAAATCAGTCACGATCAAGTCACATCATAATGTTGGTGGTCTGCCTGAAAGAATGCACCTGAAGCTTCTGGAACCTCTGCGATTTCTCTTTAAGGATGAAGTGAGACAGATGGGGATGGAACTCGGTCTTAAACGCGACTGGGTTTACCGTCATCCGTTTCCGGGGCCCGGAATTGGTGTGCGGGTTCTTGGTGAGCTGACAGTGGATCATATTCGCAAGGTTCAGGAGTCGGATCAGATTCTATTTGAAGAACTGAAAGAAAATAATCTCTACGATTCTACCTGGCAGGCGTTTACCGTTCTTCTTCCGGTTAAGACGGTGGGAGTGAAAGGTGACGGGCGAGTGTTTGAAGAAGTCATTGCTTTGAGAATGGTAAATTCTCAGGATGGGATGACAGCTTCTGTGACTGAGTTGCCGTGGAGTTTTTTGAATAAAGTATCATCGAGAATTTGCAATGAAGTTAAAGGGATCACGCGAGTGGTTTACGATATTACGTCTAAGCCACCCGGGACGATTGAGTGGGAATAGCTTCGGCTATTCGCCGCCACCGGTGGCGGTAAAATAAAAGGGCCAGTTCGGAGCTTCCTCACGAACCGGCCCTAAACCCCTAAGGGCCAAAGTAAAATATTATTTAGAAAAGAATGTCGGAAAAATCACCTCTCATACATTCGTTCTTATCAGATTCGCTGCTCTCGCAGAAAAGAACGTCTTTCAAATCAACTTTATTCACATCAATGTCGATCTGGTCAGAGGTCGTAACTGTGTAACCAGCACCAGAGAGCAAAAGAAGATTTTTAAAAGATGATTTGTTGAGATCGTACTTCATCGTCACGAGATCATTATTAGTTGAATCATTCATCACAACTGTCACGAGGTCACCTGCGCGGAGAACGCTTCTGATGTCTTTTGTGATGACGTCGACATCGGCGAGGTCATTTGTGAGAGAAGGTTTATCTTCGTAGAAGAGGACACTTTCTGAGTAGGAAGTGTAGCCTGAATTTGTACAAGCGACAGAACTTTCAGGAACAAAATTTTCTACAGAAAGAATGATGACTTTTTCGCCTTCAATTTTAAGAACACTCTGAACCTGAGTCTGAGTGAAGTTACAGTCAGCTCCTTCGACAGAGATAGAAGATTTAGTCGTCGTTGCCTTAGTCATACCGACATTAACTCTTTCGAGTATAGCTTGTTTTGAAGTGAGGAGAGTTTTGAGGCCCGCCACAGTCATAGACTGAGCAAATGCACCAGTTGAGAGCAAGAGAGTAGCGAAAAGTAGAGTTTTCATTCGGAGATCTCCTTAAAGAATTGCATCTGGTATACCCAAAAAGCTTTGATCTGTTTTGATTTATCAAGAAGATAGGAACAATTACAGACCCCAAAATGGCCCCACCTCCGAAAGGCTAGAAGTGACGGAAAAAACATGATAAAAACTCGAAAATTTCAAGTTTACGGGGGGAAATATGCAAAAAGTAGCAGTGGTTACTGGTGGATCAAGCGGGATTGGACTGGCAGTAGTTAAGCACCTGACTAGTCAGGGGATTAAAGCCGTTTCATGGGATCTTAAGCCATCCACCGAAGGCGTGCCTTTCGTTGAATGTGACGTAACGTCGGAAACTAAGGTTCAGGAAGCTTTTCAAAAAACTCTCGAGACTTATGGAGCTCCAACCATCCTCGTGAACAACTGTGGACTTCAGTTCATGGCCCCTGTTGATGAATTTCCGCTGGAAAAATGGAACCAGCTCCTCTCAATCATGCTCACAGGAACATTTCTTTGTTCGAAAACAGTTATCCCTGTGATGAAAAAACAAAAGTGGGGAAGAATTGTGAATATTTCAAGTATTCACGGCAAAGAAGCTTCTGCCTTCAAGGCGGCTTATGTTTCTGCTAAGCACGGTGTTCTCGGTCTCTCGAAAGTGATGGCGCTTGAACTCGCTGAGTTTGGTGTAACAGTGAATTCTATTTGCCCTGGTTTCGTGGATACACCACTCATGCGCGCGCAGATCAAAAAACAATCTGAGCTTAACAACATGACTGAAGAGAAAGTGATTTCAGACATCATGCTTAAGCCGGCCGTTATTAAGAAATTCACGACCACAGAACAGATCGCCGACATGGTGAGCTTCATGATCAGCGACTCAGCGTCGACGATCACCGGTGAAGCATTCAGCATGACTGGTGGCTGGGGAATGGGGCGATAACATGAAATTTATTTTTTGCACTCTTTTATCGATCTCTGCGTTCGCTCAGGCCTCGACATTTAACTGCGTAACGAGAGGGGACGAAGGTCAGACTATTCTTACCGTCGATCTGAGTTCTGCCACAATTATTCAGGATCCCGATGGCAGTAAGTATGAATCTCGGAGCTTCGTTATAAAAAAAGAGAATGTCCTATTTCTCCGGGGACAGGCCATAGGACCTGCAACGGATCGCATGCTCCAGCTAACTCTCGTAAATCAGCAAGACCTTGCTGTGGGATTAATTGATGCTGATTTGGTTTTAGGAAATAACAGAATTCTCGGCCTTCTCATGCTCGACCTTGATACGACGAGTGAAGACACGATAAACTGTTTCTATAAAAAATAAATTAAAGAGTTTTGAGATACCAGGCATCACAGGAAAAGTGGCCTGTGGCACCCATTGGTTTGTTGATGGGTGCAAATCCATTTCTGCGGTAAAGAATCTGCGCTTTCTCCATCGACTTCAAAGTTTCGAGATAACATTTTCTGTATCCCATCTTCCGTGCTTCCTCGAGACTGAGGTCCATGATTTTCTGGCCAAGACCTAAGCCCCGGATCTCCGGCATAAAATACATTTTCCGGAGTTCGCAGATCTCGGCTTCTTCTCCTGTGAGAGGAGCAATACCGCCGCCACCAAGGATCTTTCCATTTGCTTCGACGACATAATAAATATGCCGGGAAAGGGTGTAGGCGGAAAACATATCGGTCACTTCCGGATCATGGATAGCAAAGCCTGGCCCACTCGCCCCAAATTCTGGCATCACTGTACGAATGAGCTGGGCCACTCCCGCGATGTCTTTCGGCTCTATTTTTCTCACCTGATATTCCATTGAGAGATTGTAATTTATACCAAGGGACTTGGGTTATTCATATTTCGTGATAGGTTGCGTCAAATTAAACTATTTTAGCAACTACACTCAAGGGGATCCTATGAAAGTCACACTCATTGCTACCGTATTACTTATGAGCTCTGCCATCCAGGCCTCAACATTCGACTGTTTCTCTCACGAAGAAATGGGTCCGGTCCACACGATGACTATCGCTGCTGTTCGCCCTACGACAGACATGGATGGACGTCAGTTCTCGGCAAGATCAGTTGTGATCAAGGAATATAATAAAGTTGTGATGCATGCAGATGCTATCGGCTCTGCTTCGGCCAAAAAAATTGATTTAATGCTTCTCGTAGGCGGAGACATGATGATGGGATCAATTGCCATGAAAAAAACAATGCCGGGCCGTCTGAGCGGCAATGTCAAAATTCTTGGTTCAGATAATTCAAATATCGATATGACGTGTGTGCTTAAATAAATATCAGATTCAGATATAGATAAAGAAGGCCCCTTTCGGGGCCTTCTTTATTTCGCTTATTTTTGATAAGGCATATCACCGAGATAATCTTTCTTTCCGATCTCAACACCATTGTGGCGAAGGATCGCGTACGCTGTCGTGACGTGGAAGCCGATATTAGGAGTCACGTGTTGAATGAAGTAATCATGGCCAGTCATCCATTTACCTTCCCAACGTGGCTGAGTAACTTTCGTTTCCTTAGCACCCTTGAAATCATCAGCTTTGAAAGTATTGAGGTATCCGATGACTGATTCAATGCGAGCTTTGAATTCAGGAAGAGTTTTTTCATTGTCTTCGTGCTTAGGAGCTTCTTTTCCAGCAACACGTGCAGCACCAAGCTTAGCTGTATCACAAGCGATCTGGATCTGACGGCCAAGTGGAAACATATCTGGAGCGAGACGAGAGTTCAGAAGAACATCCATATCAACTTTCTTAGCAGTAGCGAATGTCTCTGCCTTTGCGAGGATGAGAGAAAGATTATGGAGCATTTTTGAGTTCTGGTTTACGAGAATGTCGTAGTACATTTTTCAGTCCTTTGATGGGGAAATTCGAATGAGGGAAGTTTAAGGCCAAGTCGCAAACGCGTCTAAGGGCAGAGGGTCAAGGACAAGGAAGTATGATTGATGCGCCAGTTTTAAGGGATTTAGCAGTTAATTTTGTGGAGTAGGTGGAGCAAAGGGTGAGCAGAAATAATTTTTACCGAAGAACTTTGGCTTCTCTTTGTCGACCTGGAGAGTGATCACGTGCTGCAGAGGTTTGCTCTTTACCGGTGTGAAGGTGTAGACGATTTTTACATCTCCCATGTCTACCCAGCTGCACTTACCTGTGAGTTCTTGTTTTTCACCGATGGTTTTAACAACAACGTCACAGATTGTGTCGACGTAAATGACACATTTCATTCCTGTGTGATAACCCGGATTGCATCTTTTGAAATTCAATTTTCCATTGTAATTGGTCAGAAAGATATCGAAGTGAGTTCCATCGTTCGGAGTTTCAACACACCGGATATCTTCGGCAAATGCACTAAGACTGACGAACAGAGAGAGAAAGATAATTTTTAACATCAGAAGCTCCCGAAGAGTGTACCGAGGATCACAACGACAACAGTTGCGACAACCGGAATGGCCACGGCGACCATAAAGATATCCTTATATGAATCTCTATGAGTCATCCCACAGATCGCGAGGAGCGTGATCACTGCTCCGTTATGCGGGAGAGTATCAAAGCCTCCGGAACTCAGCGCGGCCACACGGTGAAGAAGTTCTGGAGAGATGTTCATTGACTGGGCCATCTCAAGATAGCGGGCCCCAAGGACTTCAAGTCCTATGCTCATACCGCCGGACGCTGATCCCGTAATACCCGCGAGTGCGTTGATGGCAACAGCTTCTGAAACAAGAGGGTTCGACGGAAAAATTCCAAGCACGGCAGTTTTGAGAACAGCAAACGATGCGAAGCTTGCAATCACTGCTCCATAACCCACTTCAGATGCGGTGTTAAAAATAGGAAGAAGGGAACCCATGGTTCCGGAGTTGATCGAGTCGATCATCTTGCTGTTATATTTTCTCATCGTCGCAAGAACGAAAATGATCGCAAGGACGAGAGAAATAATAATGGCCCAGAGTCCTTTCACAGCTTTTAATTGAATGCCGCCGAACTTTGCTTCCGAGAGGTAACTCGCGTCCCAATTTGGAATCACGTATTGTGAGAGGATGAAATTCGCAACAATCACGATCACCAGGGGAGTGATAGCGAGAAGAAACGATGGGCCTTCAGTGTGGGTCAGAACTGCTTCCACGTCTTTGATGTCAGCAGGAACTTTCGTTGCACTGTATTTCATCCAGAGAAGACCGAGACCAAACATAATAATGGCCGCGATGATTCCCAAACCAGGTGCCGCGAATGTTGTCGTTCCGAAGTATGGCATAGGGATCGCATTCTGAATCGCCGGAGTTCCGGGAAGTGCAGTCATCGTAAAAGTGAAAGACCCGACGGCGATAGCTCCCGGAATGTACTTCCGGTGAATTCCAGCTTTCGCATAAAGAGAAATGGAAATAGGGAGGACGCAAAATGCGACTACGAAGAGAGAGACCCCACCGTATGTGAGAATCCCGCAGGCAAGAATCGTTGCAAGGATCGCGTGTTTTGCTCCGAGTTTTTCCGAAATATATTCGCCAATGACTTTCGCTGCATTGGTATCATTCATCAGTTTACCGAAGATGGCCCCGAGAAGGAAAACAGGGAAATATTGGATGAGATATTTTCCCAGGGAGCCCATAAAAATTTGCGTGTAGTGAGCGAGAGGTGCACCCTGACCAAGAAATGCTTCTGACTGAAACATGACGGCGAAGAGGGCACAAAGTGGGGCAAGGACTAGAACGTTGATCCCACGATAAGCCAAATACATGAGTGCCAAGAGAGATAAAATCAATCCAGTGAGAGCTAACATTTCAGGGCCTTTATTTGAGTTGGAAAAATTTCAGAATAGTGTCGGTAGAAGAAGGGGCTTTAGGATCGAAGTTCGCAGAGACCTGCTTACCGCCGCCCCATGCGTGGGCCATACCATTCACAATGAGTTTTTGCTCGATCATGTTCTTATACGGATATTGCTTTTCAGTTTTAGTGACAGAGTAGTTATTGGCCCGCGAAGTTGTGCGAACAGTGTTCGCTTTGCCAGATGAGTTTCTGATGCCGTCATCACGGTAATCCCACCACACTTCATTTGTTTTTGAAATGATCTCAGAGTGAACAGCGTTCACACGCTTATCTTCAGAGCCATGAATGATCATGATCCTGTTGAGGAGGTTTGCACCATAATTATGAGCGCAAGCATAGGCCTGTTTTCCCAGGTACTCAGGAGATTTCTGGTCCTGGATAGTGAGCACAGTCTGAGCTTCTTCGAGATTTTCAGCAATTTTGTATGAGAGGCCTGAGTGAAAAGCGGCCCCGCGGAAATAATCCGGGTAACAGACAGCGAGATTATGGGCCATGACACCACCAGCACTCATTCCGGTCACGAAGACTTTTTTACGGTCTACTTTATATGTGTGCATGACAACTTCCATGGCAGTGATAATCTGGCCCATTTCATTGACCGGCGAGCGGTCTTGATTGAAAGAGAAAAACCAGTTCCAGCAGTGGTCACCATTCTGAAGAATGGATTGTTCCGGCGTCAGGACCAGGAAGTTATTTTTAATGGCCTCTGTTTCGAGTTCAGTTCCCGTAAGGATAAGATCCGGATTTTGTTTACAGCCATGAAGAAGGACAACGAGAGGAAGGTTCTTATTATCTGATTTATCAGGAGTCACGAGGACAAAATTTCTTCCCATGAATGGGAATGATACGCGCTTTGCCGAGGCAACACTGCTTGTCAGCAAAAGGGCCAGAAAACAAGTTATGAATGTAGTCATAATCGGATGCTACCGAAACCAAAAGGCATTGGAAACTACCGAATCCCGCCGTGTAAAAATAGGATTTCTTTTAAGGCCTTTACTTTATTGAAAGAGAGGAAATCGGCATGGTAGGGTAGCCCCATGAAATTTCTTTTAGCTCTCGCATTTCTAACGGGTTGTACGCAAAAGTACGCCGATTATGATCTTATCCGGAAGGTCGATTTCAATCGCCAGAGTTTTGAGCGCCCGGTGACCAGAACCCAGGCCCTACCGACCGGAAAAGATGAACTCGAAAATTGCTTTAATCAGTGGCTGTTCTTTTCCAATGCTGAGAAAGAAAAAGAAGAGGCCATTCCCAATCTTGTACGTGCTCTTTGTCCCCGCGAATCTTATCTCATGGACACAAAAATGACTGAGACCTGGTGGACAACAATCTTTTTCACAAGATCATGCGTGGAAATTGAAACATCCTGCGCGGCTGAGAAAAAATAATGATGAGATTTCTCTTCTTCATTTTGCTGGCTTTAAGTGGGTGTGGAGAGTCTCCACTTTTTAATCATGATAATGAAGATAATGGTCCCTTCGGAAATACTGTTTTCTCAGGACGCGACATCTACAAATTCAGAAAATCTCATTTTCTTTTCACCTTAGACTGGGACGAAGCACCACGTTTGGGTGAAAACAAATTCGTTATTCGTACGTGGAACAAAGACAGAGGAACGGCGCAAGGGCCTTATGAGGATACTCCGGGAGATCTGGTTGTCTTTTTATGGATGCCGGCCATGGGACATGGGTCTGCTCCGGTAGAAATCAGGCACCTTGGCTCAGGCGAAACAGAAGTCAGTAATGTGGTTTTCATTATGGGCGGATCCTGGCAGGTAAAATTTCAACTTAAAAAGAATGGTAAGGTCATTGATGAATCTGTTGTTACTTACCGTCTTTAGTTTGCTTACCAGCAGTCTCTGGGCTGCTTCCTGTTGTGTTTCCAACACAAGCATTCCTAATCTCATGATTCTTCCGAGTGACTGGCAGCAGACTTTCAGCGTTTCACAATCACGAGTGATTGGTGACGTTGATGATAAAGGCAAAAGCACTTTCAGAAATAAAGATAACAAAGAAATTACCCAGGCCGCCCGGATGGATCTCGCTTACGGCTGGAACTTCCGCTACCAGACTGGTGTCTCTGTGAAGTATCAGAATAAGAGCCGGGAATTTGCCGGAAATGAAGATCAGGATAGTGGATGGAGTGATGTTGGTCTCTCTCATGCCTTCGCTCCCAAAATGTTTGACCGTCTCTGGGTTTTTCAGACTGTGAATATACCGACGGCGAAATCGGTTTACGATGCTCAATCGAGCATGGCCGTAGATGCTCAGGGAAGTGGAACTTATTTTACCGGTCTCGGATTTTTTAAAATTAACAACTACAAGCAAGGTGATCTGACTTTTGGAAGTGAAGTCCATCGTTCTTTCGGTCGCACCATTAAGGCCGGCGGCAGTGAAACGAGTCTTGATTCTTTCTGGGGCGGAAGCGCTTCTTTTGGTGGTGGGTGGGTTCCATGGAAGTCAAAGGCGCGTCTCGGTTTTGTGATGACTCCGCGTATGGAAGGGCCGAAGACTGGTCAGCATAACGGAGATGAAATCAAAGGCAAGCAAAGTCTTGTTTGGGATTCCGTTGTGAACGCGACTTATTCATTTGATTCTCAATATGCTGCCGGCATCAGTTATCTTGATCAGACTCTTGTTGGTCCGGTCAGTAATACTCTACTCGTGCGTTCATTTAGTTTCTTATTTCAGTCGAGATTCTAAGCATGAAATCACTTTTCTCCGTTATCCTCTTTATTTTCACTTTCTGCGCCTGGGGACAGGGTTACGTGACGAAAATCAATAACTCCCGGCAGATTCTCGCCCGGGTAAATGAGCAAAAAGGATTCATGGTCGATACCATGGTCATGATTGTTTCTGCTCGTGAAGGACGAGTCGTCGCGTTCGGAAAAATTCACGACTTTAAAATGAAAGACCTCGATATTATCGCGAAGATCGACATCACAGAGATTCTTGATAACTCTCTCATCCTTATTGATGACGAAGTCGAAGCTCTTGATTATCAGAATTTCGAACGTCGCAAGCTTCCGGGATTTAATTCAGTTACCTTGAAGGGAAGTCACAAGATTCCATCTCAGTATAAAGAACTGGCCTACATGGGTGTCTTCAGTTCAGATGGTCATACTCTCGACAAAAATGAATTTCTCATCAGTCCTTTTCAAATTCAGTACGGCATAAATGATAATATCAGTGTGAAGATTGTGAACGCGCTTTTCCTCGATGGGTATGTCAATACAGGCGGGAAGGTCAGGATTGTAAATAATAAGTATGCGAAAATTACGTTGAATACTTTCGGGGCCTACAAACTTCAGAGTCAGGACTGGATTGGACAATTTGGTGGTATTCTCACCATGCCTTCAAATGCAAAATTTCAGACTCATTGGATGGCAAATTTTACTTTCGATCCTCAGTTTGAGGAAGCACATGCCACAAAATCTCTGGGTCTTTATCAGGATTCCGATATCCGCAGTATCACTGAGTACATTACTGATTCTTGGAACAGAGTCCTCTGGGGTCCGACATACAATGTGAAACTTCAGACTTTCGGGGGAACCCTATCCTATATGTGGATCTGGGATTCTTTTCACATGAGTCTTGGGCTGGCGACTAAGAACTTCGCTGACCTGAACTTCGGCAGGGAATCTTATTACTATGTTTATGATTTTTTCTGGCGTTTCTAAATCAAGTTAAAATTCTGAATCATGGGGAATGAAGATGGCTTTGTTCCTTCTCTCACCACGTGCACAACCTGAAGGCCGGCCGCCAGGGCGGCTTCTAGTTCTTCAGGAATATCAGAGAAAAACTTAATCTCATCTGGCTCGAAACCGGTTCTGCGGGCGATGGTCTCATAAGAAACTTTCTCGCGCTTGTGACCGACCTTGGTATCGAAGTAATTGGAGATGAACGGAGTGAGATCACCTGAATCAGAATTTCTGAAAATGAGTTTCTGGGCGTGAACTGATCCTGAAGAATAGATTCCGATTTTTTTTGATTCAGAAAGGATTCTATCCCATGCAGGTTTCACATCCGGATAGATATGACCTTTGAAATCACCGCGAGCGTAACCTTCTTCCCAGATGAGGCCCTGAATTTCTTTAAGGGCCGGATGCTTGCGGTCGGTTTCAATCCAGTAGAGGAGTTTTTCAAGAATTTCCTCAATGGAAGGGTTCTTGCTTTCTTCAGTCCAGATTGTTTCACGAACGAGCTCAATGTCTTTCACAATGTCAGGGCGATCCTGATGTTTGAGAACGAATTCCTTTAATCTCTCCTTTGAGTAGGGGAAGAGCACTTTGTGGACAAAGTGAATGTCCGTCGTCGTGCCTTCGATATCGAAGAGATAAAATTTTGTCACTTAATGTACCTTTTGTCGGTACCGCTGCCAGTGTAGTTGGCAACCCAACCTTCGGCTGTCATGAACACGCGAATTGCTTTTACAAAATAACCGGGAGCAAGATCAAACCAGTGAGTATATCCCTTGGGAACAGAGATAAAATCACCTTTCTGACAGATTAAAGAGAAGACTTCTTTTCTGTCCTGGAGATGGAAAAAAAACTCACCTTCACCGTCGACGAAAAAACGAACTTCGTCTTCTGAATGGGTGTGCTCAGAAAAAAATTTCTGGCGGATGGTTTCAATGTTTGGTGTTTCTTTGTGGACGTTAATGACATCGGCACTAATGTATCCGTGTTTTTTCATGTACGGACCAAGCTCATGCTCATAAGCCTTGAGAATGGTTTCCTGAGAGTCAGTATCATTGAGAGGCATGGAAGCTTTCCATTGCTCGAAGATGATTCCGCGCTCATTCATGTATGTTTTAATTTCCTGAGGATCGCGAATCTCTCTTGATCCATGGTCGAGAAGTTTCAGGATGGCCATATTAGTATCTCCTCATGGCGTGAAAACATTCAAAGAGAAATTCAAATGTTTCAACATGTCTTTTCGCCGTCGCTATGTCATTGCCCCAGGTATAGAGACCATGTCCTGCAATCAGAAAGCCGTGAATATTCAACTCAGGTGTCAGATGTTCATTGAGAGATGAAAGGATGTCTTTCATTTCCTGCGAGTTCGGAACAATCGGCAAAGAGGCCGAAAGTTCGTGAGTTTTATTTCCTTCGAGACCTTTAAGAATCTCCAGACCTTCAAAAATGATTTCTCCGGCACCCGCCATTGTTTGTGAAAGAGTGGTGCCCAGAATTGAATGCGTGTGAAGCACACAGTTTACCGATGGATATTTTGCGTAAAGGGCCGTGTGGATTTCTGTTTCGGCAGAAGATTTAATTCCGGATTTATTAAACGGCGGGAGAACTTCGCCTTTCTGGTTAATAAGAATGAGATCATTGAGGGAAAAGAGACTTTTATCCACTCCGGACCGGGAAATAATATACTGATCCGCAATTGTTGAGCGGACCGAATAATTGGTGGAAGTGGCCGGAGACCAGCCTTTCTGATTGAAAAATACGATGGCCCTCAGGAGTTCCTGCGAGCGTGTCAGATTTTCGTCGGTAAACATAAATTCCTCTAGGTCTTAAGTACCCTGAACATCATGATTTTAGAAGACGAATTGTTGTCAAAAAAATGCCATTTGTTGAGTGAAATGATGCGCAGCAATTTTTTGTCATTTCCCTATGAAAAAGGGTATGTTTAAGAATCAAGATCGATATTTTTTTAGGATACATCCAGAATGAAAAACCCATTTGTAGGCAGCGATTTTCAAAACTCTCATAAAGATAGTTTCACGCACCTCCATCTCCATACTCAATACTCTCTTCTCGACGGAGCGATTCGTTTAAATGATCTCTTTAAGCGGGCCAAAGAACTTGAGATGCCTGCCATTGCCTGTACCGATCACGGAAACTTGTTTGGTGGTATTGATTTCTACACCCGGGCACTCTCTGCAGGCATTAAGCCGATCCTGGGCTCTGAAATTTATTTCACTCCGGGTTCTCGTCATGATCGTCGGGCCCCAAAAAATCTAAAGACCCTCGATTCTCAGGATGAAGTTGAAGGAAAGCACCAGATTCACCATTTGATTCTTCTTTGTAAAAACCTCACCGGTTACCGCAACCTCTGTAAACTACTTTCGAAAGCTTATCAGGAAGGTTTTTATTATAAGCCGCGGGCCGATGTGGACCTTCTCCGTGAATACTCGGAAGGTTTGATTGCAACGACGGCCTGTCTAAAAGGGGAGGTTGGTTACAATCTTTTCACGGGCCAGGATGAGCGCGCTTATCAAGCCGCCGCTAAGTTTCGCGAAATTTACAAAGATGATTTTTATCTCGAGATTCAGGAGAATGGAATTCCTGAGCAGGCGATCGTTAACAGCAAGATCATTTCATTTGCGCGGGAGCATTCCATTCCTATGGTCGCGACCAATGACTGTCACTACCTGACCCGCGAAGATGCTGCCGCTCAGGAAGTTCTTATGTGCATCCAGACTGGTAAGACATTTGAAGATGAAAAACGCATGCGTCTCACGACGACTGAGTTCTATCTCAAGTCTGCCCTGGAAATGCGTCAGGCGTTTCACTACGCGCCTGAAGCCTGTGACAACACTCTCAAGATCGCTGACAAGTGTAATCTTGAAATCCGCTGGCAGGATGATAAAGGGAAGCAGATTTATCTCCTTCCTAAATTTGAAATTAAAACAGCAGAAACCGAAGATGAGTTCTTTGCCCGTCTATCGCGTGAAGGCCTGCAAGCAAGATTTAATGGGCCACATTTCAAGGAACTGACGGCGAAACCAAACTGGGAAACTGAAATTAAGCCCCAATACGTTGATCGTCTTGAAGTTGAAATCGGTCTCATTAAGCAGATGGGTTTCACGGGTTACTTCCTTATCGTATCTGACTTTATAATCTGGGCAAAGAATCAGGGAATCCCAGTCGGTCCCGGCCGCGGATCTGGTGCTGGATCTATTGTTGCTTACGCCCTCCTGATTACGAACGTTGATCCGATCCCTTACAATCTTCTCTTTGAGCGATTCATTAACCCTGAACGTATCTCCATGCCGGATTTTGATATCGATTTCTGTCAGGACCGTCGTCAGGAAGTGATTGAGTATGTGACGAAGAAATATGGCGAAGAACGAGTGGGTCAGATCATTACTTTCGGAACACTCTCTGCGAAAGCAGTTCTTCGTGATGTTTCCCGAGTTTTTTCTCTTCCATATTCTGAAGCAGATGCGCTCGCGAAACTTGTTCCGGAAGAATTGGGCATTGAACTCCAGGACGCAATTGATAAAGAACCAAAGCTCAAAGAACTCGAAGATAACGATCCGAAGATCAAACGCATCCTTCAGATTTCAAAACGTCTGGAAGGTCTGAATCGCCACGCTGGAATTCATGCTGCTGGCGTAATCATTACCAATGAACCTCTTGTAACTTATTGTCCACTCTTCAGAGGGGCCAAGGGAGAACAAGTCGTTCAATTTGACAAAGATTTCTCGGAGAAGATCGGACTCGTGAAGTTTGACTTTTTGGGACTCAAGACACTGACAGTAATTTCGAACGCAGAAAAGTTCATCCGTCGCGACCTGAAGCCAGACTTTGATATTGAGTACATCAATTACAACGAGCAGACTGTTTACGACATGATTTCTGCAGGACAGACCGTTGGGGTCTTCCAGCTCGAGTCATCTGGTATGCAGGATCTTTGTAAGAGAATTAAACCGGGTTCAATTGATGATATCACCGCGATCAACGCCCTCTATCGTCCGGGTCCTATGGGATCAGGAATGCACCTTGAGTTCGCGGAGATCAAAAACAAAATCAACGGAAAGACTGAACAATATTCTTTTGATGCTCTCATTCCTGTCCTGAAAGATACCTACGGGATTATCGTTTATCAGGAACAGGTGATGAACATCGCTCGCGTGATAGCAGGCTACTCACTCGGACAAGCGGACATGCTCCGTCGCGCGATGGGAAAAAAGAAAGCTGAAGAAATGCAGATGCACAAAGAGATCTTCAGAAAAGGTGCCATTGAACGCGGCTATGATGAAGAGAAGGCGATTGCCCTCTTCGACTTGATGGAAAAATTTGCTGAGTACGGATTCAACAAATCACACGCTGTTGCTTATTCTGTTATTGCCTACCAGACTGCCTTCCTGAAGCGGTTCTATCCGGCGCAGTTCTTTGCAGCTCTCCTCGGTACGGAAATCAACAACAAAGATAAGATCACTTCTTATATTCAGGAAGCCAAAGATTTCGGTATCACGATTCTCCCTCCGGACGTTAACCAGTCTCTCTGGCTCTTCAACGTTATCGGGGACACGATTCGTTTCGGTCTCGGAGCTGTGAAAGGAGTGGGAGAAGGTGCTGTTGAGGAGGTCGTCCGTGAACGTACGGAGAACGGACCATTCAAAGGGTTTGTTGATTTCTGCGAGCGCATTAATCTCAAGACAGTGAACAAGCGTGTCTTTGAAGCCCTCATCAAGGTTGGTGCTTTCGATTCATGCGAAAAATTCAATCGTAAGACTCTTCTCGATAACATGGAATTCATCACTGCCTTCGCTGAAAAGAAGCAGGAAGAAAAACTCATGGGCCAGACTTCACTCTTTGATATGGGTGAAAATGTCCAGACGACTGAAGAGCAGCTGAACATTACAGAGTCTCAGGAATTTGATGAGAAACAAAAACTCTCTCTTGAAGCTGAGCTTCTCGGGATCTATGTTTCCGGACATCCATTGTTCAGATTCCGTGACATCATGGAAAAACTCACTTCGATGAATATCGCTTCAATCCAGGATCTTCCTACTGTCGCACGCCCCGAAGGATTTAATCCTAGACTTGGTGACGAACATGATCCGAGTAAGAGAAGCATGGTTATTGCCGGTATGATCTCTGAAAGCAAAGTCATCCTCACCAAGAAAGGTGACAAGATGGCGTTCGTGAACTTCGAAGACCTATCCGGGAAAATTGAATGTCTTTTCTTCCCGCGTGTCTTCGCAGAATTCCAGCAATTCCTTTCTTCGGACGAGCCACTCCTCATTCATGGGGTTGTGAATATGGCCGAAGATCCGAAGAAATTTTATCCGAACAAGATAGCACTCCTAAAAGATGAGTCTGATGACCGGGTCACTTCAGTACGAGTCAGTGTGCCGCTGAATCATCTGAATCCATATTCACTCACTCAAATGAGGCAGATCCTTTTGAGCTATCGTGGATCAGTGCCTATTCACTTTATTTTTGAGACATCAGAGGGAAGGGCGCGTATGCCTCTTGATGATAATTTCCTTGTAAACCCATCTCCTCAGATGGCAGCGAAGATTAATGAGCTTCTCAATACAAACTCTGTTTCGTTCATCATCGACGGCAAAGTGGAAGAATTCCGCCAATGAAATATTTTTTTCTCATCACTTTCTGTTTCTCGATCCTGACTGAAGTTCATGCACAGCTGATCTTCAAAGCGGAAGTCACTCCTTCCCAGAAAAGAACGGATCTTTTTCAGGCGGGAACTCTCGCAGTGGAACACTTCTCACAGGAACTGGGTTACTCATACGCAGATTTTAAAAAGAGGCTGGATGAGAAATTTGCTGTTCATTTTCAGGAGTTCCAGAAGCGAAAGCTTCAGGAAAAATTCGGCAATGGAGTGGCTTCTCTGGATGAAGAAACGAAGAAGAAATTTCTGACCGATCTCGACGCCACCAAAGAGGAAGAGTTTCAGAAGTATTCAAGGATCCTTGATGCTATCCAGTCTTACCAGGTCACTACGATCACAAAAGAGGACGGACCTAAATCAGTCATCGATGTCACTCTGGATCGTCAAAAATTAAATCGACTCCTCAAACGTATAATCTCCGATGAAAGAAAACCTTATTCAACCTTATGGATTATCACCGAACTCACTCCTTCGCAGTTTGACTGGAAAGATCTTGGTCTCGAAAGAGAAGACAATATGGCCAATCCACTTTCGCAGTCGTGGCTGAAATGGGTCAGTGAAAATCTTCCTGAGTCGGTGGAGGAAGTGGCGATCTGCCAGAATGCCTGTCGAAATTTTTATGAGGAATGGGAACAGAAGTCTGCTGACCAGCTTACTGTTGTTGATAATGAGTACAAGCATGGCATCTGGCTTAAAGTTTCATTGAACGTTCGTCGCACTCAGTTCAATCCTTCGCTGAATGAAAGTTTCTTTGAATGGGATGGAAAAGCAGTGGTTCTGGATGTGGATACGAAGCGCTCTTTGGTGGGTTTTAACCTTCCTCCGGAAAAGAAGGACTGGCGTGACCTCGATCAAAAGGCCCTGAACTCTGCTTTGGTCAGCCGTCTCTACAGATCACCGCTCCCATACTTTAAGGACCTGGAAAGCGGCCTGAAGAAGGGACAATTAAACCGAGTAACAAGGTTGATTATTCGCGGTCATAAAAACATCAGTGATGTCATGGCCTTGATAGATCTTATGAAAGCCCGAGGATCTTCGTTGGGTTTAGATGTGAAGCTCGATAAGATCCGCCCCCATGAAGCAGAGGTCCTTTGTTACTATCAGGGTGAGGAAAATTCGTTTGGTGATTTATTGTCGAAACTAAAAGAGTTAAAATCATCTACAAGCTATCAGCTTGTAAATGAGTTCACCGGAGTTCAGCACGTCCTGAAACTGGTGAGCGAGTAACTCTCGAAGGATTGACATGGGATTTCTCCGTTTTTCTGTTCCGGCCTTCATGGCCGTGTTGTTCTTACTCAGTGGATGTGACACCATCACTCGTCGTCGTCCCATTGGACGAGGCGGTAATACCAAGCACGTCGCCGAATTCAATCCCATCAAAAAGAAAATTGCACTCCTGACTTTTTATAACGAAACTCCACTTGGTAATGAGGATCTAGCGATCACTGCCACTGAAGAGTTTCGTCGCGAAGTTTCAAAGTCACGTGAGTTCATCATCGATCCTGAAGCTGAAAGTTTTTTCGGAACATCAAAAGAAATTTATGCAGGCGGCGGAATTAAACTTGCTCAGCTCGCACGAAAAGCAAAAATGTCCGGCGTGAACATTGTTGTTTTTGGCCGCATCAAAGAAGCACGTGTCCGCCAGAAAAGTGATGAAATTGGATTTGTCCGCAAAGTAAAATCTCTCGCTGAAGTGAGTGTGGAAATCAAAGTCTACGATGTTCTGACGAATAAAGAATTATTCTCAGAAGTTGTCGTAGGCGACATCTCAGATGATAACCTTCGTTTTTACAAATCTGAAGATGAAGATAATCTCTCCTACCGGCAGGAGCTTTTGAGACATTCTGCCAAAACTGCGGTTCGTAAGTTCGTTCCACGCCTGGTGAGAGTCGGAAGCAAGCTGGACTGGGTAGGGCGAGTGGCGAAAATCATCGGTACACGCATTTATGTAAACGCAGGCCGGGTTTCTGGCATCAATATGGGTGATATTTTAAAAGTGATCACTGAGGGACAGGAAATCTTCGATCCGGAAAGTGGAGCGATGATTGGTATGTCTCAAGGGGAAGTCAAAGGGACGCTGGAAGTGGTGGACTACTTTGAACCGAATGGTGCCATCTGTATCCTTCATTCCGGAGGCTCTGTCACCGAAGGGGACTTTGTCCAACTCTACTAATGTCTGAAGCAAAAAAACTGCCCTTCCTTGTCGTCTCCAGTTCTCCCTACATGAGGGGGATTCTGAAGTTTGTTCTCGAGACCTTACTCCATACTGATGTAACTGAACTCGAGTCAGAAGAGAAGGCGCTGCTTTTTCTAAAGAACCTCGAACTCGTTCCCAGCATGATCGTTTACGACTACTCATCCAACGCCTATCTCCTTGAAGACTTCGTCGGTTATCTAAAAGATCACTCTAAGTATGTCCGAATCATTGTTCTCGTGAATGAGGTAAGAGCTGAGGGTAAGGATCTGTTAAAGAATATTCCCCAACTCATGCTGATGGATGAATCAACACTTCCTCACAGCCTGATTGAAGAAGCTTCGAAGACTTTCGCTTCCACACCCTATTTGAACGAGTCTCCTTATTGCAGAATTGATATTGATTTCCTTTCCATCCTCGATGGTATCAATAAGAATCTCTACATTAAGATCGGCTCTGAAAAATACATTAAAATTTATAACGAAGATGACAACACGAATATCCTCGATATCAAGAAGTATAAATCCAAAGGTATCAATTACCTTTACCTGAAACGCGACACAGCTGATTGGGTTATCGGCCAGATCAATAACCAGATTGATATTTTCCTCAAGGCCAATAATTTCCGCTTTGTACTTCGCGGAGCAAACGAAACGCCACAGAAACGCTTCGAGCAGAAGATCATGCGCATTGATGAAGAAGTTCACATTGATAAAGATTTCAGGGACACAATTGATGAAGCTGTGAAGAGAATTCGCGCGATCGTGGAAAAAGACACGAGAGTCGATACTTTTCTGAGAAGTATTAAAGACCAACAAGACGACTACGCATTCTTCACTCAGAAAATGAACCTCACCAGTCTCATTGCTTGTGCACTTGCCAAGCAGCTCGACTGGATTTCCAAAACAACTCTCGACAAATTAGTTTATGCATCTGTATTGAGTGATATCACTCTTGCGGTGAGGCCTTCTCTTCTTTCAATCCCAAACCTCGCGGCATTTGAGAAGATTAAAGATACGCTTTCAGAGGAAGATCAGAAGCTTTTCCTCGCGCATCCGTTAGATGCAGGCAATCTGATCAAAAGATACTTTCCTGGTGCCCCACCGGATACCTCTTCTCTGGCCTTACAGCATCACGAACAACCTGACGGTTCTGGTTTCCCATTGGGGCTTCGGGCCGAAAAGATCTCACCTCTCTCGGCCTTGTTAATAGTAGCTACGGACTTCACCTTTTATTTTCTTAAAGATGACGAGCCTACTATGGACGACTATTTGCTCAAGTGTAATAGTCGTTTCGACTTTGTGAATTTTCGCAAGGTCGTCAAAGCTTTAGAGAAGGTGAGGAAAAGATGAAACTCTTAACATTCGTTCTGTCCTGCCTATTGTTAATGTCTTGTGCTACTCCCGATCGCAAGTTTTCCTCAGAAAAAACCTGTTCCAACGAATCTCTGAACTACATCAAGAAAAATCAAAGATCTAAAAAATTCCTCTTCTCACCAGCTCTCACAGCTGCACTTCAAGAAACGCAGACCACTATGCAGGGATGTTACGAAGCCTACCGTGCTCGCACGGGCAAGGAAGAGTTTAATACGTGTCTGGTTGTTGGTGTTAATGGTCGCGGAAGAACTGAATACTTCGAATTTTCTTCAAAGGAAGTTCAGCTTGATAAGGAATTCATCAAGTGTGCTCATACTGTGACGAAAAAGTTACAGTATGGGAAGCATGGTACGAACTATGTAATGCTTCAGTCTTATCAGTTTTATTATCAATAAAAACGCAGGCCGGTTTTCCCGTCCTGTGTTTATTATTGCACTTCAAAAGATGTCTGACTCGAGTATTGCATGCTACAAGTAAGAACTTTCTTAAAAGCAAGGGCAAAGCACGAAGCTTCGCCCTTGAGAATCGTTACTGAGCTTTCTTGTTCGCCTTACGTGCCTGTCTTTCAGTCTTCATCGCCTCTCGCTTTGATTGATTCGCCTGTTTCATGCTCGCTCTTTTAGATTTGAGATCCATGTGGCACTGCTTGAGATCTTCACGAGTCTTCGCCGCTTCAGCGCAGGCCTTCGCTGCCTGTAGGTGCGCCGTTCGAAGTTCGAGATTCTCGATCATCATTTTTTTATGTTCATCAAATGGCTTAGCCGCCATATCCTCAGCTACAGCCGAATGAGAAAGACAAAGTAGAGAAGCAAGAATCAACGTTTTCATAAGCACTCCTTGGCTTGGGTTATCTATTTATATTCGATCGGGTCAACAATACCGGCTTCTTTAAATCCTCTTAACCGAAGCGCACAGGAATCACAGACTCCACAGGAGCGGTCTGAACTCTGGTAACAGGACCAGCTTAAGTGCCACGGAACCTGGAGCTCCTGGCCCTTCATCACGATTTCTTTTTTCTTCATGGAAATCACCGGGGTCAGGATAGTGATGTCCGCTGATTTGGTTCCTTCCTTGATCACTTTATTAAAAGCATCATAATAGGAAGGTCTGCAGTCAGGATATCCGGGAGAATCTTCATAGTTTGCACCGATATAAAGTTTCTGAGCGGAAATTCTTTCTGCCCAGGAAACGGCAAGCGAGAGAATAATGGAATTTCTAAAAGGTACGTAGGAGTCCGGTATGATGTCTGAATCACCTTTGTAATCTTTGACAGTGATGGCGTCGTCAGTGAGTGAGCTGCCACCAATCTGCTTCAGGAAAGTCATATCAATAACTTTCCTTTTCTCGGCAGGAATCTTGTAGTGATCAGCAATCGCATCGAAGGATTTTCTTTCGCGAACTGAAGTCTTCTGGCCATAATTCATGTGAACAAAAGAAACGTCTTTTTCATCACGACAGGCAAGCCCAGCGCAGACAAGTGAGTCCATTCCACCGCTCAAGAGTACAATCGATTTCGTCATTATGCCTTCTCGCAAACTTCTGCAATCCGCTCTTCGATGAGTTTAACTTTTTTGAGGGCAGAAGCTTTCTTCTCCATCAGGCTTCCTTCAGTTTCACGTACCATCGTGTAGAACTTGATCTTGGGCTCAGTCCCTGAAGGACGAAGGAACACGCGGTTCCCGCTGGCGAAGGTGAAACTAAGGACATTACTTTTAGGAAGGGCAATGAACCGGGTATTTTTTGATTTTAAATCGGTGAACACCGAAGTTTCGTAATCTTCTTTCGCAACGATCTCTTCGCTCGCAAAGTGAGACTCTGGATATTTACGGAAGTGCTCCATGATTCTGGCAATCTTCTTCCCGCCTTCGATACCTTCGTAATCACGTGAAAGAAGGGATTCATGGAAAAATCCGAACTTCTCATAGATCTCATCCAGTGCCTCAACGAGATTCATTTGTTTAAGTTTGAAGTGAAGAGCGATTTCGGACATCAAGGCCATCGAACTCACGCCATCTTTATCGCGTGATTCTTTGTGGGGCATATAACCAAAAGACTCCTCAGAAGCGAAAACAAAATTCTGTCCTGTCTTCTGTTCTTCGTGTTCACGAATCCGCGCTGCCATCCACTTGAAGCCAGTAAGAGTATCTTCGACCTTGCCGCCGAAGTGTTCGACGATGGCATTCTGAATTGGAGAGGTCACAATGGATTTCAAAACGAGTGGATTTGCAGGCAGAGTTTTCTTGTCAGCCTTCGTTTTGAAAAGATAATAGAGCATCAGGGCACCAATCTGATTTCCATTCAGGTAGGCGGGCTTGCCGTGATCGTTCACAACGAGACCGAGACGATCTCCATCAGGATCTGTCCCATAAACAATGTCGCCATTATTCTTCAACATATAATCCACGGCCATCGCGAGAGCTTTTGGATCTTCCGGATTCGGTGATTTAACAGTCGGGAAGTTTCCATCCGGCTGTGCCTGCTCAGGAATGCTGTAAAATTTTGAAAAGCCCAGGCGTTTTGCTGTCTCGACACATGGAACCTGTCCTGTGCCATGAAGTGCCGTGTACACGATAGATAATTCCGAACCGTGCTTCTTGCACATGTCGAGGTCCTGGATCACTTTCTCTTCGATCACTTTATAAAAAGCGTTGTCGACTTCGGTGTCCGTCCATTGAGCGAGATTCTTTTTCTGAGCTTCTTCGAAGCCCATGTACTTCACCATGTTCCAGTCTGTGAGACCGTTGTAGGCGTCGATGATTTCTTTATCCATCGGGGGAACGACCTGGGCACCATCATTCCAGAATGCTTTGTAGCCATTGTAGATGGGAGGATTGTGGCTCGCGGTAATCATGATTCCGCCCTGAGCTTTATAGTGGCGTACTGCAAACGACAGCATCGGAGTCGGCGTCAATGCATTGAAGACGTACGCTTTGATTCCATTGGCCGCAAAAACGCCGGCTGCCTCGAGTGCAAAATCTTTTGAACTGTTTCTTGAATCGTACGAGATGACGGCGGATCCACCACCGAAATGCTTGATGATGGTGTTCGCAAGTGCCTGAGTCGCACGACGGACGTTATACTTATTCATTCTATTCTGGCCCATGCCCATAGGGGCACGAAGACCGCCTGTACCGAACTCGAGATCACGATAAAATCTCTCGTTGAGTTCTGCTCCGTTCTTAGTCAGATCATTCAGAAGCTGGGTGATCTCGCTGCGATCAGTTTCACTAAAATATGTGTTCCTGCCCCAGGCCTGTGCGCGATCGAGTATTTTTTGGTCCATATATTTCCCTTCGAATTTTTTCGACTCCTGAAATTACCAGACGATTCGAACTCAAGTCAAAAATGATGCGAAGCAAAGATGTGCGATGTACTTGATACTTTTCACCCGCAGCACTATGATAGGCCCCATGGCGAACGTAAAAAACAAACATCCTAAAAATCTTCCTGGTGCCTTCTACTGCACGGATCCCGATGACGACGGGGGAGAGGGCTGTATTGCGTGTAACGTTTGTTACTCTGGTGCTCCGGAATTTTTCGCTGAAGATGACTGTGGAAATGCCTATATAAAAAAGCAGCCGACAACTCCTGACGAAATCAGTTTGTGTGTTGAGCAGATGGATGCTTGTCCGGTGAACTCGATCGGTAAGAACGGTTAGTCATTTTTTTTCCCACCAAATTACTTTTCCCTTTAAACTATGAGAAACACGTTTAATTTCCAAAAGGGGAAAGAATGAATCCTACTACTATCCAGGTGGTTGCAACGGCTATTTTCGCCATTGCTATCATCCACACGTTCCTGGTGAGCAAGTTTGCTGCCATTGCACATCATTATCCTGAAGGCTCGATGGGCGAGAACTTTTGGCATTTCATGGCCGAAGTTGAAGCTGTTTTCGGTATGTGGGCCTTTGTTTTTCTCATGATCATGATGGCGCTCAGTGGTGTCAGCGCTCCAGTTACTTATCTTGAATCGATGAATTTCACAGAGCCTGGTTTTGTTTTTGTGATTATGGCCATGGCCGGAACACGTCCAGTGATTAAGCTTGCCGAAAAAATCATCGTGATGATTTCCAAACTCATTCCTCTTCCACGCAAGATGGCGTTTTACTTCACAGCTCTCGTTGTTGGTCCTCTTCTTGGATCATTCATCACCGAGCCAGCTGCTATGACTGTGACTGCCATCATTCTCTTAAAAAACTTTTTTTCAAATAAAGAGATGAGCACAAAATTCAAGTACGCGACGATCGGTCTTCTTTTTGTAAACGTTTCAATTGGCGGAACACTGACTCACTTTGCTGCGCCACCAGTGTTGATGGTTGCCGGTAAATGGGGCTGGGGCATGGCCTATATGGCAGGAGCATTCGGTTACAAAGCTGCTATCGCTTGTATTATTTCAGCTATCGTTATTGCATTCATGTTTAAAAAAGAACTCGCTGGTGACTTTCAGCTTCGCCCGGACAATGGAACAAAAATGTTGCCTCCAGTGTGGGTGACTTTCATTCACGTTGTATTCCTTGCTCTCGTTGTTCTTTCTGCCCACCACATGGTTGTATTCATGGGTCTCTTTTTGTTTTTCCTTGGATTCACAACTGTGACCAGTGAGTTCCAGGATGAAGTCCAGGTGAAAGCTTCCTTGATGGTTGGATTCTTCCTCGCAGGTTTGATCGTCCTTGGTTCTGAGCAAAAATGGTGGTTACAGCCATTGATCTCAGGAATGTCTGATCAGGTTCTTTACTTCGGTTCAACTGCACTCACAGGTATCACTGATAACGCCGCTCTCACTTATCTCGGGTCTCTCGTTGAACTCACTGACTCTGCTAAGTACTTCCTCGTTGCGGGTGCTGTTACGGGTGGTGGTTTAACAGTTATTGCCAATGCTCCAAACCCAGCTGGTTATGGAATTCTTAAAGATTCTTTTGGTGCTGACGGAATCTCGCCTCTTGGCCTCCTTAAAGGCGCACTGTTTCCAACTTTTATCGCAATCTTGTGTTTTGAACTTCTGCCGACTTTAGGCTAAAAATGTAAGGGGCGCTTCGGCGCCCCTTTTTATGTCCATGAAGCAAACGAAGTTTGCGGGGACGGTATGCCACCGGTCGCAGGATGCGAAAGAGGTGGCGCCTTTGAACTAAGGTAAGTCATGTCCTCGTCTCACACTAAGCAAGCTCCTGCATTCCTGGCCCTGGCCGCTCTCGGTGTCGTTTATGGTGACATCGGAACGAGTCCTCTCTACGCTCTTCGCGAATCTTTTCATCACACTCATAACATTGCGGTTAACCCGATCAACATCATGGGTGTTCTTTCTCTGATTTTCTGGTCCCTCATTATAGTCATCACAATTAAGTATCTCGTGTTCATTGTGCGCGCTGATAACGGTGGAGAAGGGGGTGTGCTGGCACTGACCGCTCTTATCACACCGATGACTTCCAGACTTAAGTCACCACTCGTTCTTCTTGGACTTTTTGGAACGGCCCTTCTGTATGGCGATGGTATGATTACGCCGGCCATCTCCGTTCTCTCGGCCGTCGAAGGTCTCGAGTTCGTCACACCCATTTTTCATCCTTATATTATTCCGATAACCGTGGTGATCATTATTGGTCTCTTCTCGATCCAGAAACACGGAACTGCGCTCGTGGGAAAAATCTTCGGGCCCATAACGCTTCTTTGGTTTCTAGTTCTGGCAATACTTGGTGTGTACTGGATTATCCAGATGCCTTCTGTTCTTCATGCAATCAATCCACATTACGCTTATAAGTTTTTTGTTCATAACTCCTGGCATGGCTTCGTCGTACTTGGTTCCGTTTTCCTCGTCGTGACCGGTGGTGAAGCTCTCTATTCTGATCTTGGTCACTTTGGAAAAACACCGATCCGGATTGCATGGTTTACTGTTGTTCTTCCCTGCCTTCTTCTGAACTATTTCGGTCAGGGTGCTTTGTTGATCATGAATCCGTCTGCGATTAGAAATCCTTTCTATCTCATGACTCCGGAGTGGGGACTGATCCCGCTCGTCATTCTTGCAACAATCTCTACTGTGATTGCCTCTCAGGCACTCATTACGGGTGTTTTCTCACTCACTATGCAAGCCGTGCAACTCCAATATAGCCCCCGTGTGAATATTAACCACACGTCTCACTCGGAGTTTGGACAGATCTATATCGCCAGCGTGAACTGGGTCCTGATGGTGTGCTGTATCGCTCTCGTCTTGTATTTCCAGACTTCCAGTAATCTTGCAGCGGCTTACGGAATCGCCGTTACGACGACGATGGTGGTCACAACCATCCTTTTCTATTTTGTTGCCCGGGAATCCTGGAAGTGGAGCAGGCCCGTGGCGCTCTCGCTCTGTGGGTTCTTTTTTGTTATCGAGATCTCTTTCTGGGCAGGTAACGTTCTCAAAATTTTTAACGGCGGCTGGTTCCCGCTTCTTGTCGGTTTCATGATTTTCTTCCTGATGACAACATGGAATAGGGGGCGGGCAATTCTTCACAACCGCATGCTCAAGCTGATTCGCCCGCTGCCGGAATTTCTCAAGCAGATTTCAGACGAGCCTCCGATACGGGTTCCAGGCACAGCTATCTACATGTCCGGGAATCCGAATTTCGTCCCCGCCACTCTTGTTATTAGTCATGAGCATTTTAAATCTCTCCATGAAACATTAATTTTTTTGCACGTTAAGACGGAACAGGCGCCTCACGTACCGATTCACGAGCGTGTGACGATCACGGATGTATCGCCGAACATTTATCGTATTTTTGTTCACTACGGTTTCATGGACTTTCCGGATATCCCTGCGGCCCTGAAAGGAATGCGAATCAATGAATTCGTTTTCAATCCGGAAGACTCGACGTACTTCATTGGAAAAGAACACATCATTGCGACGAAAAATCCAGGCATGGCGATCTGGAGAGAAAGAGTGTTTTCAGTGATGGCGAAGAATGCGCAACCTGCAACGGCATTCTTTCAGCTGCCTCCGAAACATGTCATTGAGATTGGTTCTCACATCGAGATTTGATATGGGCCATAAAAAAAAGGCCCGCTATTCGCAGGCCTTTAAGATTCAATTAAAAATTCAGGTTTCTCACGGGGTATAACCAGCCCTTCGGAGCTTCGGCTCTTCCTGATTGAATATCGATGAGCTTCTCGCGAAGCCTCATGCCTACTTTTCCATTTGGCTCTTTCAGGTGGACGACAGTTTTATCTTTGTCCATGAATGAAGCGACTGGAGCAATAACAGCAGCCGTTCCGCAGAGGAAAGCTTCCACACAACGATCTTCTTTCGTAGCAGCGAGAACTTCGTCGATGGTGATTTTGCGTTCGTTAACTTTGATGCCTTCAGCGCGTGCGATATCGATGATGGACTTGCGGGTAATACCATCGAGGATGGTGTCACCGATTTCAGGAGTGTGGATTTCGCCATCGATGACTGCCATAAAATTCATGCCGGACATTTCTTCGATGTACTTGTGCTCGAAAGCATCAAGCCACATTGTCTGATCACAACCGAGAGCAATGGTCTTGGCATATGAGTTCAAGCTGGCAGCATAATTACCACCTGTCTTAGCGGCGCCGATTCCACCGTGAGCAGAACGGATTTCTTCGCGCTCAATATAAACTTTTACAGAGTCGCCCGAGAAGTATGATCCAGACGGACTGGCGATAATGACGAAGAGAAATTGTTTTGCGGGCTTGATTCCCATCCCCACTTCTGTCGCAATCATGAACGGACGAAGGTAGAGAGATTCACCGAGACGGCGAGGCACGGCGTTCTTGGCGTAGGCGCAGATGACATCACATGCCTCGAGGAACTGTTCTTCCGGAAGTTCTGGCATCGCCATACGACGAGCTGAGAAGTTGAAGCGCTTGGCATTCATTTCCGGACGGAACATATGGATAGAATCATCAGGATGCCGGAAGACTTTCATGCCTTCGAAGATTTCCTGACCGTAGTGGAGAACTTTAGCGCATGGATCGAGAGGGATAGAAGCGTAAGGAAGAAGGTCAAATCGCTGCCATTCGCCTTTATCGTAAACGGCCTGAACCATAATCGGACAAACATACTTACCAAAACCAAGGTTGGCGTCAGTTACGCTGAACTTTTTAATTCGTTCAACTGCTTCTGGATGGATTTCCACATTCTTCATAGGACTCCCTTAGCTTTTTCACGGGGCTGACTATATACTTCAAACAAGGCTTACATAACACGGATTTTGTCAGATGAAAAACCTTAGAAACCTCGTTCTTTCAGTTGGGATAGCGATTTTGTTTACAGCCGCTTGCGCGTTCATACTCGGTGCAACAAATAAAGTCGATTCTCCCGCACTCTACCGGATTCTCATCCTTCTGGGTGGAGACGTCGTCAGCGGCGGGTATATTCAGGGGTTAACGTATTTTGCATTCATCTGGGCGTGGTTCGAAGTGCGCCAAAAATTAAGAGATATCGAACGGGAAAGAAAAGCTTTCAAAATGAATATGATCCCAACCAACGAGAAACATGTTTTTCTCCCGGCCGACATCAATAACCTGAAATTCAAGCTCATCGAAATGGATCGCAAAGAAAAGTATATTCTCAGTGATCTTCTCAAAAAAGCGTGTACCAAATTCCGCACATCGGGCTCTCTTTCTGAACTCATTGATATCGTCAGCATTCAGATTGAAGTCTCTCAGGAAAAAGCTGAAGGCCAGCAATCAGTCATCCGATATCTTGCGTGGGTTATTCCATCCATCGGATTCGTTGGTACTGTTCTTGGTATTTCCCAGGCACTTATCGTTGCGAACACCGGAGACATGGAACTCATAACAAAACTTCTGGGTGTGGCCTTTGATACAACTCTTGTTGCTTTGATTCTTTCCATCTTTATCATGTGGTTTGTTCACCAGCTGCAGGAAGAAACAGACAGTTTTCACTCTGACCTCAAAGAATTCGTGATCGAAAACCTCATCAATAAGATTGAAACGGAATGAGAAAACGTCGGGAGATTCCTCTTTTCTCCATTTCGTTTCTTGATCTCCTGAGCGGTGCCCTCGGTGCCGTCATCATTCTTTACGTTGCGATTCCCAAGAATGTTCCTGTCAAAGACAGGATCGAGGATAACTCAGTCGTTGAGACGATGAAAGAGCTCAAGGTCACACAGGATGAGTTGAAGAAATTAAAAGAGCAGCTCGCCGAAGCTCAGAAGAAATTAGAAGAAACACCGAAACCTATTCCGGAAAAAATCGGATCACCCATTGTGGAGGAATCCGCAGGTGAGCGCCGTGATCTTGATATCGGTTTCAAGTTTAAAGGTAAGAAGATTGTTTTTGCGATCGATACTTCTCTCAGTATGCAGGAAGAAGATCGCATGGGGCAGGTGAAAGCAGGTATCAAGATGCTATTCACATCTCTTCCACCGACTTACAGTATCGAAGTGGTGAAGTATCCGGACGGAGAGCGTGCTCCTTTTAAGTCACTCTTCGGAACGATCAAGGAAGCGAACACTTCGCACAAGCTTGATGCTTTTGATTTCGTCTATAAGATGAGACCCAATGGCGGAACACCTACAAGAGATGTTCTTCTTTTTATCCTGGAAAACTACGATGGTATCAGTGATATTGTTCTTCTCTCCGATGGCGCCCCTTCGCTTCATAACTCGAATAAAAAAGATGATATCTACGATATCCTGAAATCTGTCCGTGAACACAACCCTCAGAAGGTTCAGATCAGTACGATGGGTGTGGGAGCGGATTTTATTAAAGATCAGACGAGTGATCGTTATAAATTCCTCAAATCACTTTCAGAAGAAAATAACGGATTTTTTGTTGGTTTTTAGAGCAGGCGTTTAGGGATAAGTTTGTAGCGAAGGAAAAGCTTACTGAACATCTGGTTCTTCACCAGGATCTGCGAATAGATCCACGGACGAATTTTATCTTTCTGGATGAAGTCTTTAATGATCGACGTCGCAACTTTTTCTCCCACATAAAACTTCACCGCTTCGTATTCCAGATGGCAGATAAGAAAGTGTGTATACACTGATGCGTGCTGATGGGGGAAAAGTGTTTTCAGTTCTTTCACAGCGAGGGCCAACTGCTGCTTACGTATGATCGCCCACCAGTGGAACTCTTCGTGAAGCAGGACCGAAAGAATCTTGTGGGGATAATTTGTGTACCGATTGTTGAGAGTCAGCACCGGATGAGACTGAGGAATCGCGTCGGTCTTTATGTGAATATTTTTTGTATAAAGAAAGGGCGAGAGATCAAACACCTGGGCGAGATGCAGTACGTTCTGCTTCATGATGTGAGAATCATGATTGGGCTTAATTTCCGTGATATTAAGTCCGGAGGGATGAATTTCTTTCACTGGTGCTACAGCACAACCAGAAAGGAAGAGTAGAAATAATATCAATGCGCAGTTCATGTGCTCTGATTATAAGCTAAATTTCTTTCCATTGTCTTCCGGACCAGCGAACTTTCTTTGATCGGGCATTTGCCCCCAGCACTCCACGTACGGCAAGTGAAAGTGTGGGCACATCATTTTCCCAGGTAATATCAATCAAACCATAATTGAATTCAAAATAAGCATCCGGAAATTTCTTTTTCACATAAGGTCGCAGTGGTAGGCGCACATTGTGAGTCATGCCACTCGAGAGGAACTCGAGATGTCCCATGCCATTGAAGATGGATGCGAAGTGCTTATCTCCTGTGAGAAACATTACGCCTTTGAGACGGGCCTTCTGAATGAGATACAAAAGTCTTGCTTGTTCCACCGGATAATCGGCCCACTCTTCAGACCACGGAAGTGGAGCGGAGAGTACGGAGAGTCCTGAGACAATGAAATTTATCGCAGCGTCGCTGCCGGCAATTTCTCTCTCAAGCCATGTCCATTGCGCCTGGCCCAGGAAAGGTGCGAACGGATCTACGTCTTTAAAAAATCGGTTATCAATGAGGATGAATTTAATTTTGTGAGCACCTTCACCGAATGTATAGCTCGTGTGAATTCCGTCCTGAATTCTGCGTGAAGAGACTTTAGGCTCTTCGAGAAAATCGAGGAGATATTCCTGGCTTTTCCTTTTGGCAGCGAATGATCCATTTCCGTTGTTGTATCCGTAGTCATGATCATCCCAGGTTCCGATGATCGGAGTCATGGCCTTGAAGAATTGATAATCCTCGTTCTGGTTCTGAACCTGATATGAAGCGCGAATATCATCCGGATTTTTGGAGTTCGCATAAATGTTATCGCCACCCCAGACAAAAAGATCCGGAGCATCTGAGATCATTTCTTTCCAAAGAGGCTGGGCGTCTGTCTGGTGATTGCATGAAGCAAAAGCAAAACGACGTAATTCAGTGATTGATTTTAAACGGTCAGCGTTCGAGACCTGGCCGAGAACCAGTTGTGGTATGAGAATTAAAGAGGTGAGAAATAGGCTCTTCATCCGGGGGCTCCGTTAGTATTGAATACTCAATTGTTACCAATTCCAGTGCGTCCCGAGAAGAGAAAGACGAGAGATTCCCGTACCCTGATCTCTAACGGCTTGATTTCCTGAATGGTGATGAGCTATTTTTTCACGATTCATGCCTCTTCTTCGAAAATTTTGGTAAGAATCCTCTATGAAAATCTTTTTATTTTTGCTCTTTTTTACAGCTATTTCTCAGTCATTTGCCCGCACCGTTCTGGTCATAGGAGACTCGCACTCCGTAGGTCCATTTGGATGGGCGCTGGATGAGAACCTTCGTGCAGATGGAAATCACGTGTACACAGTGGCAAGTTGTGGATCTATTCCTGGCTGGTGGTATTCAGGAAAGCAAACGCCATGCGGATTTTATCGCCGCGACCTCAAGGGGACAAAATTCTCTGCCACTAAAGCTGCCACACCAATCATCACTGAGCTCCTGAATGACGTGAAACCAGAGACAGTGATTCTTGAATTCGGTGGAAATTACCTGAATCTTCCGAGCGATAGTTTTGTCATAAATGACATCAGAAAGATTATTGCTTCGATCAAAAATTCAGGAGCAAAATGTTTCTGGATTACTCATCCGGATACACGTGCGAATAGAAGTGCGATTCCAAGAATCGGAAGACTGATCAAGGAAGCTATCGGCGAGAGTTGTCCTGTGTTCGAAAGCTATCTCGTCACCCGCTACCCGGAATCTGGCGGCGATGGCACACATTACTGGTTTTCCACGGGCACTCCTCTTGCTAAAAAGTGGGCCATGGATGCTTTCCTGGATTACAAAAAACACGAATAAGGCCATCTATGATTTGGTTTAAGAAATTTACTGTTGAAGAGTTGAAGCAAGATGTGAATCACGCGCACATGGGGACTTTCCTCGGCATTGAGATGGTTGAGATGGGGGATAGTCACCTTAAAGGACGCATGCCAGTTGATGATCGGACGAAGCAGCCAATGGGATTACTTCACGGTGGGGCATCCTGCGTTCTTGCCGAAACCCTGGGCAGCTATGCTTCTTTTCTCTGTGTCGATCGCACGAAGCAAAGAACCGTAGGACTTGAGATCAACGCAAATCATATCAAGAGTATGAAGGATGGTTTTGTCGTAGGTGAGGCGAGACCGATACATCTGGGAAAGAAAACGCACATCTGGGATATCAGAATTTCGGATGAGGCGACAGGTGCTCTCGTATGCGTGAGCCGCTTAACTGTCGCCGTCCTGGACATTAATTAGCGACGTGGAGTCAGACGGTAAGGCTGAACGAATGTAATGTTTTTCAGGCCTTTAAGATCCGGACTCGATTTAATCACAGAAAGACATTGAACCAGGGAATCAGACATCTTGTATTCTTTCGTTGAGAATTCAAAGAAATCAATCGCGCCTTCTTTGTCATATCCCATCACAAGACAAAGATTAAATGCTGGCTTGTTATAACTCTCTTTCTTCACTTCGTTCTTGTAGCAAGCTTTAATCTGAGACTCGATCTTCGACATTCTTTTCTGAACGCGTTTTTCATCGTTCTTCCTCAAATTTCCTTTCTCATGTTTTTTGACGTACGCAAGCGAAGCGTCTGAACACACGTTTTTCTTTTTAAACGGGCGAACTTTGGCCCAGCTGCCGCAACCAACGAGGATGAAAAGAAGACAAGGTAAAATCCATTTCATGCAAGATCTCTTTGTTAATCATTAATGAGATTAATTGTAGAGGATATTGGCATGAGATGCCAGTGAGAAAGGATTCAGACGGCTATTTGAAATGGTGCGCAAGGCAGATGACGAATGGGTTAACCGAGTTTCTCGACGTTGAGATGTGGCATATGAGTCCACGGATGTCGGCGACTCTCGTAGACGGAGAACATCGGGGACGGAAACTGTGGATTTGTGAAAGCACCTACAGCAACTGATAGAAAATCTTGTATCGCGTGAACCTGCCAGTAGACGGTTGAACCGCATGTCGGACAGAAATGAAAAGTTATTTCTCCGCCGCTGTCACCTTTGCGTTTGAAGTTATGAGAATTTCCGGCGATGAGTACATGATCCTTGGAAAATCTTGCCTGGACACCAAATACACTCCCTGTGCGCTTCTGGCATTCGAGACAGTGACACATGGAAATACGAACAGGTGATCCTTCACATGAAAGAGTGAGTTGTCCGCAGGCGCATGATGCAAGATTTTTAGTCATGAGATAATTCTATTCTTGATTCGTTGCAATTGACTACAATCTGATAATGCAAAACTATGAATGCCTTTTTTATTTCCATGCAGAAGATTGTGAACTCGTTGAGCTCAAGATTACAGGACTTGGGCCAGATATTCCGCTTTCAAAAGTATATCATTGGATTTTTCTTAATACCTTATCTGATGAAGTCATGAAATTGACTTTTAAGAGTATGAATAAAAGTGCAGAGAGACAGCTTCGTAGTTTCAGTGAAGGCCATCTTGCATTCAATACTGTGGAAGCTGAACTCACGATGAAAAAAAATGCCTTTCAATTTGAAGTTCGCGATCCAAAAGTTCTTTCAGAGAAAGCGAAAACATTAATTGAGAAATTTCTAAGTCAACTTGCGTGACATAGGTGTGCAGGGAATATCAACTCCGCCGATTTCCACAGATTCAAGACCTGGTACCTGAAAAAAGCCCTGTTTCTCGTAAAAACCCCTGGCGGTTTTCGTCGCGTGAAGATTTAAAACTTGAAGTTTATTTTCCAGCGCAGTTTTCAACACAACATCGAATAATTTTTTACCGGCCCCTATCCCCAGTGCTTCCGGGGCGAGATACAGGCCCATGACTTCACCTTCGCTTGCGTTCATGACAGCAAGATGGCCATAGCCTCTGACCTGCGAATCGACACACACGACCCAGACGAGGTCACGGTCCATCGTCTGGCACCATAGATGTGCTTTGAAATTGCGGCCTGCCCAGGCATTGATCTGGAGTTGCGTATAGTCACGCGAGCAGATCTCGCGTATCGAACGTACATGTGAATCTATGATGGCTTCGGCATCTTCATGCCCTGCTCTGCGAATTTCGAATGACTTCATTTACAGTCATTATCGGCCATCTGATTTATCCAGTCAAAGACCAGTTTATTTCCTTCAATATGACTGACGGATCTGCCGAGCTGGGGCATCTTCACGGCAAGGTGAGAGTTGGAAATGCGGTAAGCGAGAATCGATTCCTTCGCTTTCCCCGGTCTGATGTCGTACTTATTTCCGCCGCTTCCGAATCCTGCGGCAACGGGAGTTTTGCAGGCACCATATTCAATGCTTCCTGAATCGCGATGTGATTGGAGAAAGAGGCCGGTCGACCGTGCGTTACCGGAAGGGTTGTGGCAGTGAGCGCAGTTGATTTCCAGATAAGACTTCGCCCTTGCATCGAGATCTTTTTTTGAATCATCCCATGAAACGAGCATCGGAACCTGTGAGTGATCGGCCGGAAGATCTTTCAGCATTTTTTTCTTTTCCCACATTCTCAGCTGATTGATGGAAGAATCCATCAGGTCAGCGCGATTAAGGTGCTTCGCTTGCATCCCGATTGGAGTCATCTTCTCGTTGATGAAATGGCAGCTCGAACACTGGCGCAAGCTTGGGATATGATAATCAATATCCATCTTCTTCCCGTTCACATTAATAGAAACAGACTTAACGAGACCTGCTTTCATGAGCGATGCTTTCCCATTTTTCCAGATATAATTCAGGGGAACCCAGCCTTTCTCTCTTCTGATCAGAAGCCTTGTCTCCACCAGTGTTGGTTCTGATCCACCATACTCCTGGAGTGAAAAAGATTTTGAGATGATGGATCCAACCGGGAAATCCAGGGCGTACTTTGGCATATAGGTAATTTCTTTACCTGCAGGAACATAAACGAAGCGGTCTTTAATAGCGTAGTCAGTGAATAGCTGATTACTGAGACCATACTTGATACCTTCAACCGGATTTTTTGTCGGGTCCGAAGGATTTAAGAAAAGATGATAGTCAGAAAGTTCCGGACAATCATAATCGACAGCATTCCAGTTTACACCTTCAGTTCTGGCCGAACATTGCTTACGAACATCATCGTCTGTGTGTTCAACCGGGAGCTTTACGATCTCCGGAGGATTTTCAAGCAACACAACTGGCTGAAGGGGATGACTGCAATCGTACTCACGAAGGCTTCTCGAAGCAGGACCGCCTGGATATGGTCTGTGAGGCTGATTGTGATCAAGGTGAAGATTTGCAAAACGAACGGCCCCGTTGATCGTCGTGTTTTTACCGATGCAGATTCTGTTGCGTGCTTCAGGTTTTTGTCCAACGTAAGTGCCGTCATCAATGCCGTCGTAAATAATATCCTTGGGACTTAATCCAGAGAGAAGTTTTATGATGAAGTTAATGCGGCTGCCGTCGAAAAACCCATAATCATCAGACTCAAAATGATTGTCGTAGATAAAAATCCCTTTCGGCATCGGATCGAATGTAGTGTCATGAACTTTGCGCTCACTGACGGCATAGTTGGAAACAGCGATGGCACTCAGGCCGTGCTTAGTTATCTTGTTATTGAAGATTTCTGTTTCCTGGGCAGCAATAATAAATATGCCAAGTCCTTTAGGAACCATGTTGATGATGCTTCCTTTCGTAGAAAAGTTATCCTGATTATTTTTGATGATTGTGTTGCTGAAGACACGAGTTCCTCTTCCATCTTTTTTGACCAGGTCGGGAAGGTTAAAAACGAGAATCCCCGCTGTGTTTTTCTCAACGAAGTTTCCATACACATCGGCCTGACTTGAGTTTTCAATCTCAATACCAGCGACATTTCCGTGGGCCTTATTATTTCGAATCACAATGTATCTCGACTGACCAACATAGATTCCGGCGTCCGAAGCACCGATCACTTCACTGTTCTCAATCAAAACATTTTTGCACAGAACAGGGTAGAGTCCGTAAGCACCGTTTTTCTGAGATGGTCCATGAGTCCATTCCACCCGCACATTCCGGAATGTCACCTGGTCTGCACCGATTACTTTCACGGCATTTCCAGCTGTGTCTTCAATCGCCAGACTCTCAAAAGTGACCTGATCTTTCGTCGCGATCACACCCTGAGGACCAGCTTTCTGATTCTGGAATGAAAGAATTGTTTGTGACGGGCCCTGACCTTTTAACGTTATTTTGGGTTTGTTCACAAAAAGTTCGTTGGAAAAGAAAAATTTTCCAGCGGGCAGGATGATGGTCGTATCTCCACGGGAATTTTCAATGGCATCGTTGAGATCAACTTCGAGGTTCTCTGGACTCAACTTAATTGTTTCGGCACACACAGATAATGAGACTAACAAAAAAGTTAAAAATGAAACGAGTGACATACATCCTCCAGCTAAAGCTTTTCGTCATATTTAACAGGAGCACGCATGGGAATCTATGAGACAGGGTGACAGTATTTGAAAAACTGTAAAAGGGGGAGAGATGCTTGTGATATTTCAGGTTCTTAGAGACCTAAACGATCCATTTCTTCTTTCTGATACTCGCCGTCTTCACCGGGATAACGGAGTTCAGACTCAAATTTACCGGATTGTTTAGCGAGCCCCCAAAGCAAGGATTCGCCGGCAGGGAGTATCTTAGGCTCAAGCTTGTATGCAGGATCAAGAAAGGCATTATCGGCGTCGATGACTTTCCAGCCTTTCTTCTTGAACATGCTGATCAGGTCAGAAAGGAAATAAGCATTCAAAGGATTGTGATGAAGGAGGAGGTTATGAGCGACTTCGCGGCCCAGAACTTTATGAGAAAGACGGTTGTAGTACTGAGCGCGATCCCAAATATGGTCTAAAAAATATTTTTTGTAGGCTTCAAAATCTACTTTTTCGCCCTTGTTGAGTTTGTTCACGAATCTGTCACTGATGTACCAGTCAGAAGCATCTATCGTTACGTGACCTTGAGAGTAGCCGCGATCTTTCATCACCTTGCGGATGCCATCTCTCTTCTCAACAGAATTACCTTCTTTCAGCATCGGAAACCGAAGAATCTTTTTGAAATGCGAAAAGCTAGTGATGTGGTTTTCGTTCTTCACCATATCCTGGACAAAATCTTCCACCGACATTTGCGGATTATTGAAATTTTTATGGGAGTAGGTGTGATTGGCCAGAATATGTCCTGCTTCATTCCATTGGGAAAGAATATCTTTCCCTTCAGCTTGATCGACGCGCATCCCACAAACAAATAGAATCGCTTTCACATCATGAGCTTTTAGCGCCTCAAGAATCTTGGTGGCCACCTCGGGATGCTTCATGCGTGATGTCTGCTGAACACCGGGGTCGTCAATGGTGAAGCTGATTTCTGTCGCTGAAGCGGCTAAACTCATAAGCATAATTACCGGAAAAATGATGGATTTCATTTCACCATGCTATGCTTTTCCCTCGACGTGTGCAAGATTGAGCAACAGGGAAAAAATGGCAAATACAGCTACACTTTATCGTTTTCACATTGAACTTGCTGACGTCCAGCGCTCTGTTTACGAGTCACTGGATCTGCGCGTGGCCCAGCATCCCTCCGAAGCAATGCCTTATCTGCTTACCCGCATTCTTGCCTTCGCCCTTAATGCTCAGGAAGGCCTTGAGTTTTCTGCCACAGGTCTTCACGATCCAGACGCAGCTCCGATTAACGTTGCTGACGCTTATGGCGGTTATCAACTTATTATCGAAATCGGCAGCCCAAGTGCCCGTCGGATGCACAAGGTGATGAAGACAGCGAAAAAAGCGAAAGTATATACTTATAAAAATCCAGGCAACATGCTGTCAGAACTTCGATCGGAGAAAATTCATCGTGGCGAAGAGATTGAACTTTTTTCGATCAGTGCAGAGTTTCTCGATCAACTTGCTACGGTTTTAAAAAGAGATAACCGTTGGTCGCTTTTATTTGATGACGGTACAATCACCATCCAGGCCGGTGAACAAAGTTTCGCTTCAGAACTTCAGAGTCATCAGCTTTAATTAAGCACGCATTGAGTTGAGTAAAAATTACCAGCTATGACCTGTTAAGGAACTTCGTAAAATGAAGTCTTAATAAACACGGAGGTAATTTTGAAATGTTCACTACTCGCTCTCGGGCTCATCCTGACGTCAGTGTCTTGTTCTATGTTGGGTCCAAAGCCGCACACTGCTTACACACGTCCTGATATTCAGAGACCTGTTGAGAAGCTCGTGGTCTTTCCTGTAACAAATTTCGCTGGTGTTCAGGACGACATTGCTAAACGTGCTGAAGTTAGCTTCACAGGCAAATGGGCAGAGCTCTACGGCAAAGAAAATGTTGTTCCAGGCGGTCCGGTAGTTTTCAAACTCATGGAGCAATTGGGGAAAGACACTTACGGCAAATTTATTGGCTCTCTCGATGACGTTTCAAAACTAGAGCAACTTCACAAAGACCCGAAAGTCAGAGACTTCCTTGCAACTGTGACTAAGCAGTTTGGTGGTTACCACTTTGCTCTGGCGATCATCGATGGTTCTCAGGAATCATATGATAGTAAGACTCCGGTGAATGTTCATATTGGTCTTTTTGACTCTCAAAACCTGACTTGGAAATGGATCACTAAGATTCAGGACAAGAAAGGAATTTTTGGTAACTGGGGTGCTTCAACTCAATTGATGGTGAACAACAGTTTCGAACTGATCAACGAACTTGAAGATGTGAAAGGCCGCAAAGTAGCTTCTGAAAATAAATAAGTTTTGATTTAACGGGAGGTCAGCTTCAGGCTGGCCTCTTTCTTCGAAAGATGGTGCGCCCAACAAGATTCGAACTTGTGACCCCTACCATGTCAAGGTAATACTCTAACCAACTGAGCTATGGGCGCATGAAGAGATATCCTAAGAGACTCGGGCCTGCTTTGTCTACACGTTTGCCCTGCGGCATTCTGCTTGTTTTTAACTTATCTATTGCCCGGAAGAGACGGTTTTTCTAAAGTTCATAGGCACACACAATATTCTTTGGGGTACCTATGAAATATTTAAGTCTGATCCTATGTTTTTCTTCTTTCAGTTCCATGGCATGTCCCAACCTCGTTGGTGAATACTCTGTTTGTCGCACTAAAAAAAATATTCTGATCGAATCAACAAACCTCGTCGTCACTGAAACGATGAACGAAGGAGTTAAGTTCATTAAGTTTGATACTCTTCCTGACGGTCAGAACGAACGTGAAGTAACGAGATATCAGATTACTGGAAAACCAATAGCTAAATCTTGGGTTTCTGAAACCGGCGTAAAATTTGAATCTGTGACGACGGCATCTTGTTTCCTGAATACGATGAAAGTTCAGACGACGATTCTTGCTGACGGGGAACCCTACGTGAATCATGCGAGCACGATTCGCAAGGTTGGCAGAACGATCGTTCAGGAAAGCAAAGGCACTATCGTTCGGATGGCCTTTGATGATGTTCTGACCTGTTATTAATTTTTTTCTCCAGGCCCTATGACCACTCGTTTACACCGTAAATTCGGTCCGTGGGTATTTCACCACGCAATCGAATTCAAATGGTTTTATCTCGGCGCTTTTGTCTGCCTGTATGTCCTGCAGGTTCTTCAGAGTCAACTACCTGAACGCATTCGCCAGCTCACGATTTTGATGGGCACGGGATCCATTGCTGCAGCATCGGTATGGATTTTCATGGGACTTGCGGTTGGAATTCTTATCTTCCGGACTTTTTCACGACTTTTGTTTTTTTATCCGGCACGAGTTCAACAGAAACTTCTTCGCATGGAAATGCTCGAGATGATCGAGAGAGTTCCCTCCACTCGTTATGCAAATCAGTCTCAGGGGCAGATTTTCCAGGTTCTGTTTGATGATATTAATAATCTTCGCGCCTTCATTGGGTTTGGTCTCTTGCAGGTAGGAAACCTTGCGATTGCTGCCTGGGTTCTCATTCCGAAGCTCAATCAGACAGATGGCTATCTGTGGCCAGCGTTCATTCCTCTTTTTGCTAGTGTCGTTCTTTTTACGATCATGACGTTCATCAATCAGAAATTTTTTAAATTGATGGCCGATAAAAAAGGCGAAGTTCAACAATATATTATCGAAGCCTATCAGGCGAAGCAGACGATCAAAAACTTCCATAGAGAAGAGAATTTTATTAAGGGTTTTATTAAGCTTTCGACCGAAGAGCTTTCTTTGTTTTTCCGATCTTCTATTGGCTTTGCCATCACCGGGCCCTACGTCAAGCTCGGATTGGGAGCATCCCTCTTATGGGCTTCACTTCTTATTCGTCAGCATGGGGGGAACACTTCCGATCTCGTTTTCTTCTCAGGCTTTCTTTATCTCTTCCTTGAACCTGTGATGTTCATGTCGTGGGTTGCGGTGGTCATTTCCCAGGGGTATGCGGCCTGGAAAAGGGTCAAGGGACTTTACAATGATCTTGAGAAACCCTCCTCACAGGAAGATGAACTTCGTAACGTTCAGATGATACCGACTCAGGGATATCACAAAGTCATTCTGAAATTCTGGGGCGTGGATTGTGAAATTAAGATTCACGATAACAGCTGGACGGTGCTGATCGGAGAGACGGGGAGTGGGAAAAGTTATCTCCTCTCGAAGCTTGCCACTGTCATGATCTTAAAAGGTGAAAAGGTATCGATGGTTCAGCAAGAGCCTTATCTCTTCAACGATACGATCGCAGAAAATATTTTTCTTGGTACGAATGTTACTCCTGATCTTCGCGCTAAGGCGAAACGCTTAATCGAAATGTTTCAACTTGATTCCCTGGCGCCATCTCTTGATGAAGTGCTTGAGCTTGAAGTCGGGGAGAATGGAAAAAGACTTTCTGGCGGCCAGATGAAGCGCGTGGCTCTTGTTCGCTCGCTTATGTCGGATGCTCCCGTGCTCATCTGGGACGATCCATTTTCTTCAGTGGATATTATCCTTGAGAGAAAAATTATTAAGGCGCTTAAAGAAACTCAGGAATGGACTCAAAAAACTTTTATCATCTCAAGCCATCGTCTCACAACCGTACGTTTGTCGGACGATGCAATCTTCGTTGATCAAACCAGCGGAATCCGTGCCCAAGGGCACATAGATCAATTGCTTAAGGAAGCGCATGTCAGTCAGTTCTTCAAACAACAGATGGTGGACCTACCTCTGGCTTAAGTCAGAGGCCCTCCTCGTCGTTTTCATTTTGATCAATCTCGCTGTGTCCGCTGTGACAGGATATTACACGCCTCGTTTCATCACTAAATTTTACGAAGCTCTTGGTAGTGAAACTGCTTACAATCATCAGTTCCGTCTGCTGGTCGGTCTCTTCGTCATTGAATACGCGAATCGATTCTTCTTTCAGCTCGCAACTCACCGATACATTCAGCATTTGTTGACCGATATTCGTAAGAAGAGTTTTTCTTTGTGGTTGAAAGCTCCATTTAAGAAAACAGTAACGAAGAAAACCGATGACTATCCTCTGGGGGAAGTACTCGCACGACTCATGAACGATACAGATGCCGTCCGTGAGATTGTGTCTTCCGGAAGCTTCAGCATTTTTATCGACATCATTTTTATTTTCTCCTGTCTCATCAGCTTCCTGCAGCTCAACTCGACCACTGGTATTGCTCTTTTTATAGCTGAAGTTATCGCCTGCCTCCTTCTTGTTAAGGGGAGTAAAGTGATGGCGGTGATCTTTATGGATGTCCGCCGCGTAACGAGTTCCATGGCCCGTCTCGTGACTGATCTTACTTCAGGGTTAAGAGAATTGTTCTTTTCTCCGAATGAAAAGTACGCTTCCCGTCGTGGTGAAAAAATTTTTGAAGAGTTTCTTGATAAGCAACTGAAGGCCAATATCTGGGATGCCGGATACTATTCAGCTGCAGAATCTCTCTATCCCATCCTCATCGCTCTCGTGATGGTAATTGTTCCGTATTCCAAGATTGTTGAAATTGCCATTCTTGCTGCCTTGATTGATCTGATCCAGAAATCCATTACACCGATCAAAGACGTGGCATCCAAAATTTCTGTTATTCAGAGAGCGAAAACAGGAATTGAGCGTCTTCATCATTTTAATGAAAGTTTTGATCAGGAAAAATTTGAACGTCTCGATTATGTGAATCTGAATGTTGAACAGTTGAATTTTAAACTCGGCGAGTTTCAATACGATGAAGGTTTTCGTCTTCACGATATCGACTTTGATCTTAAGCGCGGTCAGATTTTCGGAATTCTCGGTGAGTCGGGTTGTGGAAAATCCACTTTATTAAAATTACTTTCAGGCCAGTATCACGGATTTAAGGGTCTTATTTCGATCGATGAACAGGTTATCGACCCTTCCCAGGAAAAAGAGCTCAGACAGTTCTCATCTTATGTCAGTCTGATTTCTCAGGACTCTCACGTATTCTCTGAAACGATGAAGTTCAACATAACATTGGGTACTGATTCAGGTTTTGAAGAATTCTGGAAACTCGCTCAGAATTCAATTCCGTATCTCGAAAAATGGGAAAAGAAAGCAGAAGACCGGATAGACCCCAAGGAACTTTCCATGGGACAGAAGCAACTTCTTTCGGGCCTGCGCGCTTTGTTTTTGAAAAAGCCCATTATCCTGATGGATGAGATTTCCAGCGGACTTGATTCTGAACTTGAATCGGCCCTGCGTGACTTGATTAAATTTTTTCAGTCACGCTCCATGACAATTATCGTTACTCATCGACTCGAGACCATTTTGAAATCGGACCAACTTCTTCTTCTTGACCAGGGTGCTGTGGTAGCGAAGGGCACTCATGATTCTCTACGGCGCATCCCTAAATATCAGGATTTCCTACGACATTTACACTAGTTGATTGTTTTGCTTTGTTTTTATTCTTAAGTTCTTACGTTAAGATGATCCAAGATTTTTTATCAGGAGAAACTGTTCATGAAAGCACTCACGCTCTCGACGTTCATGCTTATGCTCGTCGGTCTTATCGCCTGTTCTAATGGAACAAGCAAACCAAGCTACCTCTTCAAGCCAGCAGTCAAAGAAGGCATCGCCGCTAAAGTCGGCGAGATGGAAGTCACGAATGCAGAACTTGCAGACGGGATTGAATCAGAACTTTATGAGGCTGAATCAAAGCTTTTTGATATCAAGTTCAATAAACTTAAAACAATTCTTCTTCAACGTTACATGGACAAAGACTCCCGTAAGAAAGGTCTTACTAACGATGAGTTCCTCGAAAAATATATTTCTAAAGATGTGAAGATCTCTGAAAAAGAAATCGAAGCATTCATTAAGGATCAGAATATTCCTGCTGAGCATATCAATCCTCAAGTCCGAGAAAAAATCAAAGGCTACCTCGAGATGGAGCGTAAGAAGGAAGCTGTTGATAAATGGCTTGCTGACCAGACTTCTAAAACTCCGGTAGAAATTTATATCGCAAAACCTCGTCGTCCGACGTTCCCGGTTGAAGTAGGGAATGCACCGTATGCTGGTGGAAAAGACGCGAAGGTGACGATCGTTGAGTACTCTGACTTCCAGTGTCCGTTCTGTGCAAAAGGTGCAGACCTCCTTAGAGATATCAAGAAGAAGTATGGCGATAAAGTAAAGGTTGCTTTCAAGAACTTCCCGCTTCCATTCCACAACCATGCTGAGATGGCAGCTGTGGCCAGCCTTTGTGCGAATGAACAGAGCATGGGTGCATTCTGGAAAATGCACGATGAAATGTTCATGAACCAGGAGAGTTTGGATAAAGATGGCCTGAAAAAACTCGCTGGAAAAGCTGGTCTTAAAGTTGACGATTTTGAGAAGTGTCTCTCTGAAAACAAATACCTTGCTCAGGTTCGTTCAGACATGGAAGACGGGAAAAAGCTTAAAGTTAAGTCGACTCCGACTTTCTTTGTGAATGGCCAGCTGATCAATGGTGCTCAGCCGATGGAAGTTTTTGCCGAGCTGATTGACGAAGAACTGGCCAAGTAGTCGCTTAATTTAGTCTAAAATGCGAAAAGCCTTGGGTTTAATCAGCAAGATTTACCCAAGGCTTTTTTGTTTTACCCCAAATGCTACACTAAGTAATGAGGTCATAGGATTTGACCCATAAGGATATGCCATGAAAGGTGTAGATTACACGAAACAATTAGCGAAAGAACGTGACCACTTTCAGGATGCGCTGGTGAAAAACCGGGCCGCAACTGATAAGCGCATGACTGATAATGAAGCTCGTCACGAGCACATCGAAACTAAGCAGCGTGATAATTTCATCGAAGACAGAGCAGAACTCGAAACTGGATACCAAAAGTCCCTCGATAACATCAAAGATAAAACGAAAGCCTCACTCGACGCGAAGAACGAAAATTATAATAAAAAGATGGAAGACGAGCGCGTAAACTTCGAGCGTGATCGTAATTCTAATCGCGCTGATTTCGATCGTCGTCTCGAAGACATCAAGAACGGTTACGCTAAGTCGTTCAAGTCAGACAAACAAAATCACGAGCAGCTTCAGGCAAATAACAAGACCCGCTATACGAAAAATATTCAGGACCTGAATAATACTCAGAATCAGAAAGTGGGCCAGTACAGAGACAGAATGCTCGGCGCTGGTGCTGATCTGAAAGAGCAGTATAACCGAGAGCGCGAACAATTAGTTCGTAACAACGAAGACCATGTTAATAGTCTGCGTCTCTCTGAAGCAGATAAACGAAGTGAGCTTCAGGGCAAAGTCTCTCGAGACATCAGACTTACAAAAGAGGTAAATGCTGCTGAAAAAGAGCAGACTAAGACCTACACCGACGACAAGATCAAACGGATTCAACAGTTCAATGATGAGCACACGGAAAACGTCGCCAGAGATTACACTCAGAAAGCAGATGATCTTTCATCAGCAAAACAGAAAGAGGCCATCCGTGCGAATCATGAAGAACAAGAGAAAATAGCAGAAGTACGTCGTGGATTTGATAAACATATCCGTTCAAATGAACTCGAGAAAAGAAGACTTGATAACGGATCAGGCGAATTCGGTGACGTGAACAAAAAGCAGATGGGCCTTTCAGAGCAGGACCGTCTCGATAACAAGATTAATTCGTTAAGAACTAACCTGAAAGATACGCAAAAAGATTATCAGCTTAGAACGAATACAGATCGTTCTAAGTACGGCGAAACGCTCAAAGCTGAAGCAACTGAAGCTACCATGCGCCAGGACCGTGCGGTCAATGATATTAACGCTGACAAGATAATTACGGTGACGAAAGAGCGTGAGAAATCTGCTGACGCCGTCGCTACCCGAGACTACATCAATAAACTTGATAAGCAGGCATCGGAAGCTCAACTTATGCAGGAGCGAAACTCTGCCAATAACCGAATTGCCAACCTTAACGAGAACTTCAATAAGGCCATGTCCAAACTTGAAGAGAAAATGAAGCTGAGTATCGAAGATGTCACAACCGTGTCGAACGATGACAAAACGAAATTTGTTAAAGACATCAATGACAAGCGCGCCAAAGAAGTTTTTGAAATGAAGCGCGAATTCGCTATAGAAATGGACCGCACTGTTCAGAGTTACGAGCAGCGCCTGGCCTCTGCGGCCCGGGAAAACGGATATCTGAAACTGACGATGGACCAGAAGGTCGAGAACATCATGGATCAGAGTCAGAAAAAAATGGACTCGGAGAGAACAATTTTTGAAGAGCGTCGCAAAGCAGACAAACAGGATGCTCTGCTCGCCATCGACCAGCGTGAACATAAATTACGCACAGAAATGAACACAGTGATCGTTAATTACCAGACGAAACTGGATAAGATGCAGATTGATACTGAAACGAAAATGAAGTTGATAACCAATAACTATGAGAATAGATTAAGTGAACAGAACACGCTGAAAGGTAAAGAGCTTGCTGCGAAAGACACTACCAATCGGATGGAAGTCCAGAAATTGCAATCCGCCTTCGAAGATGAAAAAAATCGCCTGATCTCCGCCTACGAAAATAAAATCGCAGGTATGACGGCCGGCCACGAAGAGCGCATGTTACAACTGGATGAGTATAAAAAACTAAGTTAATTTTTAAGACTTAACCTTTATAAAAAGAATTTTTATGACTATCCGTCGCGCGAAGATTATTGCGACCATCGGTCCTAGTTCCAACACCATTCCTATGCTGGAGAAAATGATCCTTGCCGGTATGAACGCCGCCAGAGTGAACATGTCTCACGGAACCTACGAGGCGCACGCAGAATCCATTAAAAACATCCGTCAGGCCTCAAAGAACACTGGTCGTGAGATAGCGATCCTTCTCGATCTCCAGGGCCCTAAGATCCGTGTGGATAAGCTACCGGAGCCTATCGAACTTAAAGACGATGAAGTGTGGGTTATTGGACCATCGCACGTTAAAGAGCTGTACCCTGAGTACGCAAAGAACTTCATACCCACGATTTATAAAAATCTCGTGAAGGATGCACACGTCGGTGCCCGTATTCTTTTTGACGATGGCCTGATGGAAGCTGAAGCGATTGAAAAAGACCGCGAAGTTTTAAAGATCAAAGTCAAAGTCGGCGGTCTCCTGAAATCAAATAAAGGAATCAACCTTCCTTACGTCAATGTATCAGCTCCAAGTTTTACAGATAAAGACCGTGAAGATCTTATGTTCGGACTTAAGCAGGGTATTGATTACGTTGCCCTTAGTTTTGTCCGTACTGCTGACGATATCCTTCAAGTGAAGGCCCTGCTTCATCAGATGAAAGTGAATATTCCTATTGTCTCCAAGGTTGAAAAACCAGAAGCTCTCGACAATATGGAAAGCATCGTTCAGGCATCGGATGCGATCATGATCGCTCGTGGTGATATGGGTGTGGAAGTCGGTAACCATCTTGTTCCTGCCATTCAGAAAAAGATGATTAAGATTTGTAACTCGCTTGGAAAACCGATCATTACGGCCACTCAGATGCTCGAGAGTATGATCACAAATTCAAGACCAACCCGTGCAGAGGCTTCAGATGTTGCCAATGCCATCTGGGATGGTACTGATGTCGTTATGCTTTCTGGTGAAACAGCATCTGGAAAGTACCCTCTAGAAACCATTACGATGATGAGTCAGATTATTGAAGAAGCTGAACGGGCCCCCGCAGAACGTCCCTTACTTCGAAATATCGAAATCGCAAGTGTGACGGCATCTGTTCAGGTTGCAGCCTCAATCGTTGCTGAAAAAACCAACGCCCGCTGGATCATTTCCATTACCGAAGGTGGTAACTCTTGTCTTCGCATGACAAGGTTCCGTCCGAAGACACCGGTTCTTGGCGTGACGAATTCTTTGGATGTCATTCGTAAATTGAGCCTCTACTGGGGAGTGATCCCTTATTACTTTAACATTCACGAAGATGCCGATACCTACAAGCTTGAGACGATGATGGTTGATAAGCTGAAAAAAGAAAACCTTCTCGTTAATGGCGACAAAATTGTGATCACTGTCGGTGACGGGAAATTTTTCCGTCAGGGCACAACGAATTCCATCCGCGTGGAGAGCATCAAAGATGTCCCACATGCCATCAAGAGTACCTCTCAGGATTCCATCCAGGAGGTGTCTTTTGACCAGGGAAAGATCTTACTTGATACATCGATCTGCGCATCCTGCCAGTCGTGTATCACGGTCTGTCCTTTTGATATCTGGACCACAACTCCTGATGCCAGCCGCGAAACGCGCATTAACACTGCCCGTGTGAATTTCTGTACCGTCGATATGGCATGTGTAGAGGCCTGCCCCACAGGTGCCATCGAAATCATTCCCAAGAGCCCATGAAATCTGTTGATCTCTTTTCGGAAGAAATCCTTCGGGAACTCGGTGTTCTCGATTGGGGATATACTGAAGAGGCGATTCCTGCATCTTTTGAAAGATTCTCTGAATGGACCGCTCGTGAAGAAATGGGCCCTCTGACATATCTTACGGACGAAAGAAAAGAATCCCGTCGCGATCTGCATCTGGTATATCCGGAATTCCAGTCCGCCATCGTTTTCCTTTTCTCTTATCAACCAACCAAAAAATGGCTCCTGGAAAATTCCCGTCACGAAGTTGCTGCCTATACTCTCGCTTTTGATGGCGAGGACTATCACTCGGTTCTGAGGCGCAGGCTCAAAGAGATCAAGAAAGTCCTTCGTGAAAAATTCCCGGAGACTGAAACATATATTTCACTTGATGCAGAGTCAGTTCTTGAGAGAGATCTGGCTTTCCGGGCAGGGCTTGGATGGTTCGGCAAGAACTCCATGCTGATTCATCAGAAAGAAGGAAGTTACTTTCTGATTGGCAGTCTTCTTTTGAACAGAAAGCTTCCTCTTGAAATTAAAACTTCAGATAGTGATCATTGCGGTCAGTGCAGGGCATGTGTGGATGCCTGTCCGACAGATGCGATCGATCCTGAAACGCGTACGCTTCATCCTCTGAAATGCATTTCGACATTTACGATTGAACAAATGAAGATGGTCGATCCCCCGGCAGGAATTGAAAAATCCCGGGGAGAAGTATTTGGATGCGATATCTGTCAGGACGTTTGTCCATGGAACACAAAGCCTCTTCAGAGGACACAGGGGTCATTAAATCTTTCTGAAAAGTTCAGTTTTCTCAGTGAGCTTTTTCATCAAGACAGTTTCAGCGAATTGAAAACGCTTTTAAACTACACAACGAACCGTGGCTTCCGGAAAAAATTCGAAGGTTCTGTTTTCGACCGGCCGGGGAGAGATGGTTGGTTTAAGAATCTCAGGTCAGTGAAGAAAAAAAATTAATCACAAGAGGCTGTCGTTAGCCAAAGAAGTCTAACGACAGGTTCCCTAACTCCACCCATAAGGACACTCCGGGTGTAATTACAACACGATAAAATTCTTGTTGAACCGTCGTCTGATGCACATCTTGCTTCTTGATTTCTTTGGAAGCCAGAGCAAAGACTTCTTTCAAACATATTACATGCTGGAAGGCTGAACAAACTTTCATCCGTGCTGGCCACGGCAGGAATATTTTCTCTTTCAGGGGTTATGGGAGCCCACATCCCTGTGCTAATGGCCTGATTACCCCGCCAGGTAATAGTCGTGCCAGTAATGACTTCTATATCATTTAGGAAGCTCTGAAGCCCGAAAGGGTCATCCACAGAGAGACAAGCAGTATTGCGAACATCGAAAGAGATGCCGCGGCCCTGGTTTATAGGAAGTAATCGGGAATAGATAAAGTCCATTGACTCATAAGAGCCTGACCAGTGCCCGACATATCCCAGGCGCACAGTCTGGCGGTCACATGAGCGTGGTATTCTTGCATCCAGATCATCAGCGAAGGGTATGGTTTCTTTGGAGCTACAGCCTTGCTGCCCGTTTAACCAAAGACCACAACCAGCTTGAAAGAAGACCACCTGTGACTGTGGTTCAGTCCCAGTCTGGCATATACAGCAGTCATCCGCCTGCAAATGAAGACTTATGAGAGTGATTATAGAAATCATCAAGAGTTTCATAACGTATTTATCGGGTATTCTTAGTTTTACTTAAGTCCAGGTAAAGTGCTTTTTCAAAAAAGAGTAAAGGTGCGGACTTGCGGCTCCAGGCTCATGATGGGCAAGCTTCTTAGGCCTCTCAATTGTGACTTCATTTCCGTTTGCTTTTAGGACTTCTTCAAAGGCTTCAAGGCCCCCCGGTCCAACAACGATATCGTCTTCACCAACAATGAGGTGCACTCTTTGATTCCGCAGTGTCATGTTCATTTTCTCTTCTTTCAACCATGCAAACACCAATCGCGAATCAAGAGCTTCAGATACGAGCTGTCTTCTGAGGGATAAAGTTTTTTCGTAAAAAGCGGTTTCAAAAAGATGAGCGGCCTGTCGTTGGGCAAGACCAACTCCAACGGCCACCCCGATTCGTCTTAAATTTTCGAACGCCGGAAGTTCAAGAGCTCGCAAGGCCGTGTAGCCGCCAAGAGAGTGGCCTCCGAGAATCACACTACTGCAGGGTGAATAATTGCCGACACCAAGGGAGTGTTCCATTAAAAGATTTAATCGATTAAAAGCTTCACCAAAAAGTTCATGGGCATGGGCCTTAAAATCTTCAAGGGATGAAGCCTCATGAAAACTTCCCAGAAAATGTCCTGGCTGATCAAAAATCATGCAGGGAACTCCGGCCTCAACCATGCGCGTGGCCCAGTTCAGGCAGTCGCCTTTATGAGATGTGTAGCCGTGAGAAAAAAAGGCCCACTCTGGTTTTATGCCACCAACTCCGTCGACAGAAGGTATAAAAGCGAGTGCGTTCACTGTGAAAAAGGGGAGAGTAAGCTCAGTACAAAGGACTTTTGCTGTCATGGTAGGAGCCTTTGACTCGTCAGGTTAACCGTGATTTTTTCCGGGATTATCGTTGACGAAAGTTCTTAGAAACATTAACTTAGAGTTCTCTTTTTTAGTAGAGAAAGTTCGTGCGATTGTACTGCCCGGTTAGCTCAGTTGGTAGAGCAAGGGATTGAAAATCCCTGTGTCCGTGGTTCAATTCCGCGACCGGGCACCATAAAAAAAGCCTCAGAGTAATCTGGGGCTTTTTTATTTTAAAATCCATTTAGATACAGTCGTTTGTGCAGTTCGATAGTGACATCGTACCGTATACCTTTTTGACATGGAATTTCATTTGAAACTGCCATAGTATTCTGTAATGGCACTATCTAAAAAAAAAAAATAAAAATTAAGAAAGAATTAGAGAATTCTTTTTCCAGAGAGGACTGCGTCCAGTGTTATTTCGTCAAATTCAGTAAGGAGTTTGAAGGTCATCAGCACAAAATTGTTTTTAAAACGAGAAAAAAAATATCTCCTGAAAAAATTGAAAATGCAGAGAAAAACCTTTTGGTAGAATTTGGAGATGCTTTATTGCATCTTGCACGATGGAGCGACGTCATTGGAAAAATCCTTCCGAAATCAAAAGTGTATAAAATACCTTTCTTCGACTCAAGGGATGTCGAAGTTAAAAGTCCGTGGAGGAGATGTCCAATAGGTCAACATTGGGTAAGCCAACACGATCGTCAAAAGAAAAATCTTGAAGATGTAGACCCTCACTGCAGAAGAAATCCATCAGCGAAAGATTTGTTAAAAGGTGAAGAAATAGATCTCATCTCTACTTTAGATATATTTAAGAATCCTAAAGTGAAAGTATCCTCCCACAAGCTTGGGTTTAAATTAGGTAATAAATATGATGATCTTATTTCTGGTTGGACTGCTTACTGGAATGATGTGTTTAAAGTCGAACCTCCTCTTCATCCCAATGCTGTGAAGGCCTTAATGGCAACGGAGTCAAGTTTTGTAGCGACAGGATCTGCCATGAATAAGAATCCGAAGATTGGTCTGGCACGAGGGCTTATTCAGATCACTGAAGAAACGTATCGAATCTTGAAAGATAGTAAAGGCGAAATCAAAGACCATTATGTAGAGCTTGAAGACCATGAATTATGGGAACCTAATAAGAACATTTGTGCTGCCGTTAGATGGTTGTTCCGAAAACGGGACAAAGCTGAAGGAAGGTTGGAAAGAAAACCAACTTGGGAAGAAGTTCTTATCGAGTATAAGGGAAGGACAAAAAGCAAGACAGAAGAAACAAAGAGGATAAAAAGTGACATCAGGAGATACTTAAAAGAGATGGGAGACAATTAAATGCGTTTTATTATTTTTTCAGCATCTCTTGTCGCTTTATCTTTTGATTTATTAGCTTTTTCGTCTCTCGTAGAAAGATATCCTCAAGGTCTCCTAACAAAGGATTACGGGATTTTGACAGAGAAGGATTTAGTATTCGATGTCGAAAAATGGGGAGAACTCCCTCAGTATGATGTTACCAAATCCCAGCCTGGACATGTTAGATGGCAGTGCTTCCGCACCAGTGAAGCTAACTATTCATACAGTACATGGAGAGATAACGAGGGACCGAATAACTCCATGGTGACATTATGCGATTTTAGAATTTGGATCAAGTCGACTGAACCAGCTCATCATTATTATGGAAGAAGAGCATGGCCAGTGGAGAATTGTCGAGACTTTCATCAAGTATGGAAACGGCTAACTCGTGGGGAAGAATACATATGTTTGAGTGGTCACCCTAATTCTTTAGAAAAAGCAAATAAAAATGAAAAGTACCGAAATATTAAGGGATGGACTTGGAGTAAGAGCAAAACAAAAAAAGGATGTCATTCTTATTTTGTTGGAGATTGCGATCTTGAAATGGCACTTGAATGAATATGCAAAACAAAATTATTGTGTTCGAAAGTAAGGCGATTAGGCGAGTTTGGCATGAAGAGGAATGGTGGTTTTCTATTGTAGATGTCGTAAGTGCCTTAACGGATAGTTTGGATGCTGGTGCCTACTGGAGAAAATTAAAGCAACGTCTTTTGGAAGAAGGGAGCCAAGTCGTGACAAATTGTCACGGGTTGAAATTAGAAGCTCCAGATGGGAAAATGCGTGAAACTGACTGTGCCAATACTAAAGGCATGTTTCGAATCATTCAATCTATTCCATCTCATAAGGCAGAACCTTTCAAACAATGGCTAGCCCAGGTTGGTTATGAAAGAGTCCAAGAGATAGAAAATCCAGAACTTGCTCAAGAAAGGATGAAAGAGCTTTTTGAACAAAAAGGTTATTCTAAGGATTGGATTGATAAGCGATTGAGAGGAATGGCCATTCGTCAAAATTTGACCGATGAATGGAAAGAGCGGGGAATCGAGAATGAGCGAGATTTCTCAATTCTAACTGCAGAAATTTCAAAAGCAACTTTTGGGATGACTCCCGTTGAGTACAAAAGTATGAAGGGGCTCAGCAAGAAGAATGAAAATCTTCGGGACCACATGACCGACCTTGAGCTGATATTTACGATGCTAGGAGAAAAAGTTACGACGGAAATTTCAAAAAAAGAAAAACCTGATACTTTTGATAAGAATAGAAAGGTAGCCAAGCGTGGCGGAACAGTTGCAGGAAAGGCCCGGAAGGATACCGAAAAGGAACTTGGGCGGAGCATAGTGAGCAAAGAAAATTTTCTAAGGTTGGAAGATAAATCACGAAAGAAGAAAAAAAAGAAATAAGAATCTTGGGTGCATTACTGCTGGTTCGAAAGTCCTCCGCTATGGGGCACCACTTAAAAATGGTGCCAAGTCTAAGGCCTCCTTCGGGAGGCCTTTTTTTTTGCTTACATGATTCGGATGTCTAACCAATGGTTTGATAAACCTTTAAAGACTTCGGATGGATGAGCTCTTCATTATTTTTATAGATCCGTGGTGTGAGATACAGATACTTCAGAGCTTTCCATTTTGGCATGTGTTGATACTTGTCGGGATACAATTCAATTAATAAATGATGAATGTTTTTTGCATGGGCAGGGGAGACTCTTGGAAACAAGTGATGCTCGACGTGATAACCAAAATTCAGATGGAGGAATGTATTGAGTCGATTATTTGTGACTGTCAGAGAATTTACGAGAGGGTCATTAATCTTCGTCAGGGGAGATATGTTGTGATTGGTGACGATGTAACTAAGCATGACATAGTTCTGGATAAGAAAGGGAATGATCACAAGCCAGAGTAAATTTTCAACGCCTACCCAATAGATATATGAAGAAGCAATTAGAACCATGACAAGAAATTCTTTTGTAACTCTTGCATGATTAATATTCGCCCACATTTTATTCCGAAAACGCATGAAGACTTGATTGATCAAAGCTTGCAGTGAAAACCAGTAGAAAAGGTAGAAGTAACTTAAAACATTTTTAGAACCTGGAGAAAGTTTAAACACGACTTTCATAAAACGACTTCTCTTAAAAACGGAGAGACTAGGAAAAGCATCAGGATCTTTGAAAATAAGTTGTGTATTTCCATGGTGAAGAGTGTTGTGCCAGTGCCGCCAATAGGTAGGGGATAGAAGAAAGGGCGTAAAAGCGACGAAGCCTACAAGGTCCTGCAAGAATTTACTTTTGAATACAGAACCATGGAGAGCTTCGTGGGCGAAAAAGGCCATGGAAGTATTCAGCTGTCCAATAACTAAGGCGAGCACTAATTTGACATACCAGGCAGGATTGTAATGAACGATCAGAGTTATCAAAAGAACATTGGTGGCCAGAAATACTAAGAAATAAACAGACCTTAAAGGCACACGTGCGAAGACCTCCTCAGGGAGTCTTTTTTTTAATTCGCTTTGATAAGTTGATATCGACTGGAGAGTTAGATTCGATTTATTTGAAAAGTTCATATGTGTCCCTTCATTCAGTGTGCAAGTGGAGTGAGTTTACGTATGTACACTGAGATGGTCAAACACATTGTCGATATTACCTTATCCTTATGTAATTACTTGAAATGTGTCTTTCGCTTGAGTTAACATGTTTACATGGATAAGCGTTCTGAACAAAAAGCTAAGACTCGTATCAAACTCATCAATGCAGCATTGGAACTAAGTTCTACTAAGGGTTTTGCGGCCTTGAGTTTGAGAGAAGTTGCACAGGCAGCCGAAATTGCACCTACCGCTTTTTACAGACACTTCAGGGATATGGAAGAATTGGGACTTTCTCTGGTCGATGAGATTGCCGTTAGTCTTCGGCGCCTTCTGAGAAATGCACGAAAAAATTCCGAGGCAAAAGACCTGTCGTCACTGACCCGATTTTCCATTGAGACTTTCATCGAATATGTGAATGAAAATGCAAACCTGTTTAGATTGCTCCTGGGTGAGCGGCAAGGTGCATCGGACACATTCAGGGCCGCACTCAGAAAAGAAATCGACCTCTTTGTCGTCGAACTTTCAGAAGATCTGGACCGACTGGCGGTTATGCAAAATCAGAAATTACGACATTCAGGCTATGCTGCTGAAGCTATCGTAACGATCGTCTTTACCATCGGAGCAGAAGCTTTAGATCTCCCACCGTTTAAGCAAGAGGCTTTAAAGATTCGGATTGTGGAAGAGGTTAATATGATTCTCAGAGGTGCTCGGGAAACGTCCAGAGTGAAAACGAAAAGATAAAATCTCTCTTCCTTCAGTTTTTATTTCTGATTCACCAACTTTTCACTTAATATTTATTCATGAAACTGATTTATCCCTTCAATGCTTTTCTGGCACTTTTGTTCTTCTCTTGTTCATCGTCCATTGAGAATAAACCTGAATTGCACGTCAACATCAGTAAAGTCACCGTCTACGCCCAGAACCCTTCCGCCCAGTTCAGAGCATTGGGAAAAGTTGATTCCTCTGCCTGTCGTCTGGCCGAAGCCAAACGGGCCATCAAGCGCGAAGCGGCCCTTCTTAAGGCCAATTCCATCGTTAATCACCACTGCCGTAAGCTATCTGAGAAAAAATGGTCCGAGGCCTGCCGGTGGGTCTATAAGTGTTCTGGTGACGCCGTAATTATTAGATAAGAACCATTTTCAGGTCTCCCTATCCAGTTCATTTCCACGGTGGTAATCAACCCTAACTTTTTACAGGAGGGTCTCGATGAAATATTTATTCCTTAGTCTGGCCTTGTTTACTCAATTGGCACTTGCCTCTGATGCACTAACAACTGACACGATGAAAGTGGTCTTCGCAAAAATAGATGAAAAAGTCCTGACTCACGGTAAAGAAAATGTTCTCGTGGTTTTTGATATCGATAATACGATCCTGACTGCCCAGAATGACCTTGGTTCAGACCAGTGGTACTCGTGGCAGGAAAAGATCATGACTCAGCCTAACTGCGAACCTCAGTGTATTACAAAAGACGTCAGTAAACTGATTGAAGCTCAGGGTCTTCTCTTTACGATCGGAAAAATGCGTCCGACTGAAGCAGATCTTCCGGGCATGATCAAAAATCTCCAGGCTTCAGGCATCTACGTTATTCTCCTCACATCTCGTGGACCCGATTTCAGAAACGTAACAGATACAGCACTCACTAAGAATGGAATGAACTTCGCTTCTTCTACATTCAACGCCTCAGCTGACGTTGCTAGCACATACCTTCCTTATGACATTAACAATATTGAGCGCGCAGGTCTCACTCCGCAGGACGTTCAGGTTGCCGGTCTTAAAGCAGCTCGTCCTGTGACATTCATGAACGGCGTTTACATGACAGCAGGACAGAACAAAGGTGCGATGCTGAAAGTCCTCCTTAACAAGTACAACAAGAACTTCAAAGCGATCGTTTTCGCTGACGATCACCAAAGACACGTTGATCGTATGCAGGCGATCATGGGTAACATCTCTGATGTAACGACATATCGTTATTCTCAGATTGATCCGGCAGTTCAGCACTTCAATGAGTCTGACAAAACTCAGGTTACAGAGCAGTGGTACAAGCTGCAGGCGACAATAAAAGAAATTGGATTTTAATGAGAGAGGGCCCGGAAAAGGGCCCTTTTCTTATCTGATGAAGAAGAGAATAAAAAGAATCGTGTTACTTATCAGTCCCAGTGAATATCCCGCCGTCCTGAGAGCTCTATATCCTGCCACGTAGGCGAACATATGTAGTACCCTGCACACAACATAGACTCCTGAGAAAATCGCTGTCAGATGGCTAAAACCGTTTGTGACACCCAGAAGAAGAATGGCCACTGCAAACGCAGGGAAATTATCTTTGAGATTTTCATGCGCGCGTTCTGCGCGCCGGCCCCAGACACTTAATTCTTGAGATGGCTTTTTATCTCGGTTAGAGGCCAGCCATGGGAGACCGTAGGCCTGAAGTTTGGCATAGCTTGCGGGGAGAAATGCGTAGAGGAAAAACACCGTCATGAAGGCGAGACAAAGGTACTCCGTAGGCACTTAAAGTCCCTTGCATTGAGGAATGCTGTGAGTGATGGATGGAAAAGTTTCTTCTGCGAGCTTACACGATTCCGCATTCAGAGGTTCTTCGAGCTCTTCAGAAGCAGTTGTAATGTAGAGAGCGTAGATATCTCTCAGGAGCTGGTGCTTTGAAAGAAAACTCATGCCGGAAAGCTTCGCTGCGAGTTTTTGTGCCCATTTAATTGTAATGGAAAGTTTCTTTTCTTTGGATTGAGTCCATTGAGTCGTTATCTTATCAGCACTGTGTGCGAACACAGCACCCATGGTGTGAACACCCTGGAAATTTGTGATCTCGCAGGGAAGTTCCTGAGTCGTCATCGCAGGAGTGAGAAATGTATAAATCGCATCGGGAGAGAAAACTTTTGACCGTCCATCGATGAAAAAAGGCTGAGCTACATCTCTCGTGACTGAAAGGCATTTCACGCCCTGAACGGATCTTTCTTCATTTGAAAGCGAATAGAATGCAATCAGATCAGAAAAACCTTCATTGTAGGCACTGAGGATGGAAACCTTGTCAGCGAATGTGGCCGTCGGGACGACTTCGCCATCTTCAACTACCGGATGATCTGCAAAGCACGGAGTCAGTGTTCTCATTCCCTTCACTCCGCCCATTCCTTTTCTGAGGATAGTCTGAAAGATGTGATGTCCGTATTCGTGAGAGGCGACCATTGGCACTTCCCAGAAATTCGCCTGAATGCCCGCATTTTTCCATGCCTGACTGTGCGGAAGAAAAGTAACACTCATGTCTGAAGGATCATAATAAGCGTTATCAGTTCTGTAGAACGACCTTTTCCTGAGGCCAAGAGACTGAACTCTGAGAGTCGTGCGGTGACTTGGAGAAATGATGACTTTGATAGGTGCAATTCTTAGCGACGGCGACTGGGCGCGGACCGCCTTGTTGGTCTTCGTGATAAAGTAAGACGCATTCATCGAAGCACTCTCAACACTTTCGCGCTGATAGTCTTTTTTCTCCGGACAAACTGAAACTGATTTGCCTTTCTTATGGACGACCATTTCCATGGTGTCGCCTCTGGGAACCAATTCGATATCAAGTCCGTAGATAGTTTTTGTAATGATGGAAGTATCTGCAGATTTGACGAAAAGTCCACGGAAAATGTCCCTGAGGTCACGGGATGACATGGTGATATTGCCTTCTATGAAGAGATTCAGGAAGCGATCGTAGTTTTCAATTCTTTTCACTTCGCAGCCTCGTGATTCTTTCATCAAAAGAAACGGAGGCGAAGATTTCAGCGGTTGCTGGACGATGTTGATGCCTGGCTGTCTTCGCTTATTTTTAAGCTCGTCACCACAGCCTGTAATGGCCGTTAAAAACACAACAAAGAGAATGAGCTTCTGCATAAAGTCCTGTTCAAAGGGGATTCAAAAATTTGCGTCACTATAACGGAGGTCAGGATTTTAGGATGTTCGGAGGTAATATATTCATGCAGTTTAGGTACATAATGTTACTTAACAGAACCCTGACAAACAAAATCACTCAAAAAGTATAAACAATTTACACAGGTCATTAATGAAGGAGTCCAGATGAAGTCTTGGTTGTTGCTGTTTCTCTTCCTCACACAGTTAACTTTTGCTCAAAGTGAAAAGGGAACGAGTTTAGCCGAAATTCAGAAGGTGGTTAACGAAACCCTTCTCAGTAAATGGTATGAGCGCATCCAGCTCAGAGGATATGCTCAGTTCAGATATAATCGACTTCTCGAAGATAACAACAAGCTCACGTGCCGTAGTTGTGACTCTTCGATGGGTGATAAACAGGGTTTCTTCATGCGACGGGCACGACTTACGTTTTACGGTGATGTGAATGACCGCGTTTTCGTTTATATCCAGCCTGACTACGCTACGAACGCAACTGCAGGTGGAAATACTCAGCAGAATTACTTTCAAATTCGCGACGCTTATTTTGATTACCACCTGACTGAATCAAAAGAGTGGAGAGTGCGCACTGGTATTTCAAAAGTTCCCTTTGGTTTTGATGTTCTTCAATCAAGTTCAAACAGAGCGGCCTTGGACCGAAGTGATGCAATCAATACTTCAGCACCTAACGAGCGTGATACAGGTGTCTTCTTGATGTATGCTCCTACAGAAGTGAGAAAGAGATTCAAAGAACTCGCAAATGCATCTCTTAAAGGTACGGGCGACTACGGTATGATAGCGATCGGGGCTTACAATGGTCAGACTCTAGGACGTCAGGAAAAGAACAATGACCTCCACCGCGCCGTTCGTCTTACGTATCCATTCAAACTCGACAACGGTCAGTTCATCGAAGTTTCAGTTCAGGCCTACGAAGGTAAATTCAGTACAGTTGAACAGGGTCAGGATGAAGATTTCTATGATCAGAGATCTGCAGCTTCTTTTATCTACTATCCACAGCCATTCGGTTTTCAGGCGGAGTGGACAATAGGACAAGGCCCGGAGTTTGACAGTTCTACGAACAAAATTGAACAGAATGATCTCGAAGGTGGATACGCGCAGATTAACTATAATCTGAACATTGATAATCAGCGCTTTTTTCCATACGTCCGTTATCAGCAGTATGATGGAGGTAAGAAAAACTTAACAGGTGCTGAGTACACAAAAATGAATGAGTGGGAATTCGGAACTGAGTGGCAACCGCACGCTGCATTCGAACTTGTTGCAGCTTACGCGATCGCAGATCGCAGAACTCAATCTGCGGCTGGATCAGATCCTAAGACTGGTGGAAAAAATCATCAGATGGGAAATCTTCTTCGTCTTCAGGCACAGTTTAACTACTAATCACAACTCGTTAAAATCTCTTCGTGCAGGGTCAGTTTGACCCTGCACATCTTACTTTCAAGTTAGTATTATATTCTTTTCATCACCCTTTCCGGACGGTAACTTTTTTTTAAGAACACATCCAGGAGGATACGAATGAAAAAAATCATTACTGCTCTCGCTTTGACTCTCTTAACAACTGCAGCATTTGCTCAACACCGACCGGGACCACACCGCCCACGTCCTATGCCAGGTCCACACCATAGACCTATGCCCCGTCCAATTCCTCGTCCTATGCCGGCAACTTGCCGTGTAGCGATGGTTGATCGTTTTAACCGTCCAGTACGTACTTACTGGGGTCACAGAGACTGGCAAACTGGCATGTGTCGTGATGCTCTCAGAGATTGTAACTTTGAGCAGAGAAGAATGGGGAACTGGAACCTTCGTTGCGTTCAGATTCGCTAAGAAAAAATATACTCATGGGCGGGGAGGAAACTTCCCGCCTAGAGTTCTATCTCCGGATGAATGCCGGCGCAGCTTTGAATGTCGATTTGTTCTTCGCTTGAAATCTCAAGATATCTAGGAATTCTTTTAAAGTTTGAATAGATCTGTTTATGAACAGAATCATAAAGTGCTATCTCAAGATAATACTCACCAGTTAAAGAATGGCCTCCATTGAATGAACTCGGTGTCAGTTCAATCAGCTGACTTTTTTCCTGATACGGTGACGATGCTTCAACAGAGATGTTGAACAAACTATGATCACCTTTTACTTTAATGCTATTGAGTTTGCGGTTGTGGTTCATGGCCGGGCACTTGAAGGTCCTAAAGCGTTCAGAAGCATAAGCAGCAGCATAATAAACTTTAATGGATGCACTGGTGGCCGCAGTACTTGTCACACCCCGACTGAGTTTTCGAGGACGGAAGAGTGTGTAGAGTGATCCGAGATCCTGTTTCTGTGATCCCCGCATAGCGATCAGACGGACGATCCAGGAATCGATCCCTTTAGTTTCCAGAAGAAAATCGAGTTCGTCTTGCTTCACACGGGGCATATCAACAACAAAAATAAAGCTCTGAGTAATCTTCTCTTCTTTTCTTTTGCCCACCCGCCATTCGACTTCTTTGACGTGAGAGATATCCATATCGATCTCATCGATGTGAATACCCATAGCGTCTTTCGATACCTTGGCGTACTTGGTGCAGGACAAACAGAGCAGGAGCGTCAATAAGCATGCTTTCATGGCCCAATCCTTGGTAGATGGGTATATTATATCAAAAATATTTGTGGAGGTGTTATGAAGTCTTTCATTTTGCTGGCGATATTAGTTGGTTGTTCTTCTGGTCCTTCAGGAAAACTCACTGAGAAGGCCAAAGAACTCGAGGTCTATGGGACCAAGCCTGCTAACTGTAACGTTGTTGGTAAGGTTGTGGGCGTCGATAAGATGGGTAGCAAAGACCTGGCCCAGAACCATGCTCTTAACCAGTCAGCTGATCTCGGTGCTACGGGAATGTTCGTTGATCAGACTGTGCCTAATGGAAAGAAAATGCAGGTCTTCGCGACTGCTTACCAGTGCGAATAATCTCTTAACGTTTTTGTAGAAAAGTATCAAAAGCTTGCAAGCTGGAGAAGAACGGAACTTTCTTCTTTTCCAGCTCATTTTTAGAAGCAGGCTTGAGATTGCCACCAACCCAAATTTGCGTTTTCTTTTTCAAAAATCCTTCAAGGTTTGTGACGTAGTCACTCACGCTTTGAGTTTGCGTTTGATCCTGTCTTGAAACTCCAATGAGAATAGATGTCGCGTTCAAAGCATTGGCCGCCTCTGCGAGGGCGGCTGCAGGAAGATTTGCGCCGAGAAAGATGAATTTTATTCCATAGTGTACGCACAGAAGTGCCGCCGCAAGAATGCCGATCTCGTGCATTTCCCCATCTGGAGTAGAGATGAGGAGCAGATCTGATCGCTGAAAATTTTTCTGATAATGGCGACTTATGACCAGTCCAATATGAAATCTTGTAATGGCACTAACTGCGTGTTCTTGAGCGACTGAAAACTCACCAGAATCAACTTTTTGTCCGATCTGATGAAAGAGAGGAACGAGGATATCAAGGCACAGGGCCCTAGGATCAAGATTCTCTCTGGTTTTTTCAAATTCATGAGAAAGAATGTCGAGCTTGTAAGCAGCGATTGAGAGATGAAAGTTGTTCAAAACTTCCTGGACATTTATTTTTTCAGTGGCCGGAATCACAATAGCTTTGTCGTCGTACGGCTTGTGCAGGAGTGTTGAATAAATTTCTTTCAACGTCTCGATGTCGAGAGGAGCAATCTTTCCGATGCTCTGGCCTAACTCAGTCAGGCGGGACAAAACGGAGAGTTTCTCAATATCTTTTTCAGAGTACAGTCGGTGCTTGTTATCGCCGCGCTCAGGATGAACGGCGTGATAACGTTTTTCCCATGCACGAATCGTAGCTGAAGCAACGCCGGAGAGCTGAGAGGCGACCTGTATATTGAAGTATTGCATGAAGGGAAATTACCATACTAATGGCTGGAAAAGAAGAAAAGACAGTGCCATGATAGGCTCTTTAAAGGACGTCTTTTATGAGTGAAAATCTTACATATCCCGTGAAAAAAAGCATTGAATCGCAATCTTATCTGAAGGGCCTTAAGGCCTACGAGGATATGTATCAGCGATCTTTAAAAGATCCTGAAGGTTTCTGGCTGGATATTTCCAAACGTCTGGACTGGTCTGTACCTCCTCAAAGGGCCCTTGAAGGTAATTTTCAAGATGTGAATTTCAGTTGGTTCGCTGGCGGAAAAATCAATGCAGCATATAATTGCATCGACCGGCATCTGGATGCAAGAGGTGAGAAAACCGCTTTAATCTGGGCCAAGGATGAACCTGGTGCCTATGAATTTATTTCTTATCAGATGCTCTACGCTGAAGTTTGTCGCCTAAGTAATCTTCTGATCGCAGAAGGTGTGAAGAAAGGCGACCGGGTCTGCATCTATCTTCCGATGATTCCTGAAGCTGTTTATTCCGTGCTGGCCTGTGCGCGCATCGGTGCTGTTCACTCTGTCGTCTTCGGAGGTTTCAGTGCAGATGCCCTCAAGGGAAGGATTCTAGATACTGAATGCAGACTTGTCATCACTGCGGACGAAGGTCTTCGTGGGGGGAAACCAATTCCGTTAAAAGCAATAACGGATGAAGCGATCAAGGACATTTCATTTGTTGAAAGAGTTCTCGTCGTTGAACGTACGGGTGAAAAAGTTCCGATGAAGCCGGGTCGTGACATAAATTACTCTGAAGAAATTAAAAAATATCGTCCGGTTGCGGCTTGTGCGGAGATGGACGCCGAAGATCCGTTGTTTATTCTTTATACCTCGGGTTCAACAGGCAAGCCGAAAGGTGTGTTGCATACGACTGGTGGATATTTAACCTATGTTTCTTTCACGCATCAGTACGTTTTCGATTACCACGAAAAAGATGTTTATTTTTGTACGGCCGATGTCGGTTGGGTCACGGGCCATTCGTATGTGATCTATGGGCCGCTCTCTAATGGAGCCACTTCAGTTCTTTTTGAATCTGTTCCTACTTATCCGGATTGTTCCCGCTACTGGCAGATCGTTCAGGATCTCAAGGTAAATATTTTTTACACCGCTCCTACTGCTCTGAGATCTCTCGCGCAGTTTGGAGATGACTTTGTTACAAAGTACGATCGCAGTAGTATTCGCATCCTTGGAACAGTCGGCGAGCCCATCAATCCGGAAATCTGGAAGTGGTATCACGATGTGGTCGGTGAAGGTCGTTGTGACATTGTGGATACATGGTGGCAGACAGAGACTGGAGGGATTTTGATTTCTCCTATTCCTGGTGTAACTCCGACGAAACCTGGTTCTGCAACTTTGCCATTCTTCGGTGTCGAGCCCGTGCTGGTGAAACCGGAAACAGGTGAAGAATTAAAAGGCAATTCTGTCGAGGGTGCTCTCTGCCTCAAGCGTTCCTGGCCCGGCCAGGCGCGAACGATTTACAAAGACCACGCGCGTTTTGTTGAAACATACTTCACTCAGTACAAAGGTCTCTATTTCACGGGTGACGGATGCCGTCGCGATAAAGATGGTTACTATTGGATCACTGGTCGCATCGATGACGTGCTCAACGTTTCAGGACATCGTTTGGGAACGGCAGAAATTGAGAGTGCGCTCATGGAGCATGACGAAGTGGCGGAAGCTGCTGTCGTCGGAATTCCTCACGACATCAAGGGCGTTGGAATTTATGCCTACGTGATTCTTTATAAAGATCAAGTACAGACAAAAGAACTTATTGAAAGCATCAAGGATGTTGTCAGAACATCTATCGGTCGCTTTGCTTCCCCGGATGTCATTCACATCACGAAGGGACTTCCGAAAACAAGATCCGGTAAAGTCATGCGTAGAATATTACGTAAAGTGGCCTCAAGGGAGTATGAAGGTCTGGGAGATATTTCCACTCTCTCTGATCCCGGAGTTGTAGCAAATATTGTAAATGAAAACAAAGCTATGAATTCCTAGTTCAGCTTAATGGCACTGACTTATTGAACTGCTGATCTCGTTGGACTGATCGAGAAATAAGTTAATTTTGCATTTCTTATCGTTGTGAAGTCCATTCAACTGGCCGGCGAAAGCTATGAGCTGAGAATCATCTTCAAATACAGTTACTGGTTTTCCGAGTTTATCGTAAACGTAGAGCGCATATCTTTCCGGATTTTTCTTTCTCGGTGCGATTTCAATACGGACAACACCTTCACGATCCATTCCCTTACAGACAGGCGATCCTTCCGCGCAATCTGCTGTGGAGATAAGAATCTTGTGATGACCTCTTTCAGTCTTGCTTTGAGGACGACCAAAATTTACTTCCTGAGTGAAAGCAGTTGTGGTCATTGTAAAAAGCATCATAAGAAAGATCGATTTCATATTTGTCTCCATTGGTCTATTGCCTCTATATATGCAGGGCAGATGCCGGCCACTCCTGAATCAGGATCTTTTATATGCGTCCTCAGGGGATGGGGCCGTCCAGACTTTTGACAGCATCGTCTAACTTCTATACAACCCAGGAACTTCTTACTCACATCCCCCATTTCCAGACATATTTCTCTTAGAATCAGCCTAAAGATTACAAAGACAAATTTATACGGAAGCCTCACGGCTCCCACCGACAGGAAAGCTTATGAAAATTCTTGCAACAATTACTGTTCTGGTTCTTCTCGCATTCAATGCCTTCGCGCATGACGGTCAGGAAGGAAACGGACCGGTTCTCACTATCAGCAAAGCGGAAAGAGAGGCCTGCATTCTTATCGAGGTCAACAAAGTTATCGCGGATCCGATCATCATGAATGTGGATGGGGAAACGGTTGTGATCTCCCTTGAGGAAGTCATGCCGAAGTGTTGTGCCATCAGCGCGTCGATAAAATGCCTGGTTGATTAATGAAGGCCGTCGAGATTTCCGGAGATCCTTTCATCGCTTATCTTCGTAACAGGTTCGAAACGATGAAGAAAAAGAATCCCCGATTCTCACTCCGCGCTTTTGCCGGAAAGCTTGAACTCGATCCTTCTTCACTAAGCAAAGTCTTCGCAGGCAAGAAAGCGCTTTCCCAGGAAACGCGGATGAGCTGCCTGAAGAAACTCGGTGCTACGAAAAAAGAGATTGATGCCGTTCTCAGTCAGGGAATGAACGAGCCTCTCTCTCACACGATCATTCCGGAAGACGTCTTTGAAGTTTTCAGGAACTGGCGCTATTTTGCGGTCCTGGAATATCTCCGGATTGTGAGCGATGAAAAAACCATCTTCCCGCATCTGAAAAAGAAACTCGATTTATCAAAAGCGGAAGCGCAGGAAATCCTCGAGACTCTCGCAAGAATCGGTTTTATCGCTCTGGACAATGGCGCCTATGAAATCCTGAGGCCCAATAATTCCTGGTCCGTTGCAGGCGGTGATACGTCTTTACTTCGCCGAAACATGCAGAAGGATATATTGGAACGAAGTGTGATGGCGCTGGAATCAATTCCCATGGAAGAACGTGAACACGGTTCACTACTCGTGGCCATCGATAAAAAACGCCTTCCGGAATTCAAGGAACGGCTCCGCAGACTACGCCTGGAACTCAGCGATTATCTTCAGAGTTCTCCAGAGTGCGATGAGCTCTATCAATTCCAGATGTCGTTCTATCCTGTAACCAACCTCACGTAGCTGTGGACGCTCTACGTCCACACTAAAACTACACCCTCTCATCACCCTTTTCCTTTTCGTGGTATTTCTAGTGGCATGAAACAACTCACTGGAGGACCTATGAAATTTCTTCTGATTCTCGTGGCCGCGACAGCAGCCTTTTCTGCGACCGCGCAGGTGAGGCTACTCATTTGCGAGGGAAAAATCGGAACTCAGGATATCACCATACTCGATGATAGTTTCAAGGTAGGATTATACCAAGGAAGAGTCGACGTTGCAGCCGGGCCTTCGGGGAATAAGTTTCCGTCTGTCGTCTTTAATCGAGAAGAGATTCGATACACCGAACGAAATGACAACTGCCAGATGGTTCTGAGTTCCCCGGGTAAAGGAACTCTCACTCTGACTGCATCCTGTAACGGTGAAGGGCCCGCGAAGGTGACGGCACTTGATCTTAAAACGTTATCACTCACTTCCGCATCAGTTGATGTCACCTGTCGTTTGGAAGATTATGGCCGTCCTGAAAGATCGCAGCGACCGCAAAGAAACGAAAGGCCGCAGAGAGAGAGAACGGATGCCTGCAGTAATCCTCCCGGAAGCAGCCTTGATCCGGATTATCCGCGCCGGATCGGGAGTAGCTATGACCCTTATTGTGATGATGAGGAGTAAAAACAATGAAACTCTTCATTGGAATTCTCTTCTTTGTTAATCTTGAGCAGGCGCAATCGACGCAGGGTTTTTGATAGAGAACAGAGTCAAGCAAGATCATGGGATAATATGCCAGGAGCAGGAGGGAATCCTTCGCTGAGGCAGCCAACCCGGATCGTCGTGAATCGATTGTTTTTAAGGGGGTCCGTGAATCTTTTTTTACATGAACACTCGCATGCTCTGAATTCTCTCTATCGTTCACAAGGAATGACTCGCGCTAAAACCTGGAGAGACGCATGGAAAAGCGGTCCAGGTGGTCGCGATGTTCTTCTTCGCGTTTGCGGAGGCCGGAGGATGCTCGAGCGGAAGGCGCCTGGTATTGCTGCCTTCTTCCGGGATCTCCGGAATGTCAGAAAAGTATCTCAGTGAAAGAGATTTAAACGAGATTGACCGTTTTCTTTCTCGACTCGGCCTGCATGGTTTCACGATAGGTTTTAAGCTTTTGCGTGAGAAGAATATCTGACGTCGCAAGAATTCTCAACGCAAGAAGAGCACCATTCACGGAATTATCGATGGCCACTGTCGCAACCGGTATCCCTTTCGGCATCTGGACGATGGAAAGAAGACTGTCCTGACCCTGGAGTGCAGTCGTGTTGATCGGCACACCTATCACAGGGAGTGTTGTATAAGATGCCATCATGCCCGGTAAGTGAGCGGCTCCGCCGGCTCCGGCGATGATGACTTTTATATTGTTGTCTTCGGCCCACTTCGCGAACGTTGCGAGATCTTCGGGCGTTCTGTGAGCTGAAACAACCTGAAGATGAGTTGACTCACCAAACTCTGCGCAGATATCGCGTGAAGCTTTCATTACTTTCCAGTCTGAGTCGCTTCCCATGATGATGGCAATACGTAGACTCATATGTGGTACTCCTTGAAGACGCGAGTGGCGATTTCGGTAAGGTTATGTGTGGCAGACTCATCAACCAAATTTACGTGGCCCATTTTTCTGCCGGGTGTGCAAGTCTGCTTACCGTAAAGTTTTGAATGAACGGAAACTCCGGGTTCTGTTTTTGGAAGTGTTAGCTCATATCCGGGCCCAGATGATTTTCCAAGGATATTGATCATGGCAGAAGTTTTTGTCGGCACTGAGTGCGGAAGGTCTTTCTTTTGTATCAGGTAATCAGCAAGCAAAGTGAACTGAGAATGTGCCGAAGCATCGATCGTGAGATGCTGAGAATTGTGAGGTCTCGGAGCTCCCTCATTGATAAAGATGCAGTCTTCGTCATCAATGAAAAACTCAAAGTTAAAAATTCCAACGAGATTATTCATCAGTGTTTTTAAAATAGATTCAATTTCTGACGCGATTTTATTTGTGACAGGGGCAGGGTAGTGAACGAACTGACAAATGCCATTCACCTGAACTGTTTCAACCAAGGGAAGTAGTGTGTAGTTTCCATCAGCATTTCGGATAAAACCCTGAGCGAGCTCTTTCTTGATTTTTACCATTTGCTCAATCAGAAGCGATTTTCCTTCATAGAGGCCGAAAGCATCTGACACGATATTAAACTCTGAAGGATTTCTCACGACCCTCACACCTTTGCCGTCGTATCCGCCCGCGGGAGCTTTGACGATAAATGGAAAAGAAAACTTTTCCATGATGAGAGTGAGGTTCGGATCTCTCACTTCCATCCACTCAGGTGTCGGAAGATTGAGAGAGGCATAGAGCTTGTGCTGGGAAATTTTGTCGGCGAAATGAGCGTAGCTCGCAGTATCGGGGAAAAGTCTGTCTTTCTTTTCACCGAGAAGCTCACTCAGTTCAGCGACTGTATGAAATTCATTTTCAAGGGTGAAGACATTCGCCTGCGCCTGAAAATAAAGGGAATTTTGAGTTGTCTCGCCTGGATAAAGCAAGGCCATCGGAGATTCTGAAGAGGACGATAAACACAGGAAATCGATCTTGCTCGACTTCAAGGCATCAGCAAGCATGAGGGCCAGTTGACCATCTCCAATAATGCCGACAATAGGCCTGTTTGCGGTGCGCGCCATGTTTATTCTTTGACCGTACTAGTTATTAATTTTGCTTATACTTATTATTAGTAGTTCTAATTTATCTCCTTGGCAACCCTCTTTCCTTTTATATACATTCTACCTATACCAAGAGGTCATTTATGTGTGGAATTGTCGGAGTTTCCGGATCCCCGTCGGCCAGTGAAAATGTCCATCAAGGACTTTTGATTCTCCAACATAGGGGGCAGGATTCGGCCGGAATTACATCCTTCGATTCCAGGACGGCAAAGTTCCATACTCATAAAGATCTGGGGCAAGTTTCAACTGTCTTCAGTGCCAAGGATCTAAGCAAGCTTCAGGGTGATGTGGCCATCGGTCACACGAGATATTCAACCATCGGCGAAATTCGCGAGTGTGATCTTCAACCGATGATGGTGGGTTATCCTTATGCTGTGGCCATGGCCCATAATGGGAATCTCTCGAACTGTGTTGATCTCAAAAAGAAACTCACAAACCTCGGACATTTTTTTACGAGCGATAACGATCTCGAAGTTCTTCTTCATCTTCTGACACTGAATCTCAGTCAGGCGAAAGAAAATGTCTTCTTCGACAAGCTCTGTACTGCCGTTAAAGAAATTCTTCATTCTGCTGAAGGTGGTTTTTCTGTCGTTGCAACGATCGGTGGAGAAGGCATGATGGCTTTCCGTGATCGTTACGGCATTCGTCCTCTTATCTATGGAGTCAAAAGAAACGAAGATCAGTCTTTGAGCTACTGTTTTTCTTCCGAGTCTTCTGTTCTTAATTTCTTAAATTTTACAGTCATCGGTGAAGTTGAAGCCGGAGAGCTTATTCTTGTCAAACCAGATGGCACTCTTTTAAAGAAATCTCTGATGAAGTCCGGAAGCCTTCCCTGCATGTTCGAGTGGATTTATTTCGCCGGTGCTGAAAGCAAAATGGAAGGCAGAAGTATTTACGAAACAAGATTAAAGCTGGGCCGCCAGCTCGGTCAGAGAATCAAGAACGACGAGACGATGGGGGCCGTGGATATTGTGGTTCCGGTTCCTGATACGTCCCGTGCTTCTGCGATCGCTCTCTCTGAAGAATTGAACCTTCCGTACCGCGAAGTTCTGATCAAGAACCGTTACGTGCAAAGAAGCTTCATCCAGAACGGACAGGATCGTCGTAAGATGACCGTGAACCTGAAATTCAGTGTTATTCGTGAACAGGTCGAAGGGAAGAATGTCCTTCTCGTTGATGATTCCATCGTCCGCGGTACGACTTCGCGAAAGATTGTCGAGCTTTTGAAAGAGCACGGAGCGAAGAACGTTTATCTCGCGAGCACCTGTCCGCCGATTGTGTCCCCCTGTTACTACGGAATTGATTTCCCGACGACTGATGAACTCGTGGCCTTCGGTCGCGATGAAAAAGAAATTGAAACATTACTGAATGTAGAGCGCGTTTTTTATAATCATGTCTCTGACCTCAGCGAGGCCATGGACAACGCGAGCTTCTGCAAGGCCTGCCTCAATACCGAATATCCATATCCCGTTCGAGAAGGACACAGAGTATGAGTACCAGTTCACAGCGTGCACTCGTCCACAAAGGTTCGACTAAGGATGTTTATCGTGACGGCGATCATCTCGTGTTTAACTTTTCAGATCGCTATTCCGTTTTTGACTGGGGCGAAATGCCGGATCATGTGCCATTAAAAGGTCTCGCACTGGCCAAGTTCACGCGAAAAATTTATCGCGCCCTCGAAGAGAAAGGTGTCCGCACCCATCTTCTGGAAATTCCTGTCGGAGACAACGAAATTGCCATCAGACCTTACGAAGTCGTTCGCGGCGATTACACGAGTATGAAACAGGAAGATAATCTCTTCATTCCACTTGAGGTTATTTTTCGTCTGGGTGTTGCGACGGGTTCATCTCTTCTTAAGCGGTCTTCCGAATATAAAGAAGGTCAGCGCTTTGAAACCCCCATGATTGAATTTACGACAAAGCTTGAGCGCTTTGACCGTCCTCTCACCCACGAGGAAGCAAAAATTCTCGGAGGATTCCGGGATGGTGAGTGGAAAAAACTCCTCTATACAACTCAATCAATTGCCAAGTTTCTGAATGATGTGTTTGCGAGAGCAGGTATTGAGCTCTGGGATGGAAAAGTTGAATTTGCTTTCGGAAAAACAATCGATGGCAACCGGACGATTGTCCTCGTCGACAGCATCGGGCCAGATGAACTTCGCCTTTCGAAAGATGGTGTCCAGCTCTCGAAAGAAGTCATGAGACAGTACTATCGTAAGACTGCATGGTACCAGACGATGGAAGCCGGGAAGAAAGAGTTTGGAATTGATTTTAAGAATAGAGTTCCGGTTCCCGAGAACCTTCCTGCACGTTTTCTTGAAACTGTAAGTTACATGTACACAATTCTCGCAGCCGTCATTCTTTGCGACGACAAGCAGATCCTGTCATCAGTTGATAAAATATTACCATCTCTAAAGGAATACAAATGAACGTTCTCATACTTGGTTCTGGTGGTAGAGAGCACGCACTTCTCTGGAGAGTGGCGCAGGATGATTCCTGTGAGAAAGTTTTCCTCTGGCCTGGAAATCCGGGCATGGAAATTCTTCCCACACGCGTCCATACAAAACTGCAATTCATCCGTGGCGACATAAGCGAAGTGAGTCTCAAGGAAACGATCGAGCGCCACGAGATTCGTCTCGTCATCCCTGGTGCAGAGAAATTCATTTACGATGGTGTTGCTGATTACTGTGAGAGATGGGGTGTTCCTTGTTTTGCTCCGCAGATGAAAGCGGCGATGCTGGAAAAGTCGAAACTCTTTTCTAAAAATGTCATGACGATGGCGAAAATTCCCACTTCCCGCTATAAAGATCTTTCGATTGAATTCTCTACAAAAAAAAGCTGGATGGACGACCTGACAGGTTTTACTAAACCCGTCATCAAGATCTCCGGTCCGTCTCTGGGCAAAGGTGTTTTCGTCTGTGACAGTTCTGAAGAGGCTAATGATGTGCTTCTTCAAATTCAGAAGAATCCCATGGCTGGTCTTGAAGAAGGAATTTTTGTTGAAGAAGGACTCACTGGTAAAGAAGTTTCATTTTTTTACGGCTGTAACGGTCTTGAGTATTCATATTTTGGCTCTGCTCAGGACCATAAACGTCTATTAGACGGTGATCATGGTCCCAATACGGGCGGAATGGGTGCTTTCTCTCCCGTTCCATGGGTTGACGAAGCTTTCGTGAAAGAAGTCACTCAAAAATTTCTTGAGCCGACGCTGAAGACGATGAAGGAAATGGGAACTCCATTCAAAGGTGTTCTTTTCCTCGGCCTTATGGTGACTGCGGAAGGCCCTTTTCTTCTCGAATACAACGTTCGTTTTGGTGACCCTGAAACTCAGGCCCTCCTTCCTCTTGTTGAAGGCGATTTTACTACCTATCTTTTTCAGATTTCAAAGGGCCAGGTACCAGATAAGGAACTCGCTCTCAAGAATCTATTCACAACTCACGTCGTGAAAGCGGCCAAGGGGTACCCGGGAAATTTTGGGGAAGAAATTGAGAAGGGCCAGAGAGTGAACATGACTCAACTGACCCGCGATAAGGAAACTCAGATTTTCTTTGCTGGTGTAACGAAGGATGAGCTTGGCTACCTAACTAGCGGCGGACGCGTTCTCGGGATCACTGCCTGGGCAACAACTCTCGAAGAATCTCGCAGGCTCGCTTATCAAAAATTGAAAACCGTGACTTTCTCAGGTGAACAAATGAGAACTGATATTGGAGAGAAAAAATGATCTCGATCGCACTCTTCGCATCCGGCACAGGAACGAACGCTCTCAATCTGCTGGATAAAGTACGCTCTTATCCGAAATTGAAAATCTGCTGCCTGATCATTGATACAGATACATCTCCTTTGCCTGAAATCGTTAAAGCAAAGTATCCCGATCTCGCCGTCCATAAAATCCTCCCGAATATGGAGCTTGATAAAAAAGACGGTCGCAACGACCACGAAGCTCGAGTCATCGAAGTGCTCGCTGGCCATGAAGTGAAATGGGGGATGCTGGCAGGATACATGCGTATCATCGGCCCGCGTCTGTTGAATTATTTCGGCATGCAGAGACTCGTGAACATCCATCCATCTTTGCTTCCGTCTTACACGGGACTTCATGCCTTCGAACGTGCCTTTGCTGACGGTGTTAAAGAATCCGGGATTACGATTCATCTTGTAGATGAAGGTATGGATACCGGTCCCATTTTGCTTCAGAGATCATTCCCAAGACTTCCCACTGACACACTTTCCGATTTTATCCAGAGAGGGAAAGATATCGAGTGGGAACTTTATCCTGAAATCTTAAAGCAGCTCAATCAATCGGCCTTGGGAGCATAGTATGCAAAGAACTTTCATTACGCTTTTCTCTAAAGATCATCCCAAGCATCAGGTCTTCTGGATTGATCATGAACTTCCTGTCTCAGAGGACAAAGTTGTGGCCTTGAAAGGACGCCTTTCAGATTCTGTTGATCAGGATTTGATCGTGGGTTGCACAGAAGCTTTTTTGAAAGAGTTCTCGCGCATGGAGAATGCGGAAGTTATTTATTATGGACCTGGTGTGACTGATAACTCGGCTAAAAGCTTTAAGGAGCTTCTTTCCCGGACTGATACATTCAGAGGGATGAAGCTAGAAGTTCATTCGGGAGTTCTGACTGACAAAAGACTGAAGACTGATTTCAATCCACTCATTCAGGAAAGACTCAGCCTCACAGCACAAAATGTAAAAAAAATAGAAACCGTCGATTTCTCACTCGGCATTCGGACTGAAACCTTCGTCAACGAATATAAACTCTATGGCCTCTCCGATGACGAACTAAATGCACTATCGCTGAAAAATTGCTGGGCCTTATCACTCACTGAAATAAAAATTGTCCGTGACCACTATGAGTCAGCTTCAGTGACTGAACTCCGACTCAAATCAGGTCTGTCTCAGAATCCCACTGACGTCGAAATGGAAATGCTTGCCCAGACCTGGTCTGAGCATTGTAAGCATAAAATTTTCGGCGCAGAGATTGATTACGAAGATGAGAAGGGCAAAATTAAGATCAATGGGCTATTCAAGGAATATATTAAGAATCCCACTCACGCTTTGAAAAAAGACTGGGCCGTCTCCTTATTCGACGACAACGCTGGTATCGTGAGATTCCGAGATGGAATCGATCTTTGCATTAAAGTAGAAACTCATAATTCACCTTCAGCACTTGATCCATACGGCGGAGCTCTCACCGGCATTCTCGGTGTGAATCGCGATATCATGGGTACAGGCCTCGGTGCCCGACCTGTCGCTAACACAGATGTGTTCTGCGTGGGGATGCCCGATGAAGATGAGCTTCCTTCAAATCTTCTTCACCCAACAGAGATCCTGAAAGGAATTCATCGCGGAGTTCAGGATGGCGGTAATAAAAGTGGTATTCCAACTGTGAATGGCGCCATCTACTTTGATGAGTCTTTCTCCGGGAAACCACTCGTTTACTGCGGGACAGTCGGTGTTCTCCCTCCGAAAGTCGGAGATCTTCCAAGTTCATCTAAAAACCAAAAGTCCGGTGACCTCATTGTCATGGTCGGTGGAGCTGTTGGTATCGATGGAATCCACGGTGCAACTGCGAGTTCTCTTGTCATGGATAAGCACACGACGATTGGCATGGTTCAGATAGGCGATCCATTCTCACAAAAGCGTATGATGGATTTCCTTCTCGCTGCCCGTGATAAAATGCTCTACACATCGATCACTGATAACGGTGCCGGCGGACTCAGTTCATCAGTCGGCGAAATGTCTCAGGCGACCGGTGGAGCTCACGTTCATCTTGAGCGCGTACCACTGAAGTATCAGGGACTGTCGCCATGGCAGATTCTTGTCAGTGAGAGCCAGGAGCGCATGACACTGTCTGTTTCAAAAAATAAAATGCAGGAAATCGAAGACCTCGCCAAACTTTATCAAGTTGAGGTTACAAACATTGGTGAGTTCAGAAATGACGGTCTCTTCACCTGTACATTCAACCATAAGCTTGTTTGTCAGATTCAGCTAAACTTTCTGCACGAAGGCCTGCCGAAGATGAAACTCAAGGCCGTCCACGAAAAGATGCCTTTTGTGAGCTGGAAAAAATCTAAAACACCTTCGACAGTCGGATCTGATAACCACTTGGAAATCACAAAGCGACTTCTCGCTCATCCCGTCATTTCCTCAAAAGAAAAATGGATCCGTCAGTACGACCATGAAGTTCAGGGCGGAACCGTTGTGAAGCCTCTTGAAGGAATGAAGAATTCTTCTCCGAACGATGCCGGTGTTATCTGGTACGGAGCTCATGGTGTGGAAGGAACTGATGGGTTTGCAGTGGCTTCAGGTCTTTGCCCGCATTTCTCCATGGACGATGCGCTAATGATGTCGAAGCTCGCTGTTGATGAAGCCGTAAGAAACCTTATTTGTCACGGAGCTGATCCTGAAAAGATCGCTCTCGTTGATAACTTCTGCTGGCCCGATCCGACGCCATCTGCGAAAAATCCAGATGCTCAGTTCAAGCTTGCTCAGCTCGTACGTACTTGTATGGGGCTCAAGGAAATGATCGAAACTTACAGGATGCCGCTTGTATCCGGTAAAGACAGTATGAAAAATGATTATCACGGAGAAAAAATAAAGATCAGCGTTCTTCCGACATTACTTGTGACAGCTCTGGGCCACATTCCTGACGTTCGCATCACGCCTAAGTCACAGGCGAGAGAAAAGAATCTTCTCTATCGTGTTGGTGTAAGACAGTACGACAAATATTTTGGTCATTTCCTTCACAAAGTCATGCCGGACCTCGAAAGAGATAATCAGCGCGAGTTTGACTTCAAAAACCTCCGTAAGCTTTATCAGAATATGTTTCATGCTATCCAGTCAGGCGCAATTGAGTCTGCCCATGATCTTTCCGAAGGCGGATTCATGGTGGCCCTCGCTGAAACTCTCATGATGGATAATCTCGGAATTGATCTCACTCATCTCATCACAGCAGGTGAGAACATGACGGCGTATCTTTACTCTGAGCTTCCGGGTCACTTCCTGGTTTCAGTTCCTCAGGAGAAGCGTATGTTCTTTGAAAAATATTTCGATGCTTCTGAGATCCAGTATCTCGATATCGTGAATACTTCCGGGGTGATCACTCTGAATCAAAAAGATCTTAAAGTCTCAGAGCTGGCAGCTGCGTGGGGAGGTACGAAATGAGAAACGTTCTTATCCTCACCGGCGACGGCATCAACAGTGAAACTGAACTCGCCCGCGCATTCAGCGAACAAGGTGCTCAGGTCACTAAAGTTCACGTGAATGAATTTCTACAAACCCCTGTGATGCTTAAAAAATTCGGCGTTCTTGGAATTCCCGGCGGCTTCAGCTTCGGCGACGAGCTTAAATCGGGTAAAATCCTTGCAGAAAAACTTCGCGACACCCTCATCGAAGGACTTTCGACTTTCGTGAAAGACGGCGGTCGCATCATCGGTATCTGTAACGGATTTCAGGTCCTCGCTCAACTTGGAGCTTTCGATCAGAACTTTGCTACCCGATCTTTCACACTTTCAGAAAACGATCACGGTACGTTCATGGACAAGTGGACGACACTTGAAATTTCCAAAGACGCTGCAGCGAAATCCCCATGGTTCAAAAACCTCGAGGGAAAAATCATGCTACCTGTCCGTCACAAGGAAGGAAGAATTGTTCCGACAGCGAATATGACCGTTCCTTTCGGACCACTCAAATACGTTGAAGATGTTAATGGGTCTCACCAGCGGATCGCCGGTCTCGTCGATAGCACAGGCCAGATCTTCGGACTCATGCCTCATCCCGAAGTTGCGACTCAAAGCTTTCTTTATCCGACACGAGACAACGTCGCAGAGAATGTAGAAAAGATACAAACCCTCTTCAAAAATGGAATTACACCATGAACAAGATCATGCCGAAACGCGCCCTCGTCAGTGTCTCTGATAAGACGAACCTCGATTTGCTCGTTCCTATTCTTGTTGAAAAAGGTGTGGAGATTATTTCCACCGGTGGAACGGCAGAGTATTTAAAGAAAATGGGTGCGAAGTATACACCTATCAGCGAAATCACAGGAAATCCTGAAGCTTTCGGTGGTCGCATGAAAAGCATTTCATTTCAGGTGAGCTCGGCCCTTCTGTATCGTCGTGATCATCCGACGGACATGAAAGAAGCTAAAGAGCTTAACATTAAAGATATCGACCTCGTGGTCTGCAATCTTTATCCTTTTAAAGAAGTTGCCGCGAAAGAAAATATTTCACGCGCTGACCTTATTGAGAACATCGACATCGGTGGTCCTAACATGATTCGCGGAGCTGCGAAGAACATGCAGTGGGTGACTGTGGTCACAGATCCTTCAGATTACGAAACACTGGCCACTGAACTTAAAAATGGCGGAGCAACTTTTGAATTACGCTCGAAGTTCGCTCTTAAAGCTTTCTCCCTCACAGCTCAGTACGATCTCGCGATCGCAACAACTCTTGCTCAGGAATTCCAGGCCGATTTCCCGGAAGTCTTCTCTCATGACGTGAAACCTCTGAGATACGGCGAGAATCCTCACCAGAAAGCTAAACTTTTTGTTCTCGATAACCAAAAAGAAAAAATGTCTCTCGCGAAAGCTCCGATTCTCCAGGGAAAAGAAATTTCTTACAACAATTACCTCGACAGTGATCAGGCCTACAAATGTGTCTCTGAGCTCGCTCTGGCATTTCCTGATCGTGAACATTGCGTGATCGTGAAGCACGGAATTCCTTGTGGTGTTTCTTCGAGCACTGATCAGTTCAAAACTCTCAGAACAGCGTGGGAGTGTGATTCAACGAGTGCATTCGGCGGCATCATCGCTTTTTCATCAACAGTGAAATCCGAAGCAGCAGAATGGCTGACTCAGCAATTCATCGAAGTCGTCATTGCACCTTCGTATACTCCGGAAGCTCTCGCTATTTTCGCCAAAAAGAAAAACGTCCGTCTCGTCGAAGTTCCTCTTAAAAAACGTGATTCACATGAGTGGACTGTACGTTCAATCAATGGCGGGATTCTCTGGCAGGAAGAAGACGAGAAAACGACGATGGAGTTCAGAACCCCAACAAAGAAATCTTTTGATAATACGAAAAACGATATTACAAAATTCGGTCTCATCATCACGAAGTACCTCAAATCTAATTGTCTGCTCCTGGTAGACGAGCGTGAGGGTGCCTTTTTGATCCTCGCAAGTGGCGTGGGTCAGCCGAACCGCCTTGAATGCCTCACACTCCTCGCAGGTCCACGCATGAAACAAAAAGATATACCGGTGAACGATGCGGTCCTTGTATCTGACGCATTCTTTCCGTTCAGAGATTCAATCGAAGAGGCCAACAAATGGGGCGTGAAATTCGTCGTCCAGCCTGGTGGATCGATCAAGGACCCGGAAGTCGTCGCGGCCTGTGATGAATTCGGTATGGCCATGGTACTCACAGGCGAAAGACACTTCAGACACTAAGAGGACGTTATGGATTATAAATCAGCAGGCGTAGACGTAGAAAAAGGTGATCTTTTCGTTGAGAAGATTAAATCTTTCATCGGCGAGACATACGATGAAAGAGTCGTCGGTGGTGTAGGTGGATTCGCCGCCCTGTACGAAATGGACGAGGACCGCTACCTCGCTGCCGGCACTGACGGCGTTGGAACAAAAGTTAAACTCGCACAGGAGCTCGGTATTCACGATACGATCGGGCAGGATCTAGTCGCTATGTGCGTGAACGATGTGATCTGTACCGGCGCGCGCCCGATGTTCTTCCTGGATTATCTGGCCTGCGGAAAACTCGATCTCGATGTTCATACTGAAATTGTCAGAGGAATCGCAAAGGCCTGCAAAGAAGTAAAATGCGCTCTCATTGGTGGCGAGACAGCAGAAATGCCGGGGGTCTACGCTGATGGAGTTTATGATCTTGCTGGATTCTGCGTGGGCGAGCTTGATAAGAAAAACTGGCTTAAGGCCGATCGTGTAAAAGCTGGCGATGCATTGGTTGCCATTGCTGCGAGTGGATTTCATTCGAACGGTTTTTCGCTCGTTCGCAAACTCCTTAAAGAAACTGATACTACCGCTTTCAAGAAAGAGGTCCTCACTCCTACTCGCCTTTATGTAAACATGCTGATGACTCTTCTCAAAACTCAGCGTGAAAATATTCACGCAGTGGCGCACATTACGGGCGGCGGTTTTCAAAATATTCCGCGTATGAATGAAGAATTGGGATATGAGATCACGACATTGCCTGATGATAATTTCAGGCCGGCTTTTATGAATGAGCTTTTAAAACGCGCTGATCTTACACAAGAGAGCGCTTACGAAACTTTCAATATGGGCGTGGGGATGGTCATGGCCTGTGCTGAGCCGAAGAAACTCATGACGGCACTTGAAGGATTGGGCGAGAAAACAATGATTATTGGAACTGTAACGACCAGCTTTGCGGGATTAAAGATCAAATAAGAAGATTCGGATATTTACTACCACCTGTTGGCAGTGATTAAACCCGAGCCGAAATCTTTTTGAACTGCGCCTGATAGTGATTTTTGAGGAAATTAAAATCAATCCACTTCGCAGCTTCGTGTTTCAGTTTTCGAGAATCAAGTTCTTTCACGAGATTCACTCTCAATTCTTCCTTCGTCCTGGACTCAAAAAATGATTTCTGAACCGCTTCGTAAAGATCTTCGCGTTTGGTCTGAGTATTGTTCTGAATCAGCTGATGAAGCACATAACTTGAATAGATCTTTTCGTTTCTCTCAACCCTCGATTCAATTTTCTCGCGATCAATCACGAGATTTTCCACCACGTTGGTCATTCTGCGGAGAGCATAGGACAACAGCCCGAAATGATCCGGAAGCATCATTCGCTCAACACTTGAGTGAGAAATATCGCGCTCATGCCAGAGAGCACAGTTTTCGAGGGCCGGAATCACATGAGAGCGGAGTATTCGCGAGAGTCCTGCGATATTCTCTGAAGAGATCGGATTTTTCTTATGGGGCATGGTCGATGAGCCTTTCTGGCCCTTGGAGAATCCTTCACGGAGCTCATCAACGTCTGAATGCTGAAGCAGCCTGAACTCAGTCGCGATGCGATCAAGAAGTGAAGAAGTGAGCGCTCCGATAGAAATGATATGAGCATAGCGGTCACGAGGGATCACCTGAGTTGAAACAGGCTCTACTTTCAATCCAAGTTTCTTCAATGTGCTTTCTTCGAGTTCCGGAGACACAACAGTATAGTTACCGACGGCACCGGAGAGCTGGCCCGTGAGTTCAAGAGTTGATTCTTTCCATTCTTTGTCACGACGTTTGAGTTCGCTGAAAAATGAAAGAAATTTGTGACCGAAAACCATCGCTTCGGCATGAATGCCGTGAGATCGACCGATGCAGAGGAGGTCACTCGTTTCATTTGCTTTCTTTTTAAGAGCTTCGCCAAGGGCCTGCATATCTTTTTCAACAATTTTCATGCTGTCTTTGATGAGCAATGCATGAGCTGTATCAATAACATCGGACGAGGTTATGCCGAAATGGAAGAAACGTCCGTCTTCCGGCTCAAACTGTTCCGTCACACTTGTACAGAATGCGATCACGTCATGACCTGTGGTCTTCTCAATTTCAGAAATACGCTCGGGATCGATCTTCGCACTTTTGAGTTTCTCCGCAAGACCCTTAGGAACAATGCCATCTTCTTCAAGGGATCTCAGGTGAGCGATTTCAACTTCGAGGTAATACTTGAAGCGGCTTTCGTCAGTCCAGAAGGCAGAGATCTCTTTTACGTCATAACGGCTAATCATATGAAGAGCACCTTATCGTTCAATTGAGATGAATGTGTGTGGCTGACTTTGCCACCGAAGTCTTTGAGGATTTTCTCTTCGAGACTCTGAATGCTCTGGATGAATCCAAGGGCCATGTTTCCGTCTTTAAAATGCTTTTGCATGATGAGGATAAGATCATCAAGCTCTGACTGACTGATTTGTTCCTTGATTTTTTCATCAACGAGAACATGAATCGATTTTTCGAGTACAGAAACCATGATCATCGCGGTCATCGCATGACTGACTTTCGAAGTACCAAGAGAATGAAACTGCTCAATCGCTTTTTCAAGAGTTTCTCTCTTCGTTTCCCAAGAGCTCAGGGCGAGTCGCTTCAGGAAAGGAAAGTTTCCAAGCCAGGTAAAGACCATCGTGAGAACAAGGAAAAAAATTGGCCAGAGAAAGTTCTGATGAAAGTCGAGGTAGTAGCTGAATCCCAGAGATATAAGAAACGCACTGAGGACTCCGAACCGTAACGGAGCTGCAGGATAGGGATCAGATTCTTTTGCGATCACGAGAAGAAGATCACAACCAGTTCTGTTTTCAAACTCGGCAATCTTTTGCTCGACGAGAGTAACATCTTCTTGAATCAGTATTTCTCTCATTACCAGCTCCCTGATGAGCCGCCGCCGGAAAATCCGCCGCCGCCTCCACCCCAACTACCACCACCGCCACCGCCGAAACCACCGCCTCCAAATCCGCCACCACCACGGTAGCTTCCGCCACCCATGGAAGAGCCATGAAGCATGTTATTCATTCCGACAAACCCAAGGAGCATGCTGACAATGAAGAAGACGATCAGAAGTCCGATGCCCACTCCCGGGAGTAGAAACCACCCGAGGCCCGCACCGACGATACCGCTCGCTAGCCCACGAACGCCTGCACGCTTCCTGAAAACCATGTTAATGAAGATAAAAGCGATAATGAGAGGAAGAAAACCTGCGCCACTGAATCCGCCTCTGCGGGCAGGTGCACGTCTGACCAGCGAAGTACCATCAGTCTTCTTGATGTTGAACTTCAGGGCCACATCTTCCATGAAAACTTTCAAGGCCCCGTGAAAATCACCTTCGCGGAAATATCTCGGGAAAACTTCGCGGGTGTATTTTGCCGTTTCATAATCCGTAATCTCGCCTTCGATACCGTCGCCAACTTCAATGCGGACTTTTCGATCAGCTTTTGAAATCAAGACAAGAAGACCATTGCCCGCGTCTTTCGTTCCGAGCTGCCATTTCTCAACAACGGCCATAGAATAATCCTCTATCGCAAATCCCTGAAGATCAGGGACTGTGAGAATAGTAATCTGTGGGCCTTTGTTGGTATAGATTTCGTAGGCAAAATCTGAAAGGTCTTTTTGTTCATCGGCACTCATCATCGAAGCTAAATCCATAACAGGCGATGAAAGTGCAGGGACCTGAACTTCAAGTCCCCATGCCAGGAAAGTAACAAGGAAGAGACTGACGAATGCCATCACTGAAAATTAACTTCTGGAGTTTTCTGTTCCGCTTCAGTCGTTGTGAACTGAGGCTTCTTCTCAAAGTGGTGAATGATCGAATTTGTTAAGCTCGTTGGAAATACCGTCACGAGATTATTGAATTCCTGCACTGCCTCGATGTAGCGACGACGGGCCACAGTGATTCTGTTTTCTGTACCTTCGAGTTGAACCTGAAGACCCTGGAAATTCGTATTTGCTTTAAGGTCTGGGTATCTTTCTGAAACAACCATTAGGCGACCAAGGGCCTGTGAAACTCCACTTTGAGCTGCCTGAAATTCTTTGAGCTTTTCCGGTGTGAGATTTTTTGCATCAACAGTGACAGCCGTCGCTTTTGCACGTGCAGCGATCACACCTTCAAGCGTCTCTGATTCGTGTTTAGCGTAGCCTTTCACAGTGGCCACGAGATTTGGAATGAGATCCGACCTGCGTTTGTACTGGTTCATCACTTCGGCCCATTCAGCTTCAACTCTGTTGTTTGACTGAGGAATGGATTGTAGTCCGCAAGATGTGAGAAAGAGGGACGTGAAAAGTATGGTCAATAAAGTCGTGAATTTCATGAAGCTCCTGAAATAAAAAAAAGCCCAAAGTACTTATATACTTTGGGCTCTATTTTTAAAAAAGCTAGGGACGTTGGCTATCTTTATTTAAGACCGGCAACGAGTTTAGTGAGACGCGAAGTCTTACGCGAAGCTGTCTGCTTTTTCATCGCTGGTGACTTAGCGAGTTTAGCAAGCATCGACTGAGCTTTCGTTAAGAGAGTCTTCGCTGTAACTTTGTCGCCTTTAGCAACAGCTTCGCGAAGGGCCTTAACAGTTGTGCGTGATGAAGCTGTTTTGATTTTGTTCGTCATACGACGAGTTTTTTCTTGTTTTGCTCTTTTTTCAGATGACTTGTGATTCGCCACGGTGGATCTCCTAAAATTTCATATCTATAAAAATATTGCGAAGTTATAAACCAGCCTTCACCTTCATGGCAAGAGTGAATCGATGTTGACCTCTCCATTCCTCACATCATATTGTTAATTCTCAAATACTTCTCTCCATTTCGATAAGGATTTTCACAGATGAAAGCTATTCAAGTTGTTGGAATTGTTGGCGCAGGACAGATGGGGCGTGGTATCGCTCAGGTGGCCGCACAGACTGGCTATGAAGTTGTTCTTTTCGACGCTTTCAAAAATTCTCTCGATTTCGGCCACAACTTCATTAAGACGCAGCTCGATAAAGGAACTGAAAAAGGGAAGTGGAGTGCTGATGATGCGAAGGCAGCATACGCAAAAATCAGAACGTCTGAAAATATGACGGATCTCAAAAACTGCGACCTCGTCATTGAGGCAGCTACGGAAAAGCGTGAACTTAAATTTGATATTTTCAGAAAACTTGATGAAGTGGTGAATTCAGTTGCGATTCTTGCGAGTAATACATCTTCAATCTCAATTACTGAAATTGCTGCGGTTACAAAGCGTCCGCACCTGGTCGCCGGGATGCATTTCATGAATCCGGTACCTGTGATGAAACTCGTTGAAGGAATTCGTGGTCTTGAGACGAGCGAAGAAACTTTTACGACAGTCGCTTCGGTGGCGCAGAAAATGGGTAAGACTTGGATTGCAGCTCAGGATTATCCTGGATTCGCCGTAAACCGCATCCTCATGCCGATGATCAACGAAGCTGTTTACGCTCTTTACGAAGGTGTCGCTTCAGCTAAAGATATTGATACAGCGATGAAGCTCGGAACAAATCAGCCTATGGGCCCGCTTGAGCTGGCTGATTTTATCGGCCTTGATACTTGTCTCGCTATTATGAACGTTCTTCACGATGGTCTTGCTGATACGAAATACAGACCATGTCCACTTCTTCGTCAGTACGTGGCCGCAGGTCGCTATGGCCGCAAGAATGGAAAGGGATTCCATATTTATGACACAAAATAATTTCGAAACGATCACTCTTGATGCAACCGGCGACGTGGGAATTCTCACCATCAATCGTCCTGCGAAACTCAATGCTCTCAACATTCAGGTTCATCGCGAGCTGAAGCACTGCCTGATGGAATTGCGGGAGAAAAATCTCAAAGGCCTCATCCTCATCGGTGAAGGCGAAAAAGCTTTTATTGCAGGCGCGGACATTGCAGAGATGAAGCCGATGACTAATGGTGAAGCACAGGCGTTTGCCGAACTTGGCCAGCAAGTCACACTTTTACTTGAATCACTTCCATACCCGACGATTGCAGCTGTTAATGGTTTTGCGCTCGGTGGTGGATTTGAAATGGCGATGAGTTGTGATTTTATTTTCGCCTCGAAGAATGCTGTTTTTGGTTTACCGGAAGTCAAACTCGGATTAATTCCTGGTTTCGGTGGTACACAAAGACTCACGCGGATTGTGGGCGAAAGACGTGCCAAAGAACTCATGTTCTCCGGCCGCAGTGTCACAAGTGAAGAAGCAAAAAATCTCGGGATTGCTCTCGAGGTGTTTGATGATAAAGCAAAACTCCTCGAAGGTTGTCAGAACTGGTTTAATCTCTCCAATGCAAATTCAAATGCGGCCATCGCGAGAGCAAAAGAAACTCTTCGTTCTGGTACAGAACATACTCTTGAAGAAGGTCTCGCTATCGAAGCAAAAGCTTTCGGGAAAATTTTCCAGACATCGCAAATGATCGAAGGAACAACTGCTTTCGTAGAAAAAAGAAAAGCTCAATTTTAATAAGGAATCAACCATATGTTACTCGATGAAAAGTACAAAGAAGTTCGTAGTATGCTCAAGAAGTTTTCCGACTCGGAAATTCTTCCTTTCGCCATGAAAGTGGATGAAGAAGGGCACCTTCCGAAAACACAAATCCAGAAACTCTCTGATAATGGTTTTCTTGGTTCTTACATTCCGGAAGAGTACGGCGGAGCAGGAATGGACTACCTCTCGTACGCTCTTATTATCGAAGAAATTTCGCGTAACTGTGCCTCAACAGGTGTGTTCATTTCCGCTCATACATCACTCGCGATCTGGCCGATTTTGAACTTTGGAACAGAAGCACAAAAGCAAAAATATCTTCCGAAGATGGCAACCGGCGAATGGATCGGATGTTTCTGTCTTTCTGAACCAAACGCAGGCTCAGATGCAGGATCACTGACAACTTTTGCAGAAGATAAAGGTGATCACTGGGAAATTAACGGTGTAAAAAACTGGATTACAAACGGCAAAGAAGCCGGCGTGTGTATCGTTTTTGCGAAAACAAAAAAGACTCCGGACTATAAAGGGATTTCTTGTTTCATCGTCGAGACTTCGACCCCTGGTTTCTCGATCATCAAGGAAGAAGACAAGCTCGGAATCCGCGGCTCTTCAACATGTCAGCTTGCTTTTGATAAAGTTAAAGTTCCTAAAGATGCTCTTCTTGGTGAAGCAGAAAAAGGTTTCCGTTTGGCCATGGCGACTCTCGACGGTGGACGTATCGGGATTGCAGCTCAGGCCCTCGGGATCGCTCAAGGTGCATTCGATTATGCGATCAGATACACAACTCAGAGAATTCAATTCGGTGCACCGCTCTCAAATCTTCAGGGAATTCAGTTTATGCTGGCCGATATGAGCACCAAGATCGGTGCGTCACGACTTTTGATTTATCATGCATCCGCCCTCAAGGATGCAGAGCTTCCATATTCCAAAGAGTCTGCTCAAGCGAAACTAATGGCCTCTGAAAGTGCCATGTGGGTCACTACCAAGGCCATTCAACTCTGCGGAGGCAATGGTTACACCAAAGAATATCCCGTTGAACGCATGTTCAGGGATGCGAAGATTACCGAAATCTATGAGGGAACCTCTGAAGTTCAGCGTATGGTGATCGCAAACGCGGAACTTAAAAACATTCATTAAATTACTCGTCAAAACCGGACACTCTTTGCTAGAGTGTCCACTAAATTTATTGTAATGACTTAGTAAGTAAGTCGGTCGAAATCTTTAGAGGAGAATAACATGGCTAAAAAGAAGCCTGCTGCTAAACTGCCTGTGAAAAAGCAAGCAGCCAAACCTGCTAAAAAACCACAAGCGAAAGCTTCTCCAAAAAAAGTAGTACCCAAGATGGCCAAAAAAACTCCTGCCAAGAAGGCAGTTCCTGCAAAAAAAGCTGCACCAAAAAAAGCTGAAAAACCTACGAAGTCTCTCGCTAAAACTGTTCTTAAAGCGGCCAGCAAATTCATGGCCAAAAAACCTGTCCTCACAAAAGAGCAGGAGAGAAAGCTGAAAGAAAAAGAGAAAGCACTTGCTGCTAAAGAAAAAGCAATGGCCGCGAAAGATAAAGTTCGTGAAAAAGCTCTCGCTGATAAAGAAAAGGTCAAAGAAAAAGCTCTCGCAGCTAAGGACAAAGACAAAGTAGCGAAAGATAAAGAAAGACTGAAAGAACAAGAGAAGAAACAAAAAGAGCAGGAAAAGCTCCAGGCGAAAGCCGATAAAGCAGCTGAAATTGAAAGAATCAAAGCTGAGAAAAAAGCCGCCAAGAACAAGGGCAAGAAAGGCGATGACGACGAAGAGGGCGCTTTCGGTGAAGAAGAAGAAGGAATGTCTGCCCGTCCCCGCAAAAACGAAGACGACGAAGAAGATGAATTCCTCGAATACGCTAAGAAAGGCAAAGCCGTTAAAAAAACAGGCAAGAAAGCTTACGAAGACGACACACAAGTCGATCTCTTTGCTGGCAAACCTGCCCGTGGAAAATACAACAACAATCTCCTCTCTGATATCGAAGGCAAGATTGCTGACGAGATCGCTGAACTCCGTGAACACTTCAACTGGAAAGATATCGCTGAAGCCATTGGTACAATGGATTTCTTTATCGATGCTAAGAACGATGAATGTGTAGAGAAGGGCTGTGATAACATCCGCACAACTCAAAGTTACTGTCGTCTTCATTACCTCCGTAATTGGAAGGTTATTCAGAAGAAACGCGATATCCTGAAAGAAGGAAAACTTCAGGAGTACATCGAAGAACTTATCTCTAAGTATCCGACGAAATACATTGAAGCTCTTCTCTCAGATCTTTCTGACGATAAAGAGTTTTACAAAGTTCTCAACGAGCTCAACATCACTTCGGAATTTGATTTCGAAGAAGATGAATTTGAGAACGCAGCGGATGATGATGATGATGGAGATGATATCGGGATCGAAACGATCTCAAGCTCTCTTCGTTACGAAGACGAATGATTTTATTAAAAGAAAGGCTCCGAAAGGAGCCTTTTCTTTATAATCACTGATAGTTTTTGTTATCTTCGTCTTCGTCGTCAAATATCTCTTCAGCAAGGAACTCATCACCCAAAAGTTTATCAGCTTCCAGCGAGAGATTAATATTTTCTCTCGTGATCTTGTAAGAGTACTTCTGCCCTTTATAGTCCACTTCCTGCCAGGCCGGTTCAAAATCCCTGAATTCATCCTGGGAAAAGATTTCATCGAAGAAAAGACCAGCGAGATCCGTATAAGCGAGCTGGGTTTCTTTAACTTTGGCCGTGCTTTCCATCTGACTTGCGTCGCAAGAAAGAAAGAGGGCAAGGGGAGTATCGGCTTCGTTGGCCTCGAAGAGGTAGGAGACAACGACTAGGAGTTCTTCCTGAAAAATCTGACCGTAAACATCAAAATAACGTTTGTCTGATTTGCACTGAGATTTGTAGGTATCGTTCAAGAGGACCGCAAGACCTTCAGTCCAGTCTTGAGGAATGTTCTTTCCGGCCTTCGATGACTTATTTTTTCCGAGAATCATGACCACCTGCCATAGAGAGGGATTTTTGCTAGTAATTTACGACTCCCTTCATTAAAATATTTAAGTAAGAAAGACAATCACTACATTCTGATAAAGGACTCTTTATGGCTGTTTATATTCTTGGTGGTGCAAGAACCCCCATTGGAAGTTTTTTAGGAACGCTTTCTCAGGTTCCTGCAACAAAACTTGGCGCCACTGCCATTGAAGGCGCACTTCAGAAAGCGAACATTGAAAAATCAAAAGTCGACGAAGTTTTCATGGGCAACGTTCTTACTTCCGGTATCGGCCAGGCACCCGCACGTCAGGCACTCCTGGGTGCAGGTCTTCCAAATACTGTTCCGGCAACAACTGTCGGAAAAGTTTGCGGCTCAGGATTACAAAGTGTGATCCTCGGTGCACGTTCCATCATGACTGGTGACAATCAAGTGGTTGTTGCAGGTGGTATGGAATCAATGTCTCTTGCTCCCCACCTTCTTATGAACTCACGTTCTGGTTTCAAATACGGCAACACTGAGATGAAAGACTCAATGGCCTTTGATGGTCTCACAGATGCTTATCAAAATGTGGCCATGGGTGTGTGTGCTGAAGAGTGTACAAAAAAATACAACATGAGCCGTGAAGAGCAGGATGCATTTGCGATCGAATCGTTCAAACGTGCACAAGCTTCTTCTAAGGAAGGCATTTTCAAAGATGAGATCGTTGCGGTTAAAGTTCCTGCCAAAGGCGGAACTGTAGACGTGACTGAAGATGAAGGTCCTTTCAAGGCAAACTTCGAAAAGATGCCGGGCCTCAAACCTGCATTCGATAAAAACGGAACGATCACAGCAGCCAATGCATCGACGATCAATGATGGTGCTGCCGCTGTTGTTCTCGGTGGAGATGCTTTTGCATCAAGCGCAGAATTTAAAATTCTTGCGTGGGCATCTAACGCTCACGAGCCGAACTGGTTTACCACAGCTCCGGTTGGTGCGATTGAGAAGTCACTAAAGAAAGCTAACCTTTCTCTCGAGCAGATTGATCTTTTTGAGATTAACGAAGCTTTTGCTGCAGTCACAATGGCCGCGATGAAAGAACTTAAAATTCCTCATAGCAAAGTCAACGTTTTCGGCGGAGCAGTCGCTATCGGTCACCCTATCGGTGCCTCTGGTGCAAGAATCCTTGTTACTTTGATGAATGCGATGAAGAAGAAAAAAGCAAAATACGGTTGTACCGCTATCTGTATCGGTGGTGGTGAAGCACTCAGCCTCATTATCGAAAGACTTAAATAATGACCACTCCAGCGCCTCAGGCGAAAGAACAAGGCAAATCCGGTCTGCGCGCCCTGAAGCCTGGAGAAATGTTATTCAATGAGAATGACTACTCAGACTCTCTCTTCATTATCCAGAAAGGCCAGGTTCGTCTGTTCCGCCCGAAAGGGAAGGGGTTCATTGAACTCGCCGTTCTTCGTTCCGGAGAAGTGATCGGGGAGATGGCGTACTTCGATGAAGACGGTTCAGGCCGCAAGCGTTCTTGCTCGGCAGCTGCGCTGACTTCAGTTGAAGTGATTGAGATTTCCTTCGTTGCTTTCGGCAAAACCATGTCTTCACTTAATCCATGGTTCAAGACCATCATCAACACTCTCGTCGCTCGCCTGCGGAAAACAAATTCCCGAGTCCGCGAGCTCGAAGATAATTCGACAAATAATTACGGAAAAGGTGCTGGTTACGAATTTTTAAAGACACTCGAAGTGATGAGAATTCTTGGGACGATGTTCCTCGTCTTCAAAGCACATGGAGAGGCGAAGTCCCAGGCGATGGCCGTCAGTCGTAAGACTCTCACGATGTACACGCAAGACATGTACCAGATCATGGAAGTGAAGCTTGAAAGCATGCTGAGTCTTCTATGCAGTCTTGGGTGGATGGAAATTCACGACGACGCCGATAAAATGCCGAACATGCTTCTTCTGAAGAACATGGATTTGATCCGTCAGATCTTTATATTTTATAATGCTGAAAGGCATATTCCGGATGAGAAGAAGATGAAGATTTCTGATAAGTGCGAGCAGATCATCGCCAAGATGCTGGAGAAGCTCCCATCGAATGCCATGATTGATATTCCTAACCTCAAAGTTGTGGATGACGTAGCTCCGAAATTCACGAAGTACTATCTCCTGACTCCGGTCATCGATGATTTCAAGCAAAGAAATGTTCCCATCAATATCGATAATCTCGACGACGGAAAGATCACTGGTCTTTTTGGTGAAGTCTTAATGAAAGATGGAATGGTGTTCGTGGAAGCGGACATGCCCAAGATTCAAAAGATGTATCCCATCATCCGTTTTATGAGTGCTATCCGCAAGCTTAACGCTGAGAAAGCGGCAACGGCGACTTAGATCCCTGAACCCACATAGAATGCTTCAACTGAGTCACCGGACTTGTAGTAGTTACCAGTTCCGTTGAGCTGAATCATGAAACCAGATTTCGGGATCGCCGGGGTCAGGTCACAGTTACATCCGGCAAATTGAACCTTCACGTTGGATTTCGTCGCGTTCCCGATGTAGCTCCAACCGTTTGTTCCACTCTTCGGAATATCAACACCATTAATACGGACAACAATCGTTTCCGGTTTAGGTTCGCGTGGAAGAACAATGTAACCAAAGTATTCGACCTTGCTTGATGATGTGATGGTCACACAGTTTGGATATTCAACTTCATTACCAGGAGTGAACTGAATCAAGTGACGTGCGTTGGTCGGTTCACCAATACTCGGTGATATACGTGTGTTGTAAGTGGAGAGACTGGCGTTGTCGATGTACGTGTATTCAGAATTACGTACAAGGAGTGAAGATCCTACACGAACCTGCATTGTATTCAGGTCGATGTTGTCGCTACTCGTGAAAGTAATCGGCCAGTACAGGTACTTGTGAGGAATGATAACTTTTTGAATCGATCTGTTTACGTCCTGGAAAACTCCGGAGACAACAGATGAGCTACATAAATCGTAACTATCCTGCGAAGAAGAGTCAGTGGCACCTGAATCTAAGTAAAGGCTCTTTGCCATATTCTTATATGACTTCGATGAGTCTTTCCAGCCGGACTGACAGGCAGAGTGAGCTGTCACAGAAAGCATGCGCAGGTTTGCGAGACTGAGATTCGTTTTGATTGCTCTTAAGCTTGCAAGTCTTGCATTGTAGACAGATGTGTTCACAGTTGTTGAATCATTAAATTGACTTTGAACTTCTACTTCAGTGTCGCGACCGTTAGAAAATAAAACCACGAGTAGATTGGCACCTTGTCTGAACACGGGATTCGATCCACTTCTGTTAGCGTTGATGAACTCAATCGTTCTCTTTAATCCTGCTTCAGCAGCACCACCGGAAACACTGCCTTCAAAGAAATCAAATTGTGATGCCGTCAGAATGCGGTTCGATCCGTTATAAGGAGACAAGGTAGAGTTGGTTAAAACCTGGAAGTGACTATTCGGACTAGAGCCCTCTGGTAAAACACCAGTTCCGATCACGCGATAGTCGAAGTCTTTTGAAATAGAATCCACTGTCTTGAGGATTGTATTCTTAATGCTGCTGCTGATATATGTGTTACTGGCAGAGTTATCGACAACATAAAGGATATCAACTTGTGGCTTAATCAGAGTCATCTGCGAGCATGAATCCTGCACATATTTCGTAAGGCCCTGGACTTCACTCGAAGAAGACTGTGGAGCGCCTCCGAATTGTTCCTTTCCACAGCCGACAAGGGCAAGGAGAAGAAGAAGAGAAGAGAGGGCCTGTTTTGAATTTTTCATATTACACCTTAAGGTTTTCTAGGAATCTCATCGGTGATTGAAGCCGGAAACTTAAATCAAATATCAGACTGAATCCGTTGAAAATCTTGAGGAGGCTGGGAAATTCTTGCCTCCGCGCGGTCTTCGTCATTCTATTAGGTTAAACTATCAGTAACAATTATTTCAAATGCTTGAGGGGTTTATGGCGGATAACTGGTATTACGTGCAAATGGGCAACAGACAGGGGCCCGTTGCGATAGAAGTATTGGTCGAAATGATTTCAAGATCAGAACTTAAATTTGAAGATTTCGTCTGGAAAAAAGGTTTTGAAAACTGGAAGAAAGTAAAAGAATGTGATGAGCTTCAGGCCACACCTGCGCAGGCACCCGTTGCAGTAGCTGCAGCTCCGAAATTCAAAGCTCCTGCGCCACCCGTAGAAGTTAAAACACAATATATAGAAATCAGTCTCAAGTCGCTCAATCCTGATGAGCGTCTCGTCTTCGTTCGTATCGGCGACGACAGAGGCGGAGCTACTGCAGATTACGGTCCCTTTTCCGTCAAACAAATTAAACAGTTGTTCAAAGAAAACCGTATCAACGGTAAAACATTTGTCTTCATGACGGGAATGAAAGAGTGGAAAATCCTCGCAGACTATCCTGAGTATCAGGAGATCTTCGAAGAACTTCCTCCAACAATTAAAGAAGCAGACAAGAGAACGAATGTCAGAAAACCATTCGTTGCAAGACTCCTCGTTCACAATAACAAAAATGTTTTTTCCGGAATCTGCCGTGATATTTCGATCGGTGGGATGCAGGTTCTTGTCGATAACTATCAGGGTACCGCCGGTGAAAAAATCAGCATCAACGTTCATCCTGAAAATTCAGATTATCACTTCACGGCTTCGGGCGTTGTTGTGCGAATCCTCGAAGGAAATAACGGATTCTCTTTCCGATTCCAGGGACTGAACGAAGAGGCAAAACGCTCGATTGAAAAATTCGTGCAAGAAAATTAAAAATGGCGCAAGCTCTCGCAGATTCTAAGTCCGAAGATCACTCACTGACCTCGAGTGATGGAGAGTCTACTCTCTTTATCAGAAGATTCTGGCGGGGTAAGCCGCGCATTCAATTCATCATCGTACACGGTGCCCTCGAACATTCAGGCCGTCATCAGGACCTCGTAGATTTCTGGATGAAGTCATACCATGACGTTGCTGTGACTGTTTTTGATCATATCGGTCACGGGAGAAGCGGGGGAACAAGAGCGTACGTCCCGGATTTTAAAACATATGTAAACGACATGCTAACAGTAGGAACATTTGCTCAAGAGCAGGTTGGTGAAGAGTGCAGGACCTTTATCTGTGCCCACAGTCTCGGTGGCCTCATTGCACTTACAAGGATCCTCGATTCTTCTTATGGCTGGGATCTTCCGCTTTCAGGTGTGATTTTTTCAAGCCCTTGTATCAAACCCAAAAATGCCCTGGGTGTGAATACGGATTCGCTGGTTGAGCAGCTTGATCGAGTTTTCCCAAAACTTCACATTCCGATGATCTATAAGGGCTCCGATCTCTCCCGGGATGTAGATCGTGCCAATGATTTTGATACGGATTCCTTAATCCCAAGGTTTATCACTGTGAGAATGATCAAGCACATTCTGGACGCCAGTACCCGCATCCGAGGCCTTTCATATTACTTTAAATTTCCATGTCTATTCCTGGTCGCCGGGTCAGATGTCCTGGTTGAACCGGAAAGCACCGTCCTTTTCGCTCATGGGATTGATAAAAAGCTGTCCACGATCGTACAATATCCTGAGCACAGGCATGAACTATGGAACGAGACTGATCGTCAGGATATTTTCCAGACGATGCGGAAATGGGTAGATAAGCAACTTAAGGAGAAACTGTGAGATACATTTTTGGATTGCTGCTACTCGCGGCTTTTGGTTGTGCCAGTTATAAAACTTATAACCAGACGACGACTGGAAGAGTAACTTTAAGAGGCGGGATCTACCAAAAAGAATCATGGGATGACACTCTCAATATGAATCGGATGAGCTGGTACCACGGGGTGACATTGTATTACGATGCCGTCTTCTGGAATGCGAACCTTGATTCACCGTTTGCGAAGTGGTTTTCTCCGACTGAAAAAGAATTCTTCACGAAGTGTGAGACATTTCTTGTGACGGCCGGTTACAGTGCAGATCCCGCAAAAATTTCTCATGTAAACTTTCGCGAGCAGATGAAATTGAACGGGTATGATGATGTTGTTCTTAATAATTTCTCTTCGTATTTAAAGAGTCACCCATCTGCCTCAGATTGGAGGCTACAGAATTACAAGATCATGGGGTACTGCAAACGTAGTCCATCCAGACTTAATACGGCGAATGTTGCGATCAACTTTCCAGGTTTCCGGCATCTCGAGATCCAACTTTAGAGGCCTAAGTTCTTGGAATTCTAAGTTTCCCAAAGATGTATATAATAGACATTTTGCGCTCAAGATCTTTCCGCACTAGCCGATATGATATTGAGGCAATATGAGCGATAACAAATTCCAAAGATTCGGAAAATATTTGATCTTGGATCACCTGGTAGACGGGGGGATGGCCAAGATTTGTCGTGCCCGCTATCTCGGCGAGCAGGCGAATAAAGTTGTTGCGATCAAGATGGTTCAGCCGCAGTTCTCGAATGACGAAGCCTTCGTTCGTATGTTCCAGGATGAGTTGAACATCACCTTCGGTATGCTTCATCCAAATATCATGCAGGTTTATGACTATGGTAAAACCAATGGTCAGCTTTATACCGCGATGGAGTACATCCATGGTGCGAATCTAAAGCAATATCTGGATCGTCTCAAAGAGAAGAAAGTTGTCTTCCCGGTTGAGATCTCTTGTTACATTATTTCTCAGGTGTGTCTGGGCCTTCATTACGCTCATACATTCACAGATAAACTCACTGGTAAACCATACAACATCGTTCACCGTGATATTTCTCCACACAACATCATGCTTACGTATGATGGTGCCGTGAAGGTAATCGATTTCGGTATCGCAAAGGCCAATACAAACTCAGAAGCAACTCAAGCTGGAACGATCAAGGGGAAACTCTCTTACCTCGCTCCTGAATATCTTGATGGTCTTGAACTCGATGCTCGTTACGATGAGTTCGCAGTAGGGATTACACTCTGGGAACTTCTTTGTTCACGTAAGTTGTTCCAGGCAAACAATGACCTCGCAGTTCTGAAGCAGATTCAGGCCTGTAAGATCCTTCCTCCATCACAGATCAATCCGTCGGTTCCTAAAGAACTCGATGCGATTGTGATGAAGGCACTTTCGAAAGATCGTTCTCACCGTTACGAGAACCTTGATCAGCTCAACCGTGCTTTGATTAAATTCCTCTATTCTACATATCCGGAGTTCAATGCATCGGACTTGAAGACGTTCGCTGATGACCTCTTCAAGAAAGAGATCTCAACTGACCGCGAGAAGTTTGTGGCATACGGGTCGATCGATATTATTCCATACATCGAAGATTTGAAAAAAGAAGAAAGTCGTACAGGTAAGATTGCCCGTAAAGAAATGGAAGGCATCAAGAAGAAAGACGACAAGCCAAAAGAGCGTGTGGGTACAGTCCGCATGATCGAGATGGAAGTCGATGCTGCTGCCGCTACGGGAATTGGTATCGAAAGACCGAAAGAAGACGGAAACAAAACGTCGACTCGTAAACTTCAGAAATCTGCTCTTCAGATTCAACCTGCAGCGAAGCCTGCACTGAAGTCAGCAAAGAACGGAGCTGCTCCGTCACAGATCACTTCTGATAAGAAGTCAGGCAAAGAAAAAACAAACAGCCGAATTATGCAACGTCCGGGAGCTGACAACGGCGACAGTGATGCTTCTAGGCAGAAGTTCGCTCTCATGATCCTTGCATGTTCTCTGATGGCATTCTCATACTTCCAGTCCGACATGGTGGAATCGCTGATCGGGATCAATGTGAAGAACATGATTCACGGTGAGAGTTCGCCAAAGCCGACACGTACGATTACATCTGTACCTGATCAGCCCGAATCTGAAAATGCAGAGCCAGCTGCACCGACTACCGGTCGACTCCTGTTCTCTGGTGTTGATGTATCGATGGAAGTTTATATCGATAACGTCAAAACCGATTACGTCGGCAGTCCGATCAAAATCCCTCTGAACTCAGAAGTAACAGTAATGGTGATGCAACAAGGCCATATGCCTTATTCGACAAAAGTGAAACTGACTGTCGATCAGAACTCTGCGAAGATTGAAGTGCCTGTGCTGAAAAAAGCGAGAGTAGGTCTTTTGACTTCTTCTCAGAACTACGCCGCAGGATCGAAGTTGATCTATACTTTCGGTGATGAGCTTGTTGAGAAGGCATTACCTTTCAACGATGTGGCCATTCCGGAAGGAACGTATCAGGCGAAAGTGGTAAATCCGATTCTTGGAACTGAGAAGAAGGTTGAGTTCACGATTGAAGAGAATAAAAAGCATTTCTTAGAGTAAGAATAGAATTTAATATGAATAAAGGCTCCTCCAGGGGCCTTTTTTTATTTCAGGACAGTAATTGATGAAGACCTTGCTCTTGTTATTAATTTTTTCTTTCCCTGCTTTCGCACTTGATTCGTCGACCACTGCTGAAAAGTATATCCGGACCAAATACTTAAAAAAAGCTGACGTTCAATTCCTGAAATCGGAAGAACGAATTATCCCTTTTCCTTCGACGAAGGTCTTCAGGATGACAACCGTGATGGATTCTCCAGAACAAAGCTGGATTCTCTGGGTTTTAGATAACGGTACAGTGGGAGAGTTCAATACGAGCGGAAGCCTTCGCTCTCTTGTTCAGTCACTGGAAAAACCACTGAATACGATTGAAATTCCTAAGCCTGATCTCGCTCAGGCAAAGAAAATCTCCATGGGGATTCTCTATTACCTCAGCATCTTTAAAAAGAAAGTGAGTTGTAAGGCAGAAGGTAAGACTTCTGTCGTTTGTTCGATAGGGTATGAAGATGGTCCGATGAAAAAAGAATCGCTCGATATTATCTTCGATTCTAAACTTGGTAAAATTGGACCACGCTCATAAAAAGATCAGCAGGCGTACTTCTCGTCTTATCGATTTCGTTGCAGGCGGCTTCAGTCCCATTTCTAGCTTTTTAATTTATTCTTCCGGCTTCGAATCTTCAAATCTCTTCGACTGCTTAAACCGATTCACCTTTCTCATATTCAGCAACTTGATAATCTCAGCAGCCGTTTCCTCAAGCGCCTTCCCAGTCACATTGAACACAGGCCATCTCTTATTCTCTGCAAAAATCCTGTTCGCCCATTCAATCTCTTCCGTCACCTTCGCCATATCTGCGTAATCACCTTCATCATTTGATAAACCAAGACGAGTGAGACGATTCTTACGAATTTGAAAAAGCGCATCTGAATCAATCGTTAACCCAAAAACTTTTCTCTGATCAACTTGAAAAAGTTTTTCAGGCAACGCAACTCCCATCACGATCGGAACGTTTACAGTCTTATACCCTTCAAGAGAAAGATACATCGACAGCGGAGTTTTCGACGTACGTGAGATCCCCATCAAAATCACATCGGCTTCTTCAAGAGAATTGATGTTTCGCCCGTCATCGTGATTCAACGTAAACTCAATCGCAGCGACACGATTAAAATACTGATCGTTCACAGCGTGTAAAAGACCAGGCTGATAGTTTGGCTCAGCTTCAAAGAAATTAGAAAAAGTTGTTAGCAGAGGACCCATCACATCCACAGATCTCACGTGATCGCGTTTCGAGAGTTCAGCGATGTAAGCGCGAAGCTCGACAGACACGATGGTGTATACCACGATGTCATGGTGAATGGCCGCTTCCTGAAAGATAGCGTTGATCTGTTCTTTGGTACGAATGTTCTTATAGCGCGTGAAGAAAATTTCTTTTTCCTGAAACTGAGTCATGGCAGCACGGGTAATGGCCGATGCTGTTTCTCCAGTACCATCTGAGATCACAATGACTTTTAATTTATCGTTGGCCTGCATCATAGTTTTTTTCTGCCGAGCTATAGATTTCTTCTATTTGCCCTTATGAAGATTGATATTAAAATCAGAACTGGTTTCATTTTACTCAAGAGGGAGATCAAATGCACCTAAGAAAATCCTTACTCTCATTGCTGGCATTATCTTCCATGAGTGCCTTTGCTGAGTTTAAAGCTCTTCCGGAGAAGGCACCTGTTCCGGCCGATAATCCGATGACCCCGGCTAAAATTGAGCTCGGTAAAATGCTTTTCTTTGACCCTCGTCTTTCGATGGATGGAACGATCTCCTGCAACTCCTGTCACAATGTCATGTATCACGGAGGTGATGGCCGTCCCGTTGGAGTCGGGGTTCACGGTCAGCGCGGTGGAAGAGGGAGTCCGACAGTCTGGAACTCAGCATTCCAGACCGTTCAGTTCTGGGATGGTCGAGCGGCCAGTCTCGAAGAGCAGGCCTTAGGTCCATTGGTAAATTCAGTTGAAATGGGAATGACCTCTCACGACCTTGTGATTGATCGTATCCGCCAGATCCCGGGATATATTCAGGCCTTCAAAGCTGTTTTTCCCAAAGAAGCGAAACCCACCATTCTCAATGCTGCGAAAGCAATCGCAGCTTATGAGCGTATTCTCATTACGCCAAATTCTCCGTTTGATCAGTACATGCGTGGCAAGAAAAAAGCGCTCAACGCTCAACAGATCAAAGGCATGAAACTCGTTGATGAAATCGGATGCACGAGTTGTCACACGGGTGAAAACTTCTCCGGCGATGGTTTCAAAATGGGAGAAGGACACTACCAGCCGTTTCCGCAGATTCCTGGTTCTAAGTACGACAAAATGTACGATCTCCTTAGTGACAAAGGTCGCTGGGAAGTGACAAAAAAAGATGATGATAAAAATCTCTGGCGTGTACCGACCTGGAGAAACGTGGCAATTACAGCTCCGTACTTCCATAACGGAAAAGTGAAAACTCTCGATGAGGCAGTTCGCGTGATGGCGAAGACTCAGCTGGGGATTGATCTGAAAGATGAACAGGTCTCAGACATCGTGGGATTCCTGAATGCACTGACCGGAGAGTTTCCGAAACAGACGATGCCAATGCTGCCGAATACGGCGAATATGACTCTGACACCGGATAATTAGCTTTTAGATTGTAGAAATTTGTTCACCTGAGCAGTGAGTCCTTCTCGCTGCTCAAGTGGATGATACGTCGTTTTTGAAAGATCTTTTTTAAACCAGGTTCTCTGTGACTTCGCTAGCTGCCTTGTAGAAATCACAATCCTTTCAACATATTCACTCTCAGTTTTAAGCACTCCGAAAATGTAATCGAGAGTTTCTTTATAGCCGATGCTCTGTAATGGTTTTTCGAGTCCGGTAAATCCTGAAGCCAAAAGATCGCGTACTTCTTTCTCAAGGCCCGCATCCAGCATGGCCCGCGTTCGGTGTTTGATGATGTTGAGGTGCTCTTCTTTCGGGAGATCGAGATGAATGTGAAGAATGTCCCAGTCATGAACTGAGGTCCGGTTTAACTTCTGGTTACTCTCATCTTTTTTTGATCTTTCGTCAGCGAAAGCAGTTTCATGAGACCACCAGTGCTCGACCGCCCTGCGAATGCGATAGTGGTCATTCACATGATAGCGATGAAAGCTCACCGGATCATGGTCTTTGAGAATCTGGATAAAAGGAATGATGCCTTCGCGCTCGTACAGCAACCGTGATTTTTCCTGAACATGTTCCGGTGTTGAAGGAGAGTCATACATACCCTTGAGCAAGGCCTGCAGGTAGAAACCACTTCCTCCAACGAGATAAACATTTTTATTCTGCGCCAGAAGATTTTCGACCACCGTCATCGCGACACCAGCATAGTCGGCAGCATTCATCGGCTCAGAAATACTTCTGACATCGATCATATGATGAGGGATTTTATTTCTCTCCCTCGCTGTCGGCTTGGCCGTGCCGATATTCACTTCACGATAAAGGAGGAGAGAGTCGAAATTGACAATCTCACCGCCGAATTTTTCTGCGAGCTCTAGAGAGACGGAGGTTTTTCCTGAAGCTGTGGGACCGGAAATGACAACCACTTTCACTTGAGCTTTTCCCGAAGAGTCTGAGTGAGATCGAGGCATATTTTATTTTCGAGCATGAAGGAAAGACTAAAATACGAGAGAATTTCTTCCCATGTACTTTGAGACCAGTCAACAGGACGGATTTCAGTGATGGCCTTCTTACTCAGGACATAGGGAAGGATTTCTCTTAACGGAAATCCATTCATCCATTCAGGAATTCCGCGCATCACAAGCGTATCTTTCGTCAGGAACTCAACTTCGAGGCCGCCATCAATCAACTCCTGAATGCGTACCTGCGGCACACCGGTCGCCGGGTAAGGCTCACTGACGAGAAGGGGAATCGTCACGGCAGTCATTTTAATTTTTTCATCAATATAATACTGAATAAGCTTTGCTGCATTGACAGCGAAGTGATGGCCGTCAAAAGTATGCAGGAAGAATTGATCAATCCAGTGAAATGAAGACGATTCCTGTGACAGGCCATGGGGAGAAAAAATTCCCTCCATATTGTAGGAATGTCTCTCTTGAAGAAGCTCCCTCTGGGGGATCGTTTCCGAATCGAGAAGAGGCATCATTGAAGCATGATTTGCTGCCGGTCTGGGAGCATCACCTTTCATCATTTCCTTCACGGTGGATGAAAGAAGGCTGATCATCTTGGAACTCTCAAAGCATTTGATAATCGTCTTGTTCGGATGCACGTTCACATCAATGTGATCTGATGGCAGCCTGAAGAAGGCGAGGTAGTGGAAATCATCAGAGCCGAAACCTGCGAGAAGTGAGTTACTGAGCACGCGGTGGAGTTGTTTATCCAGGATGAGGCGGTCGTTAATGTAAACATTCTGCCATTTCACCGGTACTTTAAAATGACCTGGAATCAGAAAAATTCTCAGTTCAATATTTTCGTAGAATCTTTCATTGAAAAGAATCGCTTCCTTCCCCTTGGGTACCATGTGCTCGAGACGAGTTTTAAGGTCCGGGGCAGCTGGATAGATTTCCTTATCGAGATCTTCTAGTTTGATGTGGAATTCTACATGGGGCTGTGAAAGGACAAACGAGAAAATGATTTTTTTGATGAATTGTTTTTCCGAAGTCGCACTCTGGATAAATTTCAGGCGTGCAGGAGTGTTCTGAAAAAGTTCCTGCACGACAAGTTCGGTCCCGTGCTGGACTCCCGGTGTGGATCTTTCGTGAAGTAGAACCTGACGTCCTCCTTCAATCCTGATTTCTGAACCGTTTGTCTCGCTCTCGATCTTCGAGATGCACTGGAGCTTAGAAACAGCTGCAATAGACGCCAGTGCCTCACCCCGGAAACCGTAAGAGTGAAGTTTATATAGGTCTTCAAATGCAGAAATTTTGGAAGTGGCATGTCTTGAAAAGGCCAGGGGAAGATCGTTCAGGCGCATGCCGTGACCATTGTCTTTCAGGCAGATTAGATCAAGACCATTGTTCTTAATCGTAATCTCGAGTCTCGTGGCCCCAGCGTCGACAGCGTTTTCCAGAATTTCTTTGAGAAGGTTACCCGGACGTTCGATAACTTCACCGGCCTTGATCTGATCAATCAGATGCTCAGGAAGAAGATCAATCTTAGGCGGTTGATTCATGGGATATGGTCTCGGCGTTAAGCCCCATTTTCCTACAGAAAATACCAAACTTCAATGAATCGGGGAGATCATTTATCTTTGTAGAAGTTAACCTGGTTGCGTCCGCCTTCTTTAGACTTATAAACTGCAGAATCCGCTCTCTTGAAGAGATCAGTTCCGTTATTTACGCCCATGCGGTAGTCAGCAACACCAATTGAAGCGGCGACTGGAAGACGTTTGCCGTCATAGAGGAATTCGTGTTTTTCGATCTGCTTACGAAGTCGTTCCGCGATCTCGAAACCTTGCTTGAGATTTGTGTTCGGAAGGAGAATACAGAATTCTTCACCACCGTAGCGCGCGAAGATATCACCCTGACGGATCCCGTGCTCGCGGATGACGCGTGCTTTTTCTTTCAAAACGTAATCTCCGGCATCGTGCCCGAAGTTATCATTGAGTTTCTTGAAGTGATCAAGATCGAAAATAATGAGTGTCAGTGGCTTACCAGTTACTTTGCTCTTTTTGAGTTCGAGCTCGAGCTGATTATTGAAATACATTTTGTTATAGCATTTCGTAAGACCGTCAGTGTGGGCCTCTTCGTGGAGCTTGTCGTATGTCAGGCGCTCAGGATCGCCTTTCGGGATATATTTCATCGCAACTGCACCGATCTTGATCATGTCAGCGCGCTTGAGTGTCACTGGTTCAGTGAGTTTTTGATTGTTGAGATATGTTCCGTTAGCAGAGCCAAGGTCCGTTAAAATAACATCGTTGCTTTCATCAACAGTGATCGTGAAATGTTTTCTTGAGATACCATGAAAATCGAGAGAGATGGTGCAATCAGGATTTCTTCCAATCACACTTTCACCATTATCGAGATTGAAAATAGAACCATTAAGTTCTCCGCCGACAACGAGGAGACACGCAGGCTTCTGCTTGGCCTCATCTTCTGAAGCCGCAAGGGCCTTCCGAATATCTGTGATGACGACGGTAGCGTTCGAATCGCTCATGAAAACTGCTCCAAATCGACTTTAAGGGTAGAACTCATTCTAAGGCCGGGCTTAGGTTTGCACAAGCCGCGGTTAATTCCTTATCGTCATTTGCCAGCAGATTTTAACCATGCGTACGCATATTTTTTCCCGGCCTCTACACCTGGCTGATTGAAGGGGTCCACTTTCAGGAGCCTGCCAACCAGTACGGTCAGGCATTCGCTAAAGAGAATGATCTGTCCCAAATGAGATTCATTGAGAGTGGGGATTCTCATATGGACGACATGCCGATTATTTTCGCTAAGTGCGGCCAGGGTGCCTTCAAATTCTGCCTTCATCAGCTGTGAAAGCTTGAAAGGGGCAAGGGTTTTAAAGCTTTCGAAATTCAGGGGACTCTGGAGTTCGAAATCAGATTCAAACTTCTCAACTTCAATCATAAAGAGAACCTTATCCGCAGGTCCTTCCATGAATAGCTGCATCTGAGAGTGCTGGTCTGTTGCCCCGTAAGCAGGGATAGGAGTGAGGCCCTTACTTTCTTTGCCCAGGCTTTCTGCCCATAGTTGAACAAACCAGGCGGAGAATTCTTTGAGCAGTGATGAGTACGGCATGAGGACTGTCTGACGTACACCTTTGTCGTGAAGCTCTTTTATCCAGCGTGCGAGGGCGAAGAATTCACCACAGGCAGAAGGGTCACTCAGGTGTTTTTTAATTTCACGAGCTCCATCGAGGAGGGCCTGAGCATCGATACCAGCAAACATGGCCGGAAGAAGTCCCACCGGTGTGAACACAGAGTAGCGACCACCTACGTTTGAGGGAATGTTCAGTGTGCGCACATTCCATTCTTTCTGAAGTTTTCTGAGGTCTCCTTTTTCAGGATCTGTGCAGAAAACAAAGTAATCACGGTAGTCATTTTCAGTGACTCCGACTTTTTTCAACTCACTCATCATGATCGACATGGCGGCCACTGTTTCAGCAGTCGTGCCGGATTTTGAAACAACGTAAATCATGGCCTCTTTAAGATTCACTTTATCGAGGCTGCGTTTCATGTCATCCGGATCAATATTATTGAGGAAGACAAACTTCACTCCGCTCTTGATCCCCAGGGCCTTCAGGAGCATATCCGGGCCGAGGGCACTTCCGCCGATTCCGATATGGATGAAATATTTTTTGTGCTTCATCTCTTCGAAAACTTTCTTTGTCTCAGCAATAAGCTCAGTATTTTCTGGCAGGCGGAAGAATCCGATCTCTTCGGACATCAATGTATCGATGTAAGCTTTTTCTGCGGTTGCCGTTTCTGCATTGGATGATGGAGTAGACTGAGTTGAGCGGATGTTCCAGTTAAGCATACTATTCGTACTCTTTTTTGAGGTGGCGGGCGATGACCACACGTTGAATTTGGTTTGTTCCTTCGACGATCTGAAGAACTTTTGCGTCCCTCATAAATCTTTCAACCGGAAACTCGGAGGTGTAGCCAACACCACCTAAAACCTGAACTGCATCAGTTGTAACTTTCATGGCCGCGTCTGTCGCTTTAAGTTTGGCCATAGAACACAGCTTAGAATTTGTTTTTTTCTGATCGATACTCTCGGCCGCTTTGTGAACCATGAGACGCGAGCATTCTGTTTCAAGCGCCATGTCAGCAAGCATGAACTGCAATCCCTGAAAATCGAAGATGGCCTGTTTGAACTGGTGTCTTTCAAGCGCATAACGGACTGATTCGTCCAGTGCGCGTTGAGAACAACCGACGCCAATGGCACCGATGGCCACCCGACCCCGATCAAGTCCGCCCATGGCCACATTGAAACCTTTGCCTTCATCGAGAAGCATATTTTCTGTAGGCACAAAACAATTTTCAAAAATCAGCTCACGGGTCGGCGATGTTTTCCATCCCATTTTCTTTTCAGCTTTCCCGAAAGTAAATCCAGGTGTGTCATCGCGAACGATAAAAGCACTTACACCTTTCGAACCTTCGCCACCGGTACGTGCCATCACAATATATGTTTTTGCGATTCCACCGGATGTGATCCACATCTTGGTTCCGTTGAGCATATATCCGCCATCAACTTTCCTGGCGGATGTTTTAAGTGCTCCGGCATCTGAACCAGCATGAGATTCAGATAAAGCGAATGCACCGATCTCCTGGCCACTTGTTAGTGCTGGAAGATATTTTTCTTTCTGAGCTTTGTTTCCGTATTCGTTGATGATGGTCTGAACCATGCTCGATACAGAAACGGTGACAGCATAGGGAACTGAGGTCTTCGCAATTTCTTCCAGGACATAAACGTAGTCCATATATGAGAGACCAGCTCCGCCATATTCTTCAGGGAGAGTGATGCCGGTAACACCGTAATCTCCTAGCCCTTGGAAGATCTCCATGCGGAATTTTCCATCATGATCATCAGCTTCCATATGGGGCTCGATAGATTCCTTGCAAAATTTAGCAAGACTGGTGGTGAGTTCTTTCTGGATGTCGTTCATTTAGAATTCCGATTTATTCAGGAGATCGACGAAAGTCTGCTGATATTTCAGGGCCACGCGGGACTCTCTGAAATTTCTTTTTTCTTTTTCCGGGCAATCTCTGCGCTTGAAATCTTTTACTTCTGCTGTGTATTTCGCGATGGCCTTATCAAGTTCAACTTTCTGGGATTTAAGTTTTACTCCATCGATGTTCGAGCTTGGAAAGGTTTCCTTGAAATCGATCATTAATGTGTACGCAAATAAGAGATCCAGAAATGGTAAGCCTGGAGTCACAGACGCACGTATGAATTCTCCGAACTTCTTTCTGCCCAGTTGAACTGTCTTATCGCTCCAGCCATAGTTCTTCATCCCATGAATGAGTCCACGAAAGAAATGATAGGCGGCGAAAGCTGTGTCGCATGTAGGGTCAGTAACTGTCCAGTCAGTGCAGCCTTTCCCCTTTAGAGGTACATAACGAAGGCGGTCCTGAAGATCAAGAAGAGAGAGTTGAAACTGGTTGAGAAATGCAGCCGCTTTCTTTTCGTCTTTTTCAAACCTGACGGGATGTTTTTCATCTTTTTCTTCGTCGTGAACAGCGGCGATGAGAACGTCGGCCTTGAACTTATTGCAGACTGAAAGTTTGTCCGCAAAAGCAGATATTGATGTCACCATCATCATGACGAAAAGAATTTTCATATTAGTGCCTCAAAGCATCATTCAAAAGATTTTTCGCAATGATCATGATCATCACTTCATTTGTCCCTGCACCGATTTCATTGAGCTTGTTATCTCTCATCATGCGTTCAACCGGAAATTCTCTCGAGTAACCATAGCCACCATGAAGTTGAATCGCATCGAGGGCAATTTTGGTCGCCATTTTTGGAAGCTGAAGTTTAACAGCTGAAGCGAGAGTGTTCGATCGATGACCATGATCGTACTCATAGCAGACTGTATACAGTAATCGTCTCATCGCTTCTGTCTCTGCGTACATCTCAGCAATCATCTTCTGAATCATCTGAAAATGAGCGAGAGTTTTTCCAAACTGTTTTCTTTCGCCTGCGTATTTCACGGACTGATCGAGACAGGCCTGAGCGATTCCGAGAGAGATTCCCGAGATCGTAATTCTCTCCATCTCCAGGTTTTTCATCATGTGAACAATAGAGTCACCTTCCGCACCGACACGGTTGGCGGCCGGAACTTTACACTTATCGAATGAAAGTTCACCGGTAGGAGATGACCTCATACCCATTTTATGAATTTCTTTTGAAACAGAGAAACCAGGTGTTCCTTTCTCAACGATAAACGATGTGAGTTCTTTTTTTCCCGGACCAGTTCTGGTGTAGAGGTACACAATGTCTGCGTACTGAGCATTGGTGATCCACATCTTATTTCCGGTGATGGAATATGAATCGCCTTCTTTAACCGCTTTGGTCTGCATGCCGACAGCATCCGACCCGTACTCGGGTTCAGACATGCCCATGCAACCGATTTTTTCGCCGCTACAAAGTGCAGGCAGGTATTTTTGTTTTTGTTCCTGAGATCCATTGTTGTTCAGGTTGTTCACACAAAGAATGCTGTGAGCGAGGTACGATAGTGTTGAACCAGCGCAGGCCTTCCCAAATTCTTCCATAACGATTGTCGCGGCCGTTGCCCCCAAACCTGCCCCTCCGAAATCGGGATGTGCTGTAATCCCCAGAAGACCAAGGTCCCCCATGTGACGGAAGGCCTTGAGGTTGAATGTCTCATCGTGATCGTGCTTTTCAGCGTAAGGGGCGAGCTCCTTTTGAGCGAAGTCGCGGCAAACTTTTTGAATTTCTTTTTCTTCCTGAGTGAAAAACCACATGTGATATCCTTTTGTGCTGGCAAAGCTTATCGAAAAAATAGGTTTTTGGGAAACTTCAAAGAACGATTTTACTGCACATATCAGATTGATATGCTTAAAATTGTACTAAGCAACAGGAGTTCATTTTGAAGCGTGGAGACGAATCGATAGAAAATTTTGATCCAGTTCGTCCCGGTGAGCAATGGTTTTTCTATTGGAAAACCTCTGCTGCCCTCTGGGAAGGAAAGATTCTTGAAACTCCGGCCCAGGAAGTCATTTTCATTCCTATTCACTGGGGCTTCCATCTCGAAGGTAACGGTATCTGGGACTTCGGTAATCTTCACCCTGAAAGAGATCTTGGTCGCCTGGTAAAACTGCTCACGCAGCACCGCCGCAAATTTGCCTGGATTATCCCTCTCACACCAGCGCCATTTTTTCCAAATGGTGGTGTGCCCGTTCCTGCTGCCCTGAATTTAAGTGTGTCGCATGAAGGCCCTCACATTGCTTGTATTGATCAGGAACAAAAACTCAACAAGATGTTTTCGTATTTCGAACCAAAAGTGTTCAACCAGTTTTCTGCATTTCTAAAAGCTCTCGCGGAATTTTTCAATTCTCAACATATTAAGTCTCACTGCTGGGGAGCAACGTTTTCTTATTTTCAGGACGGAAAGAAATGGTCGTATCTTTACGACAGGTCAAACGTTTTTGAACAAGGTTTTTCACGTTATATCAAACGAAACAAGCCGGACGAAGATATTTCCGGAGTGGTTGCTGAGGAAAAACTTAAAATTAAGTTCACTGAAGAGTTTCAGGAACTTTTTCTTGGGGCCGCTGAATCTCAACTTTCACCATACTGGATGGGCCTTCAGGACATCCTGGTGCTCGGCGGAAGTCCGAAAGAAACACTCGAGCGCGGACTTGCCGGTGGAAAAACTCAATTTCATTATTTTCGTGATCTTTTTCAGTCCTACGTCCGCGATCAGTGGGTGAGTACATGTCTTCTGGGTGCTCACGAAAAAAATAATCTGCTTCCTGCTTTTTTAAGAGAGCACATGGGTCAGCAGATGATTGATCACCGCTACCATTACCAGGTCATCAGCGGAGAACTCTCGGCGGAAATGAGACCATTCGGCCTCGTGGATATTTTTTGTCACGATCACATTGATGCTCTTTCACGTTCCGGACTTCTCAATTACCTCGAGAAAAATTATCAGTGGATGTATCAGATTCACGAAGAACTCAATTTTACGACAGAGTGGATTGAGGCAAATCAGCACAAGGTAAAGTATTTTTCCGGGAAGGAAATGGATCGCGTGAAATTTGCTCAGATGATGAAACTCTTCATGATGGGCCAGCAGGTTATTCTTGACCTCTCAGGCTTGCCTGTTGAACTCGATAAAAAACTTCAGATCTTCTATCTGGAAAATAATCTTCCAATTCAGTCCGTGAATTTTCTCACCAGCATTTCACTGACTTCTCTTGGAGAAGGGAAGCTCATTGTCTTTGAGGGTGATAAGCTCGTGGATCATCCGCAAAGTGAAAAATTCTGGCAAAACATTTTTAAATTTCTGAATCTTTCTCAGCCGGAAACATTGATGGATGATGAGGTGTTTGGTCTCTGGAGAATCAGATCGGCCAGTCAGACTGACCTGAACTATCTCGATGTCAGACGTGTGGATCTGTATAATCCGACCAGCTATAAAAAGCGCGTGAATGTGCGCACGAAAAAACATTTTGCCTTCATGAAAATGATCAATCCACTTCGTGCCGAAGCGAAATCAACTCCTGATGGTGTTGAAGTTGAACTCCTGCCTTTTGGCACGATCGCTTTGGATTTCGGCCACTACGAGGAACAATAATGGGACTATCTCTGGTTTATCATTTTCGTTCGTCACAAAACCAGGATGGTGAGTTTCATCCGGCCCGTTATCGTGTCGTTTATTTCTTTTCTCCAAATGGTTTCCTGGACGATAAAGAACTTCGCGAATTATCAAAATCTGTGCCCGATGCTGATCACCAGGAACTCACTTTTCTGAGTCTCGATGATCTTAAATCTTTTGGATTACGAGTGGCACAGGAATATCAGCATCCGAATGTTCGTCTCATATCAGTGCAGGATTACAACATCGGACTCGACGGGGCACGGGATCTCAATAGTCTTAAGAGAATTTTCGAGCAGTTCGGAGAACTTGTTGAGAATGAAACTGTCAGGAAAAAAGGCTTCCTGAGCAAGTTTTTTAGCTAACTTTTCGGGTATTTTTTACAGGAAAACCAATCTTTTACCTCCCTTGGCCCTTGCTAAAGACTGAGCCCTCCCTTACCTTGTGCTCACATGAAACCCTCCTTTTTTGACCTCACATTTGATGATTTGAAAGACCTTTTGAAAGAAAAAGGATTCACGCAATTTGGTGCGACTCAGATCTTTGACTGGGTTTACAAGAAGGGCGAATACGAGCCGATGAACTGGACTAATGTTGCCAGGAACACACGTGAGTTTTTTGCCACAGAATACGACACCACACTTTTAAAAATTGTCTGGAACGGTCTCTCAAAAGATGGGACGCGAAAGTTCCTCGTTAAAATGAACGACGGCCAGACGGTAGAAACGGTTGCCATACCTGCCCGCGAACGTCTCACGCTTTGTGTGTCTTCCCAGATTGGATGTGCGGTAGGATGTACTTTTTGTCATACGGCAACTCAGGGTCTCAAACGTCACCTGAAACCTTCTGAAGTGGTAGGTCAATTCCTTGCTGTTCAAGATTTCCTGAAGAAGACAGTTGGCCCGGATGAAAAACTCACCAACATTGTTTACATGGGCCAGGGTGAGCCACTCCACAATTACGAAAATATGAAAAAAGCGACACTCATTTTTATGAGTGAGCGAGGAATGAATCTGGGCCAGAGAAGAATCACTCTTTCAACATCGGGACTTGTTCCTGCAATTGAAAAGCTCGCGATTGATTTCCCCCCCGTGAATATTGCAATCTCTCTTCACTCTGCCCGCAATGATGTTCGTACTGAACTCATGCCGATCAATAAAGTGTATGATCTCGACCGACTTTTCGCTGCGATCAAACAGATTCCGCTGAAAGCTCACCGTCGGATTACTTATGAATATCTTCTCGCGGCCGACATGAATGACACTATGGAAGACGTTATTGCACTTGGGAAATTGCTCAACCCAAAAGAATCAAAAATCAATCTCATTCCGTTCAATGAATATCCGGGATCGAAGTACAGAAGACCGTCTGAAGAAAAGATTATGTGGTTTTTAGATCAGATGATTAAGAAGGGTTTTACGTGCACAATCCGCACGACAAAGGGGAGTGATATCCTCGCGGCATGCGGTCAATTAAAAAGCGAATTTGAAAAGCTAAACCTGTGGGACAAAGATAAGGGCCCGAAGCTTATTCCTGGTATTGCCAGTAGCGTACTTCAGAATCAGAATCTTCCTTAGGGATCTCAGCATTTTCAGGCGCTGATCTTTTCTTTTGCTTTCCACCGGCAACTTCACGCTTCATTTCTTTTTCCGGAACAGCTTTTTCAACTCTGTAGGATTCAGAATCTTGCATGGTTTCTGGTGCTACGTCCGTCTTAGCGAGAGTCAAACTAACCCACGTAAAGAGAACAAGAAGGAGGATGTTTTTCATCATAAGGACCTCACTGGCCTCATTTTAAGGCCTTTTTCGTTACTCTGAACCTATCGGTGCTCCCAAAAAGAACCTTAGCCTGTGCTAAAACCAGATACTTGACGCGCCGCTATCGATAAGAATTTGTTAAGTAAGTTCTTTTTGGATGACTTTGTTGCGATATATTAGGACAGTTTAAGTCAGGTATTAGTTAGATTTATGAATCAGGCGGTAAACATGAAAGCGGCCATCCTATTCATAGCGATTCTCCCACTGACCAGTTTGGCCGGTGTTACTTCTTATTTTAACCAAAACCAAAGCAAACAATATGTTGAACCTTATCGCGGCATCACTCGTCGCGGCGATAATCTTGAAGCTGTGATTCTTTCTGAGATCAATAAAGCAAAAAAATCTGTTTATGTTGCTGTCCAGGAATTGCGATTACCTTTGATTGCTCAGGCCTTGATCAATAAGAAAAAACAGGGCGTTGATGTTCGTGTTGTTCTTGAGCACGACTACAACTTCACAGTTGAGCGCCAGACTGACAGAAGCTCGGACAATGAGCACGATGCTTCGAAGCTGACTGAGCTTCGCGCCTTCGTTGATGTGAATCGTGATGGAAAAATGGATCAGGCCGAACTCTCAAGCCGTGATGCCATCTATATGTTGAACAAAGCGCAGATTCCTGTCATGGATGACGCCTCTGATGGCTCGTCTGGTTCAGGTCTCATGCACCACAAGTTTGTCATCGTTGATGGAAATTCAACGATCGTGAGTTCTGCCAACTTCACGATGAGCTGTATCCATGGAGACACTCTTACTCCCGGTTCGCGAGGAAATGCAAATTCACTCATCAAAGTTGAATCCGCATCATTTGCCAACGTCTTCACCCAGGAATTTGCCCAGCTTTGGGGAAGAAAATTCGGCAATGGAAAATCATACCGCGGGCCGCAAACTGTTGTTGTTGCAGGCACAAAACTCACTGTTCAGTTTTCACCGACATCACGCAAATCACAATGGCATGAAACGGTGAATGGTCTCATCGGCTCAACAATTGCCCGCGCCGCAAGTTCCGTCAAAGCGGCCCTCTTTGTGTACTCTGACCAGAGCATTGCTAACGTTCTCGAGCGTCGCGCCCTTGCCGGTGTATCAATCGGTATGATTGTTGAACCAAAATTCGCATTTCGTGATTATTCCGAGCTTCTCGATATGATGGGTGCACGCATGCTGAACGGCAATTGTGCCTATGAAACGCAAAATAATCCGTGGGCACGACCGGTTCGTGAAGTCGGGATTCCGAAGCTGGCCGGAGGAGATGTTCTTCATCACAAGTTTGCCGTTGTTGATTCAAAAATTGTCATTATGGGTTCAGAAAACTGGTCGGATTCGGCCAACTACATCAACGATGAAACTTTAGTTGTAATTGAGAGTTCGGCAATCTCTGACTCCTATACACAAGAATATCGTCGAGTTCTCGGAACCAGTGTTCTGGGAGTACCGGCGTGGCTTCAGACTGAAATCTCGCGTAAAGAATCTAACTGCGCGAATCATGGCTTCCATTACTAACGACTTTCTTTTCTTTTAAGATCATCTCCGCGTATAATTGAGGTTCTGGAAACTTAGGGAAGGAGTTCCTCTTGAGCCGCGAACGTTCTAAAGGGATTGTCGGGATTTTTATTCTCGTTACAGTTCTGTTTTTCATTTTCATTCTTTTTGCTTTTTACTCAGTTTCACAACTGCGTGAAGCGACGTCGATGGGATCAGATCTCATGGATCGAAGCAAGGATGCGCCGATTGCAGTTATTTCTATCGAAAACGAAATCACTGAGTCCCGCAAAGTTGTAGAGATGCTTCTTGATGCAGAAGAAAACAAAGAAATTAAGGCAATCATTCTTCGCATTGATTCTCCTGGTGGAGCAGTTGCTCCTACTCAGGAAATTTATGAAGAAGTTCGTCGTATTGATAAGAAGAAGCCGATCTACGCCAGCTTTGGGTCCATCGCTGCGAGTGGCGGTTACTACATCGGAGCTGCTTGCCGCAAAATCTATGCGAACGCAGGAACACTCACGGGTTCTATTGGTGTGATCATGCAGATGGCTGACCTCTCAGAATTATTCGCATGGGCGAAGTACAAGCAGATCACGATCAAGGCCGGCCGCTATAAAGATATCGGAAATCCAGGAAGAGCGATGACGGAAGAAGAAAAAAGATTTCTTGATGATCTACTCGCCGGTACTCACCAGCAGTTTAAAAAAGACATCACTGATGTTCGCGGAAAGCGTTTGAAGAAAGATATTAACGAACTTGCCCAAGGTCAGATCTTTCACGGATCAGAAGCAAAAGAATTTGGTCTCGTGGATGAGATCGGAACTCTCTGGCAGGCGGGACGTGCTATTCACAAAGACCTTAAGCTCAAAGGCAAGTTTGCACTAAGATATCTCAAGCCAGCTCGCAAGAAATTTCATTTCTCTGATCTCATGCAGGATACAGAAGACACGCTTGCGACACTTCGTACGAAAGTTGCACCGAAGACTTCTCCCGCATTTCTTTACCAACCGTAGGAGTCTGAGTTTTGGATTATAGCCTTCTCTTAAACTGGGGAAAAGATCACGCGCTGATGGTTGTCGCCGTGGTGATCACGCTCGTATTGATTTACCACTACGTCATCGAAAGAGACAAAGCGGTCAAGCTTTCCAAAAAATATCGTAATTCAATTTTTGAGGCCCAGTCGCGAATCTTCCTGAATGCCACTCAGTACCTCATTGAAGGGAACAAGGATCTCGCGATCAAAGAGTTCCTCAATGCCGTTGACCTGAATCGTGAGACGATCGATACCTATTTTGCTCTCGGTGGTCTGTTCCGTTCCAATGGTGAGATCGAGAAAGCAATCTCGATCCATCGTTCATTAATTGCCCGGGAAAGCATTTCTGAAAGTACACGCCTTCAGGCGCTGAAAGAACTTGCTCTCGATTTTGATAAGGGTGGCTTTGTTGATAAGGCCATCGAGACTTACAAAGACGTTTTGAAAATTAACCGTGATCAGCAAGATGTGATTCAATCCCTCTGCCGGATCTACGAAGACATCGAAGACTGGGATCAGGCATACAACTACCGCATCATGCTTTCAAAAGTCGGACAGGAAAATCAGTCTGAGACAATTTCACATATTCTCGTACAGAAAGCGAAAGCACTCTTTGACCAAGGTCAGTTCAAGGCATGTGCTGAAGAACTTGAAGATGCATTCCGTTTTGCTCCATCAGTTTCAGCAAAAATTCTTCGCCTCAGATTGTTTTTGGTTCTTGGAAAGATGGAAGATGCCAACGGTGTATTGCTGGAGCTTTTGAAAGAGCATCCGATGTACGCGACTTTTATTTTTGTTTCACTGGAAGCATTTAACGACACACTTTCGCAAAAAGACGATTACCGCGAGCGACTGGGGCAACTGAAAGAATATTTCCTTGCTCTCAATGATCATGACCTTATGAGTTCGCCATCGGTGGTTCTCTCCAAAATCCGCTTACTGAAAGACCTTCATAAGAACGGAGATGCATTCGATCTTCTTGATCACTGGATGAAGAACCATGGGCATAGTGATGTGCTTAAAGTTGAATACATTAAAATTCTCATAGAAGTCGGAAAAACTGAAGAGGCCCTCCATCATACGAAGAGCCTTCTGAGTAACCTTCATAATTCTCTCACTCGTCACTACTGTTCTCAGTGTGGTTACAATTCCGACGAAATATTCTGGAGATGTCCACAGTGTCACAACTGGGAAACAATCCAGTTCCGCTGGAAGGTTTAACATGTTGTGGATGATGGCTTTCTTCTCCATCTTCAGTGTCCTGGCAGAAACAACATCTACAGATGAGAAAATTGTCGGTGTCTTCTATATGAAGCCGATCTTCGGTCATGTTCATCAATCTTCTGTGCGCACCTCGGCCAGTCTCACTACGATTCAATGTGCTCACCCGGTGAAAGTAATCGAAACTTCCAAGGTACAAGCTGGTCCTGAGTGGGCATATGTACAGGTCGCGGACTATAAAGGTTTTGTTCTCAAAGAATATCTCAGTGAAAAAAGACCGGATTGTTTTCAAGGGCAGTATCCGAAATTTTTTGATTCTCTGAATCTCGATCTCGCCGAGCTTTATTATTGGGGACGACTCTATGATCACTACGTACAAGGGGATACCCGTGTTAAGTAAGCTGATGATGATGACCCTATTGTTGTCCGCAACTGCGCACGCCCAGGATTCTGAAAAACTTCAGGAAGAAAAAGAACTTGAGCTGGTGAACTTCACTCATATCAAAAAAGTTCTTCAGCAAGACGGCCTGTCTCAGGAAGCAAAACAAAAAGTTAAACAGGTTAAGATTCTCAAAAAAGAGCAGAAGGTCATGGAAGGCTCACGTTTTTTTTACCCGCCCGAATCTGAGCTTTGGGGATTTGTCTCTGAGTATTGGCTCGTTAAGAACGCGCAGATCCTGGGCTGGGATTTTAACAAGCCGGATTATGGGCTGGAAACGTCGTTCAAGTCGATGATGGAGAAGCTTGGGTTTTACCAGAAGAAATTTAAAATCCTTCTTTTGAACACGCCGACTGTTGTTCGTACGTCTCTTCCGGGTAGTGATCATGAGATCATTCTTCTCCTTTCTGTCCCATTCATTCGATCGTTAGATCTGACTAAACTTGAGATCTCGCTTCTTCTTCTGGAAGATTTTCTTCGTATGGAAGCCGGCTATTTTAAGAAGCAGGTGAGTACTGACAAAATGAAGAAGCTTGCGGGGGCCAATTTCGAAACGACAAAAATTGATCCTTCGATGGTGCAGGAACTTCTCGCCAATTACGACAAGCAGGTGAATATCACCGGTTACACGTTTCAGCAGCAGTTTGAAATTACAAAAAAGATGGATGCATTTCTTAAATCAAGTCCTGAACTCTGGAATACATATTTCAAAATGCTCAGCAAAATTGATCGTTTTATCAAATCAAACGCCCAGTACAAAGATTACGTAAAACTGTACCCTTCGCCGGAGATGCAGGTGAAATGGCTAAGCCCGGATGAAAAAGTCCTGTGATGCCTGGAAACAATTTTTCCAAGAACATTAAGTATTACGCTTTTTATCAGCTTATCTATGTTTCTTTTACTATCATACTCAGCTCAATGGGTGCCTTCTTTCACTTTCTTCTCGAGCATGAAATCAGCATTGTTGAGGCCTGGCTTCATAACAATCACTGGGAAATCCTGCTCGTTTCGAAAATCGGATCCCTTTTCCTGATTAATAGATGGTTCCATATTCGTCTTTATCATTTTCAGGGTGTTCGCGAGCTCGTCAAAAAATACTTCACCTGGCCTGATGCTGAAGCACCGGTGATCTCGGTATTTATGATCATCAGTTACATCGCTCTCGCTAAGATCAGCTTCAATCCGCAGAATATGGGCTATTGGTATTACCACCTCGTTAGTTTCTCCGGAATATTTTTGTTCTTCGGTCTCGAGTTTGTTCTCATCGCTCATCTTGATGAAGTCTTAAATCCAAAAGACGAACCACGCAGTCTCTGGCTATCTGTTATGTATCTGGTGATGTTCGCTATCGCTTATCGCATGAGTGTGCCGGACTATTATGAACTCATGCCTTTTGTGATTCTCTGCTTCGGAACTCTTCTTCTTCTCTCGGGAAAGAACTTCAAGAACTGGAGCAATGTGGTTTGTTTTTTGTTAATATTTATTGCCCCGATGGCATCTCTCATGGGAATGGATCCTGTGTGGGGATTTGATTTTTCACCCTTTAAAATTGAACGTAGAGTTTCAATGTCTTTGCTAGCCGTTATTTGGCTGGTATCTTTTTGTTACTACAAGTACCGGAATCAATTTTTTCATTCGGTCAGAAAGCTCTTACGTTGAGGTGAATCATGCATGGTGGATTAAACATTTGGCAGCTGCTTTTAGAATCAGGCGTTGTTGTGAAAATCGTACTCCTGCTTCTTCTCGCTGCTTCAGCACTTTCGTGGACGATTATTGTCCGCAAGTACAAAGAGCTCCAGGAAGTGATGGCAGCGAACGACAAGTTCCAGACTTTCTTCAAAGGAAGTAATTCAATCACTGAGATCAACCGTGAAGCGGGTGAAAATCACGCTTCAACAACCAGCTTGATGTTCAGAAGAGGTTACGAAGAACTCAATAAAGTCAGCGAAAAACTCAGCTCGTCAGGCAAAGGAAACATCGGAACATATTTTTCCGAGCATGGATTTCAGGCCCTCGAGCGCGCACTGAAAACCGGATTTAATGCTTCCAACGAAAAACTGGATAACCGTGTTTCAACACTGGCGTCTATCGGAAGTATCACCCCATTCATAGGACTCTTCGGAACAGTATGGGGGATCATTGATGCCTTCTCCGGTCTCTCTAGCGGTGGTGGATCAATCGAAGCTGTTGCGCCTGGTATTGCGGAAGCACTTGTTGCCACAGCAGTTGGTCTCGGAGCTGCGATTCCTGCGGTCTGGTTCTTCAACTACTTCAACAACCAGATCACCAAGATCAATTCTCAGATGGAAACTTTCTCGCAGGATTTTTTGAACCTCATTGAGCGTTCAATTCTCATCAAGAAGGACTAGGGCCATGGGCATGCAAATGAGCTCGGGGAGAAAAAAGGGTCCGGTCTCGGACATCAACGTCACACCATTAGTGGACGTCATGCTCGTTCTTCTCGTGATCTTTATGGTGACTGCACCAATGCTTTTCTCTGGTATAGATCTCAAGCTTCCGAAAACTCAGAAAGTGAATAACGTCGGACTCCGTCCTGAACTCGTTATCCTTTCAATCACTGAGCAGGAACAGTTCTTTATCGGTAAAGACATGGTGACATCGAAAGACCTGATTCCATCCATCCTTAAACTGTTTCAGAAAAATAAAACAGACATTATTTATCTGCGCGCGGACTACAACCTGCGCTATGAGAAAGTGGCAAAACTGATCGCGAATCTCAAGAGGGCCGGTGTGAGCAACATTGCCCTCGTGACTGAAGTGGAGAAGAAACTCTAGATGTCGACGACAACTGATCAGGGACAATTCACCCGTGATTTTTTGGTCTCCTTCGGGGCCCACGTGGGTCTTATCCTTTTATCTCTCGCGACTGGAAAGATCGTTCACAGCGTTTTTAAAAGCAATGATATTGAAATCATTAAATCAAGTGTCCGCGTCGATGTTGTAGGTATGCCGAAGTTTACGATTCAGGAATTAAAAGACATGGCCCGGCAGGCGAGTCCCACCATTCCTGAAAAAGTAGAAGGCCCAAAAGAAGAGACTGTTGAAAAAGTTGAAGAGACTCCTGACGTCATTAAGAAAGACGATATCGTGATCGAAGAAGCTGGCAAAGTTGAAGAGAAGAAGAAGAAAGCCTCTTTCCTCAGCGTGCTTAACGATTACTCAAATAAGAAAATTGCGCCGAAAGAACAGAAGCAGGGGACTAAGAACGGGAAGGCCTTGAAGAATCTCGATTCTCTGGTTCTTGAGGGAAATCGCCTGAGTCATGGTTCTGCTCTTGTTGGTGATTACTCTGATGAAGCGACCAGCGAGTTTGGCGCCTACGTTCAGGCATTGCCTGGAATTATCCGTCAGTTCTGGAAACTTCCTACATATCTATTAGAAAAAGACCTTCGCTGTCGCATCAGGATTTATCTGTCTGCAAGTGGAAGTGTTCTCAAACTTGAACATGTTGAATCTTCCGGCACTCCGGAATTTGATGCCCGCGCCGAACAGGCGATTCGCTCGGCTGCTCCTTATCCGAAACCAACGGATGCTGTGGCCTCAAGATTAACCAATTCAGGAATCATTTTAGGTTTCCCACTTTAGAGGTTTTATGAAATTCATTCTCCTTCTTGCTATGTTCTTCAACTTCTCCCTCTATGCTCAGGATGCTGTCATTGCAGTCGGGCAAGCTGAAGCTGATAAGGACAAGCTCGTGATCGATGATGCCGAACTTAAAAACCTGAGTGTCACTCAGAAATCCCTCGCTGCGGAATTTCTTGATATCCTTCGTAATGACTTTGTTTTTTATAAGCACAAGTTTAATGCCGTTGAATATTCTCAGAAAGGTCAAAACAGCTTTTCTTCTCCGCAGCTCGAGAAATGGGCCGGCGGTGGAGTGACTTACTTCGTAGCGAGTTCTATCTCCGGCTCTGGTGCTGATATCTCTGCTTCAATCAAAGTCTGGAGTGTATCGACAAAGAAAAATATTCTTTCTCAGTCATTCACAATTTCTCAGTCTTCACTCAGAAGCCAGGGCCACAGAGTCGCGGATCAGGTTTACAGATCAATGACGGGAAAACCCTCTATCTTTAATTCGAAAATCGTCTTCGTTTCTGACCGCACATCGAGAACAAAAGATATTGAGAAAGAAGTCTACATCATGGATTTTGACGGCCGCAGGGTGGAGAAGCTTACAAATTTCCATTCAATTGTTATCGGCCCGTCAGTTTCTCCGGACAATTCAAAAATCATGTTCTCATTGATCGCTTCTCACAAAGATGTGACTCGCGCGCGTGTGAGAACGATCAAGAATATTGATCTCATGACTTATGACATTGGTTCAAAAAGATTTTCTACGATATCAGGTAAGCCGGGAATCAACTCTGGCGCAACATGGAGTGCTGACGGTGGTTCTGCTTATCTCACCCTTTCATACGGAGGTAATGCCGACATTTACGAGATGAACATCGGCTCTCAAAAACTTCGTAAGATCACTTCAAATTATGCAGAGGATGTGGATCCTTCAGTCACTCGCGATGGCTCTCTCATGACTTTCCTGTCATCACGTGCGGGCAAGGCCCATATCTATACGATGGATCCGAGAGAGACGGAGAAAGAGGTTAAGAGAATTTCCTTCGTCGGGCAATTCAATGCGACTCCACGCTTCTCCCCAGACGGGAAAGAGATCGTTTTCACCTCATGGGTGGATAATGGCTTTGATTTGTACAAGCTCGATGCTGCCGGAAACAATCTTTCGCGACTGACTAAGGATTTCGGTTCCAATGAAGATCCATCGTTCTCTCCGGACGGCGAATTCATTGTTTTTACTAGCAAAAGGATCCTCTCCAGGTCCAAGGCTGTCCAAGATGTGTACATAATGAACAGAGAGGGCGAAGTTTTGGGCCAGTTGACCCAGGATTTTGGCCGCTGCTTCTCTCCGGCATGGTCTAACCTTCCGAAATAACTTAAAATTTCGAAGAAAATTTAAACACCGCATCAAATTAGTCTTGTAAATTATTCATACAAATTGTAATATCTCCTCAGCAACGCACTGTGTAAATTTTTATCATTACCGGCTTTAAATGTGTAAAGGGGATCCAACATGAAATCAGCACTTAACCAAAACGAACTAGCAACACTTTCGACAGTTCTTTTGAGCAACCTGGATGAAGTGATCTTCTTCAGCAAGCTTTCTGGATTTATCCATGACCTGTCTGATGAATACAAGGTTCAAGGATTTGAAGTTCTTTCTGATGGCTCAACTCTTCTTATTGCTGAAAACGGAAAGGCCCTCAGTTCTGCTAAGACCCTCGCTAAAGGTCAGGGACTTTCTGGCTACGTTGCCCGCATGAAACGCGCTTATTACTCAAACTCAGTTAAAAGAGATCCTATTGCATCAACTGGCATTCGTGATGAAGCTGTTGAAGCTGAAATATGTCTTCCTATTATGATTGAAGGTTCTGTTATCGGAACAATCAACATCCAGTCGATGAAGAAAGACAGAAACTTCTCTGAATCAGATCTCGTGATTATCAATGAAGTATTTAAAGAGCTTCATTCACCAATCAAAAACATGCACCTCTACCTCATGGCGAAGCATCTTAATAAAGAGCTCCAGGGCAAGATTGAAGCACGCGAAAAAGAACTTTCTAGCCGTGTTGAAATCCAGGTATCTCGTCACCACGAAGATAACACTCAGATGATCGGTCTCTCGAAGAACTTCCTCGAAATCGTTCAGATGGCGAAGAAAGTAGCTTCTCAGGACTTTCCGGTTCTTCTTGAAGGTAACCACGGTGTTGGTAAGAAGACTCTCGCAAGAAAAATCCACGCATGGTCAGGCCGCAAAGGCGCATGTGTTGTTGCTAGCTGTTCAGCTCTTAACGAGTCTCAACTTGACCGCGAACTTTTCAGCTCGAAAGGCCTCATGATCCAGGCGAACGGCGGAACACTTATTATTGATGACGTTGGTGCAACGACTCAACATATCCAGTCTAAACTTCTCCGCGCTCTTGTCAGCGGCGAGATGATCACAGTCGATACTGAGCAAAAAGTTGCGATCAACGTTCGTGTTATCGCTTCTTCTAAAGTTCACATTCAGACTTTGGTTGAAGCTGGTGCATTCAAAGAAGAACTCTTCTACCGCCTCAATACTGTTGGTCTCAAGATTCCTGCGATGAAAGAGCGCCAGGACGATATCAAAGTGATGGCAGAGCACTTCCTGAATCACAAGAAAAATGAATCTAAAATCCTCACGTCAGGCGCTATTGAGAAACTCTCTCAGTACTTCTGGCCAGGAAACGCTCACGAATTGAAAAACATCATGGAGCGCACGTATATCCTCACTGACGGTCAGTACATCGAAGCAACTCATCTCCCGGAGTTCGCTCAGGAAGTGAAAATTGAGAAAGTAGAAGTGAAGCCTTCTTATATTGAATTCACTCTCTTTGATCTTGAGAAGAAGCATATTATTGACACGCTTGGCCATCTGGGTGGTAACAAGACCCGCGCGGCAAAAGCTCTCGGAATTACTGTGAAGACTCTCTATAACAAATTGCACTCATACGGCCTGATTGAGGCGCGCGAGCAATAGAAATCATTGATGGAGTAGTGAGAAAAAGAGTAAACTAACCAGACCTGAGGAGACACTATGTCTAAGATTACAGAAATGACGACACCGAACGATAAAACTGCAGCTCCTGAAGTAATGACGATCAAAAACTTCCGTAGCAACGGCGATATTGAAAACTTTTACCGTTACATCCACGACAACGGTCTTCGTCGCGAAGCCTTTATGTTGATGGAATACGCGCTTAGCAAAGTTGCTCGTGCACGCAAAGGTAAACGCAAAGCCGCTGTTCTTCAGTAAAAATTAAAAGTTAACTTCAAAGAGGGTCCAAGAGGACCCTCTTTTCGTTTTAGGTCAAATACATGGAAGTCGTCTCAAAAAGCAAAATCGTCTTTGATCCCCTCTACGGTTTCATCAACATTACAAATCTCGAATGGGAAATCATCCACACACCTTTCTATCAGCGTCTTCGCTGGATAAAGCAGCTTGGGTTCACGTTCTATACTTTCCCAGGTGCTGAACACTCGCGCTTCGGTCACTCTATCGGGGTAATGTTCAACGCTCATAAAATTCTTCAGCGCCTCGGTAAAGCAGTTTCAGATAATGATCTCTTCGACGATAGTCTCCAGTCTCCGGATAAGGCCTTCCATCAAAGTATTCGTCTGGCAGCCTTGCTTCACGACCTCGGCGCATTTATGTTCTCTCACACGACTGAGATGGCCTACATCCGCTGGGGAGAGACGACGAGAGAGAAGAACGGCAAGGGCCATCCGGATGATCACGAACATCTCGGATCGTTCATTATTAAGAACACAGACTACGACGGCGGGATCACTAAGATCCTCAAGAACTATCGTCTTGATCCGCAGAAGATCTCCAATCTCGTGAAAGGTATTGATCCCAGCGTTCTCGCTAACCAGATACTTCACTCCGAAGTGGACTGTGACCGCATGGACTATCTCCTGCGTGACGCTCACTATTCAGGGATTAAATACGGCACCTACGATCGCGATTATTTGCTTCACCATTTCCGAGTCGCGAATGTAAACGGAGTTGAGATAGTTGCGATTCACCATAATGCTCTTCACGCTGTGGAAGATTTTTTGATGGCCAGATTTGCATGGTACTCGCAGGTGATTCGTTCTGCACGAGGTGCCCGCTTCGATGCCATCGCTGAAGAGATCACTTTTTACATGCTCGAGAAAAATAAGATTGTGACTTACTCACAACTCATGGACATGATTTCAAATGATCCGGTGAAGTTTTACGGTTTCAATGATCAGTACTTCATGCAGAAAGTTCATCAGTATTATATGGACGGAACTTTTGATAAAAATCCACGCATCAAAGATCTCGCCAACTGCCTGCTGTTTGAAAAAGCGCCGAAGACAGTAAAGTGTGAAGAGTTTAAGCAGCGGATCCTTTCTCAGGACGAAGAACATACTTACGAAAAAATCGTCCGAAAGGCCGAAGAGAAAATCAAAGAGATCAAAGACATCCTGAAGAAGAAGGGAACTGAAAAAGACTGGATCGTTGAAGACCTTCCAAAAAAGCACATTATCTTTATCAAATCCCGCAAAAAACTTGTGAAATCAAAATCGAGCGAAAATCTTCTCCTCGAGCGGGATCCGGCGAAAATTCTCATGGAAAACGGAGAAGTTCGTCTCCTGGGTGACGTAGAAAATTCTATTATCAGTGATCTCCAGACGAAGTTTAATTTTGTTCCGAACGTTTATTGTTCTGACTCTGCCTACGAGCTTTTAAAAGTAGAAGGCATAATAAGCGGATAGTTTTTGTCGGATATCGTTTTATTTACTTTATCGTCGAACCACCGGTACAATGTTTGCATAACGTTATATGAGTTCCATGAGGGAATTCGCAATTTAGGCAGGTTTCACGGATGTTAACCGGTCGCACGCTTCCTCAAACAGGAAGTACAAACCAGCAGAACTACTTATTTCACCTGGATAATCTCTCGGTGGAATTCGGCAGCACACGCGCTCTCAAATCCGTACAGTTGACTGTTTACCCCGGTGAAATTTTGTTCCTGACCGGCCCTAGTGGTGCCGGAAAGACTACACTTTTGAATGTTCTTGGTGGCCTTCAGGAACCAACGTCTGGGAAAGCAATTCTTCCTCATCAGCGTTCCAGTAAACATTTTGTCTCTACTGTATTTCAGGATCTTCGACTGATTCAGAAGAAGTCCTGCGAAGATAATCTCTGGATGGCCTACGATGGCGCTGTTTATGATTCAAAAAATGATTTCTATCGTGAGATGGAAGATCTCTGTCGTCTTCTTCAGGTTACAGATCATCTGAGTAAAAAAATTGAAGACTGCAATGGCGGACTTCGCCAGAAAGTGGCGATGATCAGAGCTCTTCTCTGTCGTCCAACAGCACTTCTCGCTGACGAGCCGACAAGTTCGCTAGATAAGGAAAATTCTTATCGCCTGTTCGAAGTTCTCAATCACTTCAATCACAAGAAAGGCCTGACTCTGATCTGGGCCACTCATAATAAAGAACTCATCAAGCAGTTTCCGGGCAAGATAGCGCATCTTGATCAGGGCCGCTTAGTCTATTCGGGGCACGCATGTTTTATCTGAAAGAATTTTACAAGACACTCGGAGAGTCTCCGATTCGTGGCGTGTGCTTTTTTCTGTTCTCATGTCTTCTTGCCATGGGCTTGACTCACAGACCGTGGATCAATCATACGCTCGGAAAAATTTCGCCTGAAAAGATGGTGAACCCGTATTTCGTGACTGTTCTCGACGGCAGTGTTGATGCTCATAAACTCACGAAGATGATGGATGAACTTCCTGGTGTCGTAGCCGTAACAGAAAGTACGAATCAGGGGAAAGCGAAACTTCAGAAACTTATCGGAACTCTGGGGTCTGACTATTCTCTAAGTGCAAACCTCCTGAGCTTTAAAACTTATCGCATTGTGCTCAGTCCATCGCTTTCAGCGGAAAGCCTCGAGTTCATCAGAGGCCAGGCCATGAAGCTTGGAACTGGTGAGCACCTGACTGCTACTGAAATCAAATATCCGGAACTCACAAGTGTGATGAAAACTCATCCGTTTTATAATTTCCTCGGACGTGCAGGGGATTGGGGCGTGATCGGTATTCTAGCTCTTCTCTGGGTCACGAGTTACTGGCTTTGCTACGATGTTTTCCGTTCTCGCTCGTATCTCATTGAGCGTTTTCAGCGCAAGAAGATGGTTGCAGCCAAAGCTTTGGCGACAGGTCTAGCGAGTGTAGTGATTCTTTTCAGCGCACTTGGACTCTGGCATGGAACACTTAAATTTTTTGACGTTGTTATTCTTTTGATGGTGTTTTCAGTTTTTTGGACATTTTCAATGCAAGCATGGAGATGGAAACCCACTCTATGAGAAAAAAGACCATCCTGATTCTCTCACTCGTTTCATTCAGTGCTTTCGGCGCAGTGAAAACCCGTACATCAGATGATCTCGCCCGTACGAGATCGCAGGTGATGGAACTCGGAGCAAAGCTTTCCACACTTGAGAAAGAAATAGGTACCAAGAACAACCTCTATCTCTCCAGCATTCAGCAGATCAAACAGTTTGAGAATGACGTCCAGCTTTATCGCGAGCACCTGAAGCAAGTTCAGAGTGATGTGAAAGAAGCGCAGGCCGACAATCAAAGCATCATGAAGAGCTATCTGCTTGAGAGTGAAAATGAATCAACTCAGGAATGGCAACGACGGGTTCATCTTGAGCTCTTAAAGCAAGCGCAGTCCAAGCTTAAAAACAAAGAAACTGAACTTGCTTCTTTTGAGAGTAAGATCCTTCAATTCGATGAGAAGATTGCTTCGCTGAAGCAGAACGAAGAAGAATTTCTTTCTGTGATCCGCGAACTTGAAGCGCGTAAGAAAACGGCGATGGAAGTTTACCTTGCACGCGTTCAGACGAAGAAGAGTATTGAGAAATCTGTGCAGTCGCAGAAACTTCATACTCGTCTCGCTGAGATTAAAAAAGATTTCAGCCAGGCCCCTATTGTCGTTACAAAACCAGATCGCTTCTTTAGACGTCCAGTGGATGATTTCATGGGATATACTCCGAGCCCTAAAGGTGTGACGTTCAAGTATCAGTCTGTTCAACCTATCAAGGCAGTGGGTGGTGGCCGCGTTGTTTTTGCGGGTGATCTCGCAAGCTACGGACAGGTTCTTCTCATCGATCATGGTAACGATCTGCGCACAGTACTTCTTGGGAAGATGAACATCAAAGTGAAAAAGAACGATACTGTTACAGGTGGAGATATCCTTGCCTACACGCAGAATGAGTCGAAAGAACCTCAGAATCTTTACTTCGAAGTCAGAAAGAAAAACACCGCACAGAATACTATTTTGTGGTTAGATCCGAATGGAGTGAGTAAAATCTAAGACGATTCAATCTCTTAGGAGTTCTCATGTTCAAGCCTCTCATCTGCGGCCTCATCCTCACTCTTTCTTTTCAGTCATTCTCTAAAGAAACAAAACCCGCTCCAAAAATTTCTGAAAACAAATCTCGCTTTGAGCAGCTCGAACTTTTTAACAAGGTTCTTCATCTCATTGAGACCCAATACTATCGGCCGGTGAATACTGAAAAGCTCATTGAAGGTGCACTTAAGGGAATGATGGAGACTCTCGATCCTCATTCAGCTTTTTTGAACAAAGACTTCTTTGAGAAAATGCAAAACGATACTCAGGGTGAGTTCGGTGGTCTCGGTCTTGAAGTGACTCAGAAAGAAGGTGTGATCTATATCATCACTCCGATCGATGATACTCCAGCCTTCCGCGCCGGCATCAAGCCCAAGGACAAGCTGGTTGAAATAAACAATGAGCCTATCGTCGGGATGACCCTCGAACAGGCGATCGAAAAAATGCGCGGAAAAGTTGGCGAGAAAATCGTCCTTGGAGTCATCCGTGAAAACTTCTCCGGCATCAAGCACTTCACTCTCGTTCGTGAAATTATCAAAGTGAAACCTGTTAAGCATGAACTCATGAGCGAGCGTTATGCTTTTGTACGTCTGACTCAGTTCCAGAAACATTCTTACGAATCGATTACGCATGCGCTCGAAGAAATGAAAAAGAAATCTGAAAAGAAAGGCGGGCTGGCCGGCATTATCCTCGATCTTCGCTCTAACCCGGGTGGCCTTCTTGATCAGGCCGTTGATATTTCCTCTATCTTCCTGAAAGAGGGGATTGTTGTAACGACTGAATCTCGTGATACTCAGAATAAAGACATTCGTTATGTGAAAAAATCTGGTTTCAAAGATCTCACTACTCCGCTCGTCGTTCTCGTTAACGGTGCTTCCGCATCGGCTTCGGAAATCGTGGCCGGTGCACTTCAGGACTATAAACGTGCGACCATCATGGGGTCTCAGTCATTCGGAAAAGGCTCCGTTCAGACTGTCGCTCAGCTTGATAAGCAAACAGGAGTGAAACTCACGATTGCTCAATACATGACTCCGCTTAGCAGAAAAATACAGGCCGTAGGGATTAAACCGGATGTCGAGATTGCTGAAAGCCAAGCCGCGGCAGCTTCGAAAAATGATGATCATGATGACCGCTACATCCGTGAAAAAGATCTGAAAAATCACCTTACCGCTACCATCGAAACTGACGATGAGAAAAAAGAACGCGAAGCCGGTGAGCGCGCAGACCGTTCAAAACGCATCAAGGAAATGGAAGCTAAAAAAGTTACCAAGGCCACTGAGGATAAAGAAAAGAAAAAAGAAGAAGAGGATATCTTTAAGACATACTCACCTAATGACGATTATCAGGTTCTTCAGGCCATCAAATATCTCCAGCATCCACCGGCTACAGATGATAAGAAAAAATAATGCTGGGGTTTGATGCGGCCAGTGTTTCAGAGCTGGTCAACTCCATCAAAGAAACCCTCGAAGAACAGTTCCACGAAGTGATGGTTCAGGGAGAAGTCACAAACCTTTCTCCCTCAAGTGCTGGTCATTGGTATTTTACACTTTCTGATTCAGATGCTTCAATTTCATGCGCTCTTTTCAAAGGCGACGCTCTTAGAAATCCATTGATAAGAAATCTTAAAGACGGTGACAAGATTGTTGTCGCGGGACCGCTCAGCGTTTATCAGAAACGAGGCTCATTTCAGATTCTCGCTAAACGCATTCTTCCTGCCGGCGAAGGTCAGCTCAAGCTTCAGTTCGAACGTCTCAAGGCACGTCTATCTCAGGAGGGTCTCTTCGATCTGGATAAGAAAAAGACTGTGCCTCCTTTTCCAAAACGCATCGCTGTTATCACGGCACCTCATGGTGCTGCTCTTCAGGACTTTCTGAATGTGATGAAACGCAGAAGTCTCTGGACTGACATTTTAATTATTCCGGCCGTTGTTCAGGGACAGGATTCGGCCCGGTCACTTGTGGCCGCCATCAAGAAGGCGCAAGAAATTCCTGACGTCGAAGTGATTGTCCTCACTCGAGGAGGCGGAAGCCTTGAAGACCTGTGGTCTTTTAATGACGAAGCTCTCGTACGTTCCATTGATGCCTGTGCGATTCCTGTTATCAGTGCTGTCGGACACCAGGTGGATTTTACTCTCAGCGATTATGTCGCCGACTTCCGTGCGGAAACTCCGACAGCAGCTGCAGAAAAACTTTCTCAACCACAGACTGAACTGAACGCGCGCCTTCAATATTGTACAAGTCATTTACGCTCGGACCTGTTCAAGCTTAACCAGCGTGTTCAAATCATGGGCCAGCGATTTCATCCCCGACAGATGATGGCCCATATCTGGGAAAAACTTCAGAACGCTCAGAAAAGACTTAACCATGTTCGTCTTACTGACCGCGCCCACGAGTTGCTCGGCTTTCATGAATCTTCCCAACGACTGGATGAACAGGTGATGAAACTTCAACATGTCATGACGTTGAAATCTTCTCGACTCTCAGAGAGAGTAGGTCGCATGGATCATGTCCTTCGTGCCCTGAATCCACAGAATGTTCTCGCCCGTGGATTTACTTATCTCAAAACAGAATCCGGAGCAGTGGTCTCAGATCACGCTTCTTTTGAACGAATATCTCCTGACCAGAAGTTCACTATCTTCTTTAAAGATGGCACTGGTAAGGGAACACGGAGTTAGTATGAAAGCACTTTCTTTGCTATTGATCCTGATTTCACAAACAGCATTTGCGACCTCAGACATAAAAAATGAACCCGCTAATATTCATCCCGGAGAAGTTCGCGTAATAACTTTCCCGGCACCTGACAAAAGCTCAGTATTTAGCTGCAAAGGTGAAGTTCTGAAGTGGTCATTTAAAAATGGAATGGGTAGTGCCATCGTGATCGAGAGTTATTTCTCTGAGCTTCATCCATTCGTATGTAAACTCGAGCTAAACGGAAAACTCGCTCACCAGATTAGTTTTGAAGTGAAGCCTAGAGACTACAAAGCAGAAGTTCTGAAGGTAAATCCAAAAACGATCAAGCTTGCAGCTAAAGACGAGGAGCGTGTGTGGAAAGAACAAAAAGTTCTCGACCGCATTTATGCATCCTCTCAGACTGAATTCCAGTTTGAAGCTCCCTTCGTTCAACCGATGAACTCTGCTATCACGAGTGTTTATGGAACCAAGCGCGTTTATAACAATCAGAAAAAAGGCCAGCATCTCGGCATCGATTACCGTGCGGCGATTGGCCAGAAAGTTCCTGCAACGAATGCGGGTATTGTCATGTTCGCAGGTGACTTATTTTATACCGGCTGGACGGTTATACTCGACCACGGTATGGATATCTTCACTGTATACGGACACCTGGATAAAACTCTCGTAACAGCTGGCTCTAAGGTCAAGCGAAGTGAGATTATCGGACTTTCCGGAAATACAGGACGGACTTCTGGACCTCACCTTCACTGGGGTGTTAAGGTTCACGGCCAGTACATCGATGGAATGTCACTCATCGACGAAACTCAAAAGTACTTTCAAAAATAACATATGACGACTGAAGCTGGTTTTCTCACATTCAGGATTGATCCTCTTCTCGGTCTTGAAGTGCGCAGGCAGCTTGAAGCGAGTCTCACGTCTTTCAAGGATGCACAGGTAATCGAGTTGAGTCAGTCAGTGGAGTCTATTGAAGAACGGATCGTCATTGATTTTGTTTCCGAATCCTCGCTTCATCTTCTTCGCAAAGGCCCCGAGCTTAAAGTCTGTGTTCTGGATAAGAATCAGGGACTTTTTAGTTTCGGTCAGAGTGTGGAGAGTTCTGAAGTTGATCTTGTTCTCGACGACAGCTTTGATGTAAAACAGATCGAGCGCTTCATTTCAGCTCCGGTTGAGCAATACCTCCAGCTTCGCGAAGACAGTCTTCTCCAGATCGCTCATAAAAATTTAAAGAAATGCGAGAGCCGTGCACGTGCGATTATTCAGGAGAAAGGATCTGAGAGATTCTCTGCGGAACTTCTTCTTACCTATACGCAGGACCTTGTTCGACTCGAAAAAGAACTCATCCATGCGGACGATCTCTCAAAAATTGAAAAAAACCTGAAACAATTTGCGAAGACTCAGATAGAGAAGGCCAAGGTACAGCTTTATACCCGTGAAGCCCTCTGGAAAACGAACGGTACAAAGACACTTCTACCTCTTCCGCGATACGCCGGAGAATTTGTTCTTCTCGACTTCAACTGGGAAGATCAGGACGACTACAGGTTCATTAAACGATTTTTCTTTTATTCAACTCTCGTGAGCTTTTTTTCGAGTCAGCGCCAGGTCATTGATCCATTTTCAGACGAAAAACTCTGGGAAGGCGTACTTGATGCGATTCCATTTCCCGTGGCACTCCTGTCTCAGGAAGGCGAAGTGTATCAGCATAATACTTTGTTTGCTAAACTCAACTTTACACCTGAAGCGTGTCTAGTCCTGAAGCTCCGTGAAAAAGTCATGATAGGTGATATCCCTTATAATATTTTTCGCCGTGAAGTCTTTCATATGGATGAAAAGAAAATTCTTTTTGTATTCTTCACTGAAAGTTTCTTTCTGAAAGGGGATGGTAATATCACACCTTCCGGTCAGGAACTTGGGATAATCTCTTCGAGTATCGCTCACGAACTGAATAATCCCATTGCTGGTATTCAGGCCGCTCTCACTTTGCTGATGCTTGATGAAACTCATGGTGAAGAAGCCGCCCATATCCTGGCAGAGATGAAGAACGGATCTTATCGCTGCAAACAGCTAATTGAAACGTTCCTCGGTTTCTCAAGAGCTAATCCCGGTAACATTCAGACAATTGATCAGCGGGTTAGTGCGGTAGACGTTTGTTACCAGCAGGCGCAGAACCTTTTGAGGTTTAGAACTGTGGAGAGTGGAATTCGTTTTTCATTTGATTATACAAAACACTCTGAGTTTCGTGCCCAGGTTAACCTGAGTCTCCTTACCATGACTTTCTACCTTATCATGGGTGAACTCATGACTTTGTACTCGCATCAATTACTGGTGGCGCGATCGAATCAGATTGAGAAAGTCATCAAGGGTGAGATCATTGAATCGTCTCAGGAAATTCAAATCCAGTTGCAGGAACTTAACATCTCTACACTTTCGCTTTCAAAGTTGATTCAGAATCTCCTGAACATAGAGCACTTCGTGCTCCAGGTTTCGGATTATTCTCTGAGATTCATCTACAATCCGCCGAGAAATTAATTTTATAAATGTTTGGTCGGGAATTTATATCGATCTGTTTCTTTCAGAGCGAGGTGTTCAATCTGATCGAGATAGACTTTCTTCTCGTCTTTTATGTCGGCGATCCTTAGAGTGAGATAAAGCGTAGGGTCTGAGACAAGCGCGTTTTTAAAAAGACTCAGAAAAATATCCCTGATGTCATTCTGAATGAAAATCTTCTTTTTTCCTTTCTGTTGATTTTCAAATCTTCCCACCTGTCCACCGAGGAACTGATGGAGTTTCTTCTTGTGAGAAGGGAATTTAAAAATTAATTGCGAGTAGGGCGAGAAATTTAAAAACGAATACACAATAAACTGACCACTGATGAGATGGGGAGTAATGACAAAATCATGTTCCTCCATCAGTTTGGGTGCAGGTGGGAGCTGATGTCTTGCTTTCAGATAATCAATGGTTTTTTTGCGGTAAGTTTCCGGGATTTTGATAAAGTTCGAATTCATGAAGAACAAACCTTCAATAAATGGGCCGCAAAGGCGAAGATGAATCTGGGTCCAGCGAAAGCCCTCGAGATACTTCATCACTTCAAGAGTTTCGAGTGAAGGGTTTTTAAGAGGAAGAATGGTGAGGATAACTCCGTTGTCACCTTTCACAGTAAGGATGGATGGGCTTTCAAGATTCTTCAAAAGTTCTTCCACTTTTGAGAGACCCTCATCAGGTTCGATAATCGCTCTATCAAGTTCAAATTTATTTCGAGGATAATAAAGCTGGTTCACTTTCCGGATGTTCTTACTCTCAAAAATCTCCATGTACTTAAGAAGCAGATGGCTTGTTGCCCGCGCATCTTCAATTGCACGGTGGGCCTGAGAATGAGGGATATTAAAAATCTGGGACATGTAATTCAGATTTGAGCTCATGATGTCCGGGATCATGTATTTCGTCATGATGTTGGTACAAATCACCTTGTTATCTAGAGTGGGTTTCTGAAGTCTCTTCAGAACACCATTCAAGAAGGGGATATCGAATGATGTATTGTGAGCGACGAGAATTGATGTGCCGATGAACTGAATGATCTCGTCGATGACTTCTTCAATGGCCGGTGCATGTTCAACATCCGCTTTGCGAATACCAGTAAGCTTCTGAACGAAGTCCGGAATATCTTTTTTCGGATTGATGAGAAATGATCGCTCCTCGCAGATCTTGCGACCTTCGATTTTAATCATGCCGACTTCGATTATTTTTTCCGTATCGGGGTTACCGCCGGTTGTCTCGAGATCGATCACACAAAAGCTAAGTGAGCGTAGGAGTTCGTCAGAATTACTGAAGGTTTGATCTTGCATATATTAAAGGAACATTCGTTCCTTCCTTATTTTATTCCCGGCCTTACTTCAGGTGTTCTGGAGTAAAGGAGTGGGTGAGAAGCTCTTTTAATTTTTTCGTCGTTTCTTTTCCGGCCTCGTCCCCGAAAGTCACTTCGAGATCAGGGCCTGAAAACTCCGTCATCACCTGGAGGCACATCCCACAGGGTGGCCATCCATCTTTGGTGTACACGTAGATTTTTTTCATGTGCTTGTGGCCTTCGGAAACTGCTTTCCAGATGGCAACACGTTCAGCACAAACAGTCCCGCCATAGCTTGCATTTTCAACGTTACAGCCTTTGAAGACTATACCATTATCAGTCAGGACAGCAGCACCGACCTTCGCCTTGGAATACGGCGAGTGTGATCTGGTAGAAGCGTCCTGTGCCTCATCGCGGAGACTTTTACTCATTCAGATTTTTCCTGATTTTTTGAGTTCGCCTATAGTTTCAGTCAAAATGGTGGCAAATCCAACCATGGCCTTTTCTGCCACCTTTTTTACATCAGCATGGCTAAGCTTTTCGGGCTTAATTCCTGCTGCGTAATTCGTGATACACGCCACACCTGCGACCTTGAGGCCTAGGTGATTGGCAGCGATGACTTCAGGTACAGTACTCATGCCAACAAGATCGCCTCCGATAGCACGGATCATTCGGATCTCAGCTGGTGTTTCATAGGTAGGACCCAAAACCGAGCAGTAAACTCCGACTTTCATATCGACATGATGATTGCCAGCAACTTTTCTCATGAGCTCGATCAATTCAGGATCATAGGCCTGAGTCATATCTGGAAAACGGGGCCCTAGTTCGGCCATGTTCGGGCCGACGAGAGGATTTCTTCCTGACATATTGATGTGATCAGTGATCGCGACGAGATCGCCGGGATGGAAATTTGAATTGATTCCACCTGAAGCGTTCGTGAGAAAAAGCATTTCAATGCCAAGAGCGGCGAGAGTGCGCACCGGAAGAACGATCTCTTCCATCGGATGACCTTCATAAGCGTGAATGCGTCCTTGAAGTGCAGCTACTGTGATGCCGTGAACTTCACCGACGATCAATCTTCCCTCATGGCCCTCAACGGTCGTCCGTTTAAAATGAGGAATGTCCTGATACGGAATAATTGTCTTATTCTGAATCTGATCAACATAAATACCGAGCCCTGAACCAAGAACCATCCCGATTTTAGGCTTCACCTTAATACGAGATTGAATGTACTGAGATGCTTCGAGAATTTTTTGCATAGACATTTTATTTCCTCAGCTGAGTTTTTCTATTATAAGTTTTGGGGCTCGCACCTTCGTCGCAGAAAGTGTAAGAGATTCTTTCAGGAACCTGTCGCGGATAGAGAGAGCGGCATCTGTCTGATCTGCACGGTGATGGATGGTGAAAATAACATCGTCTTTTTTCACCTGATCGCCGATTTTTTTCTCAAACAGAAAACCAACATCAAAATTTATGATATCAGTTTTCATTTTTCTTCCGCCACCGAGTTCTATGAGAAGAAGCCCGATCTGTTCATTGTTGAACATTTTGATGAAGCCCTTCTTCGGCGAGCGTACTTCAGTTATGGAAGTTGCGAGCGGAAGGAGAGAATAGTCATCGATCACGCGGTCATCGCCGCCCTGACCTTTGATGAGTTTGCGGAATTCCTCGAGTGCTTTACCAGAGCTGACCATCAGTTCAGCTTTCTTTTTAGCTTTAACGAAAGTTTTCTCCACACCAGCGATGTGAATCATATGGGCGGCGAGAATTACAGAAAGATCCGTCAGGTCTTTCGGACCTTTTCCCTTCAGGGTTTCAATCGATTCGATAATTTCGTGTGAGTGGCCGACGGCATTTCCCAGAGGCTGGTTCATGTCTGTGATCAAAGCCACTGCTTTTTTCTTAAATCGTTTCGATGTCTGGATAAGACTCTTGGCAAGAATGCGTGCCTGCTTCGGTGTGCGCATGAAAGCACCAGATCCGTACTTGATATCAAACACAATTCCGTTCGCACCTTCAGCAAGTTTCTTGCTCATGATCGATGCTGTGATCAGAGGTATGCAATCGATCGTCGCCGTCACATCTCGAAGGGCATAGATGAGACGATCTGCCGGAGCGATCTCCGGAGTCTGCCCGATGAGAACAAGTCCGTTCTCGTTTAATTTGTCCTGAAATTCTTTGAGAGAGAGATTTGTCCTGAAGCCTTTCACAGCTTCGATCTTATCCACAGTGCCACCTGTGTGACCGAGACCACGGCCAGCGATCATCGGAACTTTTACTCCGGCCGCACTAGCAATAGGGGCGAGGATGAAAGAGGCCTTATCTCCGACTCCGCCGGTAGAGTGTTTATCGATGACATTCTTTCCAGGAAATTTCAGCTGCTCGCCGGATTCAAGCATGGCATCTGTCAGGGCCGCAGTCTCCGCACCATCCATTCCCTTCAGGAACATGGCCATGAGCATGGCCGACATCTGATAATCTGGAATAACGTGATCTGTGTAGCCCTGGATGAACCATTTGATTTCATCCACAGAAAGCTTGTGTCCATTTTTTTTCTTGTCGATAAGGGGGTAAACCTGAAACGATTTTTTTGTCATAATTTTGAAGCCCGCCAATATCGGATTTGCCATCTTTAAGAGAGGAACTTATCATAGTCTTAAGCCCGACCCTTGGCAAACAAAGACCCTCTAGGATCACTATGAAAAAGCTTCTTGCACTTCTCTTAACACTTCTCCTCGCGTCCCCCGTATGGGCACAGACAGAGGAAGATGATGAATTGATGAAAAATACATGGAACGACCTTTACATCGTTGCAGGTGCCGGAGCTGGTGGTGGTATTCTGGGACTTTCGACTCTCTCCTTCGTTGACGAGCCTAGTGAGCATCTTTCTAATATCTGGACCGGAGCAGCTATCGGGGTCATCATCGGAGTTATTTACGTCGCATACAACAGTGCGCAAAAAGCTCCTGAAGAAATGAATGGATCCGTCGACTTTAACTCCAGCGAGCGCGTTGCCTGGCACCACTCAGAGACTTCAATCCTTACACCGACAACCGGTCAGATTGGCACCAAATTCTGGACAACAAGTTTCTAAAGAAGGCTTCTTTTGTTGCCATCTTTAGGTCGTCTTGCGTATAACTCCGCGGGTTAAACATTCCTTTGGAGTAATCAATGAACTTGGAGTCCTTCTTACGCGGTATCTTGGGTCTCGCTGTATTAATTGCAGTTCTTTTTCTTTTCAGTTCCAAGAAAAAAGCAATTGATTGGAAACTTGTTATCTGGGGAATGCTCCTTCAGATCGCGTTTGCTGTCGGTATTATCCACGTGCCATTTATTGCTGCCATTTTTGATAAAGTTTCCAGTTTCTTCGTTGTCGTTCTCGACTTTACCCGTCAGGGCTCAGGCTTTGTTTTCGGAAATCTGCTTAATGTGAACAGCATCGGCTTCATCTTTGCGTTCCAAATTCTTCCGACCATTATTTTCTTTTCTGCCCTCACATCTCTTCTCTTTTACCTCGGTGTCCTTCAGAAGATCGTTTACGGTCTTTCATGGTTCATGGGGAAATTCCTGAAAATTTCAGGAGCAGAAAACCTCTCTACTACTGCGAACATCTTCCTTGGTCAGACAGAAGCTCCACTTTTAATTAAACCTTACCTTCCGAAAATGACCCGTTCAGAAATTCTCTGTATTATGGTCGGTGGTATGGCGAACACGGCCGGTGGCGTTCTTGCTGCTTACGTCGGATTCCTCGGTGGTGATGATCCAGTTCAACAACTTTTCTTCGCTAAACACTTGCTGGCAGCATCTGTGATGTCTGCACCTGCAACCATTGTTGTTTCTAAAATGCTCCTTCCACAGACTGAAGAGATTGATGAGCGCATCGAACTCTCTGAAGAGAAGATCGGCTCGAACATGATTGAAGCAATCGCTGTTGGTACAGAAGACGGTCTTAAACTTGCGTTCAACGTCGCTGCGATGTTGATTGTTTTCATCGCGATGATTGCGATGGTTAACTACATGTTGAGTGATGTTTTCGGTTACTACACTGGCATCAACGAAATGATCAAAACTTCGACTTCCGGTCAGTATCAGGGTTTCACACTTCAATTCATTCTCGGTTACATCTGCGCTCCTCTCGTCTGGCTTATGGGAGTGGCGAAGTCTGATATGGTTTACATCGGTCAGCTTCTTGGTGAAAAAACTATCCTGAACGAATTCGTGGCGTATACGACACTTGGGAAAATGAAAGCGGAGAACGTTCTTCAGGATCCTAAGTCGATCATCATGGCGACTTACATCCTCAGCGGTTTTGCGAACTTTTCTTCGATCGGAATTCAGGTCGGGGGGATTGGTGCACTTGCACCGAATAAGCGTTCAACACTCTCTGAGCTCGGAATGAAGGCACTACTGGGGGGAACGATTTGTTCGCTTCTGACGGCAACGATTGTAGGGATGTTGACTTGATGATGGTTCCGGCTTTGCCGGAACGTGCTTTAGAACGAGGCGGGGACCGCAAACTCCACGCCTCAACCATTCCGATCTTAATTTCCCGATCTCATCTTTCAGGTTGTCGTTCGAAAGACAGGGGAGGAAGAAAGGGAAGTCGATCGAGAACGAGTTCGCACGGTTTAAGCTTCGTTGGTTCCTGTTTTCTCTCTTGAATTCCCGATAATTTTATTTTTTCGCACCGCCCGGCATCGCATGCCGCCTTTAATTGTCCCCATATCCCCTGTATCCTATTCACAATTACAGTTTTAAAAGTTTTACGATTAGGACATTTTTCATGGCAAAAGAACTTGTGGTCAACCAGACCCACAATGAGTCACGTATTGCACTCATTGAAAATGGTGAGATATTAGATTTTCTTATCGAACGTCACTCCCAAACAAACGAGTCTACACCTGTCGTTGGTAACATCTACCTCGGACGTGTTTTGCGTGTCCTTCCAGGGATGCAATCAGCCTTTATTGACATCGGCCAGGAGCGGGCAGCGTTTCTCTATGTCGACGATGCTTATCTTCCGACAATTGAAGAACAGAGAGAGATGCAAAATCGCATTGAGACTTCTGAGCAGGAGAAAGCGAACAAGCGTTTAGGTGAAGTGATTCCAGACGAATTTTCGACTCTGACGGAAACGGTAGATATGAAATTCCGTCCTGACGTGAAGATTCAGGATTTTCTGAAAGAGGGCGATGAGATCGTTGTTCAGATTGCGAAAGAGCCGATTTCAACGAAAGGTCCCCGTGTCACCCGACACATCACTCTGGCCGGCCGTCACATTGTGTACATGCCGTTCATTGAGCACACAGGTGTTTCACGCAGAATTGAATCTGAGGAAGAAAGAAAACGCCTGAAAGATATTCTCGATTCTATCCGACCTGAGGGAGTGGGAATCATCGCTCGTACTGTAGCAGAAACTCAGAGCTATAAAGTCCTGAAGAACGACTACAACAATCTCGTAAAAATCTGGAAAGATGTTCAGAAGAAAATGGATAAAGCTAAGGCTCCGCTCGAGCTTCACCAGGATCTCTCCTTCATCCAGCGTGCCCTTCGCGACATCATGGATGAAGACGTCGACAATCTCGTCGCTGACTCAAAAGCATCAGTAAAACAAATTGAGAAATTCATCCAAAGATTTATTCCTCACCACAAAGCGAAGATTAAATTTTACGACGGCGAACTTCCTATTTTTGAGCACTACGGAATCGACATTGAGATTGAGCGTGCTCTTTCCAATCAGGTATTCCTTAAGTCCGGTGGATCAATCAATATCGACCAGACTGAAGCTCTTGTTTCTATCGACGTGAACACTGGTAAATTTGTAGGTAAGAAAACCCTCGAAGAAACTATTCTTAAAACAAATCTCGAAGCTGTGAAAGAAATCGCATATCAGCTACGCGTTCGTAACTGCGGCGGTATTATCATTATCGACTTCATCGACATGGAGAAAGAAGAGCACAGAACACAAGTGTACTCATCTCTTCTCGAAGCGCTGAAGAAAGACCGTTCTAAAACTAACGTTCTTCCTATCTCTGGCCTTGGCCTGGTTGAAATGACACGAAAACGTACCCGCGACACCCTGGTCCGGACGATGTGTGAATTCTGTCCTTATTGCGAAGGTGTAGGCCGTATAAAATCAGTTGAAACTGTTAGCTTTGAAATTATCCGTGAGTTGCAGAAAGTCATGAAGAGAACGACTGTTCCGAAGATTACGATCTTTGCGCATCCGGAAGTTTCGGCGAAGCTCTCGTCTGAGGATTTTGGGATTATCGAAGTACTTGAAGAAACTTATAATAAGACTCTTCTGGTGCGCGCAGATAATAACTACCACTCTGAGCAGTACGAGATCTACGCGCCGGAAGGTTAGAGCATCAGTTTCGCGATCTCCGCATGAATTTCAGGTTTTTCACTAGAACTTACTTTGCGGAAAGCCTTCTTGAGATTTTTCTCGAGGCCCATTTTGATTCCCAAAGAATCAAGATAGTACTTCGTTGTATTCGCTGCCTGAAGAAGGCTCAAGGCCTGCGAATTGTTTTTTAAAATTTCAGGCACATCGAGTTTCTTCAGTTTGTTAAAGCTTGTCGTTGAAACGAGACCAATGACATGTTGGTCGATCGAAACACTCGAATCCACAACCAAAGTTTTAAGAGCAAGTGCTGCAAGGATATTCACTCGAGCTTTCATCAGTTCAAAAATGGCTTCTTTGTTCTCGCCGCGAATGAGTGCCTCAGAGTGACCTTCAATCACACCATTTTCACGCTCAGCTTTAAAGACACTTTCGATCACACGTTTAAAATCAACTGACTCGAAAGCAGCAATTGAAAGAGCATAGTAAGCGAACTCATCGTTCTGAACTTTGATATCCATCATCGGGCTGATTTTATTCACATCAAATTTTTTTGTCAGACGCTGGATTTTTTCCATGAATTCTGCGGCCGGTTCAGAGAAAAGTGATTCTCTTTTCTCTCTTTCACCTTTCTTACCCGAACCGTTCCAGAGATCAAAGTGATAAGCAGCAAGATATGCTCTAGCCTTCAGAACTTTCGCATTCATGCGTTGACCTGTTTCGGCCTTGGCCTTAACGATTTCAATAAATTTATTTTCGCGTGCCTCTTTGCTGACTTCTTCATGAAGTTCTTTATGTAATTCATCTTCAGCATCTTTAGAAATAGTAGATTCAGTGTTTTTTATCTGCCTCACCTGTTGAGATTTATCTTCAGGCTTACTCTGTTTAGAACAAGAGACAAGCAGAAGGCAGGCGAGGACAAAAGTTGTAGAGGCGTTCATGTGAGCTCCTATATGATCCTTAAATTATGCCTCGACTCTCTTTTGGCAAAGGCGCCGGATGAATTTTTTACAAGGCCGTCAAAAACTTTTACAGTTTGTTTCCTTAGAGTTTTTGAGCTTCGCCTCATGATCGTCCTCGAGAAAATAGCTCTACCTTTGACCTATCCGAGGAATAAATTAACGGCTGACTCGGCTTGTCATTATCTGGTAACCTCTTAAAATTTCATGATGGCTTCTAACCTTTGCCGGAGCGCAGGGGAGAAAGCTTTGGACGCACATTCCCCGCTATGTTACCTTCCTGCGGACATTCATTTAAAACATATTTGATTCTCGCTCATGGCACTTACGTCATGGGCTATATATCCAGGAGGAAATATGATCTACGAAACGGCATTTGTCGTTCGCCCAGACGCATCTGAAGAAGCAGTGAACTCAGTGAAAGCTGCTATCACAGATTCTCTCAAGTCTTTAGGCGGCGAAGTTCTCGTCAACGATTCATGGGGAGTAAAATCTTTTGCTCAACAGACTGAAGCCGGCCTTAAGAAAGGCGCTTACCATTACTTTATGTACAAGGGTGCAGGCAATCTCAACGCAGAGATCGAGCGTAAGTTCCGTATTAACGAGTCTATGGTTCGTTACATCATCGTAAAACTCGGTGACGATAAAGACCAAGCTAACATCGTTAAGAATTACAAAAACCCAAATCACTCACAAGCTACAGGCGACGTTGATGATGAAGGTGGCTACGGCGGCGGCGAAGACAAAGACAAAAAAATGCACTCTAAGCGCAAGTCTTGTTACTTCTCAGCTACGAAAACTGCTCCAGACTGGAAAGATCCTAAGTCTTACAGCTGGCTCGTAAACGAGTTCGGAAAAATTTCTCCAGCGCGCATCACTGGCCTCACTCCGACGTTCCAACGTCGTGCAAATGAGTCTATCAAGCGCGGTCGTAACATGCTCCTTATCAGCTACCAGTCTAACGACACAGCTAGATAATCAGGCACGAACGAACATTATGAACACGCAAGTGCTGCAACCACCACAACTGTCTAACGGAAGACTGCTCCTCTTGGGGGTGTCTTCGGTGATTTTGTGTATCAGTTTCATCATGTCAGTGTTCGCCCCGTTTCCTCTGGCCCTCGCGGTTATTTTATATGGCCGCACGAAAGGTTTCCTCGTTGGTCTGATGGGTCTCGTCGCAAGCTTTGCTTTCGCCGCATTCCTCTATCGTGACCTGACGTTGTTCGGTTTCTACTTTTGTGTTCTTCTGTTTGGTCTCTCGATCGCGGAAATCGTCCTCCGGGGAGTGCATCCGATCAAAGGTCTTGTCATCTTTGGCCTGGGCTTCATCGCTCTGGTTTCAGTGGCACTGACTTTGACGATCAGGTCGACCAACCTTTCCACTGAGCAGTTCATCGTTCAGCAGATTGAAAAAAGTTCGGACAAGATTGCCGAGCAAAAGAAAATCATCGAGCAGAGTGAAGAGAAAGATTCTGTGAACGTCCTTCAGCTCCTGGATCGTCCTGATCTGTTAGCGAAAGAAGTCATGCAGTCTTTCCCGAGTTACTTCTTCATCGGTGTTTTCATCATGCTCTGGTTTAACATGTTCCTGGTTCTGAAGAGCCGCAGGCTTCTTCTGAGTGCTAATGATTATCCGTTCTCTGAACGGGTGCTCCTGAACTTTAAGGTACCTTTTGCCTTTGTTCTTATTCTCGTTGCGGGACTTGTTCTTGCAGTATGGGGTCAGGACTTCGGGGCGAGTTTTGAAAACTGGGGGCTCACAATCATCAAATGTCTGGGAATCTTTTATTTCTTCCAGGGTTTTGGTGTTTTTAGTGACCTTCTTTCTTTTCTCGGGATCATGGGTTTCTTCCGCACGTTGATTGTCATGGTGGTAATTTTTCTCGCCAACTATCTCATCGCTGCGGCAGGTTTGTTCGACAACTGGTTTGATTTTAGAAAGTATTTTGTAAAAAAGAACATTGAATAATTTTAGGAGAATAATATGAAAGTCATCCTTACTGAAAAAGTTAAGGCCCTCGGCACCATCGGAGAAATCGTTAACGTTTCTGCCGGTTTCGCCCGCAACTATCTCTTGCCAAGAAAATTCGCGATGATCGCGGATGACAAGAACTCTAACGTTCTCAAAGACAAGCAAAAAGCTCTCGGCAAAAAAATTGCCGCTGAGAGAGATGCTGCTCTTGCTGTTAAGAAGAAACTCGAAGGTGTTACTGTTGAACTCATCAAAAAAGTGGGAACAAACGGTCGTCTCTTCGGTGCAGTTACATCTTCAGAAATCGCAAAAGAACTTGAGAAAATGGGAATCACAGTTGAGCGTCGTCTCCTTACTGTTGATGGCTCTATCAAGTCACTCGGTACATACGAAGTTAAAGCAAAACTCTTTGCTGACGTTTCTGCTACATTCAACCTGAAAGTGAACATCAGCGCTGCTATGGCAGAAGAGCTGAAGAAAGCACAGGAAGAAGCTCAACGCAGAAATGCTGAGAAAAAAGCTAAAGCTGAAGCCGCTAAGGTTGAAGCTGCTGCTGCTGCAGAAGCTGCTGCAAACGAAGAGTAATCTCTTTTTTAAAAAGCGGGAGCTTCGTGCTCCCGCTTTTTTTCTTCAGTCTTCAAGGATAGAACATGTCTCAACCTGGATCGTCACAAGAACTTCCGCATGACATTGCCGCTGAGAAGGCCCTTTTAGGCTGTCTTCTTATCGACAATTCCAGTCTGGATGAAATCTCTGACGTAGGTCTTCTCCCAGATGATTTCTATCATCCACAATACAGCATTATTTTTCAGTCGATTAGGGATCTTCACCTCGAGAGCATGCCTTTCGACATCGTGACGGTTTCTTCCCGCCTGAATGATCACGGCAAGCTTGAGCGTATTGGCGGACAGGGCGCTCTGGTCACCATCTGTGACGAGATCGGATCTAGTGCGAACGTTGAGTACTACGGAAAAATGATTAAGCAGAAATCAGTTCTGCGTGAAGTGGTGAGAACGGCCACAAGGATCATGCAGTCGGGAACACATTTCACCGGGGACATTGAAACTTTCCTTCAGGATGTTGAATCAAGTTTTTTCAAGCTCACTTCCCAGACAAAAAATAATAAGATGATGACCTTGAAAGAGGCCCTCTATGAAAACCTCAAGGATCTCGAGCAACCAGCCCGGGCGAAAGGGGAGATCACAGGTGTTCCGACAGGATTCAAGTCACTCGATGCACGTCTTCTTGGACTTCAGCCTGGTCAGTTGATCATTATCGCGGCCCGTCCCGGGATGGGTAAAACTGCACTCGCGATGAACTGGGCCGTTGCTGCTGCCAAACACACACAGCTGCCTGTAGCGATCTTTTCATATGAGATGATGTACGCTGAACTTTCCATGCGTCTACTGGCCTCAGAAGCCGCTATAGACGGCAGAAAGCTTAAAACTAAAGACTTTAACGAAATGGATCTGAGATCGATCTCTGGTGCTATTCAGAGACTCTCGAATCTTCCCATCTATATCAATGATAATGGTTCTACCAACGTGATCGATATCCGGTCATATTGCCGTAAGATCAAAGCAGAGCGTGGGCTTGCGATGATCGTCATCGATTACATCGGCCTGATGCCTATTCACATGAAGAAGCAATCCCGTGAACAGGAGATCGCAGAGCTTTCTAGAACACTCAAAATGCTCGCCAACGAACTTGAGATTCCTGTTGTGGTTCTTTCCCAGCTCAACCGTTCTGCTACATCTCGTACCGACAGAAAACCTCAGCTTCAGGATCTCCGTGAGTCCGGTTCCCTCGAGCAGGATGCCAACATCGTGGTCCTGATTCACCGTGAGGACTATTACGATGAAAACACCTCGAAGAAAGGCATCGCAGAAATCATCGTGGCTAAAAACCGTAACGGTGAACCCGGAACTGTTGAACTCGCCTGGATCGGATCTCAAACTAAATTTGCTGACCTCGAGTTCAGTCGGCCAGAGAAGTAAAAGTGATTTTCTCCCGCTTTCGCTGGAACGATTCAAAATTTCTCGAGCTTAACGACGCCTCGTCTGCCTATATCTATTATCGCAAAACTCGCCTGAACCTGATTACGGGTTATGCGGAAATCTATCCGTTTCATTTATTTATGAAGGCACTTGAGCAGACCAGTTTGCAGGAAAGCGTTCCTCATCCGAAGGTCTATCATTTTCATTACGAGTTTGGTTTGATCCTCATGGGTCTTAGTCACACGGTAGGTGAGGATGTTCCCCTTGTTGTTGAGATTGAGTACGAAAGACGTTCATGGAAAAAAGCACCTTCAAGAGTGCGCCTTGAAAATATCAAGCTCAAGAGTTTAGAGCGACCGAGCTGGACCGAATACAAAGAAGCTTTTAACCATATTCAGGAGCGACTCCTTGATGGCCATGCCTATCAGGTGAACCTTACGTATCCATTTGAATTTGAAACCGAAGACATGCTCGATCCAAGAGACATCATGGATTTCTTTTTCACCCGTAAGGGTCTCGGTGCCTATGCTCACGCCACTTACTACGGCGATGAGATGATTCTCTCGAACTCACCGGAGTGTCTCTTTCAGTACCGTAAAGATGAAATCTTCACGATGCCGATCAAGGGGACGCTGAGAAGAAAGGGATCATTCGCTGCCGACTGGAAAAAATTAAAAAATGATAAGAAAGAAGAGGGTGAGCTGATTATGATCACAGATCTCCTCCGGAATGATCTGAATCGTCTCGAGTATCCGCGTGCGAGAGTTCACAAACTCAAAGCTCCACTTTGTGTTCCCGGTCTTCTTCATCAGTATTCACTTCTTAGCGTGAAGCTTGAGAATAAAATTTCACTCTTAAAAGTGATGGAGTGTCTTTTCCCTGGAGGAAGTATCACCGGTGCTCCGAAGAAAAGAGTGATGGAAATTCTTCTGGAAGTTGAACGTTATCAGCGAGGCCTTTACTCGGGTTCAACTCTTCTTTGTATAGATGATCGAAAAATGGGCAACATCAATATACGTACAGCACAGGTAGCTGTAGGGGACAGACTCTGGCGCTATGCTGCGGGTGGAGGAATTACCCTTTTATCAAGGCCAGTTCTTGAGTTTCAGGAGATGGAGGACAAGGTTTCGAGCTTTCTAACATTGCTTAAGTCCCCGGGATACACTTCAAAAAAATAATATTTCTCGATAGTTGGATCAGTTTTCTCAAGTGATAACTAACATCGTCTTACATTAACCAGAGCTTAGATTGACTTTGGTTTTGGTCAGTCGATATGCTTCAGGCAACTCGCTATTCTATGGATTTGATTAGCTTAATTTCAGGGAGTCTAGAATGACAATGGAAAGCCTGGCCACGAATGGCCATGACGAAAAAACAGGGAAAGTTAGCTTGGAAGTATTAGCTAAAATGACAGGATTCCCGATTGAAATGATCAAAGAAGAGATCTTTAAAGGTCAGTCACCTGACCAGGACATCTCTCTTGAAGACCTTCGTGCAGCGATGTTGACCTACATTGATTCAACCATGCTCATGGATAACGAAAAATAATATCAAATCTGGGCCCTGCTTCGGCGGGGCTTTTTTTTTGCCTGACTAAGTTTCTCCATCAATTCAAAATTTAAAGTTCATTTTCAGGATTCCGATACTTTATCCAAATAAGATTTTTTTCTTTAGAGGAACGTATATGGATATTTCTACAGTTGCAGGTTTAGTTCTCGCGATCGTTTCGATCATCGGATCGATTCTTTACGGATCTCCGCTCTCGATCTTTATCGATACTCCCTCTATCGCGGTCGTAGGAGGAGGAGTTGTCGCCTGTACTCTTATTAAATGGCCAATTGAAAATGTGAAATCACTTTTCACAACTTTCATGAAATCTATTTTCTCAACACCTGTGGATGCAAAAGCAATGATCGATGAGATCCAGAAGCTTGCAGAGACTGCACGTCGAGAGTCCGTGTTCGCTCTTGAGAAAGTACCTGTTAATGATAAATTTCTGAAGAAAGCTGTGACTCTTGCTGCTGATAACAGACCACCTGAAGTGATCACGTCGATTCTCACGCTGGAAATTGCAGCCATGGAAGACCGTCACGCAAAGGGTGTGGATATGCTTGAAGGGATGGGCGCAGATGGTCCGGCCTTCGGAATGATCGGGACTCTGATCGGTCTCGTGCAGATGCTTCAGAACATGTCGGATCCTTCATCGATTGGTCCCGCCATGGCCGTTGCCCTCCTCACAACGTTCTACGGATCAGTTCTCGCCAACGTTTTCACGATTCCGGTAGCAGCGAAGCTTAAGCAGCGCTCGAAACAGGAATCAACGAAGATGAATATTATTGTTGCTGGTGTTCTCGGGATTGTCGCAGGGGAAAACCCACGGGTGATTCGTGAGAAGCTTGATTCATTCCTTCCTCCGAAAGACCGCGCTGTTGCGGAAGAGAAGAAGGAGTAAGTCATGGCCGACGCTCCTAAATGTCCTCCCTGCAAGCCCGGTGCTCCCGGCTGGCTTGCAACATTCTCCGATCTTTGTACGCTTCTTCTGACGTTCTTCATTCTTCTTCTCTCGTTTGCAAAAACGGAGACAGCAAAATATGAAGCAGCGATTGGATCTCTTCGTAATGCTTTCGGTGGTAACGTGCTGAAGGCGGGTGAAGTCATGCGACCTGGTAAATCACCCAACGATGCTCCAACGATGATTGATTCTGATCTTCCGGCAAAACCGTTTCCGATTGAGTTTCTGACGGCTGAAGGTCTTCTTGATAAGCATGAGATCAACCGCGAATCAGATGCACAACTTAATCAACTTAAAAAAATGCTCGTGGAAAATGATCTCTCTGAAAGTGCGAACGTCTACGAAATGCCTGAAAGTATCAATGTCCGCATGAAGGACAGGATCATGTTCAGACAAGGTTCAACTGGGATCGATGAGATCAATATCCAGGTCTTTGATCGTCTCGTGAAGATGATGAGAGAAAACACCTGGCACGTGATGATCGAAGGTCACTCAGCGGCCGGCGAAGTTTCTGCGAAGAATCCTTCAATAGATGCTTATACTTTATCAGCTGAACGTGCGTTGGCCGTTTCCAAGGCCATGATCCAGAGAGGGATTGCTCCGGCCCGCATTACTACGATTTTCTATGGTGATTCACGTCCTCTGGAGAAAGTGAACAATACAGTCTCTGACAGACGTGTTGAATTTCTTTTGAAGAAGACCGATCTTCGTACGGAAGGACGTAAGGTCGAGGCCCAGTAAATGGATAAGGTCGAGTTTCAATGGCTCCATGAGGGGCCAACACTCAAAGAGGCCCTCCAGGATTTACTCGGCTCATCCGGACAAGTCCTCAAACGACATTTCTCATCCAAGCAATTAACCCGCAAGGTGGAAGCCAGAGATCTAATCTCGCTACCACTTGATTACGTAAACCATCTCGCGATCAATCCGATTTTCGAAGGCCCTGACCCTCGTATCATTCAAGAGACTGCGGATTATCTGGTTCTGCATAAGCCACCTTTTCTTCACTGCCATCCACTTTGTTATTCTGATAAAGATACGCTCCTGAACTTTCTCTCGCGCGAAAATAAGCTGGAAACTCTACTTGTGAATCGCGACAACTACGATCGCGGGCTTTTGTATCGCCTGGACTATGAAACGTCCGGAGTGATTGTTCTCGCGAAGAAAGACAGCATCCTGAATGGTTTTCGCAAAGATTTTTCCCGTATGAAGAGTAAGTACTACTGGGCGATTGTTAACGGAGATTTTGATCGTGACGGAAGTTATGAACATTTTTTCCGCGCGACTGGTGTGAAAGGTCACAAGCAGGTAGTAACGGATATTCCGAAACCTGATTCAACTTCGGGCAAACTAAAAGTAAAAAAGGTAATGGAGAAAGAAGGGAAAAGTCTTCTTCTGATCAAACTAGAAACAGGATTACGTCATCAGATCCGCGCTCAACTTTCTTTTCTGGGATTTCCTATTCTCGGAGATGAGCTCTACGCCGGGAAAAAAGAAGATCGATTATTTCTTCATGCTCTTAAATATGAGTGGGAAACTGAAGCAGAAGATGAAGAGGCGGAATTATTTGGCCGTTTCTTTGACATGAACAGTGCTCTTCAGATGAGCCATGATATGTTCGGGGCTTTCTAGCGTTACAAGTTTCACTATGTACTGACCTTCCGTCACAGCGTTCACTTCCATTTCCGGATGCATGATCTTAAATCTCACGAACAAAACTTTGGCGAGGATGTCCGGTTCCGACATCTTTGCGACGTAGCTCATGTGATTAGCGAGTTGGCGATACATGAGGGCCCTGAGATTCGGTGCCTTCTCGGGAATCGCGAGTTCTTTGATTTCCACAGCGAGGTTATTGCCCTCACACGTCGCGCGCCAGTTCGCTGGAATCTTCTTCTCAATGCGAATCAGAGCACCCCTGCAGGACGTAGTGGAGAACTTCTCATTATAGAAGATACCCCACTTTTCATTCTTGGCGACCTGATACATGAACAACCCAAACATGATTATTCCAGCGGTCAGGACAGGATTTTTAGTCAAAGAATTCCACAACATAACCACATTATCCGGTGAATTACTGAAAAATGCACTAAAGACTTCCGCGAAGTAGCCGATGAGTTTAGTCAAGAAAGAGGTTATTGAATGAAGAAATCTGCTATGCAAGAGTCTGATATGTGGAAAAAACTTATGGTTTTGGGCCATAAGAAAGGAACCATGAAATTGAAGGACCTCTCCTTCGAAATGGGTCTTAACGAAACAGATGCCCTGAGCTTTATTCGTCAGGCCTTTCCTGCAGGTGGCGGAGTAGAGGTTTATTTCCAGGATGAAGAGCACTTTGTCGATATCAATGCAGAGGCCATCCAATACGTACTTCCTCTGAGCCCGGATGAATGGACTGAACTTCATCAGATCCTGGGTCACCACCGCAAAACTTCTTCACCAGCTATTCAATCACTGAAACGAAAAATTCTGGAAAACGCTCCGGTCAGAACTCTGATGAGAATCATGGGCAAACTCGACAACTGGGGCGAAGAACTTTCAGAGAAAGAGCAAAACTACGTGAGTATTCTTGAGAACGTGATCCAGGAGAAAAAACTGGTTCAGTTAAAGACCGCAGACCAGAAAACGCTTTCTGTATTTCCCTGTAAAGTCCTGCATCTTGAAGGAGAGCTTTCACTGATTGCAGAAGACGGGCAAGATCATTGTTTGATGGTTCTTCCAATGAAAATGATAATCAAAGTTGAGCCACTTATTTGTACGAGTCAACCTAAGATGACAGAGTTTGAAATCGAAGAGTTCATCGCGGCCATCCGCTCAATGAATGAAAAAGAGGCGAGACTTATTCTTAAGATCCACGATCCCGTTGCGGTAAATCTTTTCCCGCATCATCACTTCCTTGGTAAACCCTGCATGATCAGCAATCCCAATGGCGATCTGATCTGGGCGGCCTATGTAGAACCTTGTGATGCCCTGTATGAATGGATTATCTCGCTTGGAAAACATGCTGAGATTCTTGATCCTCTCAAGTTCAAAGAGGAATATCTCACTTATTGTGAGGAAAAACTGAAGAATGTGGCCTAAACTGGCTTCATGAATAAGTCGTCCTCTGCTCCGTATTTTCTTCTCTCATTTATTCCTGCTGTCGCGTACTGGCTGCTTGAAACTTACTTCACCCTGGAAGTGGCCCTGATCGGAGGGATTGTTCTGGGTGTGCTTGAAATGATCCTTGAGAAAAAATTCACAGGCCATGTCCATACACTTTCAAAACTCAACATTGCCCTTGTTGTCGGCCTCGGAGTGATCTCGCTGATTGCCCGCGAAGGAATCTGGTTCAAGCTGCAGCCAACACTGACGGGAGTTTGCATCTCTGGATTTCTTATGTTCAAAAAATATCAGGGACATTCGATCATGCTCGACATGTTAAAAGACATGAATCAAAAAGTTCCCCTTCCACCAGAGGCCTATAAAAAGCTCGAATGGCATATGTGCCTCTTCCTGATTGGTTTCTCCATCTGGATGGCACACATTGCTCTCCATGAAACAACAGCGACCTGGCTCTTCTGGAAGACCGGAGGATTTTATCTCGCATTTGGCATATTCATGGTGGTTGAGATGTTGATCCTCAGGTTTTATCTGAAAGGATTACGCAAATGAAGATATGTATTTTTTGTGGCGCTTCTGAAAGCCGTGATTCGCAAGTCAACACTGACGTTAAGAAAGTCATGCAGACTTTTTCCAAGCACAATATAGAACTTGTGTATGGTGGTGCCGCGATTGGTGTCATGGGAAACCTTGCGAACGAACTTATGAGTCTCGGCGGAAAAGTCACAGGTGTAATTCCGCTACAGCTGATGAAAAAAGAAGTAGCGCACGCGGGCCTGACTGAACTTCTCGTCGTGAAAGACATGCACGAGCGCAAACAGATGATGTACGGCCTCTCAGATGCGTTCCTGATTTTCCCAGGAGGAATGGGGACCCTCGATGAGCTTTTTGAAATCCTGACCTGGCGTCAGCTCGGAATTCATAACAAACCCATCGCCATCATGAACATCAATGGCTACTTTGATCACCTCCTCAAGTTCATTGATCATGCAGTTGATAATGGGCTCATTTCACCGGCCCACCGCGCACTTTTGTATTCATCCCGGGACTGGGATGAAGTGTGGAATTTTCTCAGTGACGGCAAACTTTCATGAGTTTCTGGAACAGACTTCTCGGCAAAGATCCGAAAAAATATTTCCTCAGTATTAATCCCCATGATTCGGACTGGAGTATTGTGACGTGGAACTTCGATTGTAAAAAAGCTGACGACAGGCGATGGGTCGTTGAACTGAACTCCAGCCGTGAGAAAACCATCGTAGAGTGGCAGAAGAACAGTCTTGAAGTGGTAGATTTTTACAAGAACAGCAGACTCTCTTTGCATCAGGATGTTTCAGGGAATGTTGAACTCAAGCAACTCATGAACCTCGTCATGCATTCTTCGTTAAAAATTACTTTGGAAAAAAATCGCGAATTCATGTTACTTCCAGTTTCCGGCGTCACGACGATCGACATGCAAAATGAATTTAAATATCTTCAGTGGGTGCAGGCAAGCTTTGGAATGGTCGTGCGCGCACTCGACGATATGAAGAACAAATCAGGCCTCATATTGACCGGAGCTTTTTTCTCCGGCATTGAACCGCAGACGGGCGAGCGGGTAATACGAGTGATCATTTTCAACCTGGATATTTTTTATTATCTGAATGCTGATCAGACGCTGCGAGTGTTGATCTTCGATGACAAAAATAAGGGTCACGGAGAGTCTAAGATTCCAAGCTTCCAGCAAATAATCAAAGTTACAAAACCTCAGTTTTATGATGAAATAGTGAAGCTATTGCATCGTATTGCGGAAGCAGGGGAAGTTCCTTGATTAGTTTTTTAGTCCTCGTCATTGTTTATTTCGCATTTTCCTGGGGCCTGCCCTGGAACAAACTGCCGTCTGATATTTCTTTTTCTTATATTTTCGATCTTCTCTTTGCCCTTGGTGTTTCTTTTTTCTACCGCTTGCCGTGGAAGTTCAAATGGATCATCACAAAGCAGACATGGAAGGCCGTAGGCGAAGTCCTGGGTCTGGCACTCGCATCCATCCTGTGCATCTGGTACATGGAAATCGAAACGCCTTTTCGACTCGTTCATAACCTCGAATGGCATATGCTTTTCTTCGCTCCGATTCTGGAAGAACTCGTTTTCCGTCAGACATTTCAGCGAGTACTAGTGAGCAGTGTTGGTGGGAAGTATGTAACATCGATGCTGGTTGCGGCGATTTTCGCGTTCTCTCATTTGATCGGACTCTCTGTGTTGCCTGTTGAATACGTTCCTTTCATTGGCTTCCAGGTCTTCTATACGTTTGTCCTTGGTCTCATTTGTGGCCAGGCCCTTCTGCGTTTCCATTCAGTCTTTGCCCCGATGGCGCTCCATTTTCTCTTCAACCTCACTTTCTACGTCGCCCTGCAACTCGAAACTTACCTCACTCCGCCGGTCTAAGTTCTTTACAAAAAACCAAACGCATTGCTATATTGCAGCAAATTTTAACAGCCTTCAGTCTTAGACTGAATAACTAATGTTTTGAGGGCCTATGCAAGAAACAACTCCCGCGACCGTCAAAGTCGGCGAGCTCGAGTTTCCGCCACGTAAAGTGTGGATGAAAACTTACGGCTGCCAAATGAACTATCATGATTCCGAACGGATCATGTCCCATCTCTCAGGTATGAATTTTACGAAGACCGAAGAACAGAACGATGCTGATCTTGTGATCTTTAATACGTGTGCTGTTCGCGATCTCGCGAACCAGAAATTCTATTCGCATCTGGGTGAAACTCAGAAGCTGAAAGGAATTCCGAAAAGACACGTCCCAGGTGTCGTCGTTCCAGCTCCAGCGAAGAAAGTTATCGTAGCGGCCGGTGGATGTATTGCTCAGACTGAAGGCAAAGAACTTCTTTCAAAATATAAGCAGCTCGATTTTGCATTCGGTACGGATGTGATCGATAACATCGGTGAGATGGTTTACCGCGCGTATGCAGGTGAGACTAAGTTCGCTGTGACTTCCTGGGATCGTTCTGAAAATTATTCGATTGAAACAAAGATCACGCAGGGAACTCCACAGGCATTTGTGAACATCATCAAAGGCTGCGATAAGTTCTGCTCGTATTGTATTGTTCCTTTCACGCGTGGACGTGAGAAATCGCGTCGTCTTGCTGAAGTCGTTAAAGACGTTCGTCGCCTGGTTGAATATTCCGGCATTCAGGAAGTCATGCTTCTCGGGCAGAACGTAAACTCTTTCGGAAAAGACAACAGCGAATCACTGGGCCAGCTCATTATGGAGCTCGATCAGATCAATGGCCTGAACCTTCTTCGTTACACCACGTCTCACCCATACGATGTCACTGATGAACTCGTTGAAGCTCATCGAGTTGCGAAGAAGCTCGCCAACAACCTTCACCTTCCGGTGCAGAGTGGATCGAACACTGTCCTTCAGCGCATGCTTCGCGAATACACAGTCGATCATTATCTTTCTCTTCTCGAGAAAATGAGAAAAGCAAATCCTAATATTGTGATCACAAGTGACATCATTGCTGGATTTCCGAATGAAACTGAAGAAGAGCATAAGGACACCCTGAAGCTTCTCGATCTTGCTCAGTTCGATAACATCTACGCCTATGCATATTCGTCCCGCAAGGGCACTAAGTCAGCGCGCATGAGTGACGTTCTCACTGATGACATTCGCGGGCGTCGCCTCCGTGAAGTTATGGACAAGCAGTTGACCATACAGGCCGCTATCAGAAACGGAATGATTGGAAAAACTTATCGAGTGCTGGTGGAAGAGAAGGGACTCAGCAAAGGAGTGACGAAGTGGACAGGAAGGACATCGTGCATGCGGCTCGTGCACTTCGAGCCACAGACTCCGGAGAGTGATTACCAATGGCATTGGGTGGATGTGGAGATCACGTCGGCCACTGCTTTATCAACGCAAGGTAAGCTCATCCGCGACCTCGGAAAAAATCTTCAGTGAAATGGTTCATATTCATCTCAGGGTGGATAAGCTTTAGTCTGGGAGTCATCGGCGCATTTTTACCGGTACTTCCAACGACGCCGTTTCTTATCCTGTCTGCGTTCCTATTTTCGCACTCGTCACCACGCTTCCATCGCTGGCTCCTGCAGCTTCCTTATGCCGGTGAGGCCATTCGCGACTGGGATGAACGGAAAGTCATCAACATCCGGGCGAAGATTCTCTGCACCACAATGATCATCTTTTCTTTCACGATGATCTGGATCAAGGCCCCGGTTCATGAATTTCTCAAAATAATCCTGACCATCCTCCTTTTGAGCGTAAATGTCTTTGTTCTCACTCGCAAAAGTCGCTAAACTTACCAACATGAAGCTTCATCTCCTTTTCATCCTTCTGTTGTGCTCAGGCTGCGGCATGCTTGGCTACTTGACTGAGCAGGGGATAGGCCAGGCGAAAATTCAGTGGCGTGCTGTGGATAATGAAAAGCTGCTGAAAGATCCGGATGTCGCTGACAATAAAAAGCACAAGATATTGCTTGTTGGAGAGTATAAGAAATTTTTCTATCACTACTTCAGCGAGAAGAGCACGGCGATCTACACTAAGACGACGATGCTCGAAGATGAAGCAGTATCTTACCTTGTCATTGCATCTCCCCATACAAAAATTGAGGCCCACGAATTCGAGTTCCCGATCATGGGTGCCTTTCCTTACATCGGATTCTTCAGGCTTCAGAATGCAAAAGACTTTGCTCACGACCTGGAGAAGAAAGAAAACTTAGTGACGTGGGTTCGTCCTGTTTACGCCTACTCAACTTTGGGCATCCTTGAAGATAGAATCCTTTCTTCTTTTTTTGAATACGACGATGTTGAGCTGGCCGAACTTATTTTTCACGAACTCTTTCACACCATCTTCTTTGTCACTGATGAAGTTGATCTCAACGAGAACCTGGCCAATCTTTACGGCTTTGAACTCCTGAAGGAGTACTTCAAAAATCGCGAAGAGCTTGAGAATTATATCAAGAAAGAAGAGCGAAAGAAGGTCATCTCTAACCGCGTGGTTGAACTGATCGGCATTCTTCAGACAGAATTTGCAAAACTCGGTGGCTTTATCACCAACGAGAAAGCGGATGAAATGACCGAGCGTTTTGTGAAAGAGATTTTCAAGCCCGACCTTCGTCACTTATGTGAGAAGTTGGAACTCGAGAGCAAAGACTGCGAATTGAAAGAGAACTGGAACCAGGCGAGCTTTGCGGCCTTCCTCACTTACGAAGAGGATCAGGATTTCTTAAAGAAACTTAAAGATGCCAAGGGCCTCGGACTCAAAGAATATCTGAGCTGGCTTCGGAAAGAATACAAAGTGTTTAAGAAGCAGAAAAAAATCGAATCGTTTACGGAATTTTTGAAAGCAAAGGTTTAATATGCGTCACCTGCTCCTGATTGATCCCATTCATAAGCTGAACATTAAAAAAGATTCGTCGATGATGCTCGCCCTCGCCATGCAGAGAAGGGGTATCGAAGCTTATGTTTTTTTTGAAGATGATTTTGCAGTTCATAACCAGGGCCAGCAGAAGCTGACGGTTCATTCTTTTAAGGGAACGCTTAAAGACGACCAGATTTACATGAGTAGTTTTGAAACGACCGGATCCAAAGTCATTGAGCTCAACACAACTGACGTCATTCACATGAGACTGGACCCGCCTTTTGATAGTCGCTACCTTCGCATTCTCTGGATGCTGGATAATCTCGTTGCGATGGGGATTCAGGTTGTGAATGATCCACGCGGGATCATGCAATTTAACGAAAAGCTTTATGCTTACAGAAAAGAGGGATCGGTCGCAAGCTTCGTCGGTCAGAACCTGAAGCTTGCCCAGCAGTTCGTTCAGAATCTGGATAAGAAAACAACCACGGCACTGATCATTAAACCTATGGATCTCTACAGCGGAATAGGTGTGGAGAAATTTCCACTCACGGGATGGGAAAAACGGTTTGAAGAAAAAGTAAAAGAACTGAACGGTCCGGTGATCGTACAGCCATTCGTCGAGGCCGTACTGAGCGGGGAGATCCGTTCTCTCTACTTCAAAGAAAAAGAAATCGGGACGATCCTCAAGACCCCTAAAGACGGCGAATTCCTATCGAATATTGCCCAAGGTGCGACTTTCCACGCTGAACCCCTGTCATCACTCGCCCGATCACGTTGCGAAGCGATCGTGAAAGAACTGGCCGCTTATAAAGTTGATTGGGTTGCATTTGATATTCTCGGGGACGCGGTCACCGAAGTGAACATCACGTGCCCGGGACTACTTGTAGAAGTGAGTTTTGCGCTGAAGAAAAATCTCGCGGATGTTGTTCTCGATATGATGAGCTGACGTTTCTTAGAACCCTACAGTTCCATCAACCGCTGCTTCCACATCCATCTTCCAGCATGTCGTTGTCGCTGCCGCCATGGCAGAACACGGGTAGTATGAACAACCCTGGTTTGATTGAACGTTGTATACCACTGCTACCACACCATCTGGGAAGAGAGTGCGTGCTGTCGAGTTACTGAAATCAACTGCAGTAGAACACGAATTGAGGTTCGTCGTTACTGACTTCACATCTCTGAATGTTGGATCAAGAGTTCCGTCAGGCTTCACACCTTTCAGAGCGACGTTAAATGAGAGCTGAGTATAACCGTAATACACACCTGAACCAAATCCTGTTCTGCGATCGAAACAATACTTAATTCCTGAAGTTGTTGCTGGCTGAGGACGGGCCACGAAACGAAGTTTCAATACAGCATCTGAATCATAGAAACCTTTGGCCTCTGATGTATTCAGGAAGAATGAACTCATGATGCTTGAGTACTCAGAAGGAATACCGATATCCGGCGCGTACATGTTACCAAACGCCATCGTGATAGTCCCTTTTCTCAGGCCGAAACCTGAACCAGTGGTTCCACAGTTTGAATCTGATGCCGGGATCGTTGGTTTCACTGGATTATTTGCTGCTCCAGAAGATGCTACATAGTATCTGCCTTGCCAGTCGTTGTTCACGACTGTTCCGTATGAACCACCACCCGTTGAACCAGTTGTTGAACCAGTCGTCGTTCCCGTTGTTGTACCGGTTGTTGTTCCATTACATGAAACGTGAGTTGGATTGTTTTGACAGTAGCCACCACAACCGGCCATCTGCCAGAAGGCCTGACCGTTACAATTGGTACTTAATCCGCTTCCGCTACCTGTATTATTCTTGCTCGTTGTTTTGCTACTTTCAGAACACCCCACAAGAAGTGATAGAAGAAAGAGTGAAGCAAAGAGTGTGACGTTTTTCATACAAACCTTTAAAGGGAGCACGCCCTTTTAGTAAATTCTCCTAAGACCTTTCGGAGATCCCGCTAAAAACTTGATTTTCTTCTTGAGTTTCAAGGTTAACTGCCCGAAATTGCGAAAAATGCTGAAAGGTTTTTAAAGATTTTGGACACTTGTAGCGCGAGTTTTCCCTCGCTAGAATAACTGGCTATGACCAGAAAAGAATTTGCCGCCGTTATCCAACCTCTGACTGAAAAGCTTTACAGCTTCGCGCACGCTCTCATCCCTGACGATCTTCAGGCCGAGCAGCTTGTGATTGATAGTGTGAATGCGTATCTCTTGAAAGACAGAAAGAGCATCCTGGCGAAAAAACCTGAGACGATGAAAAAAGCTCAGCAACTCGCCCGTCGGGTTATCCTGAAAAACATTCTTCGGCACATGGCCAACATCGGTTGCCGTCGTTCACTCCAGCTCACGAACATGAGAACAGTCCGTGCCACTGAGTTCACGTCGTTCTATAACCTCGAGCCTGAAGCACGAATGATTCTGAAGCTTCGCTATGAGACACAGTTCACGATGGAAGAAGTGGAAGAGATCATGCAGCTCGCGCGCTATCAGGTGATTGAGAAAATCCATAATGGACGCTTTCTTATAGTCTCAGATCTGTCGAAAGGAGTGTCACTGTGAGCGAACAAATTCCTGCTAGTTTTATTCCTTACCAGAAAAAAATCACTCCTTATCTCGATGGAACGCTCAATGCTTCTGATCGCAGTGAGTTCGAGGCATTCGTAGCAACTCACCCTGAGTTCGAATCGCTCATCAAAAAAAGAAGAGAAGAAATCAATCTCATCCAGGATCTCATTCCTTCTGCATCGATGAGTCCACAGTCTCTCAAGGCCCTTGAAGGCGAGATCAAAGATTCTGTGTTCAATCTGTTAAAGGAAGAGCCGAAATCTCTGTGGCAATCAGTTGAGATGAGAATCGAAGACTGGCTTAACCGTTAATCACCAGACTAAAGAAAATTGAGAATTCACCCTGTTTCTCCCAAAGTGCTTGCGGAGGATTGTGAAGCGTATCCATATCCTTCAAGACATCCACGAAGAAATCCTGAAGCCTTTGAACGTTTGACCAGCGAACCATCTTGATCTGTTTGATGTTCCCGCGATCGTCGTAAGTCAGACGTCCAGTCATCACTTGCTTTGATTCTGTCATCGGGAACTGCAGGTGTGGATTCTCCGCCTGGAATTTATCAAGACGCTTGTAGAATGAGTTTACGTAGTTGATCGCCGTTCTTCTCTGGAACCCATAGAACATCAGTTCATATTTATTCAGCTCATCCGGATTCACACCTTCCGGAACTTCGAGATTCACCATCACATCACTGTTGCTGAGAGTGGCCGCACGGGGATCTCCGCTGACCGAAGCAGCGTCGAGACCGGATGTCATGTTCGTCACGGCAGCAGGATTGTTACTGGACTTCATGAACTGCTGGATCTCTGCTCCTTTCAGGCTGATGGCACTGATTGCCTTAGCTTTTTCCGGCAACATGACATCAGGGCGCGTCCCCGGACGTGTTGTTTTCTGAGCAGCAGTTTTTTGAGAAGACTCCTGAGGTTTTGCGTTTTGCTTAGGCATGGAGAGGTCACTCAGGCTCAGGGATTTTTTTGCTTCCGATGGACGGATGGCGTTGCCAGGATTGGACGAGAAAGGATCTTTCGAGATTTCTTTTGTCTTGCTCGGGTTTTTCGCGAGGTAAACGGAATCTTGTATTTTGCTGTCTTTGGCCCCGACAGTGCGGATTTTTTTCATTTGATTAATGACTTCATCAATGTTTTTGATCCGCTGAACTTTGATCGGTTCGCGTCCGGCAGGGGAGTTGGCGAAGTGCTTAATGTCAGCAGTTCCGTGCAATCCCTTTATGGTTAAGGCCATAGCATGCAGAAACAACATGAGAACCATGATGACTGGGTAATTGATTTTGATGTTGATCTGAATCGTACGGGAAGACATTTCTCTCGGACTCCTTTGCCCTTAAAAATCCTATCATTTTCCTTTATGCAGACGCAATCTGAGTGTCATATTCCGAGTGGGAATGGCAATCTGAGTCCTTCAGTCGGGTACATTTTCCCACCTTGACTCAACCGGTGGTTAAAAGAGACAATGACTCTGATTTTGACTCTTAAATTGAGCTAAAATTAAGCCCCGTTTTAACAATAAGGATGTTGTTGTGACCATGAAAAAATTACTAGGCCTCTCCTCAAACCGTATTCTCATTGTTTGTGGAATCGGACTCATGCTCACCCTCGGTTCTTTCTGGCATCAACAATCAAACCAAGTTCAAGTCGATCGCATGAACGTCCTTAATCAGGGTGTCACTACTTGCTTCAATCGCATTTCTCAGACCTTCACGGCGATGATGATCAGAGACATTCAATCGACCTACCTTCACCAGAATTTTATGTCTCTCTCTGATGAGTGCCTCTCTGAGACAATCAAAGGTATCAATCCTTTCCGCCGCAACGTTGGCAAAGGATACGAAACATTAAGCCGTCTCATTTCTGATGTTCACTGGTTTCATGAAAGTGTTGTTAAACTCCACGCTCCGATGATTGGAGGTCATAACCTTGATGCTTCTTTATCTCCGCTTTCTGAACGTTATTCAAAAATGGAAGGTCTCAAGATAGATCTTGTTGACGCTATTGAAATAAACACGGTGAAGATGCGTGAAGTCCAGAAGAACGACGAAATTCTGATGGGAATCGGTCTTATTCTTTTTGTTCTTTCTCTCAGCGTTCTTTCTCTGAAAGAATTTAACCGCATTCAGCTTCAGCGTGAAATTGAGAAGACTGCCTTGAATCTTTTAAAATCAGGTCAGGCCAATGTCGGTGCGATGGTTGATCAGCTGGTTGACCGTGCTCTTACGAATTCCAACATGGCCGTGACGGCCCAGGTTTTTAGAGACTATCACGGACAGATCCTTGAACGTATGGCCGTGAGATCTTCAACTGATACTTTCCGTAAGGAAGCTCCTCGTGACATCAAGACAGAGATCGCAAGTGCTATTGCAGCTGAAGCGAAGAATGAATACATCACTCCTGTCATTAATCTTTCAGAGTCTAAAACTGCTGAAGAAGTCATGATGCCTAAGAGTTCATTGAAAGAAGTTCTGGTATCTCTCCAGAACCTCCATGGAAAAGAATCTATCCAGATTTCAGATATCCGTGACGTTCAGTTGCGTGTTGACTATGAAGCTGCTGAGCAGATGATGAACGCAGCTGTGACGAAGCTCATGTCTCAGAAAAACGACGTTAAAAAAATTATGATCTCGAACCAGATTCATTCTGACCGCACGATCGTCAATCTCTTCCTGAAAGAAGCAGCATTCTCTGCAGGTGAACTCGAATTCGCCGGCACGGCCGACATGATGTCATCAGAGATCGATATGAACCTCATGATCCTGAAAGAAATGGCACTAGGATCGGACGTCAGCTGGCACATTGAAAACAAGTCAGACAAGCATGGCATGATCAGCGGAATGAATATTCGTCTTGTTATGAACAGAGTTCCGAAAGAGAGCCGTGCGAAGAATTTAATCTCTGTGGTTAAGGGTAAGAAGAAAGACCTGACTCGTGAGATGGTTAACTAAGAATCAGAATTCGAGAAGAAACGTCACCGGGCCGTCATTGATAAGTTGAACTTTCATGAAGGCCCCGAATTTCCCTTCCTTCACCTGCAATCCTTTCGCGCGCAAATCACGATTAAATAATGCATATTTCAAGCGGGCCTCACCTGGAGCCATGGATTTCTCAAAGCTCGGGCGATGTCCACCGGTGCCATCCCAGCTCAATGTGAACTGACTGACAGAGAGAATTTCTCCCTTCGCCTGCGTGATATCGAGATTCATCTTACCTTCGGCATCGTCAAAAATTCTGAGCTTGCTGATTTTATCGATCGCCTTGGGGAGCACGTCGTCCGAGTCGCCCTGCTCGAAACAAACAAGAAGAAGAAGTCCGTGCCCGATGGAGCCTATGGCCTCACCTTCCACTGATACTGTAGCTTCCTGAACTCTTTGGACGACGATTTTCATGGTTTCCTCTTCGGCGTCATATGAAGACGGAAGGCATCCATGATGGATTTTTTCACAACGACAAGGAGGTCCTGATACGTGGACTTGAAGCTGCGGGTGTTATCGATGATGACTTTAAGATCGCTGAGAGTTGGGACGTGAACAGCACGCAGGAGTTTTGAGATCGGGTGACCCAGAGCTTCCGACATGATGTAGTGAACGAAGTGAATCATGCACTCTTCAGAATGAAGTCTCACAACTGTATCCTGGCCGGATAGGAGCTCGAGCGAGTGAAGTTTAAGATCACCTTCGTGACTGACCTGAATGCGCACCTCAGTTAACGGGAGGTGAAGATCCGTCGGTGATTTTCCACCAACGATCTCGAGGAAAATATCATCATTTGATGGATAGAGAAGGCGAGTGCCTTTCTGCATGAGCTGGCTTTGAATAACCGGATTATTGAAACTTACAACCTGACCGATTCTTCCGTCATCCAGTTTCCAGATGATGGCTTCCAGGGTGCGTTCAAATTGAGAAAGCTTCGAGAGAATTTCACAGGCGTAACGAGGGAAAAGGTCACGCGTAATCTGATCAATATGATTATAGGCCTTCACAATTGTTTGAGGAGAAGTTTCAAGTAGCTCAGGCTCACTGATCTCAAGAGTCTTGAATCCAGAACGTAAATGATCTGGAAGGACTTCTGTTTCAGTGAAAAATTTCGGTACGAGGAACTTACTGAGGCTTCCTTTCACCATGGAAAGACCGCCGGTAAAAGCGAGCTGAGCAACTTGCTGCCCGATCGTCGTGTTGAAATAATTTCTCAGGATGTTTGGATTGAGTCCCGGAAGTTTCGGTGTGAGCTGGAAGTAACTGCAGAGTGACTGGCCGTAATCAGAATAAATAGATCTGAAAGTTTCCATCGGATGAAGTTCCATACGGGGCGGGCCCTGACGGAAATCCACAACCACAAAATAGGACGTGTCTCTTGAGAGTCGCAGGTTCATGGAGTGATCTGCAAAATCAGGTTTCTCACTCGCAGTGATGGAGCGTAGCTCAAAAAGTGATTCGAGAGGTACACAGTTATCAAGAAGCTGACGGAAATACGCCGGATGAGTAATCCGGCTCTGGTCATCACTCGCTGAGTGAATCAGCATGCCGCCGACAATCGCTTCCTGGAAATATTCGATTTCAAAGCTATCAGGGAAATCCAGGCGGGCCATCGTCGGAGCTTCGTCGAGGTGAGAAAGATAGAATGTCCGCAGGTGGTCAGTGATCTTTGCAAACTGCTGGAAATTTTCGAGGTTTGTACTAATTCGGAAGTATGAGCATAGTTGCTTTTCTTCTTCGTTGCCTTCTTTTTTACGGAAGACATAAATGTATGATCCGAGTTCGCCTTTCCCTTTGATTTCATCGAGGTCAAAGATCGCTTCAGTCTTCAGTTCCTTGAGAATTGGTGCAAGTCTGTCGCGAAGAGAAGGGACAAAAAGTTTCTTAGACGACAGCACGAAAAGATATCCATCCGGCTTCAGGTACTTCACCTGTTCCATGATCTGCGACATCAGGAAGTGCTGAGGATTATTTTTTGGAAAATTACAAAGATTGAGAACAACGCGGTCATAGGTAGATGTGAAGAATGGATTGTTCTCTTCCAGGATGAAACCATTTCTTGCTGCTGAGTTCTTGCGGTTCTTGAAATGATCGCCCATGATCCGTGAAATATAGGCCACGGGCTTCTCACCTTGGGTCTCAGCTTTCAGAGCGAGAAAAGTGAGGAATTGAAGTTCGTTGCAGACTTTGGAGAAAGTTCCCGAAACAAATTCAAGGCCCTTAAAATCAGGACAGAGAATTTCGTCCCATCGGAAGTGCTTATTGTTTTCCTGTGCCAGCCAATGCGAGAGAGAAAGGGATTCGAGATAGTCTCCGAAAAACTTGCAACTGATGACGCGTTCCTGGTCGAGACTACCTTGAGGAATGGTTCTTCCTTCGATGGTCTCAAGCCACAAAGGAAAATTCACCTGAAGTGAGTTCAGGAAAAGACCAAGGCCCACGTGAGAAAGAGCATGGGAGTAAACCTTGCTTTGGTCTTCACGGATCTGAGTCTTGTGAGAAATGTTTTTTGTGATCTCGGTGATCGTGAGTTCTTTAGAAAGCGTGAGCAACTCTCTCATCACGTCTTTCATGCCTTCGTGCGGGCGATACCAGCTATAAAGATTGCTTTCAAGGGCACGAGACTTAAGTTCTGTCTGACTACCTTTCTTGAAAATCTGAGACAAAAATGATGTCGGGTAGAGAAGATTTTTATCGGTAAGGGTCAAGCCACAGCTTTCCGAGAGAAATGAAATGAACCGCAGTTTAAGAAAAATGATCGAGGCGATCCGGTTCGCAAAGATATCGATGAAAGTGAGAACTCTTTCATCGTCGGCGAGTGTGGCGGGATCGAGGGCCAGCCAGAAACCGGAGAAATCACTCATGCCCTCGAAGTGAAGGCCAAGGCTTTCTGCATAAGAGAGGAATTCTTCGTAGAGCCCCATCTTGATCGTTTTCGGAAAATCCTTGGACTTGAATAATTCGTTCTTCACATCATTTTTGATTTCATTCAGCAGATGATTGAACTTCAGGATGTGACGGGATTGAAGAGAGTCGCCACGCCATCCAGGTGTAAAACAATGAAGGGGGGAGAATTTATCCCCTTGAACCGGAACTCGGACTACTGGAATGGGGGTATGGAACGAGAAATTTGGAAAGCGGCTTCGTTTATGGCATGTCTCTTTTTTCAAAAGTGAATCAACCGAAGCCGTCCCGGCCTCTGCCGATGCGTCTTTTTGCAACCAATTTTGAGCGGAGAACATTTTTTTAGACAAAGGACCCTAGCTCCTGAGCGATAAAGCAAAACTATTGAAATAATTGTTTTTTTGGAAGGGCCATTGTCACTTATCCCAGTGTTTTTGTCATGATAAAAGCTGTTTTTATCGCCTTTTTCTAAAGTAATCATGCACTATGCCGATATGCCTTAGGAATTGGATCGAATACAACGAATTACGGATAAATAAATTAACTTTGCGAGGACGACATGGATAATCAAAATTTCAACGAGGATGAGCTCTCTGACATCATGAAAGAGATTGAGTCTCTCGAAGAAGATTTCTCGCCAGAGAAGATCCAGGAAAGTCCTGTGATGAAAAAACTCTCACAAATGGACGAGAATCAGTCAGTTCCTAAATCAGAAGAGTTTTCATCGGAAGCCGCTGAGATTTTTCCGTTTGAAGCAAAAACAAATCATCCGAAATCTGCCATGAGCTTCAAAGTTGAAGGGAACATGAGCATTGATCTCCAGTTCGAAGTTGGTGGAAAAGTTGTTTGCCTGGAAGTTACTGAGAAGGGACTTTCAATTCAGATGGATGGTGGGGTTACATTCACTGTTCCAGTGGATGGGCATAAGAAGTCCGCATAATTTTTCATGGCCATTAAAATTCTCGGCGGAGATTTCAGAGGGTTTCCCCTTAATACGCCCAAAGCAGACACGACTCGTCCAACCTCCGTTGTAGTAAGGCGCAAGCTATTTGACTGGCGCCAGAACCTCGAGGGATATCAATTCATAGATCTTTGTTCAGGTTCAGGAGCTGTTGGCTTCGAGGCCCTTTCTCGTCACGCGGACAAAGTCTGGCTCAACGACATGGTAAAAGGATCATTCCTGACGATCAAAGACAATCGCGACCGGATTGTGAAGTCGTTCAATGTTGATGCAGATAAAATCAAAGTCACGCAGCTTGATTCCCGCAAATGGCTCGAGAAAGAACTTCCTTACGAATTCACTGATACAGAAAATGCGATCGTTTATCTCGATCCTCCCTATGAGGATCACGCTTTGTATGTCGATCTTCTGGCCCTTCTCAAGAAGCAGAATTATAAAGGCGAAGTCTGGGTCGAGTCTGATCTCAAGAAAGGGCCGACCCAGGAGAAAATCACCGGAGCTTTTCGTTCGGTTATTAAAGTGTTCTCGCAAGGAGATCACTTTGTTGTCGTAGGATTTCTGATATAAGATAATCAAAAGAGCTCTTCCAAAGGAATTTTCTTGGATAAGAAATGTGCCCTCTATGCCGGGACTTTTGATCCATTTACAAATGGCCATCTTGATATCGTCAAACGTGCCTGCACGATTTTTGATGAGGTCGTCATACTTGTGGCAGTTTCTCCCACAAAACAATCGACCATGCCGACAGAGTTACGTGTCTCCCTCCTGAAAAAAATTTTTGCTCATGAACCGAAAGTTTCAGTCGATAGCTGGACCGGACTCGTCGTTGAGTACGCCCGCCAGAAAAATATCAGTTCCATCGTTCGCGGCCTCAGACCTACCGGAGATTTTGAAATTGAATTCCAGATGGCGAGTATGAACAGAAAAATTAATCCGGATTGCGATACTGTGTTTCTCATGACCAGTGAGAAGCTCTATTACATTTCGAGTTCCCTGGTGAAAGAGGTCTATACACATGGCGGAGACATCTCTCCGTTTGTTCCACCACTGGTGCATGAAGAACTTAAAAAACTAAAAAGCTAAATCAAGAGAGATCGTATGTTACTCAGTTCACGCGTTAAGGGGATACAAGATAGTATCACCATGAAGCTCAATGAAAAGGCCCTTCAGCTTGCTGATGAAGGTAAGGTTATTTATAATCTTTCCGGTGGCCAGCTGCCTATCAAACCTATGCTGGAGTTTGTCGACAAAGTTCACCATCAGCTAAATTTTCTCAAGAGTTATCAGTACTCGCCATCTGCGGGGTTCATGGCCCTCAGAAAAAAATTGATCAAGTACATTGAGAAATCCCGCAACCTTCCGGTTGATATTTTTGAAACGGGTTGGGATGCGATTATCAGTAACGGTTCCAAGCATTCAATATACAACGCTCTCGGTGCCATCATTGATCCGGGTGATGAAGTGATTCTTCTCGCTCCATACTGGGTTTCTTATCCGGAGATGGTGAAATTCTGGGGAGGAATTCCAAAGACTGTTAAGTCCAATGTGTTCGATGCTTTCGTTCCTGCGATTGAAGACATCACTCGTGAAATGACTCCACGGACGAAGGCCATCATCATTAACAGTCCGAATAATCCATCAGGTGTTCACTACTCTGAAGCCTGGATGAAAGAGTTTGCTCAGTTCATGCGCCAGAATCCAGACGTCATCGTCATCAGTGACGAAGTGTATTCGGAAATCTGTTATTTCGATCCGAAGCCCACTTATTTTTACCAGTACGATAACTCACTTCTCCAGCGAACTGTGATCATTCATGCGATTTCAAAAACACTCGCATCAACTGGTCTTCGTATTGGTTATGCCATCGCACCTGCGAATGTTGTCGAGGCCATGTCACGCATCCAGGGCCAGACAACATCTGGACCAAACTCACTCATTCAACGTGCGCTGATCGATTTCGATCTGAAAAATGTTGAGAACTTTCTGGGGCCTGTGAAGAGTCACATTCGTCTGAATGCTGCTTTTTTAAGGGAAAAATTCCGTGAAGGTAACCTTGGTCATTGCTGGTATCAAAGTACCTCGGCCTTCTATTTCATGCTCGATTTTAGCCGGACTCCGATGTTTAAGAAGTATGCGGCAGATGGAGAGGATCACTCTTTACTCATCGCCGATGAACTTTTGAATAACGAAGGTGTGGCCGTTGTGCCGGGGCACGATTTTGGTATACCCAATTCCGCCCGCTTATCGCTCGTGATTGAAGAAATTCCGTTTCAGGAAGCTTTGATTAAAATCATCAGGTATCTCAATCACGCTTGAGGCAGTTTTAACCGGATAGGGTGAGTTTCTCCTCTGAATTATAATATTTTCAGAGGAGAAACCTTGCAAACGCTCGTCATTTTCATTCTCAGCTTCATGTTGATCGGTTGTGCGAAAACAACTGATCAGAAAGTCATGGACGCCATTGATCAGGCCCTCACATATCTCTCCGATGAAGAGTGTGACAAGGCCATTGATGTTCTAGAAGAGGTTGGTAATCAACCTGACAATGCCATTTATCTTGAAGTTCTTTCTTCGGCCTATGCCTGTCGTGCGGACTTCGACATGATTGATTTTATCTCTGATGACGTCCAGGCCATTGATACGTCATCGTTTGAAGACATCATGAAATCTCTCTCCATCCTCTCACTCTCGGCTGAAAGTACTCCTGATTCGAATCACTACAAAGACATGCGCACAGCTATCGGAACGATTTTGACAGATGGAGATAAACAGCCTTCTCAGAGGCAACGGACTGATGATTTCGGTCCCCGCAAGGCCGGAGACACAGGAATTCAGGTTCTTGTTTATTCACTCGTGCAGCTTGGAAAATTCATCAACCTCTACGGTGACGTAAATGCTTCAGGTGTAAAAGGTGCAGGCTCCGGAACGAATGCGTGCTTTATTGATTACACTTATGCGAACGCACAGATCGTTCGCGCTGCTACCGGGGGAAGTTGTAACGGAAATATTGCAGGCCATGCAGGTCTCTCGATCACGGCTCCAAACGCAGTGAGAGGGAATCGCAGACGATGTGAAGGCCTCATGCTTTTCACGAACATCCTGGACATCCTCAACAATCTCGATGTCTCCACTAGTGATGTGTTCAAGGATATCGCGACAGCAGGTGATGAAATAAATGACTTGCGGGATACGGCCATCGCATCAGATGCTACACTTGAAACTTTGCTTTATACGACTTCACAGATTGAATGTGAAAAACTCATGCTGACTTCCACAGAGTCTGACAACATGGAGCTCATTTTCGCGCTCCTGTTCGAAGCGGGCCTGCAATGAAGTTTATTCTCATCCTGTTCCTGTTATCGATTCAGGCCTTCGCTTTCGATTATCCCTACACCATGCGTTCGCCGAAAGGTCTTCTCATGGGTGACGCATTCACTGCTGTGAACGATGATGAGTTCACCCTTTTTTACAATCCGGCTTCACTCGCGCGCCCTAAAAATGATTTCAAACTTTTTCCTATCAACCCGCAATTGAGTGGAACAAATATTCTTTCTGATCTCGATCGCTTCAAGGATTTTCCGGATGAACCCGTTGGAGCTTCAAAAGTCCTGATGGATTATCCGGTTCACGCCAGTGCTGGTTTTGCTCCGGGGTTCAAGCTCTTTAACGTCGGTGTTTCTTTTATCTCCAGCCAGAGTTACGACCTTCTGTTACGAAACCGCGCGCAGCCGATTCTCGACATCGATATACGACAGGATAAAGGTGTCATGATCGGGTTTGGAATTCCCCTTGGCCCTGACAGGCTCTCAAAAAAAACTAAAACCGGAACCCAGACCTCCATCGGGATCACCGGTAAGTACATTGAACGAAGCGGGATAAATGACTCGATGTCTTTAACCGGCACGACAGTGACTTCCGCCCTCGGAAAGAAAAAAATCGAGGACATTGTTGCAGCTCTCGGAAAAACGAAAGGACAGGGATACGGTGGAGACATCGGACTTGAGCACATTGTCCGTGGTAACGGATCTCAGTTCGTGATGGGTCTTTCTGCGCTGGACGTGGGCGGTACAAGTTTCAAGGTCGACAAAAACCCCGACGATCTTAAAGTCTCTGACATCCGAAGCCAGTTTAACTTTGGAATGGCGGCGGGGCAGGATTACAAAATTTTTCACTACATTCTTTCGCTTGATGTTCGCGGGCTGAACGAACAGATGGATACCGGAAAGCGACTGCGTCTAGGGGCAGAGCTCGGTCTTCCGGGAATCAAACTCATGGCGGGCGTGAACAGTGGTTACCTTAGTTATGGTGCTATGCTTGATTTATTCATTCTCAAGGTTACGGCCGGCTTTTACGACGTGGAACTGGGTTCCAAATACCAGCAAGTGCAAGGGAAGCGATTCATTATCTACGCGAGCTTATTTGACTTTTCATTCGACGCTTAATTTCCTATCCTAAAATCCAAGAGTTATTCCCCATGGATAGGAGGAGTTTTTTGAATAAAACTTTCATTTTGGACACAAACGTCCTGTTGCTCGACCCACTCGCCATTAACAAGTTCGGCACTGGAAACAAAGTTTTCATTCCTCTCACTGTTATTGAAGAACTCGATCGATTTAAAAAAGATCAAAACGAAAATGGCCGTAACGCCCGTTATTTTTCACGTCTCATTGATGGATTCAGGAGTAAGGGATCACTCTTTAACGGAATCACACTCGATAATGGCGGTTCCCTCCAGGTCAGTGTCACCAAAGAGTACAAAGGTACCAGTACTCAGGGCCTGAAACTCGATGTGAACGATAACCTCATTCTCGCTTCGGCCATGCATCTCAAAGATGCCGGCGATAATGTCACTCTCATCACCAAAGACATCAACCTTCGTCTGAAATCAGATGCTGTGAATATTCACGCTGAAGATTATGAGACGACTGACGTTACTGTTGATGAACTCTACTCTGGTCAGCGACAGGTTGGTTTTGATCTTGAGAAAATTGAAGAGTTTGAAAAAGAGCGCTTCCTGAAAATTGAACCAGGTGATGTTCAGAATATTTATCCGAATGAATATCTTATTCTCGTTGATAAAAATAATCCTTTCAAAAAGGTTCTCGGCCGTTTCCATGCGAAGAAAGGCGGGATTGTTCCTCTCATCAAGCCAAAAGAAGGCGTGTGGGGAATTCATCCGAAGAACATTGAGCAGCAGTTCGCTCTCGATGCTCTCCTGAACAATGAGATCAACCTCGTGTCACTTGTTGGTAAAGCTGGAACAGGGAAGACCCTTCTTGCGATTGCTGCTGGTCTCGAATGTGCGATCACAAAACAAAACTATTCGCGTGTCCTCGTTTCACGCCCGATCGTTCCTATGGGTCGCGACCTGGGTTTCTTGCCGGGAGATATTTCTGAGAAACTGGGTCCATGGATGCAGCCGATCTTCGATAACATCGATTTCCTCTTCGGAAACCAGCGCGCACGTAACGAGATGACGACCTGGGATGAGCTCATTAACCAGGGGCTCCTCCACGTTGAACCACTCACATACATCCGCGGTCGCTCACTTCCTCAGCAGTTCATGATTGTGGATGAGTCTCAGAACTTAACCCCGCATGAGATCAAGACGATCATCACGCGTGCTGGTGAAGGAACGAAGATCGTTCTCACAGGTGACTCTGAACAGATCGATAACCCGTACCTGGATTCACTCAACAACGGTCTCGTTTACACCATTGATAAACTTAAAGGTGAAGAGATCGTCGCTCACGTGAAACTCTCGGTCGGTGAACGTTCGCCACTCTCGGAGATTGCCTCGAAGCTCTTATGATGAACGGTCAGTACCAAAGAAGGTATCTTCGCGCTCCTTATCGTGAAGACATCATTTATTCTGACGGTGAGAACGTGCTGAAAGCATCCGCGCGGAACATTTCTGAAGAGGGAATGCTGCTGGATTTTCTTCCCAGTTTTCCCACCAAAGATGAAGTGGCTTTGGTGTTTCCCGTCAGCACTTTCCCCCTGATGAAAGACCTGAGCCTTTACCGTCTGCAGACTTTTTCTCGGGATCAGCTGGAAGTAACGATCATCAAGACCCGGGCGAAAATGGTCAGACGAGATCAACTCTCTCAGGATCTGGAAAACATTTTCAAATCACGTTTTGGTTTGAGTTTTGTCTTTCTGGATCCTGCACATCGGGAAATCATCGAGCGCTACGTTGCCCATTTTTCTTCAAATCTCGTCTATCTGCAGACTCTGGTAGATTCGTTCAATACGGATGAAGAAACGAAATCCAGAACACGAGCACTCGCACGCATCCTCGGCTATAAGAGCAGTGATAAAATCGCCAGATTGAGAATGGAAATCACTCAGGACTACAAAAGTCTGCAGTGGTTATAGATCGACCTTCAGGACATTACATTTCGTCGGTAGCTTAAGTGCCTCAAAGGATTTTGGAAGAATCTTTGTGAGCTTACATTCCTTGCGTCGGTATTTTTCACGTTTAAGACGTCTGTGATTTGCGTTTTTTTGCCCATCCATTCCGTAGTGGCAATCGACAACGACCTGGATGAGAACATCTTCACTTTTGCGATCAATTACGTCCATCATGTAGCGCTGATTAAAGTATGACCAGTAGCCTACGTATTCCGGGATATCGAAGTAGGTTTCTTTGAGAAGTTTCAGATTGAGTTTGATATCGCTTTCGTTGATCGTTGCGTGCCTTTTCAGGTAGGCCATTCCTTCGTCGTTGCCGTAGATGCAAAACGCTTCCTTCCCGGAAACCCGTAAGAAAGAGGCCTTGCTTTCAGTCTGAATGGCCTCGAAAGCATCACCGAGAATCGTGGCCGGATTGAGCTTAAATCCGAATCCGTAAGGGTCACAAGCAACCACTAAAATTATCAGTAGAAAATATGCCGGCCATTTCATGTGCTATCTCCGAAAGAAGGAGTTTCTTATACTCGAAATCACGTTTAAATTAAGAGTTCTTGAAAAGTTTACACAACGCACTAGGCTCGCTTTAAGATAAATTATGACCTCAGTATTTGCCACTGAGAATGAGGCGGGTAAAATAGAAGGCTACGGAAAGGATAAATCCAAACATGCATGTACCTATAGATCTCAAAATTAAATATCTGAAGAGGCGGACTCAAGATATTGAAAAATTGAGGATTTTATTATCTCAGGAAGACTACAGAGACGCTGCCAAGCTTGGACATCAGGTTAAAGGTAATGCAATAACTTTCGAATTCCCGCAAATGGCGGGTTTGGGTATTGAAATTGAAAAAGCTGCTCTTAATCGCGATAAAGAATCACTCAATTCTTTGCTCGAAAAAATGGAAGACATGATTCAGCAAGCTCAAACCAGTCTTCATTAGTCCCGATTGCCCCATTCGCATCAGTTTTTCCCCACATTTTTCATCATGTTTTTTTAACTCTTCCCAAATCTCCAGTCTTTGACTTTGCATCAGGTTGTGGCCTGAAGATTGCTGTTCTTCTGGGCAACAAAGGTCAATATGAAAGAAAAAATCAAGTCGGTGAAACAGGATATGACCGCGGGTCAGCGAAAGCTCCTTAGAGATTCTTTGCAGAAGCTCCTTGGTTCTTCACTGACCCTTGAATCAGAATCAGTTCAATCAAAAGCACTTAAAACATCCACTCTTCGTTCACTCATAGGTAAAGCTACCCGTCAGTAATCTTAGTGAGAACGATTTGGTGAAATCAAACTTCTGAGCATCCACGCAGCTTTCTCGTGAACATTCATTCTTTCAACCATCAAATCTGCAGTGACATCATCTTCACAAGTATCTGTGAGGGCGATTGTTTCACGTGCTGAACTAACGATTGCTTCGTGACCTTGAACGAGGTTCTGGATCATTTCCTCAGCTGTCGGAACGGCTGTTTCTTCTTTGATAGAAGTAAACTTTGAAAATGCAGTGAACGAACCCGGCGCAAATTCACCGAGAGCACGAATACGTTCTGCAATCACATCGACTGCCTCAGCGAGATCCTTATACTGATTCTCGAAGAGAATATGGAGTGTCTGGAACTGTGGACCTGTCACGTTCCAGTGATAGTTCTGAGTTTTCAGGTACAGGAGATAAGAGTCTGAGAGAAGTCTGGAAAGACTTTTGCAAACGAGTTTGCGGTCTTTCTCTGAAATTCCGATGTTCATCTCGGAAACTGTTTGGCTGAAATCAGGTTCAATTTTATTTGTCATATGTCCTCCTAGGTGTGCAATTCAGGGACGGTTATAATCGATTATGATGACGGCTTTAGACGCCTTACTGTAGGACATCTGGCCCTTATTGTTTCTCGTTGTCGTGGCCCCTGCCATCTCAACGTTCTTTTTCATAGAATAGTCCTCAGTCCGGAACGCTTCATTGAGCATTCCCGGCCTCCTCGCCATATTGAAGGCCTGAATATCCTCCTGACCTTTGAGATTCATCTCGAGGATCCTCGTGACTTCAGAGGCACGCTCATTGGCCAGGATCACATCTCTTGGGGAAGATGTGCTTGTCCGTGTTGGGTACTCTTGATCTGACCAGGCGAGAACCTTGATCTCTTCAATGGAAGAGTGTTTCTTCCGGATTTCTGTGATGAATCTCAGCAATTCTTTCTGTCCCGCCACGCTCAACTCCGACTGGCCTTTCGGAAACTCGACGGTAGTGAAGGAACTTTCGCCAAGGCCTGCGAGGTCCCTTGAGGAGTCGTTTGGAGACTTTTTTTTTGCGTCATGAGAACAACTCGAAGCAAAGACGAGGCCCATGATCGCCATGGTGGCCCCTATAATCATGCGTGAAGACATAGCTCACACTCCTTCTTACTGCTGTAGAAAGAGCAACAACGATGCCATGGATTTTTTGTCATTTATCATCAGGTTAGCATTTCAGTTTTATTTGAATGCGGGGATATATTCCCCTCTGGATCTTAAATAACTTATTTTGATACTCGAGAATTCTCTCTCTAAGATTTTAAAATGATGACGAAGGTGTGCAGCAAATTCTGGCACCTGATCTGCTGATATGTAGTGTAGTGAGTAGGTTTTTTCCTACTGATTTAACATGGAGGCCTATATGCAAACGCAACCAAACAAAGGGAAAGATATTAAAAAGAATCCTTCCCGCGATTATGAAAAAAATGAAACTGGATCGAATGACGAAAATAACTTCGATTCTAACCAGCAAAGAAATGAAATTAATCCAGGTAAGCTCGGCGACAATCGCGAGATTGATCTCGATCGAAGCGGAGTCAGAGAAAAGGGGAAGTTCGGCAGCAACGGAACCGCTTCCTCAGATCCAGGTTTAAATCAAACTCAACAGATGCAGAAGCAGCCATTAAAAAACACAGGATCTCCGGCCAAGAAAGAAGGCAACACTGACAAAGAAGATGCTGATCTTGATGAAGACGAAGTTAGTTTTGATAGTGATGTCGATACAGGTGTTCAGAAGAATCGTACAACTCGGCCTCGTCGAACAGGTAAAGACCTTTCCGACGATTACTCTGCCAATATCTAGGTCGTAGCCAGATCTCAGGCAGAATGACAGAGGCCCCTTTTGGGGGCCTCTGTTCTTTAGAGCAATCTTAAGTCAGTCAGCATGTCGATTTTTCTTCTCACGGAGGCGTGAGCTCTTGAGCGGATTTCCCGAAGGATCAATTGTCCTCGCGAGAAATAATTTTTGTCCTGCTTGTCCTCAGCGAACTCATCTAAAAGAGTGTTCACTTCGAGTTCGAGTTGCGAATTTGCCAGTGACTTCAGATACGATTCGTATCTTTTCTCCTGGGCCCGGGCATCTTTGTAATCTTTAAAATTACCCAGCTCGATGACGTTTTCCTGCTTAATCATTGTTCCCCTCAATTTTTAGAACGATCCATCCTGGTTCATTCTCCCCCCTAACAATCCAAACCTGAGGCCAACACTGGCAATCTTCAAATTCAAAAAGTCTTATGAGCGATTTATAAAGAGATCCCATAGGGATGGAAAGCCAGAGACTTTACAATGACGAATTTTTGAAAAGATTACTCATCACGCGCAGCCTAAAAGGTGAATAATTTACCGAGTTTAGAGTCATTTCATGGTGACAAAACGCGTCTTAAAACGAAAAAGGGGGACCAAGTGGCCCCCCAGAAAGTCACTGAACTATTTGATCAGGTAATCTAAGCGTTCTTTTTGAACCAAGTTTTTGATCCTGTTGGATCTGGTTTCATCGTGTCGGCACCTTTCTTCCAGTTTGCCGGGCATACTTCGCCAGACTTCGCTGTGAACTGGTAGGCCTCAACAAGACGAAGAGTTTCATCAACAGAACGACCTACAGAGAGGTTGTTGATCGTCGAGTGCTGAACAATGTTGTTGTCATCAATGATGAAGAGGCCACGAAGAGCTACGCCGTCATTAACAAGAACTTCATAGTCACGTGCCACTTTTTTATCAAGGTCAGCGATGATCGGGAATTTAACTTCACCGAGGCCGCCTTCATTACGAGGCTGCTTCGTCCAGGCAAGGTGAGAGAAGAATGAATCCACTGAACAAGCGAGGAGTTCGCAGTTCATTGCTTTGAATTTATCAGCAGCATCAGAGTACGCGATGATCTCTGTAGGGCACACGAAAGTGAAGTCGAGAGGGTAAAAGAAAAGAACTTTCCACTTACCTTTGTAGTCATCGAGAGAGACTGATTTATTTACGCCATTAACAAGAGCATCGGCTTTAAAAAATGGGGCCGGATTACCAACTAAACGTGCCATTTGTAACTCCTAAGGGGTTTTTATTGCGCTTTCTTAATTGAAACGTTGGTCAAATCTAAGGTCCGGAGCGGAATAATTCAAGACAAGGTGTTTCCCAAACCTTGATTTATGGTCATCTGTGCCTATCTTCTTCATTAAGCGACTTTCAGTAGAATAATCTCAAGAGTAAGAGCCATTTTACCGATAAGCCTGAACAAAGAGATCAACCATTATTGTTTCGGAAAGGATCATCATGACAACACCTATGGGTTACATTCCCAATCCCATCGTTATTGAACAGACCGCCCGTGGCGAGAGACAATACGATATTTATTCACGCCTTCTCCTCGACAGGATTATTTTCCTCGGGACAGAAGTAAATGACGTTGTCGCGAATCTCCTCGTGGCGCAGATGTTGTTCCTCGAGCAGTCTGATCCTGAAGCTCCCATTCATTTTTACATCAATTCACCCGGTGGATCCGTCTACGCAGGGCTTGGGATCTACGATCTCATGCAGCACGTGACATGCCCGGTTTATACGTACTGCGTAGGTATGGCGGCCTCTATGGGCTCGCTCCTGCTTCAGGCGGGTACAGCTGGTCACCGCTATTCAATGCCTCACTCGCGCATCATGATTCACCAGCCTCTTGGTGGAGCTCGCGGTCAGGCGACTGATATCGAGATTCAGGCACGCGAAATTCTGGATCTTAAGAAACAGTTGAACAATATTTACGTTAAGCACACCGGTCGTACATACGATGAGGTTGAAAGAGCGTGTGATCGCGATAATTATCTCGACCCGGGCCGTGCTAAAGAATTTGGACTCATTGATAATATCATTATCCCTAAAGGTAAGACGGTAGCTAAAAAATAACGTTCTCGAGAGAAAAAGGCCAACATGAGCAAAGAAAAAGGTGCTACTTACGGAAGTTTAAACTGTAACTTCTGCGGTAAAACACAGAAAGAAGTTAAGAAACTGATCGCAGGTCCAGGTGTGTATATCTGTGACGAGTGTATTGAGCTTTGTAATGACATTATTTACGAAGACTCTGTTAAAGCAGTAGCGAAGACAAGCACTGATAACGTTCCCAAGCCACACGAGATCAAGGCGCACCTTGATCAGTACGTGATTGGACAAGATCGTGCTAAGAAAGTTATTTCTGTAGCTGTTCACAACCATTACAAACGTATTTCGTACAAGTCATCTACCCGTGAAGGTGATGAAGTTGAGCTCGCGAAATCGAACATTCTCCTCGCTGGTCCAACAGGATCAGGCAAGACCCTCATCGCTCAGTCACTCGCGAAGTATCTGAACGTTCCATTTGCTATCGCAGATGCGACGACTCTTACTGAAGCTGGTTACGTAGGTGAGGACGTTGAGAACGTGATTCTTTCTCTCCTTCAGAATTGTGATTTCGATGTTGAGCGTGCTCAGCGCGGGATCGTATACGTGGATGAGATCGATAAGATTGCACGTAAATCTGAAAACCCTTCTATCACTCGTGACGTATCAGGCGAAGGTGTTCAGCAAGCTCTCCTGAAACTCGTTGAAGGATCTGTGGCGAACGTTCCCCCTAAGGGCGGGCGTAAGCATCCTCAGCAGGAATACATCCAGGTCGATACACGTAACATTCTCTTTATCTGTGCCGGTGCCTTCGTTGGTCTCGAGAAGATTATTGAGAAGCGTATGACGAAGTCGAAATCAGTGGGACTTACTTCTATGAATACCAATGAGAAAAACGAAAAATCTCATATGGAGAAAATGGGAGCGATCGAGCCGGAAGATCTGGTGAGATTCGGATTGATCCCTGAGTTTATCGGACGTCTTCCTATTACAGCGATGCTGGAAGAACTGGATGAAGCCGCTCTGGTATCAATTCTTACTGAACCGAAGAACGCAGTTATTAAGCAATACCAAAAACTTTTTGACTTTGATGGCATTGAACTCGAGTTCCATCCTGATGCGATCCTCGAAGTGGCAAAAACTGCTCTTAAACGTAAGACAGGTGCACGCGGACTTCGTTCTATTCTTGAGCAAGTTATGTTGGATGTGATGTACGACCTTCCTGGGAATGATAAAATTGCAAAATGTATCATTACAAGAGAATCAATTACGGGAGAAGGGAAGCCTGTCCTCGAAGAAGGTGACCGCAAGAAGAAGCAAGAAGCCAAAGCTGGGGCCAAATCGGCCAAGAAAATTGAAAACGCATCGTAGTTAAAACTCGATTATTCTTACAGTCCTAAACATTAGAAATTGATCAAAACAGAGCGCCCGGGAAAAAAACTCCCGGGCGTTTTTTTTCTATTAAATGAAGTTGGATTCATGGGATACTTAATTAAGACCTCATGAACGAGGTTTGTTTGAAAGACCTGAAGTCAGAAAGAGCGCAGGAGGTGCTATGTCCGATAAGAAGTCTGAAGCTGGTAACAACTTCCCACTCCTTCCACTACGTGATGTGATTATATTCCCACACATGGTAGTGCCATTGTTTGTAGGTCGTGAGAAGTCCATCTCCGCCCTCGAAAAAGCCGCAAAAAACGGAAACGAATTATTTCTCGTAACTCAGAAAGACGCTTCGGTGTTGAATCCTGAGAGAGAAGACGTTTACGACATCGGCACAGTCGTCAGTATCATCCAGATGCTCAGGCTTCCGGACAATACTGTCAAAGTACTCATCGAAGGTAAGTACCGAGCGAAGATTAAAAACTTCCGTTGCGAGAATGATGGTTACTACTCTGAGGTTGATAAATGTGCAGACATCATCGACAGCGATGTAGAAGTAGAAGCTTCTATGCGCTCGGTGAAGAGCATCTTCGAGCAGTACGTGAAGCTCAATAAGCGCATTCCCCCTGAGCTGTTGATGTCAATCTCTTCAATCACAGATCCTTCTCGCCTCGCAGATATCATCGTTGCTCACTTGACGATGAAAATCCCTGAGAAGCAAGACATCCTCAACGCTACAAACGTTGATACACGTCTCCAGCTTCTTCTCGAGAAGATGCAGGGTGAAATCGAAATCATCAACGTTGAGAAGAGAATCCGTTCACGTGTGAAAACGCAGATGGAAAAATCTCAGAAAGAGTACTACCTGAATGAGCAGATGAATGCGATTCAGAAAGAACTCGGCAACAAAGGTGATGAGAAATCTGATTCTGCTGAGATCGAAGAAAAACTCAAAGGTAAGAAAATGCCGGAAGAGGCACGTGAGAAAGCGAACAAAGAACTTCGCAAGCTCAAGTCCATGTCACCAATGTCAGCTGAAGCAGCTGTTGTTCGTAACTACCTCGACTGGATGGTTTCACTTCCATGGGAAGAATACACTCATGACGATAACTCTGTAGCGAAAGCGAAAGAGATCCTCGATAACGATCACTACGGTCTGACTGATGTGAAAGAACGTATCGTTGAATATCTTGCTGTACGTTCACTCGTTAAAGACGACACTCGCGGAACTCTGCTTTGTCTCGCTGGTCCTCCGGGAGTAGGTAAGACATCGATTGCGAAATCCCTCGCAGAGTCTCTCGGACGTAAATTCGTTCGTATTTCTCTCGGTGGCGTTCGTGATGAAGCTGAGATTCGTGGTCACCGTCGTACATACGTAGGTGCGATGCCGGGGAAAATCATCCATGCTTTGAAAAAAGCCGGAACTTCTAACCCAGTTATCCTCCTCGATGAGATCGATAAAATGTCTTCTGACTTCCGTGGAGATCCGGGGGCTGCAATGCTCGAAGTTCTCGATCCAGGTCAGAACAAGTCATTCGGAGATCATTACATCGAGTGTGAATACGATCTTTCAAAAGTTATGTTCATCATGACAGCGAATGATCTTAGCCAGATCCCAGGTCCTCTTCGTGACCGTATGGAGATCATTCACATCGCTGGATACACTCCGGAAGAAAAAATGCAGATCGCGAAGAAGTACCTTCTTCCGAAAGCTGTCGAGTCTCACGGGTTGAAAAACTATCCTGTGACTGTTACCGACAAAATCTTCTCAACGATCGTTCGCGGCTATACGAAAGAAGCCGGTGTGCGTGAACTTGAGCGTCTGATGAACACAATCTCTCGCAAAATTGCGACAGAAGTTGTGACAGAAGACATCAAGGAAGGTCGTAAGTTCAACATAACTGACAAGTTGATTGATAAGTATCTCGGCCCTCTGAAGTATGACCGCACAAATATCGAAGTCCAGCCTCAGGTTGGTCTCGTTAACGGTCTTGCCTGGACATCTGTTGGCGGTGAGCTTCTTCACATTGAAGTTGTGACAGTTCCTGGTAACGGAAAAATTCAGGTCACTGGTAACCTGAAAGACGTGATGAGAGAATCTGCATCTGCAGCTCTTTCATATGTACGCTCGATCTCAGGCCGTCTCGGTGTAGATCACGAGTGGTATTCTAAGAATGATATCCATATCCACGTACCAGATGGAGCGACTCCGAAAGACGGTCCTTCAGCAGGTATCACGATGGCAACAGCTCTTACTTCTGCTATTGCCAACATTCCTGTTCGTCAGGACGTTGCGATGACAGGTGAAATCTCCCTCAGAGGCCGCGTGCTTCCGATCGGTGGATTGAAAGAGAAAATTCTTGCTGCTAAACAGGCCGGGATCACAATGGTGATCATTCCTGAGAAGAACAAGAAAGACATCGCGAAGATCCCTGATGAGATCAAAGACGGCATGACGATTCACGCTGTAACGGAAGCTGAAGAAGTTCTTCGTTGGGCACTGAATCTCACGAAGCCGGAAGAGTTCATGAAGGCACGTGCCCTCAAAGTCCTCGATGGCGATGCTCCTCTTGAAGTAGCGAACTAAAAGACGTACAAACAGTCTCAGTATGCAAAGCCCGGCTCTTGTAGCCGGGCTTTTTTTTTGCCAAAATTTTTTCCCAAGGAAATTCATGTCCATGTTCAACGTCAAAGAGCTCGAAGAAAAAAAGAAACAACTTATCGAGCAAAATTACACTCTCGAAAGTCTACCGGACTACGGGAAAACATGGTTCAGCGTCCGTAAAGGTGACTCGTGGGAGTACCTCAATCTTGAAAATCCTCTTCCTGCTAAATACATCAAAGCTTCCGGCCCACTCTCTTAAAATAATTTGCTCGTGAGGGGCCACTTTTCATTGACAGAAATAGTGCTGCTCAATAATATGAGCTCCTCAATTACAAATGGGCGTTTAGCTCAGCTGGGAGAGCGCTACCCTTACAAGGTAGATGTCGGGGGTTCGATCCCCTCAACGCCCACCATTTGTACTCTTGCCCTTTTCCCAAATTCAAAAAATTATCAAAACAAAGTCTAGCTCACCGCAGTTGCGATTGACTGTGTTCCTAAAACATTCTTCCTAGATTAAGAACTTTTTAATGGTTAATCCTTTAAGTTATCAAAATTCTTAAGATTTAATTCCTTTTTTCAACGCTATTCTGAAAAGGTTTATGTAAGATGTAACTAATGTTTTGAATGATTCAACACGTGATTGACGTCAGTTGTCGGTTAGCAAGAGAGTTTTTTATGAAAAAGTCAGTCTTTATAATTGAAGATGAAAGTGAAATCCTTGGTGCCCTTAAGTATCTTCTAGAGAAAAATGGCTTCATCGTTCATGGATTTGCTTCGGCCGAAGAATTTTTTTCTTTCAAGGAGCCTCAGGATCACAGTGTCTACCTGATTGACTGGAACCTGCCGGGCATCAAGGGAATCGATATTGTGAAGACGATCAGGCTTAAGGATAAGCTTTCGGCAGTATTCGTGATGTCGGCCTATAATAAGCCGGATCAGATTATCGAAGGTCTCCAGAGTGGGGCCGATGATTACATTACGAAGCCGTTTAACTATGACGAGCTTCTTGTCCGTATTGAGAACGCGTATTCAAAAGTGTTCTCTCTTTCAGACAACCTGATGAATGTGGGATTGAAGCTCATTCCGGATGCTCAGTCTATCATGAAGGACGGGGTTACAGTTAATCTCACCTCGCGTGAATTTGTGATTTTCCACCACCTCTACAAGCACCCTGACGTTGCCAGTACCCGCGAAGAGCTCATCAACCATTTTGAAAAAGACATGGAAATGACTTCGCGGAATATTGATGTGCATATTTTCTCTCTTAGAAAGAAAATGAGTAAGATCAATATTGGGATTGAGACGGTTTGGGGCACAGGCTACAAGCTCGTTCTTTAGTTCTTTCTAGAAAATCATTCTAAATTCAAACTCGATGCGATTAGCTTTCGGTACGTTTTTACCTGCGACGGTCTGAACGACGTTAAAGTTGATTTGTGCTGGAAGTAGAAACTGCTTCTTCAGGAAAGGCGTAATCGACGACAATGATGTTGTCAGCTGAACCTGGTGTTCCTGCTTGTCTGAGTTGTAGGCCATGTACTTGTTAGCGTCGCCGAAATCAGAGTTATACGACGATGGCATCTGGTACATGAAACGGTAAACTGGAGTGACAGAGATCCAGTCGTTGATCGAGTATGTAGAGTTGAACATCCAGTTAATTTTGTCTCCGTACTTCACGTTGAAAGTGCCGCTCTCACGCGAGAGCGTGAAGTCGCGCTCCTGTTGAACGCGGAGTTTTTTATCTGTCGGATGCTGGTAGGTATAACGAAACGTCGTTCCGACTTTCAAGTAATCATTGAAAATGTATCCTGTGGCCATTTCTCCGAATGCATCAAACTGCCCGTCGCCGAATCCCATGTCCTGGAGGATATCCGGATCATCCTGTCTCCCTGTCGGAAGAACGATACCAGGGTAGAGGAGAACTCCCCATGTCGAGCGATCCAGAACGTTGAACATGAGGCCCGTTTCAAGATCACCATATCCTGAACCCTGCCAGGTCCCGATAGGTTTATATCCGTAGTAATCAGTGATCACAGATTGAATTGTTTTTTCGTTCACGTCAGGAAGTCTGTTGATGTTTTCCGAGAGGGCCTGCATCGCAGGGTCCGAGCTGTGGCTGAGCAAGTCGGCGACTTTCTTATAAGAGTTCCCTCTGGTGCGCTTGAGATTAGCATTCACGTTGGCATTGTAGAAGGCCAGCTCAGCGTAGAACATCACCCGGTCAGTGAGACCGTAGCCAATACCACTTCCGTGAACATTGGCCTGCGCAGAAGCATCAACTGCGTATTCGCCGACAGTAAGAGCTTTAACGGCATCCGGATCAATGTTCGAGGGATTTAAAAAATTTCCGCTGAGATTATTGAGAGTAGCACCGTCGATTTTAAAAGTAGCACCGAGAGAAGTCTCAGAACGGAATTGGTTAAAGTTGGAGTCAATTTTAGAAGTCGTGACATTTCTGTAACCAACAATGCGGACACCTTTTGGCAAAGTTTTCCAGGTCTGCGCGAACACGCATCCTGAGACCGACATAGCTAGTAAAACGAGTGCCAACTTCATTGCTAAATATCCTCTTCTTGAACGATGAGTAGATTCTAATCTGCATCTTCTTCAGACTGGAGAAATGACCCTGTGCAGTGTAAAAAGGTAAACGGACCTGTTTTTTTTTAGACACTCTGAGTATAATGCGATCGTCTTCATAAAATCAGGCACTTATAACCATGACGAAGCTCATTTTGTTCACCACCTTGGCCCTCCTTCTTTTCTCTGCCTGCGGCAGTGGAGAAAAGAGCGTTATTAAGGGAGGCCCTAAATCCCAGTCTCTGGCGACGGAGTACGGTGATGGAGTTTTTATTTACCCTGAAGCATTTATTCCTCTGACTGAGATTGATGAGGTCGCCTCTGAAGTTCCGGATCTGGGAGTGGTTTTGAGTGGGTTTGCCCGCACGTTCATGAACATCGGTGTGGGTCTGGGGGCCGGGAAAAAAACCATGTCTCTGGTTCAGCCCATTCCTGAAATTCCCCGCAATTACCTGAAGGACATTCATCTCAAGAGAGTTTTCTTTTACATTGAGCCACACACTCAGGGTGTCCGCCGTTTCGACTGGCTTACGCGCATCTTTAAAGGGAAAGGAGATGTGAACTTCGACTTCCTTTCCAAGATGGCGATCATGATCCGTACTCATCATATTGGAAATCGCCAGAACTGGAGACCGATCTTCAACCTCGAAGAGAAAGTCGACAAGCAGACGCAAAAAAAATTGCAGGGATATTTTAAAACTAATCCTGGTGAGAGCTTGTATCCGAGAGTGCCGAATCCAAAGAAGGCGCGTGAGATGCTTATTTTGAAATACGATAAAAAACACGCGTCTGATTATCTTCGGAATCAGGATTACGGAGACATCTTCATTGCGACGACTACGAGCCCTGTCGAGACGAAGAACTTTCTCCTCGACCATCCGGAGATGGGTCAGTTCTTTGAGCATATTTTCATACTGAACAAGACGTTGATGATTGAACTGAAAAAAGATCCTGTCGTTTCAGAAAGTTTCAACGTTGTGATATCGAGGGAGCGCGAAAACCTGGATTCACTTGGAGTGACATTCATCGAGCAGTGTACGCCAAAGACGTGTCTGGATCTTAAAGTTCCTGAAGTCAGCCTGATTGATTTGATCTCTACCGATAACGCCGTCAAACTGGACGCCTTCATGGAAGCAAATGAAGTTCCGGAAACTTTCCGTTTAAAAGGCTTTATTGAATTCAAAATGAAAGTGAAGACACCAATCTAACTGTTGAAGTTAACTTCGATCGTAATCCCGAATTTTTTCCCTTCCTCAACCAGCATGGCCTTGACCAGGGGAGCTGTGAAAACCACACTCACGACATTGATCTTGGTGTTCATGTCGATTTTGCAGCCATTCGTGCACACAAAATCACACGAATAAGCTTCGAATGTTTTAATCGGAGTCTTGTTATTGAACTCAGCGTAAAAGCTGAAAAAATCCACAACCTTCTCACGAAGTTTTACGAGTTGTTGCTCTTGGGTTTCTTTTTGGAGATTATAAGTGAAAAGGGAATTGTTCCGAGACTTACCATTAAAGGCGAGTTTAATAACCCCATTGGACTTAATCTTTAATGCGTTTTGAAAACAAACCGGGCAATACATATCCTCTGATTATAGCAGAGGCTATCATTCCAGAAAGGGTTTTTTATGAATAATGAGTACCGTGACATTCCTTCCTTTGATGGAACACTTCTAAAGTGCCTTATTCGTGAAACAGGCTCTTCCAAATGGTTGATCGTAACCCACGGTCTTGGCGAGCATGGTGGCCGTCACGAATACATGCTGAAACTCTTCTCGCAGAATTTTAATATCGCCATTTATGATGTGCGCGGACATGGACGGAGTGGAGGTCCACGGGTTTATGTTGAAGATTTTCAGATTTACCTCAAGGATCTTCAGGCGATTCTCGAATTCCTGAAGAAAGATTTCAATATGACTGACTACAGTTTGTTTGGGCACTCGATGGGTGGACTCATTACTGCTGCTTATCTTCAAAATATGGCATCAAAAGATTTTTATCCTCAGAAAGTTTATCTTTCTTCACCGGCCGTTGCTGCTCCTGGTTTCAAAGGACCTTTGTTTGCACACGCCCCGGAACTTGTTTACGACTCACTTAAAAAACTTCCCTCTGTACCAGTTTCCGGACTTCTCAATCTGCGCAGACTTTCTCACGACAGTAGAGTTTACGAAGCTTATGTTAAAGATGAACTCAACGAGCTAAAAATTCATACGCATCTTTTTCTCGAAATCCTCCGGACGGCAAGGGATGTTTTCTCGAGACCCTTGAGAGCAGAGTGTCCGCTGTTCTGTTCAGTGGGAACTGAAGATGAACTTGTTCATCCCAAAATGATTCAGAAGTATTTCAAGGAAATTGAAAAAAATTGCCAGTTGAAAGTGATTCCTGGTGGCTACCACGAACTTCATAATGAAGTAGATAAATACCGAAAGCCTTACCTGAACTTCCTCAGGCAGTCATTGACCGGACTTTCATTCGAGTGACTGAAGCTTCTTAATCCGCTCGAGAGCGGGCGGATGAGAGTGATAGAAATTTGAATAGAGCGTATCAGTCACGACTGGTGAAGCATTCTGTTTATATAGTCTTAGTAACCCCGAAATTAAATTCGATGCTTTCGTTTCTTTTGCTGCATAGGCATCAGCTTCAAACTCACGTTTACGTGAAAGCCATGAACCAAATGGTGAGAACCAAAATGTATACAGCGGTATTGCCTGCGTGAAAATCAACAAGAGAACTCCCGGCGAAACATGACGGATGAAATGTCCGCGGTAAAACCATTCCTGCGGAGCAAGTTGTCCCATGATCCAGAATCCTGCAAAAGAAAGCACGAGAGACAGCGCAAGAGACTTGGGAATATGTTTCAGTTTTAAGTGACCGAGCTCGTGAGCGAGAATGGCGAGGACTTCACCTCTTTCAAGTTCAGTGAGAAGAGTATCAAAGAAGACCACACGTTTGCTTTTACCAAACCCCGTGAAATAAGCATTTCCGTGAGAGCTTCTTTTCGATGCATCCATGACAAAGACGCCACTTGCCTGAAAGCCCGCTTTAGTCACGAGACCTTCAATATCTTCTCGAATACCATTCTCTTCGAGGGGACGGAATTTGTTAAAGAGAGGGGCTATGTATGTCGGATATAGCCAGACCAGAATAAATTGAAAGCCCGTGAGGAAAATAAAACTCCACATCCACCACAAACTTCCGGATTTTTGAAATAAGTAAATGAGAGCGTAAAGCAGAGGGAGTCCAATGACAGCACCTAGAACGGCACCTTTCATTCTATCGATAAGATAAATCTTCCACGTTGTGCGATTGAATCCGAATTTTTCCTCGAGTACAAAAGTTGAATAAAGTGACCAAGGTAGATTGATGAGTGAACCGGCCAGCATGAAAAGAACCAGGAGAAGTACCTCGCGATGCAATCCCCAGTCAGGAAGTGCAAACATCAGTTTTTCTATTCCGCGAAAAGGAAACCAGTAAAAAAGAACAGCGGCTTCCCAGATGAGATGGAGCTGGGCAAAATTAAGTTTGGCACCCGCATATCGCATGGCCTTCTGATGCTCTTCAAGTGTGAGGTGGTTTTTAAACTCGGCCGGTACTTCGGCTAAGTTATTTCGCAGTACTGCCTGTTGCCTTCGTGCAAGATAGACTTCTGTCATGTGATTGATCACAATGGCTGCGATGAAAGTGACTTGGAAATAGTAGCTATAAAGGTTCGTCATATATGATCCAGGTGAAAACGTTTTATGCACACAATGAGCTTCGTAACTTCAGTTACCTGATCCTGGATGATAAATCCGGGGAGAGTTGGGTGATTGATCCTTACGAAGCAGGGCCTTTGAGTGAGTATATCAAAGAAAATCATCTGAATCTGCGCGGAATTTTAAACACTCATCAGCATTTTGATCACATTCGCGGAAATATCCCACTGATGGAGATGTTTAAGACCGAAGTCAGGACTTTATCACCGCAAGAAACCATCCAGCTTAATCAGACACATGCATTGGAAACTCTTCCCACTCCCGGTCATACCCCGGAGCATCAGGTGTTTTTCATCTCGAGTGGCGGAATCAGGCATTCTCTTTTTTCCGGAGACACTCTTTTTAACGCCGGAGTGGGGAACTGTAAGAATGGCGGGAACATTAATGATCTCTATGAAACAACGGGGAAATTAAAAGTTCTTCCTGGCGATATCCTTCTTTACCCCGGCCACGATTACATCCTTCGCAATCTGGAGTTTGCCGCCACATTAGAACCTGAAAACGCAAAAATTCTGGAAGGCATTCGTCTTGCTCAGGGAGAGTCTGAAGACAACAGACGACCGCGCACATTGAAAGAAGAAATGGGTGTGAATCCATTCTTCCGTCTTGATTCCGAAGAAATCCGTCAAAGGCTTACACCGGAAATAAGGCTTGAGGATGAGTCGGTGATTAAGAGAGAATTGTTCAAAAAAATACGATCTCTCAGGGATCACTGGTAAGGAGCTCACCATGGCGAAGAAAAAAGTGAAGAAAAAAACGGCGACAAAAAAAATTGCCAAAAAAGCGACTAAGAAAGCTGCGACAAAAAAAATTGCCAAAAAAGCGACTAAGAAAGCTGCGGCAAAGAAAGTGACGAAAAAAGTGGCAAAGAAAGCTGCCAAAAAACCAGCAAAGAAAGCGACAAAGAAAGTAGCTACAAAACCTGCCAAAAAGATCCAGAAGAAGGCAGTTAAGACAACCGGTACTCCAAAAATGAAGAAGGCACCAGCTGTTGCCCCGACAAAACTTCCTGAACTCGGTTCTCTCGCCCCTACATTCACTTTGAAAGACCAGAACGGCAAAGATGTTTCTCTGGAAAGCTTCCGTGGACAGAATGTCGTCATTTATTTTTACCCTAAGGCCATGACTCCGGGGTGTACTGTTCAGGCCTGCAGCTTGAGAGACGCTCAGGCAGAACTCAAAGCTAATAACATTGTCGTTCTCGGCATTAGTGGCGATCCTCAGAAGTCCCTGAAGAAATTTGAAGATCGTGATCACCTGAACTTCACTTTGCTCTCAGATGAAGACCACAAAGTGGCAAAGGCCTACGGATCATGGGGCATGAAAAATTTTATGGGCCGTGATTACATGGGAATTATGCGCCAAAGTTTCATGATTGATGGGGAAGGTAAAATCGTTGGAGTCATGAGCAAGGTAGATACGAAATCTCACCACGACGACGTATTGAAATTCTTTAAGAGTCTTGGATAATTTTTTCTTCGAGAATATCCAGGCGGATGTCCTGCTGAAGCCTGGATATTAATTCTTTTAAGTGCCCCGATAGTTCAATCGGGCACTTCAATTCCATATCCCGATACTGCCCCTTTAATGAATCATCCAGTGTTGAGTAGAAGCAAAGGCCCTCGTTACTTTCGAGTGTGAAGTACACAAAATAAGCATCATCCTTCGGCATGCGAAGAACGCAGTAGTAGAGCTGTTTGGTCTCTTGAAAGGTGAGTGTCATAGTTTCCTTGACTAAGGGAGATAAGGAATTAAAATAAAAGAGAGTGAAAGTCAAAAAATTTAAGAAGTTATGTCATGGAGGACGCTTTGCAATTTCGATCGATCACAACTGTTGCGTCATTACTTGTCTTAGCGAGTTCATGTTCTTGGTATAGAGATCTTCAGAGATCTTTAGTTGAAGATGATGAGCGCACCAACAGCAAACGTACGATGCGTGCAGTTCCTCGTGAACAGTACGATCAGCTTCTCGTGAAATACGAAGAGCTTTCGAAAAAATACGAATCACTTAAAGATAAAAATCCTAAGCAATCATCCATCACGGACGATCTGAAAAACGCTCAATCAGAAAACTTTGCAACCCCATCTCCCAACGTCGAGACGGAAACAGTTGATGTCTTCAGTGGTGCGGGAGCAGGTGCTGCTGCAGGTGTAGCGCCTAAAGTTTCAGGGGATGTTGAAGAGCAATTAAATCTTTATCGTCGTGGTGTTTCGATGAAAACGTCGAACCCGGGCGAAGCGACGAAAATTTTCCAGGGACTCGAAACTCAGGCAGTCCCTGCAATCAGCGTTCGTGCGAAACAACAAATCGGTGAACTTCTCTATAGTAGACAGCAGTTTGATCTCGCTCTTCAGGTTTTTGAGGACGTGATTAATAAGCATGCTTACTCTGGTGTCGTACTTGATGCTTTAAAATACGCAGCTGTTTGTAGTGATAAACTGGGCATTCCTTCGAAGAAAGACCAGTACTCATCCATGCTTCGAGACGTGTTCGAAACCAACTAAGGGTCTAAGTGAGAAAAGAGGTTCATTTTCTAATTTTGATCGCCCTGATTGCGAATGCCGCTCCGGCCTTCGCACAGGAAGACAATCTTGATGATGAAGATCTTCAGACTCTTCTCGAAGAAAAATCTCCGGTCGAAGAAGTCTCAACTACAAGCGAAATCTCAACTGCTCCCGTTGATGAACCCGTTATCGAAACAGCGACTCCATCAACATCAAGTGATAATAATTCCTTCAGTGAAACCACTCCTCTTGAACCAGAAAATGTCACGACAGATACTGTTGATCTCGATTCTCTCGAAGATACTCTGCCCTCTGAAGAGACGAAGATCACCGGTGGAACCGATACGCTCTCAACAGGGAGCACAGACTCCATTGATACTCTCGAATCACTTCCTTCTGAAACGGCCTCATCAGATGCAGATGATCTGGAAGCTCTGAAGAATGATCTTGATAACGAAGAAGGATTTAAGCCGGAAGACAAAACTTCTGAGGCTGAATCTTTCGAACCGGCCAAGCCGTCTGAGCTGACTGAAGAAAAGAAAACAGCTAAGAACAATGATCCGAAAGTAGACCAACCTTCTATCTTTGATGTGGGTAAGGAAGAGCGCGAACTTCTCGTTGTCGCTCAGAACATTCAGGGTCAGATTTCAGATAACGAATGGAATGAAGTGGCTACGGCCGCCAAGAGAGAGACTTACACAGTCGTTAAAGACGACTGGCTCTTTAAAATTTCAAAACGACTTTTCGGTACGGGGTTTTACTATCCAAAGATCTGGTCTCTAAATCCGTATATCGTAAATCCACACTTTATTGAGCCGGGAATGATTCTCTCATTCACAACCGGAAGTGGTTCGGCTGCGCCGGAATTCAAACTTGGTGCATTTACTGATGACGAACTTCAGGCAGTACCTGGTTCACTTGGATCAGCAGAGCCTGAGGCAATGGAAAATTACGGCGAAAACAATTCTCCTGGCTGGGTGAAAGAAAAAGACGATCTTCAGAAGCAAGGGATCTATTTCCAGTATGCATCTGATGAGACGATGGAAGATCTGGAAAGAGCAGGGAAGAAAGCACTAAACCGTGAGTATGAAAACTACGAGCCTCCTCGCAGTGAGTTCTCCGTTGTTCTTCCTAAAAATTACGATCCGTCAGGCTTCGATAAAAATTCGCGCATTTTCTATTCATTTAAAGAAGGGTTTTACCTTTCTACGTTCCTGACGACGAACATCGTTCAGGATTTCGGTGCTATTACGAACGGTCCTGACGAAAATATTTTTTTCGTCCAGGGTGACCGTGCCTACGTTCAGCTTGATGAGAACATCAATGCACTTCCGGGTGATAAATTCTCTATTTACTCTGCCGGTGGAAAAATCACTCATAAGAATTCCGATCGCGAAGGGTATAAGTACACCATCGTTGGCCAGGTTAAGATTGTCAGAAAAGTTCAGGAGAAGTGGGAAGTGGAATTCATGGAAGTTTCCGGTACTCCACAGCGTGGCGACCGTGTGACCGTATATACCCCTAAAATGGATCGCATTACTCGCACCTATAATTCGCGTCTGATTGAAGCGGCCGTTGTTTCTCCATTTGCTCCGGGCCAGAACATCATCGGGCAGGGTGACGTCGTTTATATCGACCGTGGCCGTGCAGACGGTGTGGAAATGGGGAACGTTTTCGAAGTTTATGGATTTAAAGATCGTCTTACTAAAATGAACATCACTGACCAGCCAACATACCTCATGGGTGAGCTTGCTGTGATCACGCTCACTGATAACTTTGCTACTTGTCTTGTGATCAACTCACGCCGTGACTTCTATGCCGGTGATGTGGCCGCTACGAAAACGAAAGAAGCCCACTTAAGAGAAATTAAGGCACGCGATGCACGCCTTCGTGGTGACCGCGGACTCATTGATGGCAAGTCCCTTGATGAACTCGATGTTGAGTTGAACCTTGAAAATATGAACGACGATCTCCTGAAGCAAGCTGATAAAATCCAGCTTACTGAAGATGAGCTTGCTGAACTTGAAAGACAAGAGCGTGAGAAGTCTGTGATCAAGGATTCTGAACGCGATCTAAAAGCTCTCGAGCGTCTCGAAAATGAAATCGAAAGTGCTGAGAAGATTCTGAACGATGCGAAACTCGATGAAGATAAACTCCTTGAGGGTGAAAACCTTAATGACATTGAGAAGAAGCAAAGTTCTGATCCAGATTCGGTTGATGAAATCGAAGAGAATCTTGGTAAACGCTACCTCGATGAAGATATGAACTCGAAAGACAATCCATACGGACTTACTGAGTTCGATGTGGAAGAAGTCGATGAGCTTCTGAACGTCGAGAAGAACGAACAGAAACCCGAAAATTAACGCTCACGGCCCCTGACATTTCGCTCAGGGCCGTCCAAAATAGACATTCTACTTCCCACGTTTACCTTCAGAAACCCTGAGTTCAATCTTGAAATTAACAACTTAACGCTCCCAGATTCTGGCCTGTGAATTGTACTCATCTCCTTGATGAAAGCACTGAAGACAGTCGTTTATATTTTGTTTTTCTTAATTGCCGGGCTCGTCGCCCTGAAGGCCGGACCGTCTTTTAGTGTGCGTACTGGAGAGGAAGAACACTTCAAAACGCGCGAAAAAGTTTTTGATATTTTCAGACGTCGTCTTCCTCAACAATATACTTATCAGGCCGGACCCATTGCCAACACCATCATGGCCGAAGCTGCAAAACACAAAATCGATCCGATGATCATCACAGCGGTGATCGCCGGAGAATCGAATTTTAACCCTGTCACGATGGGACCCATAGGTGAGATAGGGTTGATGCAACTTCGCCCTTCCACGGCTAAATGGATAGCCTCTATGACCATGCAGAAATGGACCGGCGCTCATTCTCTGAGGAACCCAGTCATGAACATAAGAATAGGCATGGCGTACCTCGGATACCTCAAAAAGCGTTACAGCCCGCGCTCTGGTTTCCTTTACCTTGCAGCATACAATATGGGTGAGACTTCACTTCTTCGATTCCTTTCAAAAAACATTCAGCCGAACATTTACACCAAGCACGTGATGAAGAACTACCTCGCTCTTGTAAGGGAAGTTTCAGTCTGGCCAAGGCTTGCGGAAGTGCAGTAGAGTATTGCCAACGCACTCTTAGCTCAGCTGGATAGAGTAGTTGGCTTCGAACCAATTGGTCGGGGGTTCGAATCCCTCAGAGTGCGCCATTCTCTATATGTTAATATTCAATTTCAAAAATAAACACAGACAAGTTTCTATAATCATTCACCTAGAAGTTTCTAGAGGTTATTAAGTTCTGTCTCCGTCACATCACCCGACATTACTCAGCATAACAAACTTTGGCTTTTGCCTGGCTTCGGTTTGGCTTAGGGCCTTTGGTCTTGTTCAGTATTGTCGTCATCCATTTCAAATTGAGCATCTAACTATTCAGGATCGTTTAGTTACTCTATCCATTAGGGCCTTAAGAGAAAGAAGGGGATTGTCCTTGAATAAAGCGGCTCCTTTTATTGGAACAAATAAATCCACTCTGACTGCTTTAGAAAATAGAAGGATCAATCATTTAGCAAATTTGAACCAGTCACAGTTCCTTGCATGCACCCCTAAATGTACACTGCTCGCGACCCATACAGTTCTGACCTTCACCATTTGATTCGAGAAAATTATCGTCAAGTTTTTTTCAATAAAGAAATTCATGGAACACACCTGCCTTTTCATCTTGAACGGGAATTTAAAAAGTATCTTTCCTGCGGAAACTTAGCTTTCGGCATGGCAAGGTTTCATTGCTCCTTATGTCAAAAAGATAAGCTTATTGCTTTTAGTTGCAAAGGGAGAACGCTTTGTCCAAGTTGCACGAGTAGAAGAATGTCGGATACCGCCAAACATCTGATTGAGGAAGTTATACCAGCAGTGCCTACCAGACAGTGGGTTTTAAGCATGCCCTATGCGTACCGTTTTTTGCTGGCAAGAAATCCTGAGTTCTTAAGAAAAGCCTTGGCGATTTTTCATCGCTCAATTAATCGCCATTATGAAAACAAAGCAATAATTCACAAACTCAAAAATCCCAAGACCGGAGCGATTACAGTTGTGCAGCGTTTTGGTGGAGCACTGAATCTAAATGTACATTTCCATACGATTTATATCGATGGAGTCTATTATGAAAATGATCATGGAGATGAAGCCTTCTTTGAAATTATTCCTTCCCACGAAGAAGTCATTCAACTCAATGGTACTTTAAAAAAAAGCTTAACGAGATTATTAGAAAAGTTTGAGCATGAAGATCATGCTTGTAATGATCAATCTGACTTTCAAGCCCAGAGTGTACAAAATCGAGATGAGAAATTTCAGCTTCCACTAAAAATTGGTAAAATCTGGGACCCACCATTTAGAGAATTTGTTGGAAAGCGTTGCTCCTACGATGATGGTTTTAGCTTACATGCGAGCGTTAAAATCCTGGCCCATCAACGGGCCGAACTGGAGAGGCTTTGCCGTTACATTCTGCGAGGGCCGATTGCAAAAGAGAGGATTACCTATGAAGGAACTGGAAAAGTAAGGTTACGGCTCAAAACTCCCTATACAGATGGAACAACCCATTTGCAATTTTCTCCAGATCAATTCATTAAGCGCATAATAGCGCTCATACCACCACCGAGACAAAATCTTATCCGTTACGTTGGAATTTTTGGGGCACGCCACAAAAAGAGGTTCGAAATAACGAGTTTGGCAAGGCCTAAGAAAGTGAAGACTAAGAAGAAGGTATACCGCACACCATGGAGCGAATTATTAAAATACGTTTTTAAATATGAACTCAGTAACTGCGATTACTGCGGCACTACGCTTACTTTGGTGGCCACGATCACCTCGCAACATGTCTGTCAAAAAATATTAAATCATCTTGGGAGTCTGACAAATGAAGTAATTGTCAGATCGCCGAGGGCACCTCCTGAAGACGACTACTTTGATGAAGTTGCGGGCGATTTTTAAGCAAAAAAAATTTGCGAAGCAGTGGTATGCCTAATTTTGGTCTTAAATAAGAGAGTTCGGTAAATTTCAAGTAAGTTTGAAGAAGTTCATGACAAAAAATCCATAAAAGATGGCCCTTTGGGCCGACATTGTATTCTAGGGGGTGGAGCCTTTGGGTTATTGAGTGAATGAAGTAGGTCTAATTTCGCCTA